>JBGSIA010000208.1:0-1584 GCA_041751935.1 Pirellulaceae bacterium | reverse complement strand
CAGAATGCTTTCCCCCACTCTTAGCGCCGCACGTACGACCAATGCTTCCCAAGCCGTCCCGCCGACTAAGGTCAGGCTGGCCGCCTCAAGATGGCTTAATGAGGCCGGCTTTTTTGCGATAATGCTTTCGGCAGCAACGTGATATTCGGCATAACTTCCTGCCCCTTCAAATATTTGAGGGGTGTACCAGACTTCGTCTCCTGGAGCGAAGTTCGTCACACCCGGCCCGACTTCTTCGACAACGCCAGATACGTCATGTCCGGTAATGGCCGGCAATTGCACCAAGTCCGAGTAATCGCCGCGTCGAACTTGATAGTCCAATGGATTGATGGAAGTTGCACGTACCTGGACAAGGACTTCGCCCGCACGCGGAGCGGGTTTGGGTACGTCACAAAGTTCAAACGATTCCGGGCCGCCAAATGATGTGAGTACTATCGCTTTCATTGCAGTGAGCATTTCAATAAGAAGGAGAGTTGAAAATTACCGATATAAGTTTTGCAAAGCACGCCGAACAACGAAACGATCGCATCGGATCAAACCGATTCGGCCGTGTTTGCTTTTTGATTGAGGGTTCAACGAGTGACTTTTCGGCTGCGGTAGTCTGGGTAATACTTGCTCATCCAAGTTGAAAGCGTCGCGACTGCAAAATCTCGACCGATTCGGTTCGACATACTGGACTACGGGGAATAACAACCCCATATTCGCTACAGGTCAGCGGAATTTCTCTCGGCTCTGTTCCAAATAATCGGACCAGTTCGTTTTGCGATAAAGAACTGAGGTGCAAGCTCGTCAAACAGCTCTGCCCCGCGACGATGGCCAGCTTCGAACAGCGGCTGGACAGCGGCGAGGTTGTCAAGCGTCCAGGAAGAATCTTCGAGGGGGAAATTAATGTGGTGGTAGCGGTTTCCCAAAACGATTGAGAGCGGCAGCTGAGTGCCTTGCACTTGCGAGATGCTCATTACTTCGGCAACGTGGCGTGACCAGAAAAGCAGTCCTGCGTCGCCAGGCGGGGCAAGGTTGTACGTCGACTCACCAGTGCCGATAGACAGCATGTGGACGCTTGAAAAATCCACCCCCTCGCGGGGATAGTCCGACTCAACCGCCAAAACACGAGCGGCTTCGGACAATCCAACGACTCCTGGGTCGATCGCCCAGAGCCCACCGTCAGCATAGTCCTTGCCGTCGGGCATTGTTTTGTGCGGGAAGTATGTTGGAGCTGCTGCAGCAGCAACGATGCAATCGGCAATTCGGTACTCGTACTCTGGACGGTCAATCGGCAAGTGAGGAGTCCGAAAGACTGCGGTCACGCCATCGGTCAAATTTACAGCCGGAATGATCAAGCGACATTGAGTTGCATCTTTTAGTTTAGCATCGCCAAAACCATCCTCCATCGATGCAGTCAGTCGGAATGGACAGTAGCGAGATTGGAAAAGATGATCCGCATCGACTCCAAATCGCGACTTGGCAAGCCGGCGTAGTACCGGATAAACCAAGCGATAGCGGGCTTTAGGCGTGTATCGATCACGGGCGTGAAAGATCGCTTCACTGTGTTTGTTGTAAAACGCTTCAACGTCTGAAGCCGAC
>JBGSIA010000207.1:0-12242 GCA_041751935.1 Pirellulaceae bacterium | reverse complement strand
GCTTTTGCATGGCGTCCGTTCCGAGTGAGTTGTTTGGCCGCGAAACCAAAAACATTCATTAGGACACGGACGCCATTTTCATCCAATAGCAATCTGTGATCTCGCCGCAGGACAGCCTGCTACCAAGCCGACTGCACCCTGTTGTTCAAAGAAGCGTTAACGAACATCGTCAAGCATTCGCACGCAAAATCGGTTAGTATCGAGGTCACGCTCCAGGGGAGCAGCCTGAGTTTGAGCCTGCGTGATGATGGCATCGGATTCGATTGCATGTCCGCTCCGGCGGGCAATGGCCTGACTAACATGCGCCGACGCGCTGCCGAGATTGGTGCGACGTTTCGCATTGTCAGCAAGAGTGGCCAGGGAACAACGATCCTCCTCGAAGCACCGCTGCGATGAATAGGTCATGAAAGATAATCAGTCGCATATCCAAGTTTGGATCGTTGAAGACAATCACGCGTTCAGCCGCACGGCAGCAGCGGCGATCAACGATACGTCCGGCATGGTGTGTGTGGGAACCTATCGTTCTTGCGAAGAGGCATTAGCGGCGTTGGCACAAGGCGATCCGCCACAGGTATTGCTGATGGACATCGGCTTGCCCGGTATCAGTGGCATCGAGGGCATCCAACGATTCCGTCAGGTCGCGCCTAGAACCGAGGTGGTAGTGCTTACGGTTTTTGAAGATGAGGAGAAGCTGCTCAAGGCCATTTGCGCCGGGGCATCGGGGTATCTACTGAAAGGATCGAATCTCGACGAAATCGCCGATGGCATTCGTCTTGCGCACATGGGCGGTTCGCCGATGACGCCGCGCATCGCGCGACGCGTACTGGGGTTCTTCACGGGACGCCCCAACAGACACTCTGACTACGGCTTAACCGATCGCGAGCACTCCATATTGCAACTGCTCGTTGAAGGGCTCGCGAAAAAGAAAATCGCGACTCGCCTCGACATCAGTTTTCATACCGTGGATATGCACCTACGGCACATCTATGAGAAGCTGCAGGTGAATACTGCAACCGGCGCGGTCGCAAAGGCAGTTCGCGAAGGGCTTGTATGACCTACGCGATCACGTAATAGCGGCGGAGTGACCGTAGCGGATAAGCTAGGGTCACGATGAACACAACACGCCGCCAGTTTCTCTCTCGTTGCTCAGCCGGGGTCGCCGCGTCGGGAGCATTCTCATCATTTGGTGCCGAATTATCCGCACTGCAGTCGCTGTTCGATGGCAAAACGCTGAACGGTTGGCACGCCGTTCCGCGAATCGCAATTCCGCCGTTGGACCAGCGATTCGACCGTGTGTCGAGTGAAAAGCTAGGTGCGGCGGTTCGTGCGGCGGTCGCTTCTCGGCCCGACGGCGCTATGCGGCTTGAAAACAAAGGCATCTGGAAGGTCGAGGATGGCGCGATCATTGGTGGTCAAGTGCCTAACACGGGTGCAGGTGCCTATCTGCTCACAGATGAAAAATTCGGTGACTTCGAACTTACGCTCGAAGCGCGGCCAGATTTCCCTATCGACACAGGAATTATGGTTCGGGCGCACGAGCTGGGCGGCGTCGGTTTTCAGGTGCTCGTTGACCATCGCAAGGACGGCGCGGTCGGCGGCGTTTACGGAAACAGCGTCGGTGGCTTTCGAGCTTATCCTTTTGTGATCGATGGCGACGAGGAGGAGGGATTCAAAGTGGCGAATCTCCGTGAGGGAACTGCGGATGGGCCGTCCTTTAAGCCCGAGTTTTCGGCAACCCTTCAGGACTTTCTCCAGGCATGGCGCCCCAATGACTGGAATGAGTTCCGCATCCGTTGCACAGGTCGTCTGCCGTTAATTGAGACCTGGATCAACGGCACGCCCATCATAAAGCTCGACACCGCCAAACTTGCGGATCGCGTGCCGGGCTACGATGCCGAGGCGGTGGTCAATCGCATTGGGCGCACGGGGCACATTGCTTTAGAGGTGCATGACAACGGCAAGATGGGCCGCAACCGCTGGGCACCAGGCGCGGTATGCCGATGGCGCAAAATTGCTATCACGGTGTTGTAACGCATAACACCTTGGAACCTCTGTTATGACACCTCAAGCAAAAACCACATTCGTTCTGACACTGCTCATTTTGTGTCTGAGTGTCAGGCCGTCCGCAGCAGCCGAAGGTAATGAACTTAATATCGTATCCATCGTTACGGATGATCAGGCGCTATGGTCATTGAGTTGCTTCGGCAGCGAGGAATCCCTTACGCCAAACCTTGACAGCATCGCAACCGAGGGCGCACGTTTCGTCAATGCGTTTACCGCCACGCCCGTCTGTTCACCCCGTCGAGCGACGTTCTTCACGGGACGCTATGGGACACAGCTCGGCATCACCGATTTCATTTCGCAACCGGAAGACGAACGCGGTGTCGGCTTGCGCCCCGGTACGGTGACATGGCCCGCTGTACTTCAGCATCACGGTTATACCACTATGTTATCCGGTAAATGGCACCTCGGACGCGCGCCGGCCGCGCAGCCTCTTCACTTTGGTTTTGATCGCTTCTACGGGTTCTTGGGTTCTGGAACGCTCCCGATGGCACCCGTGTTCGATTTCCCTGACGGCCGACGCAAACTAACAGGTTGCACCGCTGACGTCATATCGAGCGTGGACATTTTCCCCAGCGTCCTTGGGCTGCTCGGCGTCGAAGTACCGCGCGACTGGAAACACGAAGGCTCGAACTTTTCACCGTTGCTGCGCGGTCAAGTCCGGCCGAAGCGGGATACACTTTTCTCGCAATATGACTTGCACAACCATGGCTTCGCGCAAATGCGCGCTGCCCGCAATGCACACTGGAAACTGGTACGACACTTCGAAAGCCACTTACTTGATGAGTTTTACGATCTGTCGGCCGATCCCAGTGAAAATTACGACCTTCTGCACTGGGGCTCACTTCACAACCTCACGACGACACAAAAACAAGCACACGCGGAACTCGATGCAAAGCTCCACGCTTGGATGGAATCGATCGGCGACCCGCTTTTGCAGAAGCACTGAAAGAACCTCGATGCGCGCGATTTCGCTAATACTGCTGTTGGTTGCTCAGGGCGCAAATGCTGCGGGACCAGATTTCTCGCGCGAGGTGCGGCCGATTATTTCCCAACGCTGCTTTAAGTGCCACGGACCAGATGAGCAGATGGGCGGGCTTCGGCTTGATCAGCGTGAGTCGGCGACGCTACCGGCGGACTCGGACTCTGTTGCAATTGTACCGGGAAAGCCAGAGGCGAGTGAGTTACTTCGTCGCGTTACCTCACACGATGTCGATGAAGCGATGCCGCCGGGTGAAAGCGGCAGCGTACCACTTGCACCGAAGCAGGTCGAAACGCTTCGAGCCTGGATCGCAGCAGGCGCGGAATACAAGGAACACTGGGCATATGTGAAGCCGACAAAATCACCAGTGCCACCAGGAACGAAAGCCATCGACCATTTTGTCCGTGCTGAACTCGCGAAGCTGAAGCTCCAACCCTCGCCACCGGCTTCACTGGAAACGCTGTGCCGCCGATTGCATCTTGACCTCATCGGACTGCCACCGTCACCCAACGACGTTGATGCCTTTGTTGATGCCGGCAACCGTGATCGTCAATCTGCAATCAACGCCTTAGCGGATCATCTGCTTGCATCGCCACGATTCGGCGAAAAGTGGGCGCGGCACTGGCTCGACCTCGCACGCTACGGCGATAGCGCCGGCTATCAGCACGACGACGACATGCCGCTGTGGATTTATCGTGACTGGGTCATCCAGGCGTTTAATGCAGACATGCCCTTTGATCAATTTACCGTCGAACAAATCGCCGGAGACTTGCTGCCCAATGCCTCGCTCCAACAGCGCATCGCCACCGGCTTTCATCGAGGCGCGACTGTGACACTCGGTGCCGATCAAAACGTGGACGAGCTTCGCGCGCAACTTATCTGGGATCGTGTGAACACCGTCGGCACCACCTGGCTCGCCACATCGCTGGAATGCGCGCAGTGCCATACGCATAAGTTCGACCCCATTTCAATCACTGAATACTACCGGATATACGCCTACTTCAATCGCACGGTACCAGACATAACGAAGGAAGCGGGAAGCCACTACTTCATCACCGGCGGCGTGTTGGAAGTGACGGATGATGAAACCCGCATGCAGCGAGTTCGCGAACTGAAATCCGCCATGATTGCGGAAATCGACACCATGAAGAAAGTGAAGGTGCAGCTCAAAGAAGCTCCCCTGCGCCGTATCGTTTTCGGCCCGCCCGCGTCTCGTGAACCGGAGCGAGTTTACTATTACCTCACGGACGAATTGAAGGGTCCGGGTCCAAAGGAGCTCCAGCCAAACATCGCAAAACTGCGTCGGCTCGGGCGCGAGTTGATGGACACGCTGCCGCCTCGAGCGCTGGTGCTTGAGGAAGATCCGCAGCCTCCGGTCACCCATGTTCTCCTGCGAGGCAATATTCGCACGCCCGGCGAGGAAGTACTGCCTGGCACGCTTAGCGTGCTGCATCCTTTACCTACCGACGCTCCGTCGAATCGGCTCGGACTCGCGCAGTGGCTGGCCAGTCGCGACAATCCATTGACCTCGCGAGTGATGGTAAATCGCTGGTGGGCCGAGTTATTCGGCACGGGGCTGGTGACAACGCCCGAGGACTTTGGCTTGCAAGGCGAGTTTCCATCACACCCAGAATTGCTCGACTGGCTGGCGGTCGAGTTCATGGACCACGCTTGGAGCGTCAAGCATATAGTCAAACAGTTGGTGTTGAGTGAAACCTACCAGCAAAGCTCTGCGTTTACGCCAGAACTTCTCGCTCGCGATCCGCAGAATCGACTCCTTGCGCGTGGCCCCCGCCATCGTCTCGATGCCGAACTGCTTCGCGACAACGCGCTCACAATCGCTGGTCTGTTGCAACATGAGCTTGGTGGCAAACCCGCCTTCGCAACGACTGCTGACGCAACAAAAGCGACGGCAATGTTTGTCTGGCGTCGAGGCATCTATGTTCGTCAGCAGAGAGGCAATCCATACACTACGTTCGCTAGCCTCGATGCGCCTGATCGCTTTGCTTGCACTGCCCGTCGCCCACGCACCAATACACCGTTGCAGGCGCTCGCATTGCTGAACGAACCAATTTTCAACGAAGCTGCGATTGCTTTAGCGAAACGGACTGTGTCGGAATCATCGACCGAAGAGTTTGCGTCGCGTCTCGCGCGGATGTTCCGTCTCTGCACCGCCCGCGCCCCTAAAGCAGACGAGCAGGCCATGCTTGCTGAACTGTTTGAGAAAACAACACGCGATGGCGCGAGCGAGGTTGACGCATGGCGGCTGATCGCCAACGTACTGCTTAACCTCGACGAAACTCTTACCAAAGAATGAGTGTTACGAATCATGACTCCGTCGTTGCAGAGTATCAGCCATGACACAGCTCCGTGATCCTAACGTTGTTGCCGCCGTCTCGCGTCGCGAGTTTTATCAACGCGTCATGGGCCTTGGCGGCATCGCGCTCGGCTCACTGCTTGCTCGGGAAAGCAGTGGTGCAGTGCCCGCACCACATTTCCCGCCGAAGGCGAAGCACATCATCTTTCTCCACATGAGTGGCGGACCATCGCATGTGGACCTTTTCGATCCCAAGCCCGCGCTAAACAAGTTCGATGGCCAGTCTGCGCCAGCCGAACTTGTAGAGGGCATCGAATTCGGGTTCATCACCGGCAAAGAATCGCTGATGGGTTCACCCTATAACTTTGCGAAACATGGTCGTTGCGGGATGGACTTCTCTGAGCAGGTGCCGCAGCTGGCAAGCATGGCAGATGAATTGACGATGATCCGTAGTATGGTCACCGATGAATTCAATCACGCCAACGCACAGCTATTGCTTAGTACCGGCTTCAGACGCGTCGGACGGCCCGGCATGGGGGCGTGGCTCACCTACGGCCTCGGCACAGAGAACGCTGATTTGCCCGGCTTTATCGCGCTGTTCACCGGAGATAAACCGACCAATGCCGGTAACGCCCTTTGGTCGAGCGGCTTCCTGCCCACGGTGCACCAGGGCGTTACTTTCCAAGGGGGACGCGAAGCGGTGCCGAACTTGAACAACCCGCCCGGTATCACCTCCGCTCAACGCGCGGACACCATTGCCACCATTGCGAAGCTCAATCTCGCTCACCTCGCCGACGTTGGTGATCCCGAAGTCGCGACGCGCATCTCGCAATATGAACTCGCATTTCGAATGCAGACCAGCGTACCGGACTTGATGAATATCGCGCAGGAAACACCAGACACTCTCGCGCTTTACGGAGCGGATCCCGCGAAACCAAGTTTTGCGAATAACTGCCTGTTGGCGCGCCGGCTTGTCGAACGCGGCGTGCGCATGGTGCAAGTTTTCCTCGGAGGTTGGGATGCGCATCAGCAGATTTACGATTCCATGCCGATGCTCTGTCGCCAGATGGACCGTCCTGTCGCTGCGCTGATTGGTGATTTGAAACAACGTGGTCTACTTGAGCAAACACTCGTCGTCTGGGCCGGCGAGTTTGGACGCACGCCGATGGTACAGAATGTTTCCCCCGACGGCATGACCAACGCAATGGGGCGCGATCATCATAAAGACGCCTTTACAGTGCTCGTTGCCGGTGGCGGCTTCAAGCGAGGGCACGTTCATGGTGAGACCGATGATCTCGGCTGCCGTGTGGTGCGAGATCCCGTTCACGTCCATGACTTGCAAGCTACTCTGCTTCACCAACTCGGCATCAATCACAAACAACTCACCTACCGTTACCAAGGCCGCGACTTCCGACTTACCGATGTCCATGGGCAAGTGATCAAGGAGTTGCTGACATGATCAACATGAAGTTCAACATCATTCTCCGATCGATCCTCACTACAATTTTCATAGTATTGCCCATCGCACTGCGTGCGGATGAATCGCCCCTGGCGAGTGAGACATTGTATGGCGTGACTACCCCGCCGCTGCGCAGTCGTGCTGAAGTCGACGCTGTCCTAGCCGCGGCACCGCAGCCTCAGGTCGAATCGGCATTGCGACCTCTCACCATCCTGATTGCGGGCGGCGCGAAGGATCATTTTCCAAAAACGCACTCACACGATCGGTTACTTGATCGATGGAAGGTGTTGGTCGGTGGTAAAGGTCCAGACGACGAACCGCTGGTAAACATGTATCGCCCACAGGTGGATTTTGATGGCGGTATGAACTTCACAGGATTACCGAAAGTGAAGGTATTAACCACGCTGGATTGGCCCACCGCAGAGCAATTCGCTTCCGTTGATGTCATGTTCTTTTACCAGCATCCGGGTTGCTGGAATTCTCTCGCCCGCATCAAACAGATGGAGGCTTATGTAGACCGTGGCGGTGGATTAGTGCTTTCCCATTACGTTCTGTGGAATGACGATGCCGAACTTGTAAATCTATTTGGCCTAGCGATGCAAAAACGGATAAGCCAATACAAACATAAAGAGGTCGCCTTACATGTACCAAGCCCAGTGCATCCTATCATGCTGGGGCTTCCCGATCAGATTGTTTTTGCGGATGAAGTCTATTGGAACTTTATAGGTGATCGAACCAAGGTGACCGAACTTGCCACCTCTGACGAGATGGTTGAAAACCAATTGCGTCGTGAACCCGTCATCTGGACTTATGAGCGAGGCAAGGGCAGAGTCGTGGCATCGACGCTTGGACACTTCGACTGGACATTCGACGACCCATTGTTCCGCACCATTTTACTCCGAGCAATGGCTTGGGCTGCAGGCGATTCACCCTATCGCTTCGATCCAATCGTTCTGCGAGGAATCCCTTTGCTTGACTAACAACGTATTGACCTAAGCTAGAGAGGCAACGGAATCTGAGTTGGTTTACGAGAGCAGATTTTTGTAACTGCTCAATAACCACGTTGGAGAAACGGGCTCGTTTGGTCCGTCGGCGAGATTGGTTGGGGGTTGAAGCAGCATCGGTCCAGAGGGCTATTATCCCGGTTCGAGGGCGGCCTGATCAGTGATCGATGCTTCTGCCTTCTGAAGCATGACTTCCGACAACAGGGCAATCGCCCCTTCGTCACGAATTCTTGGACAACCCAGCTGATGCTGCGTTGTTAGCGCAATACAACGTCGGCGGCGCACCGGTTACAATCATTGAAGATACCAGAGGAAATTGTTTTAAGATGGCGTTCAGGGGGAATCAGCAAGTCTGAATTCCTCGAGTTGCTTCGTAAGACAATCCCAACGAGGGCAAAGGGCATGCAATGCCCGTTGCCAGATACACCACCCTACCAAGAAAAAGTCGACGAACTAAGGATTGCAGCGATGCGGCGATAGCGAGAGTCTCCAGTGGAGAGTTCTTCTGTCGCCGCTCGCGGAATCTAAACGCTATGCGACAGAAAAGGATACACATGCGAATCATCACACTACTCGCCGCGTTTTTGCTAACCGTTCCGCCGTGCCTTGCTGGCGAATGGCTGTCGTTGTTCAACCAAAGCGACTTAAGCGGATGGCGTGCCAACAACAATCCTGAGTCGTTCTCGGTTGCTGATGGCGTACTTCGCATCCAAGCCAGCGGGACGACCAGTGCCCACTTGTTCTACATCGGCGAACGGCACGACGGATTCGAGCCGTTCAGGAATTTTGAGTTGGAGGCGACGGTACGAGCCGAACCCAACTCGAACGGCGGGATATTCGTTCATACAGACATGAGCATTCGTGATTCTGCTAAGCATCTTGCGAAGGGATACGAAGTCCAACTCAATAGTTCAGAGAAAGAAAAACGCAAAACTGGAAGTCTATACGCAATTGTTGATCGCGTTAAATCTCCAGTGGATGAAACTCAATGGTTTACCGTGCGAGTCGTCGTCAACGGCAAGAGAATCTTGATCGCAGTAAATGGTAAAGAAACCGTCGACTACACTGAACCGGATGATGTACAACGCCCGTCTGAGCGTTCTGGGCGATTGTTTGCCGAAAACGGCGGCGCAATCGCGCTGCAAGCGCACGACAAGAATAGTGTGTGGTATTTCAAGAACATACGTGTCAGGCGACTACCTTAGAGGTGAACTCAATCAGTGTCCAGACTCGCTGATAGCGCCGGCGGCGTCCCCGCCAAGAAAGCTCCCAAGACCATGCGAACCAATCCCAACAATTCACGCTACCATCAAAGCTGGACGGTTTCATACAACATCACGTATTCGATGATTTTCGACGGAACTGGGCCGGGGTTACGCCCATCCGTTGGCGAAAATGTTTTAGTGAAATTGCTTTGATCGTAAAACCCAAAGTCCATCGCGATCTGGGATACAGAACGATCCGTTTGCATGAGCGTTGCACTGGCCGCTTGTACTCGCACCCGCTGTAAAAACTCATAGGGCGACGAACCGTAGATGTCATGGAATCTTCGATGGAACTGTCGTACGGACATTGCCGCGATGTCGGCGAGTTGCGAGACCGTGATTCGCTCGCAAAAGTGTTCTCGAATGTATTCAACGACACCACCCAGTTCGCGATAAGCCGGAGATCGTTGCGCTGCACGTTCGACGCTCATGGTCAGTCCCATGACGCCAATGACCGTGCCATTCTTGCCGGTGACCGGCAGTTTGGAAGTGATGAACCAGTCGAGAAGCTTCTGACCCTTGATACACACTTCCACGCGATTGATAACGGGGCCGCCGGTTTGTACTACCTTTCGATCATCCTCTCGAAATCGATTTGCGAGTTCTTTCGTGTAGAAGTCGTCGTCAGTACGGCCGACGATTTCGGCTTCGGATTTCAAACCTAGATTCTCGAGAACGCAGCGACTGGCGGCGATGAATCTGCCATCCGTATCTTTCATAAAGAACGAGACGTCGGGAAGCCGGTCGAACAAACATCGAATTCCTTGAGGATCGGCCATTTCGCTGAAGAAACATTCCTGAAGCGACTTATTCATGGCAGGATTGTACCAAAATTTGTCACGTCTAAACAAGGCAGGTCGTCGTTCGGGACGTATGATGCACGACATGAATGCGATGCAAATCATCAACGGCGTACTTCGATCTGTGACTTTCACACTGGCGCTGCTTTTCGGTCGCCAGCTCATTGCCGAAGCACCCGCTGCGGTTACGACGTTGCTCGAAAAGCATTGTTCGGACTGCCACAGTGGCGACCAACCTAGCGGAAATTTTGGGCTCGGCGAACTTACAAGTCCTTTGTCTAATACGTACCGATTTCAGAAATGGCAGATCGCGTTCGTGATCGGGAGATGCCGCCTAGCGATGCCGAGCAGCCAAGCGAAAGCGAAGTGACCGAATTCGTCGCGGCACTCGATCAGTGGCTCTTTGAACAAGACCTTCAACGCCAGACGATCGACGGGCGTGCTCATGCACGACGGCTGAATCGCGATGAGTTGCAATCCGTATTGATCAGCTTATTCGCGACGCGGACTGACTACCGCAGTCGCATGCCGGAAGACCAGGTCTTGGCGTGTTTCGATAAAGCGGGCGCGGCCCTTTCCACATCACACGAACATGTACTGGCGATGATGGACATCGCGGATTCCGTTTTGCGTGAGGTCTTCGACGACAAAGCGAAGGCGTTTCAAAGTGATCGACCGATGCGGACAAGGTTGCGAGTGTCGGCACGTGGTGACCAAGCTCCGATTCGGTATCGCGAATACGTCAGCTTCCCGCCCGAAGGAGACACAATTGAAGTGACCACGTACGTTGGTACAGGTGAGATGTTGCGAGTGTCACCGATTGAAACAGCGGGTTCTGACTTTTTGCACCGAGTTCCTTTTACCGAGAAGCGAAGCGCCAGCACGTATCCGGGCCCTGGACTGTTGATTGAATGGGCGGAGATCGAAGGTCCGCTGGTGGATCCGTCGCACGAGGTGATTGCTCGGTGGCTCCATCCTATTGGCTCGCAAAGCAATCCGTTGCACGCTCGCGAAACGCTATCACGATTCTTGCCGCTCGCCTTTCGTAGACCAGTTTCAGAGGAGGAGCTGGATCACTATATGTCGATCTATAGCGACGTTAAAACGAAGGAGCATTTCTCTGATTTAAAGTTGGCTTTGAAAGCGGCATTGTGTGCGCCTTATTTTTTTTACGTCGACGCGCCGGCGGGGCCGTTGGCCGATTTCGATCTAGCAGAACGGTTGTCCTTGTTTTTCTGGAATTCGATTCCTGATGACGAATTGATAATAGTTTGTGCAAAGGGTGAGCTTCGCGATCCTAGAACACTTCTGGCGCAAGTTGACCGGATGCTGAACGACCCGAAATCAAATGCTTTTCGCTCCGGCTTTGTAAGTCAATGGTTGGAATTACGTAAGATTAACGCGACGACTCCCGATGAGAGGCTTTATCCAGAGTGGGACGAGCTCTTGGAATGGTCGGCTCTGCGCCAGTCGCAACAATTCTTCGACACAATGTTGGACGAAAACCTAACGATTCGAACGCTCGTGAAATCCGCTTTCACGTTCTTGAATGATCGACTTGCCGAGCATTATGGAATAGACGACATCCAGGGCGTCGACCTTCGTCGCGTCGAACTGGCAGAGGATTCAGTTCGAGGTGGAGTGATGTCTCAAGCGGCGGTATTGAAAGTTACCGCCGATGGAACCGTCACTTCGCCGGTTCGGCGCGGTGCGTGGTTTATGGAAAGAATCATGGGAAGCCCCGTTCCGCCGCCTCCTCAAAATGTGCCTGCGATCGAGCCTGACATTCGTGGCGCCACGACGATTCGCGAGCAGCTTGATCAACACCGCTCCGACCCAGCGTGTGCCGCGTGTCACGCGAAGATGGACCCCGCCGGTTTTGCAATGGAATGTTTTGATGCGATTGGTGGTTATCGTCAATTTTATCGGGCCGAAGCGAGCGCGGTTCAAAAGACAGTTGAAGTAAAAAAACCGATCACATTTGACTTCGAGGCGATTTGGAAAGACGCTGAAGAGCGGCATCCCATGTTCGCAACCGTTGGCGTCGGCAAGCCGGTTGACGCTTCGGGAGTTCTGCAGGGCAATTGCACGTCGCTTCCGCATTGGCCCAATCATTGCTTAAGTGTGGCGACCGTCAAGTCCTCGATCGAAGGACTGCAAAAAACAGGATTTGCTTGCGACGGTGCCTGACCTTGACCACATCGTTTCTCGAGCGAACTTACAAACATTTTGAAAAAGTTACCGATCCGCGAATCAATCGGGGTGAAAACCACTCGTTGATCGAAATGATTTTTGTGACGCTTTGTGCAACCATCTGCGGCGCGGATACTTGGGCCGATGTTGAACGCTATGGG
>JBGSIA010000206.1:0-85946 GCA_041751935.1 Pirellulaceae bacterium | reverse complement strand
GCTTTTGCATGGCGTCCGTTCCGAGTGAGTTGTTTGGCCGCGAAACCAAAAACATTCATTAGGACACGGACGCCATTTTCATCCAATAGCAATCTGTGATCTCGCCGCAGGACAGCCTGCTACCAAGCCGACTGCACCCTTCTAAAGCCAAATTCCCTTCCGCATTCACAAAATCGATGCGGATACTATGGTTAGTTGTCCCCGTACTAATCGTTTCGAAACGAAACCAATCATTTGCGTCTTCCAGTTTCAAGTTGTCAATGACTTTCTGTGATGTCGCCACTCCCAAATTTGGTGATAACAAAGCGCCTGGTGTATGCACCGATACTTGTGCAAATGAATCGTTTGATTCGTAGGGATCATCCGCACTGTTACCTGGAGGATCGATTGTCAGTGTATAGTCGGCATTGGTCGCACCGTTTCGTCCGGAAACTCGAAGAAAATAGGCGTTTGGAGCGAGTGATGACAGCAAAATGACTTCCTCGTTGGTAAACGATCCATCCGAGGAACGGATGCTATTGCGGTTCGCGTCGAAAAGTTCTAATGCTAAGTTGCCCGCGCTACTCGTAAAATCAATGCGGGCAAAATCGTGATTTGTTGCAGTCTCTGTCGTTTCGAAGCGAAACCAATCTTCGGTATCTTGCAATGATAGATGCTCGATCACTGTCGTTGACGCCAGCACACCAAAGTTGGGAGAATTCGGGTCGCCTGGAGTGAGTCGGTCAACATCGAAGAACGAGTCATTGTTTTCGAATATGTCTCCGCTTGAAGTCGTAGTTGTTGGCGTCACAAGCGCCTGGATCGCAAAGTTGAATACATTCTCGTCGAGATCATTGGTGGCAAAAGAAACTTGGCCGAAATGAATACCTGCGGATTCGGTGTCGACAGCGATCGTAAATGTATCCGACGAGCTGGGTGCGACACGTGCATCCAGAGATTCGATGAGTTGAAATCCTGCTGGTAGGGAGAACTCTTCGATCAGTAGCGGCACCGCCCCTTGGTTGGCAACTCGGAAGGTTTGCGAAGCGCCGGTTTGATTCTTTACCGACGGACTGAATTGGATACTTTCGGTACGACCGTCCGTGATTTGTCCACGGTCATCCGTCACTGCGATTTCAGGAGTTGCCGTGACAATTCCCGGTGGTGGCACAAGAGAGAGCGAGTAATTCGAATTCGCATCACCATCTCTGCCAATGACACGGGCGTAATAAACACCGGCGGTAAGCGTCGCCAATGAAATCGTTTCGCTGTTGGAAAGAGAGCCGTCCGACAACGTGATTCGATCATTATTTGCGTTGTACAATTCAAGAGCAAGGTTTCCAACGTCATTTAGAAAGTCGATTCGAATCGAGTGCGCGTCGGTACCAGTCGACGCAGTTTCAAAGCGGAACCAATCTTCCCTGTCTTCCAGCCGTAGGTCGGTGACAGTTCTGCGCGACGTGACCAATCCAAAGTTCGGTGAGGCAGCACCGTTGGCGGGTTGCAGATTGAGTTGTTGAAAACTGTCATTGGGCTCCAGCAGATCATCAGCAAACGCTGTCGGTGGATTGATCGTCAGCGAGTAGTCCGGGTTAATGGCACCGTTTCTTCCTAGGATACGAACGTAATAAGTTCCAGCCGGGCGAGATGCAAAGGAAATGAACTCTTGGTCAGCAAAGGAACCGTCGGATGTTGCAAGGCGAGTATTGAATTCATCGTACAGCTCGAGTGCCAGATTTCCCTCGTCGTTGTCAAAGTCGATATGCACGTGGTCATGGCTTGTCCCAATCGCGACCGTTGCGAAGCGAAACCAATCTTCGGTATCCTCAAGTTCTAAATGCGGAATTACCATTTGTTTCGTCAAGGCACCAAAATTTGGTAATCGTTGAAAGCCAGGTGGTGTAGCGGCGACATCGAAGGCGTCGTCATTTTCTTCAAAGACGTCGCCAAGATGGGTGATCGTTTTCGGGCTAATCTCGCTTTCGATGGCGAAGTTAAATACGTTCTCGTCGTGATCGCTGGTTGCAAACAGGACATCGCCGTATAACGTGCTAAGCCAAGTGGTCTGCCGTACGATTGTAAAAGTATCGGATTCTCCAGGAGCAATGGACGATTGCAGCGACTCGGTCACTCGGAAATTCTCAGGAACTTGGATCTCACCGACGAGCAGTGGTGCGTTGCCGACGTTTCGAACTAAAAATGTTCGCGTCGGTTCCGCCTCAAACAGAACGGCGGGATCAAACTTGATTGACTCCGAACTTCCATCAACAATCACTCGACCATTCTCGCTGACCTCAATCTCCGGCGCAGCGCCGACGGTTCCCAGCGGCGGAGTAACTGTCAATGTGTAGTTCGAGTTGGCATCACCATTGCGTCCGAAGACTTTGGCGAAATACACGCCTGGGGGGCGAGTTGACAGTGAAACGGTCTCCTCGTTAGCTAAGGAACCGTCGGTTATCGCGAGGCGCGTGCCGAAATCATTCCACAGTTCGAGCCCGAGGTTTCCGCGATCATTGTCAAAGTCGATTCGGATTTCGTGCGCTGTGGTCCCAATAGCAGATGTCTCGATGCGAAACCAATCGCTGGCGTCTTCCAGTCGCAAGTCAGTGATCGTTCGTGGCGAGGTGAGCAATCCTAAATTTGCTGAGCCAACCGCCCCGGGCGAAAGCACAGCTACGGCTTGGGAAGAGTCGTTGGGCTCATACGGGTCATCGTCGCTGTTTCCTGTCGGATTGATTGTCAGTGTGTATTTCGAATTGGTCGCCCCGTTTCTACCGGTAATCCTGGCGAAGTATACGCCCATGGGACGGCTTGCTAACGAGATAACTTCCTCATCGGCAATCGATGCGTCCGAAGTTGAAAGCCGAGTGCCAGTGTCATCGTACAACTCCAGAGCCAAATTGCCGAAATCATTTTCAAAATCAATTCGTACGAAATCGTGCCCGGTGCCGGTCTCGGTGGTCGCAAAGCGGAACCAGTCCTCAGCATCTTCCAGACTGAGATTTCTGATTTGTTTGGTAT
The DNA here is from genome assembly GCA_041751935.1 of Pirellulaceae bacterium. Taxonomy (GTDB): domain Bacteria; phylum Planctomycetota; class Planctomycetia; order Pirellulales; family Pirellulaceae; genus JBBSJZ01. Next base: position 82,946 of record JBGSIA010000206.1, on the reverse strand, counting down.
GGAACAATGTGCCTAGGTTCGCGGAATTCGTCGCACCCGCAACCAACGCTGCAACTTCGGAAAGGTTGTTGTTAGGTTCGTAAGCATCTGCAGCGAGCATCACTCGCGACTCAAGCTGTTCGGCAATGAGTCTCCGGCGCCATTTTCGACTGTGCCGCTGGAACACAAACTTGAAAGCGGAACTTTGTACGCGGTTTGACATGCTGACTTTCTTGTTGAGTAATGCATCGAAAATCGATGTTCGTCAATGCAACCATAGTGATCGTCGAACGTAACTTGTCTCGTAGAAACAACTTGGCTACCGGCCAATCTTCTCAATCTGTTTTCAACCGATCTTAGGGCCGTAGCACTCGGTCGTGTTCCGTAGCCGTGAACGGCCGTCTTTTTTTGTTTGTTACGATACCGCTGAGTCCCAATACAGCACTTCGGCAGCAGGGTGGTGAAATCAGAGCAGCAAGAAATGGGTGACATTGACGATAATAACCCATTTAGTCGGCAACAACTCGTCGATTTTGCACGTGGGAGAATCGAGGACGCCAGCTTTGAGGCTGCGATGCTGAAAGATTTGATCCAGTCTCCCAACGGTCAGGTCGCTCGTTATCTGTACCGAATCGAGCAGCGAGCGACGCGAATCCTCGATGAACGTGATAATATCTACTTCGGTCGCACTGATGTGAACCGAGAGGGAGAGGAAGTATGAGTCGAAAAAGTCAATCGCGCAACGGCGACACCGAAAGCAAGTTGCGAGAGCAGTTTCGGTTGGGCGCTCGCAATGCTGTTGTCCGACGCATCTGGAACACGGTGCAACACGCGTTCTACCCCAATATGAGCCAAACAGGAATCGCGGACCGACTCCAGATGGCCAAGGGGAATTTGACTCGTTGGAAGCGAGGTGAGATGAGCTTTGAGGCTCTTGTCGCTGTTTTGGCTGATTGCTGCAAGCAGTGGGCGGACTTACCCGAGAGGCCACCCAACGAATTGCTCCGGATCGCTGGATTGGCTCGCATGGTTGGCTGCGCACGTTTGCCTGAGACAAAACCAGACCGAGTTTCAGAGCAAGAAACTGCTGAGAATGTCGCTATCGTGTGTTGCTTGTTGCCAATGATGGAACGACTAACAAAATGGAGGACGCTCTACTCAATCACAAAGTCCACATCCGATGGCAATGAGGAGTTATCTTCCTTGGTAGACGAGATCGTGAACCATGCTGATGCTCTTTACAACCGGTTTCTATGCACGGTGCCAATCAATAGTGAAGCCCATTGCCAAGAAGCAATGGAGTTTCGCGTACCATTCCGAACAGCAGACGAACTGTCAAGGGTTGAACGAGAATTTGCTGGCATCTGGGATGTGCTCGATGACCTGACACCAGTATTGGAGAATGAATCCAATGAGTGATTTTTCAATTGAGACATTAAGAGCATTCACGTATGGTCGCTTGGATAACGAATTGCTGGAACGTCGTATGCTGCTGCACCTAAAAGAGTTTCCGCAAGGCGAAGTCGCAGCGTACCTAAAACAAATCGAACAGTGGGCGAGTCGGGTTCTCGATCCGCACGACTTGCTTTATGTCAATTTATTGGCGGAGATTCCCACCGTCATCACCACGGAGGCGAGTAGCACTGAAAACGTGGGCCGGGATCTAATGGTTATTCCATCGTCCGAGTTGCCTACAATCTCGTCCATTTCGCTTGCAGAGTGGACAGTAAAACTACCGGCTAAGGTGTGGGGATTCGTAGGAGAGCGGCCTCGGCAAGCTACGGCTGCGGCAGCGTGTGCGATGTTGATTGCGATAGGCGGCTACGGACTGGGTGAACGCTGGCACCAGGATGACATCGCTGCAAAAATTGCAGCCGTCCAGGGACGCCAATTGCCGGTCGCTGGCGAGCAAACGAATGTCAGTGTATTCGTCGTCTGTGATCCACTCAATCCTTTGTTCGTTCGGCTAGATAGGAGCGGTGAGCGACCAACGAATTGGGAATGCGTTCCAACGACCGCAACCCCAACCGCCGGCCAAACGGTTGAACCGTTTGACGGGATACGCATTCAGTGGCCCGTTGGTCGACCTGGTTGCGTCATTGAATCGGACACTCACTTGCGAGGTATTCTGTATGTTCATCAAGCGAAGTCGGAGAACGCCGATGGTGGCTTGGCTGTGATCTCACTTCCTTTGTCAAAGCAAAACTCGCTATTTCAAACTCATGTAACTATACAGCCCGATTTGCTCGACGCGCCCTTTTCTGCCGAGCAAGCACAAACGGCGCGTGCCGCTTGGTCCTCGTATTATAAAGTTGCTGAACAACTATCGAATTCCATTGAGCAGGATTTTGTATTGATCCCGCCCGGGGCATTCAATATGGGTTCGCCAGTGTCTCTGCCGGATTCACAGCCTGACGAAACTGAACATCGCGTCTGGATCACTAAACCCTATTTCGCTGGACGTTTCGAAGTGACCCAAGGAGAATTTGAGGCCGTCATGGGCTACAATCCGTCACATAATCGCGAAACGCCCGACGGCAATCCCAGCCGGCTGCCGGTGGAAAATCTCATGTGGTTCGAGATGGTCGAGTTTTGCAATCGCTTGAGTCAGCTTGAAGATTGGATTCCATTCTACGAGATCGACGTTAGCGAACGAGTGGATGGACGGGCAAAGTCAGCGTCGGTGCGAGTTTTGGGAGGCGGCGGATATCGCTTGCCCACAGAAGCCGAATGGGAATACATGTGCCGTGCTGGAACTGAGACACGATTTTATGTGGGCGACTCCGAGGGCGGCTTGTTGTCGGAACACGCTTATGTTCTTTTTGGAAATGAACCCGTTACAACACATCCGGTGGGCAGTCTGAAGCCGAATCCGTTTGGCTTGTATGATATGCACGGAAATATCTTTGAGTGGGTTTATGACTGGTATGACGATTCGTATTACCGCAAGTCGCCGCGAAGAGATCCCATGGGATCCACGATAGGCTTCTCTCGCGTAATTCGCGGCGGTAGTTTTAAGGACCCACCGCGCAATGGACGTTCAGCAAACCGTGGTCGATCCAAATGCGACTTTCCAGATATCGATCGGGGCTTCAGAATCGTACGATCCATTCATGAAGGTGTCTGAGGTCGTCGATTTCGTATCGCAAGATGTTCCTTAATTCAACGGGCGCCATTATTCAATGCGACTTCCATCGCGAACTCACGGCAAGGTTGCTCGACATCAGTAAGTTAAGGCTGCATTAAAGCGTAGGTCGTTACTGCTTGTGCTCAAGAATGCGGTACCATGGCTCACTGAACATTCGAAAAGACCTGACTCTCTGAAAGAGAAGAAGAGGGCCAACTCACTTTTCGTGCAGGCTTTCAATCGACATACGGATTGAGCTGGACGCCCGCAGGTACCGTAATCGGATGCCTGGGAGGCTAAGTGCGGTTGCTGTCAAATTCTGATCGTTCCGCGTCGTCAACCAAGTTCGTGGCGGTGATAGGGCCATTGGAATTGTGTACCATTGTGATGCTGTTTGTTCGGCCATGACCGATCATCGATAACCAGCTTCGGGTCATGCCAAGTGCTGCGTCCGGGATGCTAAAGTGGTCGGGCGAGTACACCAGCCGTACGTCGGCATTTTCGCCTACGGCCGCACCGAAGCGAACAACGTCCTGTGCGGGGATAACGCGGTCACTGGCCGAGGATACCAATAGTACCGGAACGGTAAGCCGATTGGCGAACGCTAAGGGATTGGACTGCTCTAAAAACGATACCCGCAAACGTCGCTCTAAGCCGTTGAGCTTCGCAATCGTATCCGCTTCCTCTTTGCTGATTTCGCACGCTGGTGCAAAAGCAACGCATCCCGTGATGCGGCTGTCTGCAGCGGCCAACAGTAACGCTTGCTTTCCAACGGACGAATGACCGATTGTATACAAGCGATGCGGGTCAATCGAGAGTAACTCTTGCAACACGAAATTGATTGCGTTACGCCCATGGATCAAACCTGCATGAGCTAGTCCGTACTGGTGGGCTTGCTGCGCGATCACTTTCATACTTACTCGACCTCCCAGGTCGACGGTGCCGCCGTCGGTGCCGTATATCACGACCACGAATCCAGCGTTAACGTACGGCAACACTGGATCAACCGATGTGGAACCTATCGATTTTCCAGTAAAAACGGTAGCACCTGGCGGATTGTAGAACAGGCAGGGCATCCGTCGGGCCGACGGGGTCTCAGGAACTAAGACTTTAGCATAACGCCCTGTGAAGCCTGGCTGACCGTAGGGCACCAGCAATTCATAGGTGTACTGCGAGAAATGTTGATCGTTGGAAGGTGCGACGCTACGTGTCCGCTTTGCTTCCGGCATCGGTAGTTCCGGGAGATCGAAAAGATCCGTAGGTTCCGTATCAGATCCACTGTTCGACTCGCTGACGGGCAACACGCTTGCAAGTGCCAATAAGAAAAGTATGAAAACGAAAAACTTTCGAATTGTTCTGGAGATGCTGATGAGGGCAATAATGAACGCCACGAGCGAACAGACGTTCTAACATGGTAAACTTAGCCCACAGAAAAACAGATTGATGCGATGTTTTTAAATCGACGGGAATCAGTTCTTGTCACATCGGCTTTTTCAATATAACCATCACATTTCCACCACACGACGAGTGGGAGCGGAACCAATGAACAACGTTTGGCGGTCGGACGTTGCCTTCGCAATGGTCGGTCAATTCCATTGCTGACACCCTCTTGCGTTTCGCTTAGCAATCAATCGAACGTACGCAACTGAGTTAGTTCCGATCGAGATTCTGCTTTAGAAACTCGTAGGTTCCGACACCATGGATCGTATGTGGACCATCGAAATGCTCGATCTTTGTGGACGGGCCAATTTTTAGCTTATTGTACAAACGTCGAACTTTAGCGTATTCGTAGTTTACCCACTCATCGATACCGACTCCATCATTGTGTCCGCGTTCGACCATGAACGGACGTGGGGCGATCAGCGCCGCCATCTCAGCGTAGTTGAAAGTGCGGCCAATATTCCATTCCCAGATTTCATACTCACCGGTGTGAATGTAGCTCGTCGGCATCTCCGTACTCACACACTTTCGAACCCATTCGTTAAAATCTCCGCTGCAGATGCTCAGGCAGTACTCGGTGAGTACTGCTGGAGTGCGCATGGCACTTTTTCCACCGTAACTGAGGCCGTAGAACGCAATCTTATTTGGCTGAGTGAATGGCTGGGTTTTCAGCCACTGTAGAATGCGTTGGTGTTGTCCGTTGATGACACTGTAGAGAGTGAGCCCAAGGGGATTCAGCTTCCTCTGAAGCGTACGGAAACTATCCTGTCCACGATAGGGATTGTGCGGAGCGAAAGTGATGAATCCTTGATCGGCAAGCCGCAAGGCGAATGCTTTATAGGCTCGGAATGCGCTGGACGTTGGGTCATCGTTGTAGACGTCTGAAGGAATGCCTTCCAAGCCGTGCTGGCAAACAACCACTGGACGCTTTTCATTCGTTTTCATGTCCTTGGGCAGGCACAACCATCCCCAGCTAAATACGTCCTGCCAAACATCGAGAGTGACTTCATAGATAACGACTCGCTCGGTTTCCTTCACCAGACGTGACTTAGCGTTCATCGGCATGTCTGGATCCGGCAGTCTGCCTATGACTTCGTTCCAGAACCGATCTCGCTGGGTCGTTATGAATTTTTCAAATTCGTGGGGCGACGCTAGCGGAATCTTCTTCCAAAATTCCGTATCTCTTTCCGCTTCACAACTAACAATCAACCGTTGTGAAAAAGCTTCTAGTTCTCGGACTTGTCGCTTCTCGCGAGTGCTATCGACAGGCAGCGCAATGCGATCTTTGCTACTGCCACCAGCTCGTAAAATTTCCGCCGCAATGTTCTTGTCGAACACTCTTGGAACAGTTCCTTGAAGTCCCAGTGCTTGCTGAGAAAGGATTATCCACGATCCCGGAACGAGTTGATTCGCTCGCTCGAATTCGGCTTTCGATTCCGACAAACTCGGCGCCGAAATCATGCCGGGTGCGGCAATCGATCTTTCGCCAGACTTGGCCGCTGGCGGTCCGGCTATTTCGGGAAAAGATTGATGCTCAATCATTAGCGGGCGAGGCGCAATCAGCGAGGCGATCTCGGCATCACCAAAGTCTCGAAGCAGTCCGAATACGTTGCGATAAATCGGCTCTTGCCAAACACCGTCGCGCGGGCCGAAGTAACCAGTTACGGATACAGCATCAATCCGTTCGTCGATCGCGCCGGAGTACATCGCGAGCATCCCGCCTTCACCAACACCGGCAACAAGAATGGGCAGCGGTTCTGGTTGTGATTTGAACCAATCGAGCACTGACAGGATCTTCTGGATTTCGTAGCCAATGATGTGACGCCCCAGTTCATACGACTGGCGGTAGATCCACTCACGATGCGGGATGTTGGACTTAACTCCATATTTTTCATTGGTGCTGAAAGTCGAATCGCGACCGATGAGCATCGGAATCACCACTTCACAGCCACATGAGAGGAGCCAATTGTCAACAAGTGACTCTGGCGTCCCGCTCGCATCTGGAAGATAGATGATTCGAGCAAGTGCTCTGCCCTTGGGCTGCAGATACAGTCCTTCACCATGAACGCCCTCAAAGACAGGCCAGCGCACGCGATAGACTTGCGTTTGCTTTGTATCATGTACCAATGCCGGTGCTGCGGTATCGCCAACAAACTCGAGGGATCGTATTGGAAGTCGCGTGTCAATGACACCAAGAATCGCCTTCAACGACTCTCGATTCGGTTTTCGTGAGGCACTGGATTGCTTAATGCGTCGCAACGCAAACTGATCAATACCAGCGACCATCGTTGCCGAGAAATCTTCGTTGGGCTCCATTTGTTTTGTGCCAGGAAGCGGCTGAGCGTACAGCGATGATGTCGCCACCGTGACAACCAGTACACTGAATAGCATGCATTGCCAAAAAGGGCTTCTGGTTAAAGCCAGTCCAGTCCGAACAAAGCCGGTGTAGTGCGGTCTCATAGCCAACTTTCGGTACAATGTTCAATGACAATCGACAGCAAGGCAAGTGATTACGTCCTGTTGACGGTCGTCTCTAGCGAGTAAGTTTTCCACCGTCGCTATGATATCATGTCTGCGAGAAGCTCACCTACCAATTCTTTGTCGCTTGAAGGTCCTGCCATGCTCACACGCCGCGACTTCGTTGCTGCTACAGCCTTACTCACTGCCTCTCCCTTAATTGCACCGTCGATTGCGAGAGCACGCTCGGCTTCGGATCGGATTACACTTGGATTTATCGGAGTCGGGAAACAGAGCTTGGGTCACTTGAACAGATTCCTGGGCCACCAAGATGTTGAGGTCGTCGCGGTTTGCGATGTCGTCAAAGAGCGAGTAGACAAAGCCATTGAAACCGTCAACGCGAAGTATGCTGAGCGAACGAAAAGCGGCGAATACAGAGGTTTGAAATCCTTTGGAGACTTTCGCGAGTTATTGGGCCTGGATGGTCTCGATGCAGTTGTGATCGGCACACCGGATCACTGGCACGCGATTCCCTGTATCTTGGCCGCGCGAGCCGGGAAACATATTTACTGTGAGAAACCATTGACGCACAACATCGCTGAAGGTCGCGCTCTGGTGAGCGAGGTTGCAAAATCCAATGTTGTCTTTCAAACCGGTAGCCAACAGCGAAGCGAGTTTGGTGGGCACTTTCGCCGGGCAGTGGAGTACATTTGGAACGGTCGCATTGGTGAACTCAAACGCATTCGAATTGGTGTCGGCGGTCCGGCTAAGCCGTGCGATCTGCCGTCGGAAGAGGTGCCGCAGGGTACGGATTGGAACATGTGGGTTGGTCCAGCTCCGATGCGTGGCTACAACCAAATCCTCTGTCCGCAAGGTGTTCACAATCATTTTCCGTTGTGGCGATCGTATCAGGAGTATGCTGGTGGCGCGCTTGCCGATATGGGGGCTCATCACTTCGATATCGCGCAGTGGGCGATGAAGACCGACACCAGCGGTCCTGTAAAGATCGTTCCACCATCCGACAAGAAGTCTCAGAGTGGTTTGAAGTTCATCTACTCCAGCGGCATCGAAATGATTCATAACCAGTTCGAAGGCGACGCTAAAGCGGACTGTGTGTTCGAAGGAACCAAGGGGATGCTTCTTGTCAGTCGAAGTAGCATTTCAACTCGTCCAAGCGAGATTCTCGAAGAACCGCTAACCGATAGTGACGAACGAGTCATGCAATCGGGCAATCACCACCAGAACTGGATCGATGCCATTCGCAATGGCGGTGAATGTATTTGCACGGCCGAGATTGGACATCGTTCAGCTGCGATTTGTCATCTTGGCAACATCAGCTATCGCCTTGGTCGAGAGTTAAGCTGGGATCCGGTCGCCGAGAGGTTCACCAGCGACGAAGAAGCGAACAAGCATTTGTCTCGCGACCCGCGACCTGAGTGGCGAGTGTAAAGGGGAAGTCAATACGGATCTTATCACCGACTGGATTTTAACTCCGTCCCATTTTCCACTCCTGGGACTAACTCACAAAGAAGCTGGACGTAGCCGCGCTCACCGTAAACAGGCAACCACCGTGCTTCATCGCTGAAAGTATCCTTCAACGGAAGAATCGCTTCGTTGGCCGGAAAATCAACTTGATATTTATTACGACAATCCATGCATCGCAAAAAGTCTCGGCGGACAGCGGTATCGAGTGGGATCTCAGGACGCACGAATTCGCCAACCCGGCGCAGTCGATTCAAAAACTTTCGTAATCCCATTTTTTTCCGAATGCAATGTTATTCAACTCGTTTTCGCGATCGTGTAAGGCGTTGGAGTCAAGAGCAGTACCGACGATGGGTCCCGTAAATGTTTGCAGTTCCATTGGACTTACATATTCCAGGGGAACAAACCTCGTTCCATCGAATACAATCGTGTTTTGACCCTGCGTTACTAGCGATCTAAAGGGGATGGAATCGTAACGGTGAGACTAAGCTCCGCGAGCGATTCCAATTCTTTCGGGACGGCCCTTGATTCCCTTTGAACAAATGTCTGGATTCCTTCCGAAAATTCGCTTGTACTCGTATTACACTTCCGGCACGTTCGAGAAAGCATGGTAGGGTGTATCCGCAACATACGCCCGTGCCGAGTGCGTTTCTGTTATTAAGATGCACCCGCACCTCCAATGTCAGATCGAACTCCTGTGCGGAAAATCGAATTGCCAATGCAGGGAGGTGTTGAGTGAAAGTTACCGACCTCATTGTTTGGCCGCAAATGTGACGTTGACGAAGCTCATTGCCAACAATGAATCGGTTTTCCAGACGGTCAAAGCCAACGAACGCGGTGGCCGCGGGATCGGCAGGAATCACATATTCTTTGGTAAACTCCCAAGTCAATCGCCCTACGCCTGGAGCGTTGACGCCACAGTTGTGTGACTTCTGAAGAAGCAGCTGCCCACGTTGTTCATTCACATCCGAATCAAACGCCGAGTCCATCACGTTGCCCATTTGATGCAACTGCATGACGTAAGTGTTCCATCCGGCGCCAAGCGGTCCGGCATTCTGGATAAGTTCGCCATACTGATCAGGCATCTCCTGCTGAAGTACTTGTCGCGGACAAACACCAAGCAGATTCCGTTGTTCCAATCCAGATGGAACTTTGTGCTTCATCGGCTGGTTCCCCACGTACCGATACAGATTCTCATCTCCTACCGCGAAGCCATTGGGTCTTGGCTGATAAATCGGCCGCTGGTGGAGTCATACCAGCGAGCTATGGCTTCGGTGAGGCCGGTGTATTGATCGAGGTGGTGGCCGGCCCAGATGTTAAGCTCCCAACAGCGAGTCCGAAGCGTCTTCGTTTGATCGCATCTCAAGTGTGGGATTGCGGTCCACGCATAATTGTGTCACGACTGTTTATGCACAATGTAAACTTTTCAGCAGAACAGAGAAGCGGCATTTGAAAATGCGACGGCGATTCGCGAAACTAAACGCGGTTGTTCTCTGGGATACGGTTGAATGCGGGCGCGGGGTTCCACGTTCAACGCCGCGAATTGGTCACGGCCCTTATTTGTCGTACATTCACTCAGTAAAACGATTGGTAATCATGACAAAACCATTTTTTTTGAGCATCGCAATTGCGTTAGTTTCGTTTTTTGGTCGCAGCGTCACAGCGGACGATTGGCCACAGTGGATGGGGCCTGACAGGGATGGGACTTTCCAAGAAACTGGGCTTGTTGACGCAATTCCAGCAGGCGGGTTGCCCGTGAAGTGGCGGACTCCGATTCATGGTGGATATGCTGGCCCAGCGGTGCATAACGGTCGAGTGTTTGTGACCGATTACCGCCGCACGGCAGGCGAATTCATCGAATCCCCCGGTGACAAGCCCAAGCTCGACGGATTTGAACGCCTGGTTTGCTTGGATGCTACAACGGGTAAACTGATTTGGCAGTACGAGTATGCTTGCCAGTACGAAATCAGCTATCCAGCGGGGCCAAGAGCGACGCCGACCCTAAGTGATGGGTTGGTCGTCATGTTAGGAGCCCAAGGCGACTTGACGGTACTCGACGAGCAAACGGGCGACGTGAAGTGGCACGTTAATATTCCGACGCAGTTCGGGGCGAAGGTTCCCATTTGGGGATTCGCAGCGCATCCATTGGTAACGCAGGACTTGGTTTATACGATGGTTGGTGGTGATGGCCAGTCCGTGGTCGCCTTTGATCGAGCCAGTGGCAATGTGAAATGGAAGGCGCTCTCCAGCGAAGACGCTGGGTACTGTCCACCATCAATCATCACTGCTGGCGGTACAGAGCAATTGATAGTTTGGCATCCGACGGCCGTAGCATCTTTGAATCCCGAGACTGGCCAGACCTATTGGACCATGCCGCTAAAACCTGATTACGGAATGTCGATCAGTCGGCCACAGCGCGACGGTGATTATTTGTTCGTTACGGGAATCGAGGACAAATCGATGTTGTTGAAACTGGCAAGTGACAAACCGGCTGTGACTGAGGTTTGGGCGAGCACGCCGAAAACTTCGCTTAGTGCTTCGACGAGTACGCCGATTATTCACGACGGAATCATCTACGGAACTGATGAAGGGCTTGGCGCGTTGCTGGCCGTTCGTGTGCAGGACGGCGAACGATTGTGGTCGACTTACCAACCGGTTAATCCCGAAAACGACCGACGTTTATCGGCAGGCACCGCTTTTGTGACTCGCAATGAAGCCAGTGGTCGGTACTGGTTATTCGGCGAATCCGGCGTGTTAACTTTGGCTCAAATGGATGCGAAGGGTTTTCGATCGTTGGGGCAGATGCAGGTACTCCAGCCAACGCAAACAGCGTACGGACGCAAGGTGGTTTGGAGTCATCCGGCGTACGCTAACAAGACGGCTTACGTCCGCAACGACAACGAAATCGTGGCTGTGAGTTTGGCTCAGTGATGCGACACGTGCCGCGACGAAACCGTATTCAAAGCGTCTTATGATTCGACGAATCGTTCTTGAAAACTTCATGTCGCATGCCCGTACTGAGATTGAACTCGCGGACGGCTTGACGGTGTTGACCGGCCCAAACAATTGTGGCAAGTCAGCGATCGTGGCGGCACTTCAGATTTTAGCTACCAATGGACGCACAACTCATGTGATGCGCCATGGGACCAAAGAGTGTCGTGTGACGGTGGAAACGGACGATGGACATACGGTCGTCTGGCAGCGAAAAAAGAACGTTGTCAGTTACACGATCAATGGTGAGGACGTTCATCGTCTGGGCGTTACCGTCCCAGATTCACTGCACGAAAAACTGCGGCTGGACCAGGTATCCGCTGGGACCGGAACCAGCACGTACGACTACAACATCCACTTCGGAGAGCAAAAGTCTCCGGTGTTTTTGCTCAACGAGTCCGGAAGTCGCGCGGCATCGTTCTTCGCGTCATCGTCCGATGCGTCGCGATTGGTCGAGATGCAGCTTCTACATCGAACACGAGTTAAAGAAAATAAGGCCGAAGCCAAGCGACTTGCCGCTGAGATCGAGAAGACTCAATCGCGATTAAAACAATTTTCCACGTTAGATTTGCTCGTCGAGACGGTCGCTCAAGCGGAAGACGACCAACGAGAGATCGCATTGCTGGAGGACCAAACGCGTCACTTGAGACGACTAGTCGCGTCGCTGCGGCAATCGGAGATAGCGACGCGGCGGTTACAAGATCAGCAACAAACGCTCCAGCGATTGGATCGAGCAACCACCAATCCGACGGGACTGGAAACTGCCGATCGTGAATTGCGAATACTCGCTGGTACCGTGAGACGAAAAACGACGTTGATCGACGAAAAAGATCGTATCCAACAGCAAATTGCAGCGTTGCGACCGCTTGTGACGGCACCGGACCAGCATCCGGTTGAGCGGTTGCGAACGATCGCGGTTCAGCTCCGCTTGACGGTGAAACAGAAGCAACAGGTCCAGGCGGTTGCCGATGCACTTGCCGACCTGAAAAGCACGCCGGCTCTCGAAGAGACTCAATCGCTGCAATCGCTCGTCGAGAAACTCGAGACGATTACGCGACAACAAACTGAGATTGAACGAATCGGCCAGCGGTTACAAGGGCTTTGCCAACCACCGATCATTGAACCATTGGAGCCGCTACGAAACTCGATTGCCAAACTTGCAAAGACTCGCTCGGCAATCGAAAACTATCAACGATTGACTGTGGCGGTTACGAGAATGACTGTGCCGGTTGAGCCGGCCAATACTGAGCCGCTCGCGTCGACACTCGGGGCTCTTCAGGGAACCATGAAGCGAGTTCTAGTGGCGAGCGACAACGCAAAGTCAGCAGCGAAGGAGTTAGCCAAATGTGAGGCTGAGATTCGATTCTATGTCCTGGCAAACCCCAGGTGTGCAACGTGTGGTGCGAGCATCGATCCTGATACTTTGATGTCGAGTGTTCCCCAGTTGCATGACCACACGATGGGTGAGACGACTTGATGAGCGATGATGCGCCAGCAGCCGAGGTACAGGGGCTGATGTTCATCGGCGACCCGCACTTGGAGTCTCGCGTGCCGGGTTTTCGCAAAGACGACTTTCCCCAAGTGGCGCTGGAGAAGCTGCGTTGGTGTTTGCAGTTCGCGGTGGAGCAAGGTTATCAACCGTTCTTGCTTGGTGATCTGTTTCAATTGCCCCAGGACAATCCAAATTGGTTGATCTCGGCCGTTATCCAGGTGATCACGGAAACGCTTGGTGCACCACTGCCAGCAATCTACGGCAATCATGACGTGCGAGAAAACTCGCTGAAGCCAAATGATTCCATTCATATTTTGTTTACAGGCGGACAACTGCGGCACGTTTCCGCGAGCAATCCGTGGATGGGGAAAATCGCCGATCGTGAGGTGCGTGTTGCTGGCACAGTTTGGGGTGAGAAATTGCCTAGGGAATCGCCATTTGACAGCGGGTTGTGCTCGTTGACCGTTTGGATGACCCATCACGATATTTTCATCCCTGGTTACGAGGAGGGCGGGCGCATTCGACCGAAAGAATTGCCTGGAATCGATTTAGTCGTCAACGGGCACATTCACCGGCGGCTGCAAACCGTTTGCAAAGAATCGACGTACTGGATGACCCCAGGCAATATCACTCGACGAACTCGTGGCGATGCTTCACGAGCCCACCGGCCATCGGTGTTGATCGTCGCGCCGCTGAACGCAGAAGACCAGCTACCTCCGGAGGATGTATTCAACTTTACATCGCGCAGCGGCCACGCCTGGCGAGCGAGTTGGTTGGAAGTGCCGCACGCAAGTTTTGACGACGTCTTTCATCCTCAGGTGGTTGGCGACGACGTGGAAGAGGAAATTGGCTCCGGCTTTATCGCTGACTTGCGAGAACTGACGTCAAGGCGAACCGACACAGGCGCGGGGTTGGCCGAATTTCTTGACGTTCACTTGCCTCAACTTCCTATCGACGTTGCCGACGAAATTCGTCGTTTGGCAGTCGAAGTTAACTTAACCAATGAGAGAACCAAACATGAGTAAGAGTACCACTCCAGCCGTTCGCTCGATTGACGAACTCAAGCGACAATACGAGGAACTAAACAAACGCAAAATTCAAACGCAAACACAACTGGAAACAGTAACGAAACAGCTCGAAGATTTACAAAACGAGGCTGTTGAGAAATTCGGCACGAGCAACATTGAAGAATTGACAGCCAAGCTTGCGTCGATGGAATCCGAAAATGAGCGTCGCCGCCAAGAGTACCAGTTGCTGTTGGATGGGATACAACAAGAGTTGACTAAGGTTGAACAAGCCGGGTTAGCAGAAACCTCTGGCATCGCACCTACTTCGGCAAAGAAGACCGATGGCTGAGTCTCACATAATAACACCGCCGCTGAAGCTTTCGGACTTACAGCATCGTCTAAGTGGTTTGAGGGCGATTCGTAGCGAATTGCAATTGCAATTGGGCGAACTGTCGGCCCAATCTGCACGGGCCCAGTCGTATCTGGCGATCGCCGACAAGGTGACTGATGCCTTGGAAAAGCTGGGGAACGATCTATTTCAGCGAGAGTTGACATTAATTGAATCAACTCTGACCAAGGCCTTGCAGGAGGTGCTCGATCAACCCGTTGTATTCAAGGCGACGGCCAGTTTTAAACGTGACGCCGCGAACGTCGAGTTTTCCATTGAACGAGATGGAAACCCAGAAGATATCATGCGGGGGCAAGGCGGCTCGGTGGCTAATATTGTATCGGTCGGCTTACGGATGTTTGCGATCACCACGTTGGACCAGCGACGACATCGCAAATTTCTGGTGCTTGACGAGCAAGACTGCTGGCTGCACCCGGATTTGGTTCCGAAGCTGGTCCGCATTGTTCATCAGGCGGGGGCGGCGCTCGGATTCCAAGTGTTGATGATCAGCCATCATGACGTTGCGAGTTTCTTACGACATGCCGATCGTGTGTACCGATTGATCCCCGACCGCGGCGAGGGTGTGGGGATCGAACGCGTCGACAGAGATATCGACGTGATGATCACGGATTTAGACTGAGGCCGAGGGTTTCGCTACAATGGTTGAGGTGACTTGTTGTCACGTCTCTTTTTCCTTTTTGGAGTACTTCCCTTGCGAATCGGTTTCGATCATCCCGGTTACTTGTGGTTACTCGCTTTGCTTCCGGTGCTGTGGTGGATCGCCTACCGACGATTCTCGGCATTGGGTTACCTTCGCGCTTTCGTAGCAATCCTGTTGCGGAGCACGATGGTGACAGCGATTGTGTTTGCGATTGCAGGAATCCAGATAGCTTGGATCACCGATCGTGTGACCGTGATTTATGTGTTGGATCAATCCGAAAGCATTGACCGGTCCAAGCGTGAAGCAATGCTGAAGTATGTCGTTGACAGCGTCCGCAAGCATCGTGACAAGAAGCGTGAAGACCTTGCGGGCGTGATCGTATTTGGTAAGGACGCGTCAATCGAGGTTCCACCGTTTGGTGACGACCTGCCGCCACTCTCGCGACTCGAAGGAGCC
Organism: Pirellulaceae bacterium; assembly: GCA_041751935.1. Lineage (GTDB taxonomy): Bacteria > Planctomycetota > Planctomycetia > Pirellulales > Pirellulaceae > JBBSJZ01. Next base: position 67,466 of record JBGSIA010000206.1, on the reverse strand, counting down.
GAAGTCCGAACGGATGCGACGAACTTGGAAGCGGCATTGGAGTTGGCTCAGTCCTCGATGCCCAGTGACACTCTCCAACGAATTGTCATCGTGACTGACGGAAACCAAACGATCGGTCAAGTCCAGTCGATCGCAAGGCGCTTGGCTGCGGCGGGAATCGGAATTGATGTCGTTCCGGCGCCAACGCAAAGCGGCGCGGATGTGTTGGTCGAGAAAATCGATTTACCTTCGGAAATTCGGCGAGGACAACCTTTTGAAGCCCGCGTTGTTATGACCAACTATGCCGATAGCGATACCGATGCGCCGGTCCGCGGACGATTGAGTATCACACGGACAATGGGCGGCGAAGAAGAGTTATTACTGGACGAACCTCTCGAGTTGACACCTGGCAAGAACGTTATCCCGCTTCGTCACACGATCGATCGGCCGGCTCCCTACACGTTTGAGGCTCGGTTCACGCCAAGTGGCGCAGAGGATGATGCTCGCTCGCAAAACAATCGCGCAGTTGCGTTTACTGATGTTCGCGGGAAGAGTCGTGTGTTGCTCATTGAACCTTGGAACGAGAGCGGTGAGTGGTCATGGTTTGCGGACCAACTGCGTGACGAAGAAATCGAAGTCATCATCCAGCCCAGCAATGCGACGTTCACATCGCTGGTAGAATTGCAAGCTTACGACAGTGTGATCTTGGCCAATGTGCCTCGCAATAGTGGTGATTCGGCGGAGTCGCTGACGACGATCAGTGACTCGCAAATCGAAATGCTCGTGCGTAACACTCAACAGCTCGGTGCTGGATTGCTCATGATTGGCGGACCAGATTCCTTTGGTGCCGGCGGCTGGACGGGCACGGCACTTGAAGAAGCGATGCCGGTTGACTTTGAAATCAAAAACTCTGTGGTTTCGGCCGTGGGAGCACTGATGCTCGTCGTCGACAGTTCAGGGTCGATGAGCGGCGAAAAGATGGAGTTATGCAAAGCGGCAGCGCGAGAGGCCATTCGATCGCTCAGAAGCAGTGATTACGTTGGCGTCATTACGTTTGACTCCGAGGCGCGTGAAGTCGTACCGATGCAAAAGGTGGCGGGTCGCAATCACATGATCCCCATGGTCTCGCGGATCAGCGCCGGCGGCGGCACGAATATGTATCCGGCGATGGAACGTGGCTTTCGCACGCTTGTTCGCGCCGACGCCGCCGCCAAGCATATGATTGTATTGACTGATGGACAAACCGAACCAAATAACTTTGCGGGACTGACTCAAGACTTGAAGGCGGCGGGGATCACTGTCACCTCCGTCGCCATCGGAAATGACGCCGACCTGACCCTGATGCGTGAAATTGCAACGGGCGGTGGCGGAAAGATGTACCATGTGATTTCGCCACGTGCGATTCCCAAGATTGTGATGCGCGAATCGCGACGAATTTCTCGGCCATTGATTTACGAAGACCCCAAAGGATTCGATCCACGAATTGAGATTCCGCATGTGATTCTCACCGGTGTGGGAACACCGCCACCGATTCGTGGTTACGTGATGACGACAGCAAAAGACAGCGTACTTGTGCAAACATTGCTCTCGTCGCCGGTGCCACAATCAGACCAGCATCCGATTCTCGCAGCTTGGCAATACGGTCTCGGACGGACCGCTGTGCTGACGACAGATGGTGGTCAGCGGTGGGCACGTGATTGGACGAACTGGCCCGGCCAAGCAAAGTTGTACTCCCAATTAGTGCGATGGTTGATGCGGCCGGCTGGCGAGTCGGGAAATTTTACGATGGCGACAATGGTTCGTGATGGTGAGGTGCAGGTCGTGATCAACGCTATGGACCAGGAACAGGACTTTTTGAACTTTCTTGAAATGAATGCATCCGTCTTGGACCCGAACATGAGGCCGATTGACTTGCAGATGCGCCAAACGGCTCCGGGACGTTACGTTGGCTCGTTTCCGGTCAATGATTCGGGTAGCTACTTTGTCCACGTCTCGCCGGGTGCCGGGGTAGCGCCGCTGACTTCAGGAGTAACCGTGCCCTTTAGCGAAGAGTATCGGGCGCGCGAGATGAACATGCCACTGCTGGAACAGATCGCCGCCGTGCAGCCACTCGATGGAGAAGCGGGCACATTGACTGAGCCGCTAAGCGGGGACTTGGATCACGGGCCGCTTTCTGTGAATCCCTTTCGCGCGGGCTTAAGAAGCGTTCGCGCGATCCAAGACGTGTGGCCGTGGCTGGTGCTCATAGGATGTTGCGTTTTCGTTAGCGATGTAATGGTGCGAAGAATTGACTTTAATTTCCGCTGGGTCGGTGCACTGGTAAAACGGCTCCGTGGCGAGCCGGTTGCTGAGCCAGTCGTTGTCTCGCGATTGGACAGTCTGCGCCAGAGCAAACAGCAAGCAACCAAGCAGCTTGGCCGTTATCAACAAGCAACTTTGGACACTGCTGTGGTGCAGGACCCAGCGGCGATGGCGGACAAGGATATCTCGCGTATGTTTGCGGAAGCCGAAAAATCTTCGCCGCTTCAATCGTCGATGAATGAGCCCACGTCGATCTCGCAATCGATGTCGTATACCGAGCGATTGCTGGAAGCCAAACGCAAATCCAAACGCTAGGGCAGCGTATTTTGGTAATGAAAAAACCACACGCTCCATGCGGCCGGTGAAACCGCAGGAACGTGTGGTCCGGATAGATGTCGATTGCAGCTTCAAGCCGGTGTTAGCGGAACAATTCGCGGATACCGAACGTGAAGAACGACACAAGGCTAAAATTCACCACTTCCTCGCACGGTTTGTAACGGAGGATCAAAGTATCACCCGGTTGCACCAGGATACGCTGAGACGGATCGTTCATCGCCGTCTTTAGGTCGACCGAGATATTGAATTCTTGGCCGCAGGGCAATTTTCGCATCACGAACAATTGGGTCGGAACTGCACCACCAAATCCGCCCCCGAGGATCGATCCGCTGATACCGCCTCCGCCTTGCTGTTTGACAGTTCCGCCCAATCCGCTTCCGGCGATGGACATCGCGCCGATTACGTCCAGATCGTAATCACGCGGGATGGGGTATTGGCCTCCCGGAAGCAGTCCGCCGGTGTAAAAGAACTCTGTCTCGCGAGATTCGATCATCACAATGTCGCCATCCTCGAGGATCACGTCGGCAGGATCAATGTCCGGCATTTGGCCTGGTTTGACTCGCAAGGGAATGGTGATTGTGAATGGATCCTCGACCATGCCTTCGATTCCGACCATACCACACGGGCCGCAGCTTCCCGCTTCACAGAGCGAGTTGCATGCGTTTGCAGCATTCTGGAACATGGACATCACGAGTTGATTGCGATTCTCTGCGGTAAGCGCCGATGCTTTTAGAACTTTAACTTCATTCTTTGCATTCAATCCCGGAAGACCGCCCGTCTCGGCGAGGGCATGCATGACGTCGTTCTTGTATGCTGGCATATCGAGAGTGAATCCAGCTCCGGTTCGTGTCGAACCGCTGACGACCTTTGACGAAGTCCCTCGTTGGTTCTGGCCACCAGCGATGGCCAGCTCTTGCTCGACGCCGTCTTCGCGGATCACGATCACACGCATGGTGCGTTCTCGCATGACAGTGACCAGAATCTGGTCACGACCCTCTCGCAGAATTTTCTTGTCAACGACGTAGGCTTTACGAACTAACTCTTCAACTTCGGTAATCGTCTTTCCGCGAACGTCAACGGTGCCTGCCAAGGGTAACGGTAACGTACCATCGTCGCGTACTGGAATGGGATAACCTACGCTCGGCGGCAAGTCGCTGCCGGGTTCAGGAAAGTGTACCGGCGGAGCGACGGCAACATCCTTTTCGCCCTTGGGCGGTAAAACGCCTTCGACGTAAATGCCGAGAATGTCGCCTGCGTCAACCAGATAGTCCTTGGGAACTTCCTGGCGCAAAAGTGCCAATGGCACTGGAATCAAGTCGTTGCGAGTCTCGCCCAACAGTTCCGGCGGGATCGACGACACCGGTGTTCCGCTCATCGGGGACAATAGTGCCGTGCAGCCACTGGAAACTGTGAGTATCGTCAGCATGGTTGCGGTAAAAATTGCCATGCCGCGCGTGTTGGAGCGAGAAAAGACTCGCTCGCATTTTGAGTTGTACATGATCGGTTCCACCGTTTTTTAGACATCCATCCAGGAATCAGTCGTGCTTTGAGGGCATCCATTTCCCAAGCTGCGACTGGCAAGTTTTTGGTACAAGATCGCGCTTGTCCCCACTGTGTTGACTGTTTGCCGACACGCTGATCGTCGCCTACTTAGCGGTTTTCTTTGATTTGGTTTCGGACCAAAATTGAGGCTCGGCCATCGTTACGACCCCACCGTCGCCCTTGGGCTGTTCTTGCTCGGATGAGATCTCATCCCAGTCGTCAATCAACGCGTAGTCGTCCGGTGCAAGATCGTCCGACGCAGCTTCCAGTACGTCGGCAATCGCAGTGCTGTCGGTGTGATTGACAACATCAATTCGAGTGAACGGAGAATCCATCTGCTCGATCGAATCAATCAGTGTCGACGAGCTGTTCCAGAACCCTTGGGTCGATGGGTCCGGCGTAGGTGCCGGTGCAGGTGTCGACTGCTCAGGTGCAGTGAATGCTGGACGATCGCCATCAGTTGTCGTCGCTTCCGGCTCGAGGTAACCCGAACCTACAGCTTCGCTTGACGGCGAATCGACAGTGAAATCCTGGATCATTTGCTGGGAAGCCAGCGTTGCCTGACAAGTCGCACAACCGGGATCACAACCGTCCTGACGCTGATTGACCCAGGCTTGTAACGTCGGATTCATTGCCGCATGGTGCAATCGATTCGCTCCACACTTTTCCGCTTCCACGGATCCAAGAGAATAGCCTTGGAAGTAATCTTGCGAACTCGGTGCCGTTTGTAGTCCAAGCGTTGTCCTTGCGGGGGCGAAGAGCGGCGGATGACTGCGGCCTCCTGACGCCGCAGCGACGTAGCCATCTACGAAACCGTTTTCGAGGTCGCTGTTGCGTACCAACAGACCTCGCTTGCACGAATGGCAGCGACGGTAGGCGATCCTCGCTTGGCGAGTCGCACGCATCTTCATCAAGGTTCCGTCGTAAGAGCTCAGCAGGGTTCCAAAGGTTGTGTGGTAGCTGCAACCGGCCGTTGCAACCACCAGCACCATCAGCAAGCCGAAGCTTCGCCACCGGTATTTAGGTTGTGCCGAACCGACGTCGGCTGGTAGTGTTTTAAGTTCCATCGTCAGTCATCCGGGTGATTGCAGTCAACGCCCGCCAATCCAGCAACGATTGCCAGTACGGTTGTTTAGAGCCACGTGCGGATTACGAAATCCAGGATGCAAAACTGATAGTTTCGATCCAATCGATTTTCTCCTCACGAGTCCTAGTTCACTATCGCTCCGCAACATCCGATTCTTGTGAACTTGTGTTACACCGCTCACGACCGATATTTCGCGAACGGTTTGCCCAGCCGGAAGGGTCAACGCAACCGATACATGTGTGCCCTGGCTTTGGGGGCATTTGTCACCCTTAGTTTGCTAGCATCGCAAATAGAGCAATTGCAATGATATCGCCTCAAAAGCCAGTTTAGGGAGCTATGGTTCCCTTTGTCTGCATCTAATGCCGATTCGTTGACGTTTATGGAAAAGCTAGTCTCATTTAAATTTAAATCGATGCCCCACCCAATCAGAGTGCCATAGACCGCATGAGTGAGGGCAATGGGGATCGCCCACGAATACACTGACCGTGGTCTCAAAGGATTGGACAGAGATGTCGACCAAAGGATTGGCCTGCAGGAGCCACAAACATAGTTCGTCGAAGTCGCCCCGCAAGCTCCGCCGATGCCCCCAGTTCGAATCGCTTGAAAGTCGACAACTTCTTACTGCCAGCATTTATCGAGTGAATGTCGGCGGCCCCGAAATCGTCGCTGAGCTCCCTTGGACCGCCGACCTGAAGGGCCAGCCATCCGCATTCGTCAACGCAATACCGAACTCCAATTCGGACAAGACTGCGACATTATCGCCGATGGAAGTCGATGCGATTGACTTGTCTGACACGTCAATTCCCCGTGGCACGCCAGCCAGCCTGTTTCTTTCCGAGCGATATGACTGGAATCCACCACCGACGATGCAGTGGACCTTTCCGGTAGAGCCTGGCAAGTTCGAGGTACGTTTGTTTTTTGCGGAGACCTACAGCCAGATCACCGCCGCCCAACAGCGAATATTTGACGTCGTGATTGAGGGCAATAAGGTTCTCGACAACTACGACATTTTTGCTGACGTCGGCAGCATGAAAGCTGTGATGAAGAGTTTCGTTGTTACGTCGGATTCGCTGCTGGATATTGAGTTTGGCAATAAGACACAGTTTCCGACGGTCAAAGCGATCGAGATCGTATCAATACCGACAACCTCGGACCCCGCGCCCATCAATTTCGCCAAGTCGCTACTCTCCGGAGCGTCCATCAGCAAGCCGACTTCATTGCAGTTTGGGCCGGATGGACGATTGTATGTCGCACAGCAAAACGGACTGATCAAAGCGTTTACCATACAGCGTCGCGCAGCGAACGATTTCGTCGTCACAGCGACCGAGGAGATAACGCTCGTGCAACAGATCCCCAACCATGATGACGATGGATCAGTCAACCAAGCGATCAACACTCGATTGGTTACTGGGTTACTGGTGACGGGTACTGCTCAAATGCCTATGATCTATGCCTCATCGAGCGACCCTCGAATCGGTGCGGGGCCATCAGGCACCGATCTCGGACTGGATACGAATTCGGGGGTCGTTTCACGATTGACAAAAAATGGTGGCGGTTGGACCAAGCTCGATCTTGTTCGCGGCTTGCCTCGCAGTGAAGAAAACCACACGTCCAACGGTCTGCAATGGATTGCATCGAGCAATACGTTGTTGATCGCACAAGGTGGCAATACGAACATGGGCGCTCCCTCAGGCAACTTTGCCTTGCTTCCCGAATACGCATTGTCGGCCGCCATCCTCTCTGTCGATTTGACAGCGCTCGGAGAGTCGACATACGACCTGCCAACACTTGACGATGAGGATCGCGATGGGGTCGATGACTTGGAGGATCCATTCGGCGGCAACAACGGAAAAAACCAAGCGAAACTGGTAGTCGGTGGCCCGGTCCAGATCTATGCTCCTGGGTTCCGAAATCCGTATGACGTTTTGGTATCTGAAAGCGGACAAGTCTACTCCATCGACAACGGGCCGAACGCTGGCTGGGGTGCCGCGCCACTATTGGATAATCAAGGGCGGGCCACAAACGTGCGACAGGAACCTGGGGCTAAGATGGGTGATTCGCTGCACCATATCACACACTCTGGATACTATGGGGGCCATCCCAATCCAACTCGTGCGAATCCTCTGAATACTTTCAACAGCGGTCCCCAAGCTCAGTCACCTGTCAGTATTGCCAATCCGCAAGAATCGATTTACTTGTCGTCGACTCTCAATACGACGTATACCCAGCGAAACGATGCGTTGTTTGTTTTCGGTCAATCGACCAACGGGCTCGCCGAGTACACATCCAGTCGGCTTGGCGGCCAATTAAAAAACGATTTGATTGCGGTGTCGTTTGATAATACGGTAAAGCAAATCACACTGAACTCCGACGGAACGTCGGTACTGGGCGTTACCAATTTATTCAGCAATGTGGGTACTGCGCCATTGGATGTGACCACCGTTGGCGACGATCATCCGTTTGCTGGGTCGATCTGGGTAGCTGACCATACTTTCAACGGTAAGATCATCGTCTTTGATCCCATCTTACCTTCAGATGGCTGTCTCCATGACGATGATTGCGATGGATACACCAATGACGACGAAATCGCGAATGGAACAGACCATCAAAATCATGCCGACGTTCCGGCTGATTTTGACAACGACTTCATTTCCGATTTACTCGATCTGGACGACGACAACGATTCAATCAACGATTTGGTCGACAGTTTTGTGATTGATTCATCGAACGGTTTCGATACGCCAATCGGCACGTTCTTTACGTGGGAAAATGACGAAAGTAGCGGTAAACTACTCGATCTTGGTTTTACCGGTGTGATGACCAACGGGTTGGACAATTACAGCGAGTTGTTTGACCCCAGTCGGATAACTGCGAGTGGCGCTGCGGGTGTATTGACGCTCGCAGAATTGCACCAAGGGACTGCGGTCGGCGCCGGCAATTCACAAACGCAGTCGCTGCAATGGGGATTCAATGCGAGTGCCGCAGGCAGCGAGAAATATGTTGCCAAGACAAGCGTGATCGCGCCATTCAACGGTGTTTCGCTCGAAGTCGGAACCGAGTTTGGGTTCTATTTGGGGCGGGGAGATCAGGACAACTTCGTTCAATTGGTTATCAGTGGTAAGAACGGAGGCCAAATCCGATTGGTGAAAGAAGTCGCCGGCGTTTCAACGCTGGTTCAAGCCGTTCACACGCCCATTGAGAACGTGGATTTCATTAACTTGGACTTGGTAGTTGATCCGGTTGCGAAGAGCATCACTGCTGTTTATCAAAAGTCGGTGGGCGGCAAATTACAGGCTCCAGAAACGCTCTCACGCACGGCATCCGTTCCAGCGTCTTGGTTCAGCGGCAGCCAAGCGATTGGCATCATCGGTAGCGACAAAAGCCTGAAAAGTCCAGTCTCCAGCACCTGGGATTTCTTGGGCGTCGTCCCGTATCAAGATCCATCTCAACAACCGAGTCCGGCGACCGTGACCGTTAATATCACGACCGAGGGCGGGATTCATGCCAGCACCTACAATTTGAACTCAATTGTCGTCGCGAATAACTCGACAAGCGGTGGCCCCAGCATTCAATCCATCACCTTCGATTTATCCAAAGCTCTTCTTCCGGACCTGGTGTTCGATCCAGTCACACCTGCTGCTGGAGACACAGTGACTCGAGAATTGATAGTCAGCAGCGGTGCTAGCGAGACGGGCTTCATCAGTCCAGTGTCAGTGCTTTCCCCGTTTTCCCAAGCGTACCAAGGTGGGTATCGAAATATCACATTGAACTTCGCGGACTTTGACCCTGGTGAAGTCATGAAGTTCGCTGTCGATATTGATCCAACCAGCCTTCGTGGACTCGCCGGTCGTGGAGCCGATTGGCCAGGTTCAATTTCCGGAATCGAATTATCGGGTACGACGATCACGACAACATTCAGCGACGACACACGAGTAACAGGTACCGTATTCGCTAGCCAAGACGACAATCAAGGTCATGGTATTGCCACGCTTGAATCAACTGCGACAACGACACCCAATGTCACAATTCTGGGTATCGAATCATCGATGGCGAAGGCAACACACCCCAACCAGACGGTCCGTGTATCCGGCGACGTCGGTGCAGTGGTTTTCCTATTGGCGGTCGAAGGTTCGTTGGAATCCGCCGTGTTTGACGTTGATCCTTTCGAAGCGAACAACGTACTTGCCATACAAAGGTTTAAGGCAACGATTGGCCCTCAGGGATGGGTCGACATCCCTGTCACGATCGCAAAGACCGTCGATGGCGGTGGATTGTATCACTTTGTAGCAACGGTCTTAAATTCACGTGGAGTCACAGGGGCAATGTCCAACAAAGCGATCGTTCAATTCGATCCAGCTGGCTCACAAGAGGCGGATTCCTTGCTCACGGATATCGCCGCTCTGGACGTCAATGGCGATAACCAAATCTCAGCCGCCGATGCGTTGGTCGTGATGCGTTCAATGGCGATATCTGATATCGAGGGTACAACCACCTTGGATGCAAGAACGGACGTCAGCGGCGACGGCAAGACGACGGCAGCGGACGCCTTGATGATCATCAACTACATTCAGCGAGCGGAACTTTCGAGCCCTCGTTCGCCTGTGGAAAGCTACAGAGGCACCAACGCAATTCCAGTCCGCGAATATTCTCTTGAAGAAAAAGAGCATGACGATCAAATCGACCTAGCCATTGGCGAGAGGTTCCCGATTCTGTTCTAAAAACACTGGCTGCAAACCCCCACGAAGAGGGTGTCTGCGTCTGCATTTGCGGGATTAAGGGTAGCTTTCGAGGGTTGAAACGTTCACTTGTCGGTTGACAACCGCGTTCCATTTAGTCAACTTAGCGTGATTGCGCGGTTTAGGTGCTGCGCACAAGTATTCTACTTCTGAGAACGACAACGAGCGAGCAAGTAATGAACAAGTTGAGAGTGATTGCGTCCTTAGGCGCATTGGTGGCCATTGGCTTGACTACTTGGAGTTTGGCTGGTGGAACAACTGAGCCAATAGCAATTGCGCCCATGCCGACGGAATTGGTTTCTTTACCAAAAACGCCCGACCTGCTGCCCGGTAGCACCTCACAAGCGAAGGCAGTGGATGACTTGCTTGCATTGGGTTTGGGCGAGCAGGAGTCGGCCGCTTTGGTGGACGTTCTCGGTGACGAAACCGCTGAAACGACGTTGGTTCAAGCTCCATCCTGTGACCCGACGATGTCCGCACCCATTGACACAGGTACGATTGTGAGCGACGTGTTGGTTGACGAGACAATCGTGAGCGAGTCCATCGTGAGCGATCCTCTGATTGCTGACCAGGGTTACTACGCAGCTCCCTACAGTGGCGTTTCCTCTGGCGGCGGGGGAGGTGGTGGAGGTTTTGCCGGCGGCGGTTGGTTGCCGCTTGTAGGCATCGGTCTGGGAGCAGCTGGCTTAGCTGTCGGCGCCAGTGATGACTCGTCGCCAGCACCACCGGCGACTATTTCAACGCCGTAACCCATACTGCTTTAAGTAACCAATACAGCGTTAAAACGTTGTCCACAACATTGTCGCAACGTAATCGCGTCCCAATACTTTCGTTCTCCAAACTCTGTGCGATCGACTGGTTATCAGTTGGCGGATGACTCTGGCTCAGGCCCGAAGCATCGCCTATTGCAAATTGGTGCAAGCCTTGGTCTTCCGAAGTTCGCCTCAGTCGATTTAGCGGTTACCGTAGCCTCAGTGGCACTTCTTGGTTGTGTTCTGATTTTGCCGTGGCAGCTTGGAGGCTACGGCGATTCTCACCAGCGGCAACTCGCGCTGAGCTTGGCTATAGCGTCCATACTCGCTTGTATCTATTGGTGGCATTGGCGAAACGAAGTCTCTTCGAGTCCAACGATAGGTTGGATGATGATTGCGGTAATTGCACTGGGGTTATTGCAACAGGTTCCGTTGCCCAGCGCGATCGTTGGACAGCTCTCACCCGAAGCCGTTCGCCTTCGGCACGATCTTCCTTCGGTTGCCACCAGCGAGGAACTGAGATCAGGAAAAGCTGCGGAAGTGATTCCCGAAACTCAAACGATCAGCCTAGCGGCGGAAAAGACGCGGCGTATGGTTTGGTTGTTACTTCTGGCAACGATCGTTTTTTGGCTTGCCTTTGAATTATTGAATACGTCTCGTTCGCAACTCATGGTGTGTGTTGCCATCGTCATCCAAGGCACCATGCTCGCGGCGTGGGGACTAGTCCAGTCCTACACTCGTAGCGACAGCTTGCTTGGCGGAACGCTCGCACCGCCCAACAGTTTTTATTTTTCAACTTGGGCCAATCACGCCACAGCTGCTGGGTATTTAACGATGTGCCTCGGCGGTGCAATCGCGTTGGGACTGAGGCAATACTATCGAACGGCATCCTCGTGGCATCGCGGCGAGACCTTTCGAGCGAAGTTGCGACAAGCGAGTTCGCCGCAGATGATTGCGCTGGCCGTTAGTGTCGTGATTCTCCTGTGGGCGCTTATTGTCGCGAAATCGCGCGGCGCGATGGTCGCGGTTGTCATCGCGTCGTTAGCACTATTGGTGTCGATGAGCTGGACGCGTCTTAAGCGTCATCGTATGAGTTCGATATTGATTGCCGCGAGCCTTTTGCTACTGCCTGTCTGGCTTTCGTTATCACTGTTTGGTGTTCGCCGTTATCAAACGCTTGTTGATGGCGGCGTAATGAATGACGGCCGACTTGCACACTGGCAAGACACGTTATCGACCATCCCGCTGTACTATCGCCTGGGCAGCGGATTGGGCACGTATGGATTCGCCTATTTGGCCCAGCAACGATCGCTCAATCGGTTGTGGTTCAACCATGCTCACAACGAGTACCTCGAGTCGCTCATCGAACTTGGAATCCCAGGCTTGCTTGGTGTGGCGTGCATTATTTGCCTCATGGCTGTTACTCTCTACATCGCGTTAACGTCGTCCCAATTGATCATTCATCGCTGGTTTGCCTTTGGTTTTCTATTCGTCTTCGTTTCACAACTGGTTTTGGCGATGACGGACTTCGGCTTGCACATGCCGAGCAACTTGATGCTGCTGTCGCTTCTGGGTGGCTCAATCTGTGGCGCCACCGCAGCGACTCGATCCAACCTACCTCTGACTAGGTGGGTCGCAATCGATTCACCGATTCCACGTCCCGTCCTGGGTTGTGGAGTGTTTCTCCTGCTGGTTGTGACCAGCCAAACAGCCGCACGAAGTTGGGCCGAGTCAGAGTCGACCGGGCAGAGGAATAAGAAAGTCCTGGCGATGCGTGATGGGGATCAGTTGTCGGCCATCAGTGAGGCGATCAAACTCACCAGTAAGGCCATTGAGGCAGCACCCGATGATCTGGAGTTACGAATTCAGATCGCATCGCTGTATGCGACTCGATACGAAACACAAATGGTTCTAACGATTGTAGGGGTTATCGGAACGAAATCGAAACCAACGCAACAGGCGATGGACAAGGCAAGGCGATTGGTGTCACCGGTAGGGATGTATCGCCAGATCCAAACGGCGACAGGGGAGGAGCGGGAATCAGTTCGCGAGCGTTTGCGAAATCTGGCCGTGGTGCGAGAAAACATTCTGCCAGCCTACGGTCATTTGCGAGTTGCACGAACGCTTTGCCCCATTGTTCCCGAAGTGCATTACCGACTTGGGCTGTATGCGCCATTGCTAGGTGTGAATGATGCACCTCATTTGCACATTACCGCCCGACTGCGGCAATGTGACCCGTTGGCGCTATATCAAATCGGGCTACTTCACTTTCACTCCAATCGTATTTTCGAAACCTGCGAATGTTGGCAGCGTGCGATTTCGCTCTCCTCTGAATTTCGCCTTCCGATCGTACAAATGGCGATACAGAAGTGGGATGCTGAGCTGATTTCCAACGCCATTTTGCCACCTCAAGCGGAAGACCAATTAGCGATCGCCGAAGCAATCTTCGCGTCCCCAGCCACTGTCCGTGATACTCCCGCCCACGATAAGTTGTTCCGATTATGCCTGCGCCAGGCAGAGTCGTTCATCGAATACCACGGGGCCGAAGAAGCTCGCTCCTATTCGCGTCAGATGGCGCGGATTAAACTGTTGGAAAACGAAAAAGCCGCAGCCGCAGCCCACTTCCAAGCCGCCGTGAAGTTGGACCCAAATGATTTTGTGTTGCGGTATCAGTATGCTGAATTGCTACACGCATTGGGCGACGAGGAAGCATCGCTACGACACGTGCAAATGTGCATTAGCCAGCGACCGACCGTCCAAGCGTACAAAAATTTGCGGGCACGGATCATTCGCGCTCAATCATCCGTTCTCGATCAGTCTCGACCAACCAATCTTCGACTCGGTAAATAGATGAACCAGCTCTTTTGTGGTCCTGCACAATCCTCTGTCGCCGGTGGCGGTGCCTCCGATGGATTGGATGTCATCGAAGCGATTCGTCATCATCGCGGCTGGTGTGCGTTGGGAATCATTATCGGCATCGGTGCGGCGATGGCGTACCAGTTTTTGGCGGTACCGAAGTACGAAGCCGAAGTCCAGATCATGGTCATGCAGCGAAACAATTCCATGCTGTCGCGGGCACCGGATACCGAGTTGCCCGACGCCGAAGGTATTGGGGTGGCGGAAAACGTGCTGGCCAGCCACATGCAACTTTTGGGCAGTCGTCGCATCCTTCGCGATGCGATTGACCGCTACGAGATCGGTGGATTGGAGTCATTACGTCGCGAAGTGGAGTACGAACGTGACCCCGTCTCCTACTTGCAAAAAAACATCAAACTGACTCTAGGTGGCGACGGCGCGGCTCGAGTGGCAAATGTCGTCACGATGACGCTTCGAGATCCGTCACCACAAGATTGTGCCACCATGTTGACGGCGATCGTCGCAGCTTATCAGGACTTCTTGCACACAACGTTTATCGAAATCAATACCGATGCCATCAAGGTGATCAGCAGTACGCGCGATCAGTTGACGGAGCAACTTGACGATGCCGAAAATCGCTATATCAAATTTCGGCAGACGACGCCGCTGATTTGGGAAGATGGAATCGTTACCAACCAGCATCAAAAACGAGCTGAAGAAATTCAAGAAGAATTGATTGCCGTTCGTGAGCGCCAAAGCGAAGTCCGAAATCGTTTATTGATCATCAATCAAGAGTTGAACGCAAACAACGGAAAACTCAGCGATAGCGAATCGTTGGCTTTGCTCAGTGACGCCGAGACCGATCGCTTGCGATTGTTTCTGCAAATCACTCAAGGTGATGTGAATAATGAGGAATTCTTAGCGCAGCAACCTGTCCGCGCCGCGACCGCAAACACGCAGTACGAACAGCTATTGTCGCTGATGCTTACCGAACGCTCGTTGCTCGCAGACTTTGGCCCGGATCACCCCAAAGTGGACATAGTGCGCGACCAGATTCAAGTCATGCAACAATACTTGGAAGAGCACAAAGCCAGTGATGTAAGTGACCCAGTACTGACTCAAATGAAGCCGGGAGAAATGCTTACTGCGTATGTAAGTCTGCTGCAACACGATCAGAAGGAATTGGCTGCGCGACACGACGAACTGCAGGAGGAAATGAAATCCGAGCTAACAAAATCTGGTGAGCTGTTCGGCGCCGAGCGTCAAGCGCTTACCCTTGCTGATGAAATTGGGCAACTCCGGCGTACTCAATGGTCGGTGACACAGCGGCTCGGCGACATGGGACTGAGACAGCAATACGGTGGCTCATTGCCGCAAGTTATCGCTCCTCCCATGCCGCAGTCCAAAGTCGCTTGGCCCGTGCTTCCGGTAATGCTGGCTATTGGAACCATTGTGGGTCTCGTGCTAGGGACCGGCCTAGCGATTATCGCTGAGTTGAGCGATTCAACATTTCGCAACCCCGCGCAACTGCAGTCATTCATCGGATTGCCGATCACTGCGCACGTTCCCTACAGTCCCGTTGAACATGGAGACCGATCGAGCCAGATCGACACAACTGTTTTTGTACGTCATGATGCCAGCGGCACAGGCGCTGAAGCAATTCGTCGGATTCGTACCAGCCTGTTTTTCGAGGCACGTAGTTCATCTAGCAACGTCTTCGCCGTTACCAGCCCAACCCCTGGCGACGGCAAGAGTTTACTTGCGGCCAACTTAGCGTTGGCGATAGCCAATGCTGGGCGATCCGTGTTACTCATAGATGCCGACTTGCGGCGGCCGCGACAACACAAGTTATTCGGTTGTCCGAGCAAACCAGGGCTGCTCGAAGTGCTGTTAGCCGAAGTTGAGTGGCCTGACGCGGTTGCGATGGCTGATGGAATTCAAACTCTTGGACTGCTAACGTGTGGTGATGCGACCGAGAATCCCGCCGAGCGACTGAACCTGCCGTCGTTTCGCTTGTTCATTGAAAACGCCCGTGAGAAGTACGACTTTGTAATCGTCGATACACCACCTTTGTTGGCCGTTTCGGATCCTGGCATCGTCTGCGAGTTCGTGGATGGCGTGATCTTCACGACAACGATCCGCAAAAACGGACGCGAAGCCGTTGTTGGAGCAAAACGAATTCTCGACGAACTGCATGCAAAAATCGTTGCCGTCGTCGTCAACTGTACCAACCGCGGTGACAAAGGTTTCGGATATGTCGATCGTGATAAACGATGCTTCGAGTACGGTTATGCTAGCGATCGCACTTCGGAGCGATATCGGCGTAGTGCGAATGTCAACTCCGATGAGGCACGTCGGGCAACGTTGGCGAGCGATGCTGTCGAGGCATCGCGCTGAAGCCAAGTTGATGCGGGAATCCCAGTTCGGCGAAATTCCGCCGACTGGCAGGGCAGTTAGCCGCAAGTGGGCGGTAAAGTTCGCCTAAGTTTCGCCAGTTCGCTAATCGGCGTCCCCTGCTTTTCATTCAAACGGAAAAGTGATCAAATAGACACTTCCCTTTAGTGCATGTCAAGAAATTTTCGGTGACTCTGAGTTCCCTTGGAATCAAGTGGATTCGAATCTTGCGGACGCACTCTCAGTCCACTTTTATCAACACGGAATTGCGATGACCATCGAAATAGTCGTGCTCCGGCTGAGGTCAATTGTCTGCCATTAACTGTTTTGAAAGTTGTAGCAATTACCCGACCAAACATTTTACTCAAATTATCAAGATTAAGGTTCCCTCGCATCGTGGTCACGATAACATGGCACCAATCGGCGGGGTTTTTACCGCTGAAAATGGCCGTATTAACGCGACCGTCTTATCCATCCCCAATCCGACGACTCGCCCTGAAACCGTAGATCATTAAATACCGTTCGTCAACAAAACGGTGCCAATTGTTCTGCCTCGCCCGTGATCGAATCATTGACCTGCCCCCTACATGACGTACATCCGCCTGAGTGAGCATCGACAACTGTCAGCTTGCAAGGGCCACACTAGCAAAACAACTTCGAGCCATGTCAACGACGACGCAAACGCCTAATTTAGCCCCCATCAAAATTCCGGATACGACGATTGGAGAAGCCGTTAGTAGCGGCCGCCGACGAGAAGCCTTGCAACGTCGAGCAAGTGATCGTGAGTATTTTCTGCAGGGAGTGCGGACAGCGATGCCTATGTTTGTCAGTGACTTCTTGTCGGTCAGCGTTTCTGTGTTACTCGCCTTCTGCGTGGTGCAATTTTTTAACTTTCCCGATATTCACCGTCTCGGTTTTTTTCTTGTCCAGTTCTTACTGACGGTGCTGATGGTTGGCGCTTCGCTTGGCCTCTATCCCGGCGTGGGTCTGCACCCAGCTTGTGAACTTCGTGGATCCGTCTTTGCAAGTATTGCCGTCGGTGTCAGTTCGACTGCGGCTGCGATGGTAATTGGACGCGACTCCTCGCCCTACCTACCGTTATCGGTGATATCGGCAACACTGGTGATGTTCAGTCTTTTCCCCTTACGCATATTCATTCGTTGGTTGTGCCAAGACGCGTCATGGTGGGGGCATCCGGCGGTGATTGTTGGTCCAATCGTCGCCTTACCTCAACTCCAACGTGCGCTACGCAGCAGCGAATTTCCTGGCGTACGTCTGGTGGGACAGTTTGCTGAGCAAGCTCCTGCCGATTCGGACAAAGCACAGCCATGTGAATACCTTGGTAACTTTTCCGATGTTTCGGATTTCTGCAAACAGAACCATGTGTTCTGGGCATTCATCCCTCGCCAGTCACTTGGTGAAATGTCGCTGGAATGCTTCTCTCGCAAATACGATTTGCATTTCCGTCAAATTTTTGCGATCGATGAATCCACGACATTGCCGAATCTATGGGGCAGTCCCGTCGATCTTGGTGGAGTTGTGGGAGTGCATTTGCGAGAGCGGCTCTTGATTCCGTCGCAACGAGCCACTAAACGAGTGTTTGACTTACTGTTGGCGTCACTGGTCTCGATTGCTCTTTTACCGCTTTTGTTAGCGATCGCCATTGCCGTCAAATGCACTTCAAAAGGTCCCGTTATTTTTGGTCACCGCCGCATTGGACTTGGCGGAGAGTATTTCAAGAGTTTAAAGTTCCGCACAATGGTCGAGAATGCTGATCAAGTCTTGGAGACGTATCTTGCAGCCCACCCCGAATTGCGAGAAGAATGGGAGCGGGACCACAAACTCAAGAACGATCCACGAATCACCTGCATTGGTTCGTTTCTTCGCAAATCCAGCTTGGACGAACTCCCTCAATTGCTCAACGTGCTGCGAGGTGAAATGAGTTTGGTCGGTCCACGTCCGATTGTCGATGCGGAGATTGAGAAATACGGCGACGCGTTCGATACCTATCGCCGCGTTCGTCCTGGAATCACCGGGCTGTGGCAAATCTCTGGACGCAACAACACGACCTATCCTGAACGAGTTGGCTTTGACAGGTTTTATGTTCGCAATTGGTCACCTTGGTACGATCTCTACATATTGATTCGTACGATCAAAACCGTGGCAATGCGTGAAGGAGCTTATTGAAGCTTCTCGTGGACGACTTTCGTTGAAACAACTCCGGCCAATTTTTCTCTTGGCTGCACTTTATGTGCTGCCCGTCTGGCTGTTTTCCCCGCTTCCAACTCAGGATGGACCAGTCCACGCTTATAATGCAGCGTTGTTGGCCGAGCTTGCACTGCAAGAGCCTGGCTTGGCGTCAGGTCTCTATCGCGTGCATTGGGTGGCTGTCCCGAATTGGCTCAGCCAAACGTTTATCGCTTCTGTTTCATTCCTATCAAGCCCGCAATTCGGCGAGAAACTGTTTCTCACGATCTATATAGGGCTTGTTCCGCTGGGAATGACGTATGCCGCAAACTCTTTTGTGATCGGTAGTGGCCAGAGTTCAGCTGACAATAACACAAGGAACTTTTCCACAGCCCCGTTGTTACTCGTTTTCCCGTTCTTGCATGGCTACACATTGCATATGGGATTCTATAATTTCGTATTCAGCCTGGCTCTTTTCTTGTTTGGTATTGGACATTATTTGCGATGCCAATCGAAACAGACTTGGAACATCTTTGGTCTGGGGCTAATCTCGCTGGCAACGTATTTCTGTCATCCAGTATCGTTAGTTACATTGCTAGTTGCCATTTTCGCGATTGCGGCATGGCAATCCTACTGGGACGTGAGAGCGCCGCTTGGCCATGTCGCCTCATCGAACAAAAATTATGGACGCATCGCAGTTGTATTCGCTCGACGAACCGCCCCAATACTGGTGGCGTTGATACCGGCGTTGCTTTTGCTCGCCGAATACATCATCAGTAGCCAATCGGCAGAACCGCTGCTGGAACAGAGCGGCAACAGACTCAATGCTTTGGAACGTGCCGGACGTTTGCTATCGCTAAGCACCTTGGTTTCGTTTTCATGGTGGGAGTTTCTGTTTTCTCTCCCCTTAGTGATCGTGTTTGTGTTGGCATCTTTGAGTTTACTCAAGGAGAGCATTCGGGAGCGGCGTCTGTATCCTGCAGACGTTTTCTTGATGCTTACTGTCGGCTTCGTCACGCTATGTTTTATCGCCCCAGATGAACTTGCGGGTGGAAGCGTGCTCGAACCTAGGTTGGCGATCTATCCCTACTTCACACTAATTTTGTGGTTCTTAACACGTCCGATTTCCCGATTTGCCGAAAGATTGGTTCGTACCTCTGGCTGGATTGTTGCTGTCGGTTTACTTGCATTGCATGTCTACAGTTACTCCGCCTTCGCATCCGAAATTGTCGAAGCAGAATCTCTCGCAGGTGAACTACGAGCGGGGGACACTCTCTTAGGCATTGGCCCGCCGAAAAAAAGGGGACGGCTCGGTGGTGGAACACGAATACGGAGAGTCGATCCAATACGGCACGTTGACGCACTGCTAGCACTTCGTCAGCGGTCAGTGCTGTTAAGTAACTACCAAGCCGCGCATTCGTATTTCCCCGTTCAGTTCAAACCGGAGTCGAACCCTTACCGACGTCTCGGTTCGTTTCATCTGCGGCCATTCGAGATTGACATGTCATCGCTGGACTACGACGATAGTATTCGGATCGATTACATACTTCTTGCGGGAACTTCCGACAATGACCACAACCTCATCGAGGGCACACCGCTGCAATTCCTACTAGCCGAACGGTTTGTACTGGCGAAAGTCTCATCACCTCGCGGAATCTTTCGGCTGTATCGAAATCGTTCGATGCGATAACTCCACTACTTTTCATGACCAAGCGAAGCACTCTCGATAGCCTTTCTGACGAAAGCTGGCCCCGTCGGTATCGACTGACCGTATTGATACCCAGCTTCAACGAAGATGCCACGCTCGAAAAATGCGTCGAGCGAGTACGATCGATCTCTACCGACACGATCGATCTTGAAATCATCATTATCGATGACTGCTCAACGAATCGAGGCCGTGAGATCGCCATCCAGTTGGCCGAGCGATACGAGAATGTGCAGGTATTATTGCATCAAGTGAATCAAGGCAAAGGAGCAGCACTACATACCGGAATCGGCGCCGCAACAGGCGACTTCGTGGCGATCCAGGATGCGGACTTAGAATACGATCCGCATGATTTGTTGCGATTGGTGGTACCGTTGATCAATGACCAGGCGGATGTGGTGATTGGATCAAGATTTTTATCGCAAGGTGCACATCGCGTTCTTTATTTTTGGCACTCGATGGGCAATAAGTTGCTCACTTTTTTGTCGAACATGTTCACCGACTTGAACCTGACCGACATGGAAACTTGCTACAAAGTTTTTCGTCGTGAGTTAGTGCAGTCGTTGCCGCTTCATGAAAAACGATTTGGCTTTGAACCAGAGGTGATCGCGGCAGTCGCTGGGCGTCGAGTGCGGATAGTGGAGATGGGCATTTCCTACATGGGGCGCACGTACGAAGAAGGCAAGAAGATCGGCATTCGTGATGGATTCCGCGCTTTGTATTGCATCGTTCGCTACAACGCCAATCGCTTACCGGCACCGTTACAATTCTTGCTGTACGTGTTTGTCGGTGGCGTGTGTGCCGTTACGAACCTTGTCGTTTTTTTGGGATTACTGCAGGCGAACGTCGCGATTGTTTGGTCGCCACCCATCGCGTTTTTGGTTGCCGCCGCATTGAACTATTGGATGTGCATCACGCTGATTTTCCGACATCAATGCAAGTGGGGACGCTGGAGCGAAGTGGGGATGTATTCCGCTTCTGTGTTGGTTATTGGTCTCGCCGACTGGGCAATGACGTTGGGGCTGCTGACGACCATGGTGCCCGCAGCAGCCAAACTCCTTGCCACATTCCTTGGATTGCTTTTGAACTTCTCCGTCCGTCGCTTGCTCGTGTTTCCCGAGCAAGCATTAGGCCCTTGGAAGCCCCAATGTGCTGGGACACAACCAGAGACATTTAGAGAAGAGAGTTACCAGGCGGCTGATGATTTACAGCATGTCGAGCGTTGAATGGCGTTTTCGGTAAGCTATACTTGCGGCGATTGGCTCAACCCATCCTTTTCTTACGAGCTGCATCATGGACTTTTACAAATCTCACCGAATCGAACCCGGTAGGCGCATTCGGCTTGCTAAGATTGATACGAGTACCGAAGGCCCCTTTGCCGATAAGGAGGAAGCAAAAAAATTTACGCATGATGCTATTCAGAAAATGCGAGAGTTACAGTATCGATTGTTTGTTGAAGGGAAGCAGTCGCTATTGATTGTATTGCAGGCGCCTGACGCCGCGGGTAAAGACGGGTTGATTCGCAAGGTGCTCGGTCAAATGAATCCCCAGGGCTGCCGCACGCATCCCTTTAAAGTTCCAACCGAGGAAGAGCGGTCCCACGACTTCTTGTGGCGAATTCACAAATGCGCACCGGCGGCAAGCATGGTTTCTATTTTCAACCGGTCGCATTACGAAGACGTGTTAGTCGTTCGGGTCGACAAGCTGATTCCAGAAAAAGTATGGAAAAAGCGATTTGAAATGATCAATCATTTTGAAGACCAGTTAGTCGAAGCTGGAACAACAATATTGAAGTTCTATCTCCACATCAGCCCTGAAGAACAGTTGGAACGCTTTAAATCACGCCTCGACGAACCGGACAAGCACTGGAAACTGAACGCCGGTGACTACGAAGCACGTGACAAAGCCGAAGCTTATCGCAAGGCATACGAGGACGTCTTCGTTAAGTGCAATTCCGATCACGCCCCATGGTACGTGATTCCTGCGGACCGAAAATGGTATCGTGATGCAGCCGTGGCGGGTATCGTTTCGGATACACTGCAAAAGATGAATCCGCAATTGCCAGCGGTGTCGGTTGACGTGGACCAGATTCGCGCACTTTATGATCGCGAGGCCGCTGAATCGACCGCCTGACGAATTCCCTAAAACTCCACCTGCAATACTATGTCGATCCAACGAGTGAACTGTCCTGGATGCGGTACTTCGCTCAATGTTCCCGCCGCGATGGCCAACGTGCGTTGTCCCTCATGTACGACTGTTTTTAACCCCAATCAACCACAGGCTGCCCAGCGACCTTCGGCGGCACAGAAAACATCAAGTGCTGGTAAGAAAACGGCGGCTAGCGAAACCGGTTCGAATTTGCCGATCATTGCTGCCGCTGTCGGCGGGGCAATCATGCTATTGGCACTCGCTGGTGTCTTGATATTTGTTTTGGGGCAGCCCTACGAGACTCCAGCAATGCCTGTACCGGTAGAGTCGGAAGAAGTCTGGTTCAAAATCGTCGAGTTCCGGGAAGTTGACATTCCCGAGGAGCAGCGTCGCAGAATCTACGATGATTTACGGGCGTGCGCCAGGACGTCAGTCGAGCAACCGATACTGCTACCAGAAGGCTCCCCGCCCCGAAAGCACATGGAAGAAATGCTGCAAAAGGTCTACGATAGTGAGATTCGCAACCAGGCGGCACTGCACAACCTCGAAGTTGACGATGTACAACAAATCGTTGCCGAAGGTGATGCCAAGACGTGGGACCCTTCGCCACGATCCAATGCCACCCGGGGTGGGAAACGAATCTACCCGAAAGAGATGAGTGAAGGCTTCGAAGGAAAAGGCCCCCAGGCAACCTAAAGTCGTTACGCTGAATCAATTTGCTGCCTCGCGATCTTTGATACTTTGTCAAAGTGTTCGCGAGTCTCGGGCGTGAGTGTCTGGCGATCGATTCGCTTTAGACATTCGAGTGCTTTGACTGCGTTCTGATGTATCGCCAATTCTACCTGCGCCGCTCGAATTCTCCATCGCGCCGCATGTTCGTGGTATGACTGGGCACCGATCAGCAGCAAAGACACCGCGGGCTTGCTATCACCTCGTGAAAGCAAACCTTCTGCCAATCGACCTAAAGTGGCCGGTGAGACAATGAACCCTGGATTCACTTTGCGGCGGACGACAAGCTCGCGCAGAGCACGCTTAAAGTCTTGCCGCTCGATTGCAGACTCGATGCTATCCAAAGCGGTCAAGTCTTCATCAATATCTACGACGACGCATTCATCAATTGCCTCGACAACTTCAACTTCGTCAACACTTTCGATTCCAGCGGATATCGATGCCAACGCACACAGCGGCTGAGGTTCAATCGGCGGCAGCATTGGATCAGCCGTCAAGTCGACCAGGGGAAACGTTGCTCCGCGATTGCCAGGCACGGCGGTGGGCAGGTTGATCGCAGATGGAGCTGTGGCGGGTGCGACAGGTAGAGGCTTACTCGCAATCGGGGACAACTGCGGCACAACAGCTCGTGGCGGCCCTTTGGGTTTGGCCGCTCCCACTTCGGCATCTCGTTCGCGCCTCGCACGCTGAACGATTCGTTTCGGAGTAAATTTTTCGCCACTCCAATGCGAAATCAAATCGAATCCTTCGCAATCAACGAATCCGTTGTAAAGATAGACGAGTGCCACTGTGCCGCCAACGACGAATCCGAGCAAATGCAACGCTTCGCTGCTCATCGGCATCCCCATGATCAACAACACAAAGAACTCTTTGAAAAAGAAGATCCCCGATACGGTTAGGATCGGCCATTCGTAGAGACCGCCGATGGTCAACCACAACCGAACGTACACGCTAAATTCATTTACCGGTGCCCATATCGCACAGGCAGCGAGCAACCCGAAGATCACGCTTGACGCTCCCAGAGCGCCAAATCCTTTGGCCAATAAGTCGCGTCGAAATTGCTCGCGGACTCGTTTGCGTGTCGCATCGTCCAGAGGGCTGTTGGGGTTGTCAAAGATCGCGGTCAAGTGCTCGGCATCGCCAATGGGATCTTTGGCCAGCATGATGACTTGCTGGCACATGCCCTGACCGCTCCCGATCAACAAGTAAAAAATTAGCATCCGGAACCATCCAAGCTTGCCCTCAACCACCAAGCCAAATGGCCAGAGAAACAGCATGTTCCCAATCAAATGAAGCCAGTTGATGTGGAGAAAATTGTGAGTAAGCCATTGGATCGGGTGCAGCCCGTCGCCGAACGCGAGAATCCATGGCATCATGTCGTAGCCGGTCAGCACGATCAGCGTGTGAACCGCAATATTGACCACGATCATCGTCACGGTGGTGATCGGGTAGTGATTGATCGGAGCGTCAGTGCCGTAGATGATTAGCATCGCGAGAGTTCTCGAGATCAAAAAAAGCCATTGCCACCGCTCGCCAGAACGAAACCAAAACGCCAAAGTGGCTATCGTCTTCGTCCCGTAAGTTTGCACGCTGTAGGCTGGGAATTACAATCCTTCCTGTCGCTGCAGCAATCATCATTAACTTAACCGAACGACATGGCCTACGTCCTAGCCGGACTCGCGAAAATTTTTTTTCTGTGTGCAGTGCATCCATTCACGACATATCCTCTGTCGCTTTGGCTATTGCGGCATATTGGGGCGGCACGACCGCTGCAGCGAATACCGGTGGAGCAATGGAAATGCTCCCGCTCCAATTCGTCGCCCGTTGCGCGACCCTCGATATCGATCTGTGTCTGTGGTTACAACGAATCGGCGGTAATTGTCGAGAAGATTGAAAATTTGCATGCTGTTGCTGAAGCGTACTGTGGGGCCGTCGAAGTATTGATTTACGCCGATGGATGCGACGATGACACCGCGGAGCTAGCCCGAAAACACCTCGCGATTGGCAAAGTCATCGAAAGCGATCAGCGACACGGCAAGAGCGTCGGCATGACGCGATTGTGCAGTGAGGCCACCGGCGAGCTGATTCTTTTTACCGATGCCAATGTGATGCTGGATCGATCGACCCTCGACGAGCTCTCACGTGCTTTCACGGACCCGACTCTGGGTTGTGCTTGTGCTCATCGCGTGTTCACGAATTCCGCAGATGGTAACGTTGCTACGGTAGGCTCAGCATACTGGCGGTTGGAAGAGTACATTAAACGAATGGAGTCTGAAACGGGTTCGACGATGGGCGCTAATGGCGCGGCTTTTGCCGTTCGTCGATCGCTATTCCGTCCTGTGCCGGACTGGATCATTGATGACATGTTCACCTCAATCAATATCTTGTGTGACGGTTACCGCGTGGTGACAATCCCCGAGGCGATCGTGTACGAAAAATCGACGACTCACTCACAAGATGAATTTCGCCGAAAGGTGCGAATCGCTTGCAGGGCTTTCAATTGCCATCGTCAGCTTGCCGGTCGGTTGATTCGCATGTCGCCACTGAATCTATACAAGTACGCATCGCATAAATGGATGCGCTGGATGGTGCTTTATTTTCTCCTGCTTTCGCTTGCCAGTGCAACGGCGTCGATTGCGATGTTTGGGTTTCCTATCCAAGCAGGCATCTTTTTTACAACGTGTTTGGTGATTGCAGGATTAGTGCTAACAGCTTTTAACCGCCTACCAAAAGCACGTCAGATCTCCGAAGTGTTGTGGGCATTCGTTGCGGTTGGAATTGGCATCTTTCAATCACTGCTCGGCAGACGCTATCAGACTTGGTTGCCGCCGCAGTCCGCGCGGTGAAAGCATTTGCGATGAGCATGCCCGCGGTCTTGTTGTTCGCCAAAGGATTCACTCCTGACATCGGTGGTTTGGAGACTTATGGCGAAGATCTGGCACGAAGTTTTTCACGACTGGGGCTGCGCGTATATGTGATCACACAGTTTGATGGTCGAATGGGACTTTCCCGCCGCGGCCGAATTCTGGTTTGGAACGTCGGTCCCGGTCCACAATGGCGTGTGCTCGTTCGCATGCTCCGTGCTGCTCGCGTTCTGCTCCATCGTCGACGCTTTCTTTTTAGCTATTCCACCACATGGAGAGTCGCTGTGGCAGCGATTTTCTCCCTAACGCCACGACCGCTGGGGATAACAATCCACGGACGTGAAGTGCTTGTACCGCACAGCGTGTTGAAGCGACTTATGCGGTGGGTTCTCGGACATGCCGACCAAGTATTTTCGGTCAGCGACTATACATTGTTGAAAGCGAAAGAACGCGGCGTCATCGCATCGGAAAAGGGCGTTCGCAACTGGAATGGCATCACGGAACAACCCGAATCGCAATCAACAGCGTCCGAAGTTGATGCGAGGCCGCGCGAGACCACGGGGGTGTTCACCATTTGTCGACTGGTTCCTCGGAAGAACATCGCTGCCGGTGTTCACGCAGCGGCGAGATTGATGCAATGCAGACCGGAAATAAAATTTCGTTATCGAATCGCTGGCGATGGAGAATCCCGCGAGGAGATTCAACAAACAATTGACGAACACCACCTCAGCAAGTTGGTAACGCTTGAGGGGCGAGTTTCCGATGCGGAGCGAGACCAACTGTATGCGGCATCGGACATATTCTTGCATCCACAAGTTGCCTTAAACGATGGCCAAGACGTGGAAGGTTTTGGCTTAGTCATTGCTGAAGCGATGTCGCGGGGGCTGGCGGTCATTGTCGGACGCGACGGGGGGACGGCCGATTTCGTTTGTACGGGCGAGACCGGAATGGTTGTTGACGGCAACGACATCGACGCGATAGCAGACGCTCTCCTTGAACTAATCAATGACCCCGAGAAGCGAGTCCGCATTGCCAAATCCGGTCAAGTTTGGGTGCGTGAAAATTTGTCGTGGACCCGACACGCTGAGTTGATCCTTGAGAAACTCGGAATCGATATCGACAATCAATCGACGTGAAGTGCCGCTAGCAGCCTGCGCGGTGACAACGTGCATAGCGTGTCGACGCCAATTAATTTGCGACACAACAACACGAATACACACGTGCTGACGCTGTAAAAAACGGTCAAACAAGCCGCAACGGAAAGCGGACCGGAAAACCCAGCTCGGGAGCTGAGCGAGAGAACCGTAAATTCAGCGACTAACAATGCCGTGATGAGCATCATTTGTAAACGCACCACTTGCCGTTCGTGTCCCGTGATCGTTAGCACCTCAATCGCTGGACCACCCACTACCCAGATCAGATACCCGAGGCTGAGGAACAGAAAAAGGCTTCCTGCGTCCTCATAGCCGCTGCCATAAACAATCCGCATCACCATCGGACCTGCAGTTATGGCGACGATTACTAGCAACAAATTCGGGACCGCACGCAATGTCGAAAGTGTGCTGCAAATCGTGGACAATTCGTTGATACGTTGGGCGTCATAGAGCGCGCTCAATCTCGGCTTGAAAATCACGATCATTGAGGAAAACGCGGTTGTTACAGCAATCAGAAGCCGATGCGCGGCACCGAATTTCGCCATTTCGTGTGTTGACGTCATCGCGCTCAGTATCCACAGGGTGACCCAGGGAGTTGCGACGTGCAGCAATCGCGTCGACATTAGATTGCCACTTCGCGATAGGACTTCGGAGAGTGGTTCTCGTAGATTAAGACTTGGCCAACCTGCTCGATGCACAGCGACTGCAGCGCACAACATCGCACCCAACAAACAGCCCGCTGACATCCAAGCGATGACCTGTGAAATATCGATCGATTCCCCACGAGCGAATTGGGCGGCGACGAAGAGAATTGCGATCAAACGAGGGATAACAAAATAAGACAACTGGAACAGCCAACCCACCCCCAGGCTGAGCACCCAGCGACCGGCAATTCCGTTGCAACTCCAACAAATGAGCAATACGAACATCCACTGTATGACGCGGCTCAGTTCAGGTTCACCAGAAATCCGAACGAGCGAGTTCGTTATGGGTGGGAAGCTCATTGCCAGGACGACGACCACAGATGAAATGGCCACCAACAACAAAGTAGTCCCCATCAAATGGTTGATTTTTTCTGGCTGGTTGCGATTCGCATAAGTCGGAACTTGGATCACGGCAAAGTCGCTGATGCCCCACCCGAACAACAGTTCTCCAACAACAACGAAGCCAACGACCAGCAGAAAGATACCAAAATCAACTTCCGAGACTTGGTGAGCGACAACGGAATTGAGTGCAAACGCGGAGCCTAGTCCCAGGATGCGGGCGGCGAGTGCGAGTGAGCCATCGACGACCAACCGTCGGCTCGTTTCCCCCATCCGCCGCGGCAGCTTGTCAGACGACATGAATTCTTAAAAAATCGTTGAAATGGACGGCGGAAAATGCAGGGAAAACGCCGCTTCACTGGCATTGAGGCAACATACGAGTATACTTTCGTCTTGTACAAATTCGTAGGCCAGTATCTGCGGTTTTCGCAATTCCGCAGTCCTCCTGTCTGTACTTAATTTGCCTCTTAGCAAATCATTATCCCCCTTCGCACATCCGACCCGACATTTGATCAGCCATGAATTCGGGTAACGGGACACCCGTATCTAACTTGCCCCAGCGATCTTGGGAATTTTGGATGTTTACCGTTTCGGTGGCAATGTTGCCGCTGCAATGGATTCCCATCGGGCCAGGTCTGCTGCAGAGTATTGCAATCTCCGATTTGGGAATCGCCATCCTCGGTTTATCGATGGTGACGAGGTTTCTCCGTCGGGCTTCACAGAACGACCGTCGGCTGGATCGTTTCGCGATGTTGTTGATTGGCTCGACCTTGTTGGCTGTATCGGTAAACTCCATCAACTTCCCCAATTCGCCACAATCCGACGTTGGCCGGGGGCTATTCCTCCGCGATACCCTCTGCGGCTTGTTGGTTTGGGTCTTATACGTTGGGCTGCGTGGTTATGACTGTCGCCATGTCATCCATTATTTATCATTGGGACTTTCGCTAGGGGCTGTCCTGTTTTTTGCGTGCATGTTTTTCGCAGCAGCAAAGCGTGGTAAAAACGTCGTCAATATCTATGTACATGCGATTGCGACAACGGATCCGAACTATGTCCAGCATGCGTTATATGGCAAACTGTTTACCGAACCAGGCGAACGTCGCCAAGCCGAAGATGCAACAGGTCGTCACACGATTTTCTTGTTGATGATCCTAGGGGCAGCGACGACGTGGTTGAACACACGCGAGAGTTGGACGGGACGAAAGCCTCGCCATTGGCAGTGGTGGATGATTGGGGTATTCGTATTCCTTGTTCTGGTTAGTTTGTCTCGTCAAACTACGGTTGTGATGGGAGTTTTCTTTGCCTGTATCGCGTTGGGCACACGCAGCCAGGCTCTGCCTCTGGCGACGATAGGGGCGTTGCTCGTCGGATTAGCCTTGGTCGTCTATCCGCCTCTACGAGAGATGGTCGAAACGAAGTTTATCGACGGTGTCATAAACAATCCGCGCGTCGCGCAATACGGACGAGCAATCAGCGAAATCTCCGCAGAGCCGTGGTGGGGAAACGGCGCAGGGGTTCGTGTTTCGGATGGTTACTTTCCACACAATTTCATTCTTCACGGCTGGCACCAAGCAGGCTTGGCTGGATTACTGGCGACATGTTTGTGCCTATTCAGCTTGCTCTATCTTCTTGGCTTTTATGCACGAGTCGTTCTGCGACGAGTTGAAGCGAGTGTTATTCCGGCGATTGCGATTGTCACTATCGGCTCGATCACGCTGGCTCGATTGATGGTGGGTGTTCGTGGTTCGCTGGAGATTGCGTCGATCCTGGCGATGGTGACGGCGCTGCTGCTGCATCGCGATTTTCGTCTTCGCGGACTGGCGAACTTTACAAACGATCGATCCGCGTAAGAAAGTTGCCAGCGGCATGTCACATCAGTCCACACAGCGACCGCTTCTTTTCGTTATCGGAGTGCCACGAAGCGGTACGACGATGCTTCGCGAGCTACTAAGCAATCATCCTCAGATTGAGCTGACGCTTGAAGAGATGCAATTGCTGCCGCGACTGATGCGGAAACTTGGACGCTCTCCGGACTTTTCGTCAGCACATATTCTTAACGCGATCGATTCGCTCGTCCAGCGATCAAACTTTTTGTTTAACATGCGACGTCATGGCATCGATTTTGATTCACCACAATTTCGCTCGCGAGTATTGAGCCATGAAACACTGCAGTGGCAAGTTGTTATCGAAACGCTTATCCGACAGTTTTTGCCGCCGTCGTGCCGCAATAGCACCGACATGATTGTGGGCGAGAAAACGCCGACAAATTTAATGCACTTAGAATTGATTGGTGAATACTTACCGCACAGTCGGTTCATCCATATTGTTCGCGATCCACGTGACACTTGTCTGTCGATGAACCAGGCATGGGGAAAATCATTTTATCGCGGTGCTGTGCGTTGGCGAAGATACTTAGAACACTACCAACGTGTTGTCGCTTTGCCACACCTTGCAACACGGTGTTTACAAGTTCGCTATGAAGATTTGCTAACGGATCCCTCGGCCGACCTCAACCGTATTTGCGATTTTTTGGAGGTGACATTCGATCCCCAGATGCTCTCATTGCGACGCCCCGCGGAAAAAATTGGAGCCGCTGCGGGAGCGGATACGATCCAGCACTCCAATGCAGCTAAGTTTGAGGCTCAACTCTCGACAGCTGATACACAGACAATTGAAGCGATCACCTGGACCTTCATGAAACGATGCGGGTACGAACCGCAACATGCTTGCGGTGAGCAGCCAGTCAGCGCCATCAAGTACGCATGTTTGGGAGCGAATGATCTTTTCGCTGGAGTAAGACACCAGATGCGAGACAAAGGAATTCTGGCAGGAATCCGCTATCGGCTGTGGCAGTTGTATTCGTGCTGAGTGAGCTCTTTGTCGTCGTTAGGTAAAGCGTTCAATTTCCTCAGACGAAAATCCAGCTCGCACCATGGCCTGAGGCCAACGAGAATCGCTCGGGTTGAACCCCATGCTGGCAGGTTTCAAGTGTGTTGTTACAAAACTCTTGGCATCGATTCCGGTTCGCTCGTTCAACGCATTCAAGATGTTCGTGGGATCGCGACAGAAGTCGTCGAAATTAACGGACAAAGAATTCGATTCGTTCCAGCGTGAAAAATCCTGTTGAAGCTTGCGGTAATGCAGCAACCAGTAATGCAGCAGCTTGATGACTGCTGGGTTTCGATCGACGTACGGCGGCAAACCCAGGGCATTAGCCGTTACCGACGTCAATTCGCCATAATGATTTTTTAAGATTTTTTCGATCGACCAAGTATTGAATCCTGATTGCCGTCGCCAGAATAGTATTTGATTTAGCCGACGATTTAACTGCGACCTCAGCCCGCCGTAGCTGGGCAATAGATGCGAAGAAACGAACCCAATCGGTGAACGATACAGATGTATTAAGATCTTCTCTGGCGACGGCGCCAGGTGCTGTGCTTTCATTAGTAGCCGCGTCGAGTCGATAAACACATTGGCGTGCGAGTCGCACAGAAAGTTTAAATATCGCAATTGGGCGGTGGTGATCGAAGTTTCCAGTTCTTGTGACTTTTCAATCGGGGCATAGTGCGTTTTGAACCGGGATGTATCGCGGCAGTACAGATCGCGAATTGGCTCCCACGTACCTTTGAAGTGCGTCTTTGGCAAATCACGTAGCATGGTGTTGAACGGCTCGTCGAATGCGACGAAGTTCTCCAAGCGATGGAAAACCTGCCAAAATGCTGTCGTCCCAGATCTTCGCAATCCCAACGCGATGATTTTCACGATATCTTGAACTTTACGGTCATGAGCTTCATGGTTTTTGGACTTCGGGGAGCTGATGCCTGGGGCCAGTCGGTGCACGCGTAAAATGGGCACACTAAGAAAATGGGCGACATCGAGAATCCGAAACTGCTCTGGGCAAAAGGGCTGTTATTCGCTGCCTTAGGCACAATGGCTGGCGCAATGCTGCTCATGGAAGCCCCCAACGTAACAGTCGCTATTTTACTCTTGATCACGGTTTGGGCGTTTTGTCGAGCCTACTATTTCGCCTTTTACGTGATCGAGCACTACGTCGATTCGACGTACCGTTTTGCGGGCCTGTGGGATTTCTTTCGTTACGCGATTGGCTCACGACGCGCTCCTTAAGGAGAAAATGGGCCTTTTCATCGAGGCACCAAGGGCAAACTTCGATGTGGCTCGAATTGGCACAGACACCGCCAGCGCCTCTTCACGGAATCTTAGCGCAATCCCCTCGATAGCAAGACTCGTCAAGCAACCGGTCGGATGTTAGGTTGCTGGCCAAACAAACTGTACGTCTCCGACTTCTTCTGGAAATGCTAGAAATGAACCGATTATTCGGCTTTTTTGCCACTTTTGCCATGCTCGGCTTGGTCATCGGTTGCCAACCGTCGAGCACCTCCCCAAGCATGAACGCGTCGACATCCGTCAAGTCCTTGGAAGCAGACGAGTCCTCGCCAAACGAGCCAAGCACGTCTGATTCGCCTGCAGTCGCTGATAGTGAGGTTCAGGAAAGCACCGTTGCCGCGGGGGGTGGGGGGCCTGTCAACAAGGAATTGCAGGGTAAAGTTGAGATTGATGGCAGCAGCACGGTTTATCCTATTAGCGAAGCGGCAGCGAGCCGGTTTATTAAGCAGTTCCCTAACGTCGGAGTGACCGTCGGTGTTTCGGGCACTGGGGGTGGATTTGAACGATTTACCAAAGGCGAAACGGACATTTCCGATGCTTCGCGACCAATCAAGGCGAGTGAGTTTGAAGCGGCCAAGAAAGCCAATATTTCATTTGTTGAGTTGCCTGTTGCTTACGATGGCTTGACGTTGGTCGTACACAAGGAAAATGATTGGGTTGACAAATTAACGGTTGACGAAATCAAAAAGATTTTCACGACTTCTGGCAGTGCAAAAACTTGGTCGGAAGTGCGTAGCGGTTGGCCCGATAAGCCGATCAAGATTTTTGCTCCTGGAACCGATTCGGGCACGTTTGACTATTTCTTGGAAGTGGTCGCGGGCAAGGATGGGTCGCTTCGCTCGGATATGAGCACCAGCGAAGACGATAACGTTCTGGTAACTGGAGTGTCGGGTTCGCCCGATGCGATTGGCTTTTTCGGCGTCGCGTACTATGAAGAAAACAAGGATAAGCTGAAGGCGGTTCCCATCGTCAATCCGCAATCGGGAGACGCTGTCTCGCCTGACCCTACGACGATTGAAAACGGGACCTACGCGCCGTTCAGTCGTCCGCTGTTTATTTACGTCAACGCCAAGAGCCTAACCCGCCCGGAAGTCAAACGTTTCGTTAGCTTCTACTTGGAAAATGCGGCGGCGATGGCAAAGCAAACGGGTTACGTCGCCTTGCCGCAGTCGGTGTACGATGCGGCTACGAAGGTCGCACGGTCACGAAAGTCGGGCACACATTATGTGACCGCCGAGGGCGAAGGTCGCAGTGGACCGGTGACGGAAGTCTATACTGAAGGCAATTTGGTCGACATCAAGTAAATAAGGTCGCGGCAACAACTTCAGTTTCAGATGAAAAGTGGATCGCCAGCATGAGTTCTTCTGCACCGAGCATTGCTGTAGCGACAAACGCTGATGCAACGCGGTTGAATGATCGCGTACGTGACATACTTGCCAGCCCTCGACGTTCGCTAGCGGTAACCCGCGGTCGCGAAGCGGCGATTTACGCGGTCTTGATCGTGTGTGGCGTGTTTTCGCTGTTCATTACCATTGCCATCCTTTGGGTTCTTTCCAAAGAAATGATCCGCTTCTTTGGTGCTGAAGAAGTGACCGTCGCAAATTTCCTTGGTTCAACGAATTGGTCACCGCTACTTGGAAGCACCAAAAGTTTTGGTATTTGGGCCCTGATAAGCGGCACGATGCTGGTGACGGTAATTGCGATGTCCATTGCGTTGCCTTTGGGCTTGGTCACGGCGATTTATTTGAGTGAGTATGCACCGCGAAGGGTGCGCGGCGTCCTCAAGCCGACTCTTGAAGTACTCGCTGGTGTACCGACGGTGGTGTACGGTTTTTTTGCATTAATGACCATCACACCGATCCTGCAATGGCTGCACTCAGGATTCAGCGTGTACAACGCGATGAGTGCGGGAATCGCGGTCGGGATTTTGTGCCTGCCGACGGTGTGCTCGCTTTCCGAAGACGCTTTGCAAGCAGTACCACGAGCGCTTCGCGAGGCTGCCTATGGATTGGGAGGAACTCGATTTGACGCGTCGATTAAGGTCATTGTTCCAGCAGCGTTGTCGGGAATCATCAGTGCATTTCTATTAGCAATTGCGCGTGCATTTGGCGAAACGATGATTGTCGCTTTGGCTGCGGGTAGTCGTGCAAACGTCACCGCGGACCCTCGTAGTGAGGTTCAAACCATGACCGGATTTATGGTTCAAATGGCGGCTGGCGACATATCCAACTACGACGTTACCTACTATTCGATGTACGCGGTGGCATTCACATTGTTTGTAATGACGTTATCGCTAACTATGATCGGCAATCTCGTGCGTCGCCGATTTCGCGAGGCATACGAATGAGCGAAAAAACCAGTACGACAGCGGTGGATCATTCGCCGTCGCCAGTTCAAGACTTTCAACTTCGTGGCAGTGCGTCGCGAATGAGAATAGACACCAGCTTTCAATACCTGTGCGTTGCTACGGCGAGCTTGTCTGTCTTCATTCTTTGTTTCTTGCTGATTTCAATTCTCATTCAAGGGACTCCCTCGCTGTCGTGGACATTGGTCTCAGGGAATCCAGAGCCCAATCCGCTTGATGCTGGCCTACGTCCCGCTCTATTTGGGACGATTTGGGTTTGTTCGTTGTGTGCGATTTTGACGCTTCCGATGGGCATCGCGACAGCCATTCTGTTGGAAGAGTTCAAGCCTCGATCAAGAATTGCCGCTTGGCTGTACAGCGTCATTCAACTCAACGTCTCTAACTTGGCTGGTGTTCCCAGCGTCGTTTACGGCATTTTAGGATTGACCGCATTCGTGGGGATGTTCGGCGTTTTTGCGAACCGTGATGCCCCTGGTGCGTTTGCCTTTGAACTGGGCGTAACTTACTTCGACCAGTTTTTCAGCGAAGGTGATCGAGCGATTCTGGTTCCGATTGCCGCTGCGGACGCCCCGATTAGCACTCCCAGCGATGGCATGTTGGCGTTCGACTTTGACATGACCCCCGTTCGAGTCAACATCATTGGACCGGATGACCCGTACCCGGAAGACAAAGATGTGTTGGCTTATACGTTATTTTCAGACGCTGAGGCGGGTCGGATTAGCGACAAGCGATGGTACTATTTCCGCTTGCCGTTTGGACGTGGTGTTCTGGCGGGAGCGTTAACGTTGTTGCTGGTCACGCTGCCGGTGATCATCATCAGCACCCAGGAATCGTTGCGAGCGGTACCGAGTTCGCTTCGAGCGGGAGCACTGGGCCTGGGAGCAACGCCCTGGCAAGTCATTTGGAATGTGACGTTACCGTCGGCGATTCCGGGTATCATGACGGGTTCCATCTTGGCCATGAGCCGGGCGATTGGCGAGTCGGCGCCGATTTTGATTATTGCCGGAATTATGTTTATCATGAATTCGCCTCGTCACCTGATGGATGATTTTACGGTCATGCCGCTGCAGATTTTCAACTGGGCTAGCCGACCACAGGATGAGTTCCACGGAATCGCGGCTGGCGGAATCATCATTTTGTTGTTGATTCTCTTGTCATTTAACGCCATTGCGGTGTTGATCCGTCACAAAATGCAGAAACCGCTCAGCTAGACTCAATTCGATTGCTGAATAAAACTCCCATGACCCAAGCAATGACGGATAACACGACACCCGCTACGGCTCCCATTGCCAAAAGACCCGACAAAAAAATGAGTCAGGGGCCGGCTGCTATTGAAGTCGAGAACTTGAGCGGTTGGTATGGAGAGTTTCAAGCGTTGCACTCAATTTCATTGACAATCCCCAAGAACTACGTCACCTCGTTTATTGGCCCCAGCGGTTGCGGCAAGAGCACGCTATTGCGATGGTTCAATCGCATGAATGACACCATCGTTTCGGCGCACGCAACCGGCTCGTTGCGTTTAGGCGATCTGGATTTGCTGTCCAAGAGCACGGATGTTGTTGACTTGCGACGACGAATAGGAATTGTGTTTCAAAAACCGAATCCGTTTCCGAAAACGATTTTCGAGAACGTGGCCTTCGGCCCACGACTGCACATGAAGCTCAGAAAGAACGACCTAAACGACCTCGTTGAATGGTCGTTACGCAAAGCTGCCGTTTGGGATGAAGTGAAAGATCGCTTGCACGCACCGGCCCTGGGGTTGTCCGGCGGTCAGCAACAGCGATTGTGTATCGCCCGAGCAATCGCCGTTGGCCCGGAAGTTCTGCTGATGGACGAACCTTGCAGCGCATTGGACCCCGGCAGCACTTTAGCGATCGAGGATTTGATCTTTGAGCTACAAAAACAGTACACGATTGTTATCGTTACACACAACATGCAGCAAGCGGCCAGATGCAGTAATCAAACTGCGTTCTTCTACGAAGGGAAATTGATCGAAGTTGGTGAGACCGAGCATGTGTTTACCAAGCCCCAGCAGAAACGGACCGAAGATTACGTCCGTGGTAAGTTCGGTTAATGTTCGGTATGCTCAGTAAAACACTCGCCCCCTAGGTACTACTTCGCAATGTCGAAACATCTTCAACGTGGCCTCGATGAGCTACGCCGCCAATTGGTTGGTCAATTTGGAGTTGTAGAAGAGATGATCCAGCTTGCGGTGCGTTCTCTGGTGGAACGTCGAGCGGAGCTTTCCGACCGCGTCATTCAAACCGACAATGCGGTGGATGCCACGGATATCTTGATCGAGGAAGAGTGTTTGAAGCTGCTGGCGTTGCATCAACCGGTGGCGATCGACTTGAGATGGTTGATCACCGTCATCAAGATCAACGGCGAGCTGGAACGAATGGCAGACTTGGCCTGCAACATCGCCGAGCGGGCCAAGTCTTTGGATTTGTTTCCACTGTTTCCCGTCCCTGAGCAGTTGACAGAAATGGCAACAAGTGCGACTGGAATGGTGCGTCGCGCATTGGACGCT
The DNA here is from genome assembly GCA_041751935.1 of Pirellulaceae bacterium. Lineage (GTDB taxonomy): Bacteria > Planctomycetota > Planctomycetia > Pirellulales > Pirellulaceae > JBBSJZ01. Next base: position 30,573 of record JBGSIA010000206.1, on the reverse strand, counting down.
TTTGTCGAAAGCGATGTCAAGAAAGCGGCTCAAGTCATTCGTAGCGACGACCGCGTTGATGCGCTCAATCGTGACGTGATCGAGCATTTGCAGGACTTGATGCGTCTTACTCCTGAACATATCGAGCCTGCGGTGCATTGTTTCAGCGCTTCACGGCATCTTGAACGCATCGCGGACCTTGCAGAAAACTTGGCCGAAGAAGTCCTGTACCTTGTCGATGGCGAAATTGTCCGACACCAACACGGACTGTTTCTAAGCACATCGGCTGCCGATTCTTAGTCGAGAATTCGTATCTCGATGCGGTCGCCATGTTGGCGCACTGGAAACGTTTTTTGCAGTGGTTGGTGATTGATGGTTTGGATGCCGCTGGCTAGTTCGTATTGCCAACCGTGCCAGGGACACGTCACACAGCCGGCTTGCACCTGCCCCTGTGCGATCGGACCGCCCTGATGAGCGCACATCCCGTCCAACGCGTACAGTTTTCCCTCAGCGAGAAATACTGCAATTACCTGTCCTTGGACGATAACTTCCATGGCCCCGGACTTGGCGAGGGAATCCATTCCTCCCACGTCGAGCCAACCTTCATTCGCTGGAGTTTCTTGCACTTGTTGTCCCTTCTTCGACCGGTAAACATCCTTTGACTGGTAAACGATCAACCTGCGGACCAATTCATCGCCGCCGTTCCCCCTGGATCGCCCGTTATCGCTGATCCCAACACTCGCTACAATCGTGGGCCAGCGTTCGCAGATTTCGCCCGTGCAATCCAGGCCAGGAATGATGACCCTCAAGTACTGTATCCCGACCACCATGTTGCTGATCGCTATCGCGATGGTCTCATTGGGAGCTGTTGCCTCCCCAAGTACCTCTCGTGGCGATGACAAAACGCCTCACCCAACCACAAAACCCGCAACTAGCGACAAGTCGAGCGAACCATTGATGAAGGTAACCGAGATCGAAGGCATCACTGAATACCTGCTCGACAACGGTGCACGGGTGCTATTGTTCCCTGACGAGAGCAAGGAAGTCGTGACCGTTAACATGACCGTATTTGTCGGGTCGCGGCACGAGGGGTACGGCGAGGCTGGTATGGCTCACTTGCTCGAGCACATGTTGTTCAAAGGAACCCCGGATCATCCGAATGTCCCGAAGTCGCTGCAGGATCGCGGAGCACGTTTCAATGGCACGACCTGGATGGACCGCACCAATTACTACGAAACGTTGCCCGCAAGCCCCGAGAATTTGGAGTTCGCAATTGCACTCGAAGCGGACCGACTGGTCAACAGTAACATCAGGGGCGAAGACTTAGCATCGGAAATGACGGTCGTTCGCAACGAATTCGAACGCGGCGAGAACTCACCCATTCGCGTGCTGATGCAGCGAATTCAGTCTTCGGCGTACGAGTGGCACAACTACGGAAAAAGCACGATTGGCAATCGCAGTGACATCGAGCGAGTGCCGATTCCGAAGCTGCGAAATTTCTACAAAAAGTTTTACCGGCCTGATAATGTGATGGTCATCGTCGCGGGCAAATTTGTCCCCGAACAGGCACTTGAATTCATTGTCAAGTACTTCGGTGCACTGAAGCAACCCGACGTGCCTATTGACGAAACGTATACTACCGAACCGCCTCAAGATGGCGAGCGCACCGTGGTGCTGCGGCGGGTCGGTGATGTGCAATTGGTTGGGGCCGCTTATCACATTCCTTCAGGTAGCCACCCAGAATTCGCTGCTGCCAAGGCGCTGATGTACGTGCTTGGAGACGAACCGAGTGGGCGTCTGTACAAGGAGCTAGTGGAGACGGAAATCGCCAGTAATGTGTTTGCATTGTCCTACGCGTTTCGCGAACCCGGACTGATGATGGCATTGGCCGAAGTCAACACGGCGAATTCGATCGAGGCGGCTCGCGCAAAGTTGATCGAAACCCTCGAGGGCTCATTTGCCGAGAACCCTGTTACCGAAGAAGAGGTTGAACGTGCCAAACAGCAACTGTTGAAGGAGCGTGAACTCGAACAAGCTGATTCGGATCGTATTGCAGTATCCTTGAGCGATTGGGCCGCTCAAGGCGATTGGCGGCTTTATTTCTTGTTTCGCGACGCCGTCGAGGCTCTGACCAAAGAACAGGTCCAGGACGTTGCCCGGCGATACTTAACTCAAAACAACCGTACGGTCGGACTGTTTATTCCTAGTGAAAAATCAGAGCGTATTGCGATTCCGGAATCGCCAGACCTGTTGACGTTGCTGAATGATTACAAAGGACGCGCAGCCATGTCCGCCGGTGAAGCGTTTGATCCTTCGCCGCAGATCATTGAGCAGCGCACTGAACGAGGCGATCTTGTCGAGGGTATTCGATACGCATTTCTGCCGAAGAAGTCGCGAGGTGAAGCGGTTTCGATGATGCTGACCATTCGCTTTGGCAACGCCAAAGCGCTCAAAGACAAAATCGGCGCCGCTGAATTACTCGGCAGCATGATGGCTCGTGGCACCGACAAGCTCACCTACCAACAGTTGCAGGACGAATTAACTCGGCTGCGAACCGAGTTGTCCATGAACAGCACCGTGGGTCTAGTGCAAATGCAACTGAAGACCAAACGAGAGTTTGTCCCGGAAGTCATCGCACTAGTAGGTGACATTTTACGGAATCCGCGACTCGAAGGTAGTGAACTGGAGGTACTCCGCCGCCAGATCGTCACGAGCTTGGAACAAAACAGTAACGATCCCCAAGCAGTCGCCCCTCGCGAGGTCCGCAAGAGGCTCGCACCGTATGGACCAGACGATATTCGCTACGTGCAGTCGTTGCCCGAAGAAATTGAAATGTATCGCAACGTAAAAATTGAGGAACTCAAATCGTTGCACGAAAAATTCTTAAGCAATCAAGCGGGTGAAGTCTCATTGGTTGGCGACTTTGATGCCGAGCAAGCGAAGAAATTGCTCATCGAACAACTTTCGGATTGGTCAACAACCATTGCCTATGAAAGGGTGGATCGTCCCGCGCATCCAAGCGTTCCAGGAACATTCGTGGCGTTGGAAACACCTGATAAGGCCAATGCCGTGCTGTACAGTTCCCAGCAATACCAATTGCTCGATACGGCGCCTGATTACGCGCCGCTTGTGCTGGGAAATTACGTACTCGGAGGCAGTTCGCTCTCCAGCCGACTTGGTGACCGCGTTCGTGGCCAGGAAGGTTTGTCGTACGGAGTCAGCAGTGGCCTGTCGGCACGTCCGCGAGACAATCGCACCGACTTTACCTTGTATGCGATAACCAATCCTCAAAACAAAGATCGGATTCGCGAAGTGATTCGTGAGGAGATTGACCGGATTCGAAAGGACGGTGTGACCGAAGACGAGTTAGCAAAAGCTAAAGAGTCGTATTTGCAGGCGGAGCGAATTCGCCGCACGAATGACGCCTATTTAGCTCAAGAACTCGTCAATACGATGTTCAACAATCGCACGATGTTGTACCAAGCCGAGCATGAAACTCAGATTGGAGCGGCCACGTTGGAGTCGGTGAATGCGGCAATCCAGCAATACATCAACCCGGATGCATTGGTGACTGCTATCGCCGGCGACTTTGCCGCCGTAGAAGCGGAAAAGTAAAGGCCGCCAGCCACTTGAGCACCCTTCACAGCGTACAATCGTTCGGTTTCTACCTGATTGCGGTCATAATAGGACTGACGATCGGTGCGCTGTTTGGGACCCAATCCAGTGTCAATGGCTACTTGGGGGGGCAGGTGGAGCATCCCCTGCAGGCGTCGCTGATCTCTTTTTCGCTAGGCACTTTGTTGCTCTTGGTGTTGACGATCGCCGCAGGCCAGTTTCCCCCACAGTTCATTCACTCTGCTTGGCAAATGCCCTGGTGGGCGTGGACTGGAGGAGCAATCGGAGTCATGGTTGTTTCTTCGTCACTTTTTTTTGTTCCGAGAATCGGTTCGCTGGTCTGGTTTTCCACGATCATTACTGGCCAGATGGCTGCGGCCGTCGCACTGGATCACTTTGGACTGTTGGGAAATCCTCCTATACCAGCGTCAAATTCGCGAATTTTCGGGCTGGCCTTGTTGCTTATCGGCGTGTTCGTCATTGTTCAGGGTAGAAAGCCGGAGATTGGCGTGGCCAGCCCACGGTCACAATCGGCCGCCGAATCGGTACAATCCGGCGAAAACGAGGTTGAGTGAATTTTTGTCGGAAACTATGGTAACGCCCGCCTGATGCATCGCAACAATGAGCCGCTACCGGAACACCGTGGAAGAATGAAGTACCGACAACTCGACAAGATTTTAAATTTCGAGCCTGGCGTGCGTCTGGTTGGCGAACGAACCTTGCTTGCCAATGAAGAGTATTTGCTTGACCATTTTCCGCGTTTTCCGGTAATGCCTGGGGTAATGATGCTCGAATCGCTGCATCAAGCCGCATATTGGTTGCTGCGTGCCAGCGACGATTTTGCGAGCCCCTTGGTATTGCTAAGAGAAGTCCGCGGAGTCAAGTTTGGCGACTTTTTGACCCCTGGAGAGACCTTGCTTGTAACGGCAGAAGTTGTCAAACAACAGGATAAGTTATTCACCTTCAAGGCAACGGGCTCCAAAGAAGACAAGGTTACCGTTTCAGCACGTTTGATCCTCGAGCGATGTTCGACGGGTGACCCGGAGCGTCTGGGCAGTGACGAAGACATTCGCCGACGGGCTCGCATGCAGTTCGAGAAACTGTTCGGCGACGTTGCCCGTGTGACCGTTTCGTAAAAACAGATATCCCTGACCTCCCTTTAGTAATTCCACGCATTTCAGTTTTTTCAAAGATATAGGATCTCACGATGGCTCTTTCTCAAGATGAAATCTTCGCCAAGGTACAAACCGCACTTGTCGACGCATTGGGCGTGGATGATGACGAAGTAACCCGCGAGGCGACTTTGGTTGGCGACCTCGGTGCCGAATCGATCGACTTTTTGGACATCGTTTTCAAACTCGAAAAGTCGTTCGGAATCACCATCCCCCGCGAAGAATTGTCGCCAGAAGATATTCTGACCAACAGCCAGTACGTCCAGGATGGCGTTGTCACTGCTGAGGGCATTGCGGAACTTGAACGACGTATGCCATGGGCGGATCTATCTGAGTTCGAAAAGAACCCGCGTGTGCAGGACTTTGGTAACTTGCTGACCGCAGGTGACTTGTGCAACTACGTCGAAAGCAAGGTTGGCGAGTAACGATCAATGCGTTGGTTATGGGTCGACCGGTTTACCGAATTTGTAAGTGGCTCTCACGCCAGCGGGATCAAGAATATCTCGCTCGACGAGGAGGTCGTAGACGACTACAGTCCCGGATACCCGATGTTGCCGCTGACCTTGATCATCGAGGGCCTAGCACAACTTGGCGGTATTTTGGTCGCCGAGCACTTTAACTTTGAAAAACGAGTCGTGCTGGCGAAAGTTGGTAAAGCCGTCTTCCTTCGTCCTGCCCGCACTGGCGACCAGTTGAAGTACCATGTCCGAATGGAAGCGACGCAAAGCAACGGGGCAACCGTGAACTGTACAAGCCACTGTGACGGCGAATTGCAAGCGGAAGTCGAACTGATGTTTGCTTTTCTGGAAGAAGGACGGTTTACCTCTGGACCGTTGTTTCATCCCGGTGACCTGGGATCGATGTTGCGGCTGATGAACATGTACCATGTCGCCGTTGATGGCAATGGCCAACCGTTGCCTCTGTACGACAATATTTGATACTAGAAATCTCGTTTCGTTTGCTTCGCTTCCCTTCGTTTTGATCTCACCCTGAAAGCTTGCTTGATGCGTCGCCGCGTTGTTGTTACCGGAATCGGCATGATCAACCCCATGGGGCACGATACCGCTACGGTCTGGACGGGACTGCAGGAAGGCAAGAGCGGAGTCGGCTACACGACTCTGTTTGATGCCAGTGGATTCCCCACCAAAATCAGTGCCGAAGTCAAGAACTGGGATATCACCAAGGCGGGTGAACCGGCGGAAAAGTGGGCAAACCGTGGCCGTCACACCAAGTTTGCTGTCGGTGCCGCCAAACAAGCGATCACCGATAGTGGAGTGCTTGATTCGATTCAAGATCCCGTTCGGTTCGGCGTCTACTTGGGCAGCGGTGAAGGCAACCAAGATTTCCTAACCTTCAGCCGGATGATGTCGGCGGCCCTGGCCAGCGGCGAATACAACGCGGCTGAGTTCATCAAAGCCGGACTCTCGTTGCTTGATCCAGTGAAGGAACTGGAACAAGAACCAAATATGCCTGCGGCTCACTTAGCGACAATGTTTAATGCCCAAGGCCCAAATTTCAATTGCCTAACCGCCTGTGCAGCGAGTAGCCAAGCCGTGGGAGAAGCATCTGAAATCATCCGTCGCGGCGATGCGGACGTGATGCTGGCCGGCGGTACGCACAGCATGATTCATCCCTTTGGTGTCACCGGTTTTAACCTGCTGACAGCTTTGAGCACTCGCAATGACGCCCCGGAAAAGGCGAGTCGCCCCTTCGATCGTACGCGAGATGGGTTCGTTCTTGGAGAAGGGTCGGCGATGGTGATCCTGGAGGAACTCGAATCTGCCAAACGTCGTGGTGCCAAGATCTATGGTGAAGTCGCCGGATACGGGACGACCGCCGATGCCTATCGGATCACGGATATTCCACCGGACGGTCATGGCGGTATCGCGGCGATGCGCATGGCAATCGCCGGCGCCGGATTGAGTCCGTCGGACATCGACTATGTCAATGCTCACGGCACGAGCACGACGGTCAACGACAAGGTGGAATCGCACGCCTGTAAAGTGGTTTTTGGCGAAGATGCTGGCAAGATTCCCATTAGCAGCACGAAGAGCATGATGGGACATTTGATTGCTGCCGCCGGAGTGACAGAAATGATCGTTTGTTTGCTCGCTATTCGGGACTCCGTACTGCCGCCGACGATCAATTACGAGCACCCTGACCCAGAATGTGATTTGGACTATATCCCCAATGAAGCCCGACAAGCACCGGTGCGCCATGCCCTCAATAATAGTTTTGGGTTCGGTGGTCAAAACGTTACATTGTGTTTAAGTCGTTTCGATGGCTAGTCCGTCAGGGCTCATTAGTTGGCCGTTTCCATGTTTACCGATGCCGAACTTTGTGCTTTCCTTGAAGAAGCCTTACCAGCGGCACGTTCCTCGCTTCTCGAACATCAGCTGCGCACCGACGCTGAACTGCGTTCAAGACTGATTGAAGTCCGTGGCCGGGATTCTGTGGGTCTGCATACAATCGGGTCCATTTGGCGGCGGCACCGCGTCTCTTGCCCTGACCGAAACGAACTTGGTCAGTTTTTATTAGAGACACTCAGCATTGAGGCGACCGAATACATCCGCTTTCACTTGGATACGATTGGTTGCAGGTATTGCCAAGCGAACATCGCCGACTTGACCGAGTCTTCTCGACGGACGCCCGAGCCCGCAACGCGACGCCAACGCTACTTCCAAACGAGCGCGGGTTACTTGAAAAACCCGTAACCGGAGCATGGCGGTAGCCAATGCCGCCGCCCTACCCAGCCACGCGGTACAGCATCTTTTCCAAACGATCCAGAGTGGACACCAGTTCGTTCCACTGAGAAATCACGACCAGCGTTTCTAGGCTTTTCGCGTCGTGGCGATCAAAGCCTTGTTCGCTAACGCTGACCGTCGAACCCAAGACGGCTACTCGCGACGCGTTATTTGACAGCGGGGCCATCGAATCAACATCGAATTCAGCACCGTTCGTCGGGGCTGTATCGAGCTGCATCACTTGGCCAAGCACCTGATGCACAGCCCAAACGGCAGCCTTTTTAGTTGATTCAGCTTGAACGATCGTACGAAAAGTTCCTGATTGGACGTAGTACTTGGCCATGATCGACGCTTCCTTGAAATTTGGCTTTGAGCGAGTTATTCGTTTTTGTTTAAGTGCCGTTGTCTCTCGGCACTTTAATATTCGCTACCGTTGTGACACGTTAGGTCCATTGGAAAGCTTTTTTCAGAAACAAAAGTCGCCCGACAAAATGCAGCCTTAACTTCGACCAAAACCTACGGATAGAAAGTTAGATTGGGCGAGCTTCCGCGTAGACGATGGCAAACATCCGATCAGGATCGGTCCAGCTACGGCGCATTAGCCAACCGCACCGACGCAACCGATCGGCAAACGTGCGAAGGTTGTATTTGTATGAATAGTCCGTCAAAATCGCTTCGTTCTCTTGAAAGGAGAATTGCTCTCCAGCCAAATAAAACTCTGTATCGCGAACAGCTCGCAACCACAGCTCGATTCGCGATTGCAAAGGTTCGAAACGAACTTGATGGCGAAAATCGTCAATGCAAATATTTGCATCGAATCGCTCATTCAAATGTGCCAGCACATTCAGGTTGAACTGAGCAGTGACCCCCAATTCGTCGTCATATTCAGGAAGTAGCACATCAAGTGGCTGTTCCAAATCGATCCCTAGGATCATCCCTCCGTCAATGCCAGCGCGGAAGCGGAACTGACGCAACAATTGATCTGCTCGATGGTCCTCAAAACTACCTAGCCTACTGCCGGGAAAGTAAAACACATGACGCTGTGGGTAATTGATCTCCCGCAGCGAGAATGGCTGAGCAAAGTCGGCGCAAACAGGCGTTACGGGTATCTTAGGGAACTCTTCTCGCCAACGTTTCACACCGCGCTCTAAGCGAGATTGCGAAAAATCGATGGGAACATAACGACTGGGACTCTGCAGCCCGCGAACCAACTCGTGAATATGCCTCCCACATCCACTGCCCGGCTCAATCACACATGCCTCTGGTCCGACACAATCCGCAATCTCGGAAAGATTTTGTTTTAAGATTTTCGTCTCATTGTGAGACAGAAAATGTGGGTTTTTTCGACGCAAGTCGTCATAAAGTTGAATGCCTCGATCATCAAATAAGTACTTACTGGGGATCGACGCTGGACGTTGGCGCAGGCGTTCGATGACCTCCAACGGCTCGGGCGCATGCGGTTCCACGGCTTCGGGTGCCTGTATTCGTATCACTGGTGTTGACCTATTAAGCAACATCAATCTCTACGTGGGCGAAAAAAATAATACCACGCGAAAAATGACTCACGTCTTTCTCAAGGCAAGTTTAGTGCCAAAAATGCGTACTTAAAGTGCTTACGAGTTTTTTTCAGCGTGAGCGGTCCAACTGATGAGAAAGGCAACCTGTTGGAGGGGACGGTAGGATTATTCTACTCGTAACGCAAGCCATCGCCCCCTCTGATAGGCAGTTCTCAAATAGACATTAAATGACCGTTGTGTCAACCGTTTTCTCACTGCTAAATTCAAGGAGGGGTGAGCAGGTCACGTCACAACGCGTTTTGGGTAACGCATTTTCCATTTTGACTCCGGGAAAAGTCTCACGTTCCACATTTCTGGATAACGTGTAGACTCTAGACGTTACTTGGGCGGTGTAGTTCTCGCAGGCCAGACGGTAAAATGTCGTCATCCTAACCCTTAGCTCTTGTGGGCGACCCCATGCATCGATACGTCTGGACGCTACTTCTTGTCAGCATTATTTGCGTCGGCCTAACTTGGGCTGCTGACAAACGGTCTCCGCCGCCGTCGTTTGACAACATTCAATTGGGGGGCGTATTTTTCAGCGATGTTAATGAAGCGATTCGCGGCGATCGTCCCAGTCTTTCGTCGCTTCGGTCGGTACCATCAACATCCGTCGCGCCTGCTGCTCTGGAGCCTAACGGTGCTGCCGCCGCATCAAGTGGCTGGGCGAATCTGGTCTCGCCAGTCTCGCTGGAGGATGAAATCAAGCGGGTGCGACTGAGGTTTGACACAGAAATCACCACTCCAGGTGCGTTCAACGGGGGCGGATACCAAAATGCCCGTCGAGATTTGTCCATCCTAGCAACTTTGTTCGCCGTGATCAGCCAATACAATGGCGATGTGCGATGGAAGGACGAGGCAGGGGCAGCCCGCGATTTGCTAGCCAGGACGGCTCTTAATTGTAAAGCGGGATCAACTCAAGTTTACAACGAAGCCAAACTCCGCAAGAGCGATCTGCAGGACTTGGTTTCGGGAACCGGTCTCGCTAACCGCGACGCAGAGCCTCAAAACGACTGGTCGATGATCGTTGACCGCTCGCCGCTGATGGAGTATCTCGAAGGGCTACTGAACGCATTGCAAGACATCAGCAATTCTGAATCGGCGATCAAGTCGAACGCGGAAACCATTCGTCGCCAGTCAGAATTGATTGCCATGATTGGCCAAGTTCTAGTGCAGTCCGGTATGGATGAGGCTGACGACGATGACTACAAGAAATTGAGCGACGCAATGACTTCGGCGGCCAAGAGTGTTGCCACAGGCATCGAGCGAGGAGATTTTGGCAGCGTTCGAGAGGGTGTTGGCGCCGTCAGCCAAGCTTGTGATGTCTGCCACGAGCAATTTCGCTAGCCATTTTCGACGACTCGCTAGGCAATTCATCGTTTCTTTACGATCGCTAACGCACCACGCTCAAGCGAAATAGTAGTTGGCTGATGAAAGCTTTCCTGAAATCCGCCTTGTGGTGGGCGTGTTCAGATTGGTAGTTACCGAAATTAAGGCAGTTCGTTGAATTGCCCCAACTGGTAGTTTCCCACACTGAACTTCCGCGCTCAAGCCTTGGCTTTCGGTATGCTTCGCACGTCCAAACCGACCGTCCGACTTTGTCGTGTTTTTTGGTGCATGTTCGTTGTCGTTACAATGCTGTTTTGGAGTGGCACGTCTGCGGCAGTTGCCCAGTTTGGTGGCGGAGGAGGCCCTGGGGGCGGCGGTGGCGGAGCAGCAGCGCCGCCACCTGACGAAAAGCCAAAGTTCCGTGAACACATCCACTCTCGAGAGTCGCTGCCCCTGAATCGAGAAAAAGGCGATGCGGTCGTACTGGACGTTCAAATCGTCGGGAATCGCAGCGTCGGCACGCATCTCATTTTGCAAAAAATTGAAACGCGAAAGGACCGTTTCTACGACTATGAAACAGTTCTCGCAGATATCAGGCGACTGAACGATATGGGCTCGTTCGATCAGGTCACGTTCCGCCCCGAAGAGCTACCGGGCGGTGTTAAAGTAACCTTCTTTGTTCACGAAAGACCGATCGTGACTCAAGTCGTCTTTCATGGAAATCGTGGCCTCAACAATCGAGAACTCTCTGGTCGAAGTGGCGTTACCAAGAACGATCCGTTGAGCGAATTTGCTATTGAGTCAGCCCGCCGACGATTGCTGGACTATTACCACGAGGAAGGATTCAACCAAGCAAGCATTGCAGCTTCGATCGGCATCGACGCCTCTGCGACAACTGTCGCAGATCCCGGCGCTGTCGTTTTCCGGATCAACGAAGGCCCCAAAGAGCGAATCGCGGATATCAATATCGAAGGCAGTACGATCGTTACCGAATCTCGATTGAAAAACATCATCAAGAGTCGAGGGCCAATGATCGGCGTGCTGGATTATTTGAACAACACCGCCGACATCAACAAAATCAATGATGACGTCAATGTACTTGCCGCCTATTACCACAACCTCGGATTTTTAACCGCGACAGTAGGCCGTCGGATCGAGTATGACTCCACCGGCAAATGGATCACGCTGACATTCGTCGTTAACGAAGGCCCTCGCTTCAAGATCAACAATGTGCAAATTGTGGGAAACCAATACATCACTGAAGAGTCACTTCGCAGCCGCTTGGAGCTCAACAGCGGCGATATGTTCGATGGCACCCTGATGCGTAAGGACATCGGTGAAATCGTTTACGGTTATGGTGAACTCGGCTTCATCTATGCAGAAGTCGAACCAAAAACCGTCATGCGTGATGAATCGAACGAAGTCGACTTGGTCTACGAGATCCTTGAGGGTGATCGTTGGAAAGTTGGCGAGATCATCGTCAATATCGATGGTGAGCCGCACTTGATGCGAGAAACCACCATGTTGAATCTTGTCGACCTACGAGAAGGTGACTTGATTGATCGCCGCACACTTGAGCTGAATCGACGCCGCATCGAACGCAGCCAGCTGCTTGAAACCAACCCATCGATAGCAGAACCGCCTGACATCAAGGTCGTCCCACGCGACGAAACCTCGCGATGATTGTAGCTAATTTATTTCATCGCATCCACCCATTTATCTAACTCAACCATTGACCCAACCGATCGCATGATGGATTCGACTCGCACACAACCGAGCAATTCGCCGAGCCTGTCAGCGATCCGCTGCGCCATTTATGCTTTGCCAGTAACGGCGCTGCTGGCTTGGTGTACCGGTTGCCAATCTCTTGTTGGTGTTCCCGGAGCGAACGCTGGTACGGCTCATTCGAGCCCTCCACCAACGACCTCGTTTTCCCTACCAAGTGATACCGCTGGGAACGAGTTAGCAGCTAGTGATCGACTACAGACGGCAGATTCTGGATCGACGCCGACCTCTGAGTCCGACCGTTATGTGGCCCGCCAGTACCCGAGTAACTACACCCTACCGCCTCCCATTGCCGGCCAGCCGAACTACGGCGACCCGAGTGTGTACTCCATCCAACCTGGCGCTCCCGCAACGGGCTACGGCTCGGTACCGACTTATCCGTCCCAACCGACTTACTCAACGCCACCGACTTATGCAACGCCGCCCAGTTATGGTTCCGCCCCTGGACCGGCGATTTCGCCGGTGCCCGATTCGTTATCGACGTATCCTGGAACACCGCCGGGCGTGCCGGGATTGGACGTGTATTCGCAACCCACGGTCGGTTTGCCACCACTGATTCTCCCCGAAACTCGCACCGCCGATTTGATCATCAACGGTTATCCGGCGCGGACCGGCCGCATCATGTTCGGTGGTGCGGTGAACAGTGACGCTGGAGTCACCGGGCAAATCACGGTTGATGAACGTAACTTTGATATCACGCGGTTTCCGCGTTCGTTCCAGGACCTTTTCAGTGGTACGGCGTTTCGCGGAGCCGGACAGACGTTTCGCTTAGAAGCGGTACCGGGCAGTCAGTTTCAGCGTTACACAGCCCAATTCGCAGACCCCAACCTGTTTGGCTATTTACCAATTAGCATGTCGGTCAGCGGCTTCTTGTTTGACCGTCGCTTCAACGATTGGGACGAAGAACGCTTGGGCGGTCGGCTGAGCTTCGGCTATCGCGTGACGCCAGATTTATCAGTAGCCGTTGGCATCAGCGGTCAGAGCGTCGATGTGTCTCGCATTCGATCGCCCTTGGGTGAAGTTCCGCTACTCGATGCAGCAATGGGCGCGAACAATCTGTTTAGTGGCGAGGCGAAGCTGATTCACGATACTCGCGATAGCCCGATCCAGGCCAGTCAAGGACATTACTTTGAAGCCAAGTTTGAACAGGTGTTCGGCGATTTTGACTACTCTCGATTCGAGACCGAATTTCGTACGTACTTTTTAATCTCTGAGCGCGCTGACCGTTCTGGCAAACAGACTCTGTCTTACTCCACCAAAGTTGGGTACAGCGGCGATGAGACACCGATTTTTGAAAACTTCTTCGCCGGTGGTTATGCGACGATTCGAGGTTTCAATTTTCGTGGCGCCAGCCCAGCCGTTCCCACAAGCGTCGGAAATGTGGAAGTCGGTGGTAGATTCCAGTGGCTCAATACAGTCGAGTACATGTTCCCCATCACGGCGGACGATGCATTCCGCGGAGTTGCCTTTGTTGACTTCGGGACAGTCGAACTGGATGCCAAGCTTCGTAAGGATGACTTTCGAGTTGCCCCGGGTGTTGGGCTGCGAGTCGCGATCCCCATGCTTGGTCCGGCGCCCCTTGCGTTTGACTTTGCATTTCCAGTCGCAATGGCAGACACGGATCAGAAGCGAATCTTCAGTTTCTACATGAGTCTGGTTCGATAGAGAATCGACGCTGAGAATCAATTGCCGGGCAGAGGGTGACCGGCCGCTTTTCGTAAATAGCTTAGTGGCTCTCGCGAAGCCGATTGAAGTATTGTTCGGCATGCTCCCGCTCGTCACGCGGGAGCTTTTGGTTTTCCAAGGGATCGCTTTCTTTGGATAGCACATCGTCAACGGCGGATTGGATCTCTTGCTGAGTAACGCCTTTACGATTCGGGCCATCGGCTGTTCCCGCAGTGATTACTTCACCTTTTTGGATATCGCCGCGAACTTGCGTGTCGTAGGTGTTTGCGTCCAGGTCTGTTTCCGGCCCGGTACCCGATCCAAGACCTCGCCCCCACTTGCTGCCACCCTTTCCGCCCTGGTTGTTGCATTTCTCGCAGCCCGCACCACCACAATTCCCACAACGCATTTGGTTCTTGCATTGAGACAGATCGTCCATGGCCTGTTGCAACTCTTCCATCTCAGACAATTCTTGCTGCATCTCGTTGAGGTCGTCCGCGATCTCCTGAAGTGCGTCAGCCGCGTTTTGCATGTCGCCACTTTCCATCGCCTCAGCAGCCTGTTTCATGGCGTCTGCCATCTTTTGCATTTTCTGCATTTGGCTGTCTTGGGCCTCTAGTCCGTTCAGCTCTTGTTGCATCTTTGCAGCATCCTCACCACGTCCTTCGCGGCGAGCCTTTTCGATTTGTTGTTGCAATTGTTCTTTCTTCGCTTGGTGCTCTTGGGCAGCTTGTTGCAATTGTTCCTGCATCTGTTGGATTTGCTCGGCCAATTGCTGCTTATCAGCATCGGATAGTTTGCCGTCTTTGAGTTTCTTGGCGAGATCTTTCACCAATTCATTCGCTTTGCCGAATTCTCCCTTCTCAATCGACTCCGCAACTTTCTCACCCGGCCCAGACTCCAGTCCTTTCATCTGCGCAATGGCCCGCTGCATTTGTTCCGGTGACCCCAGTTGTTCGCGTCGTTGTTCGAGCGTTTTCTTGAGGTCGTTGATCGCGATCATCGCATCCTTACGGTTCAGGTCCTTTTGTTTCGAGATTTTATCCAAGTCGGTTTCGAGCTTGCGAAACATGTCCTCTGACTCTTGCACACCATCAATCTCTGCTTTGCGTCGCTGTGCTTGGATACGTTTTTTTAGTTGCTCAGTTGCAACGCTAACTTGTGAGAGCTCAACGTCGCTGGGACTGCTAGCAGAGCTTGCGATGGACTCCTGAGCCGGTTCGGCAAAAAACAACACCAACGCCAGCACCGGGATCATCGAAACTGGCAACCAACTCCACTTGTTCGGATGAAGCGAAAATTTATCCGCGATCGTCAGTTGCTTGGCTCGTCGCTCGGCATCCTGCACAAGGGCTGCTGCAAATGGTGTCGTACGCTGGGATTCGTCAAGCATAACGAAGCTGCTGATTCGCTCGCGCAGCCCAAACCGACGGTCCAGCTCTACAGCGACCGCAGGCAACGAAGGAAGATGCACCATTGCGTAACCGGCTGCAGCAACAATTGCGGTTGCGACCGTCCCAATAAGCCACCGCGTGGACCAAGATTCTCTTGGGGTGTCCACAACCCAAACAGCAGCAGCAAGGACTGCCAGCGAAGTAACGACCATCGCGGCAAAGAGGGTAACGCATAGAGCCCGACCCAACAGGCCCAAAAATATCCGTGCTCTTGCCCGACGAAGCTGTGAATGAATCGTGTTCATTGCGGTCAATCCCCTACCAAAGAAAACGTGTGCGTCTCAACTATTGTATCATACGAGCAAATGAGTCCTTGCATCCGTCCGGCATTACAATTCTTTAAAAGTCAACAAGTGGCTGAAGTCTTACCACCGCTGCCTGATCCAGACGAATCGTCGCAAACGGATGTCGTGATTTACGACGGCGAGTGCAATTTTTGCCGCGCGGGAGTGAGAAAACTTTGGCAATTGGATTTTGGCGGCAGCCGACTGTCCTTCTTATCGCTGCACGATGAGCGGGTGGCGAAGCGGTATCCTGACCTGAGCCACGATGATTTGATGCGGCAAATGTACATTGTGGATTCAAAGGGGGCGCGACATGGAGGCGCCGATGCTGTGAGATATTTGTCCCGGCGATTGCCTTCGCTGTGGCTTGCTGCCCCGGTCCTGCATGTTCCTGGCACAGCGAATGTATGGCGTTGGTTGTACACCCAAGTTGCCAAACGTCGCTACAAACTAGCTGGCAAACATTGTGACAACGGCGCCTGCAGTGTGCATCTTGATCGCTGAGCCATAGAACGATCAGCGTTGTTTTACCGTTTCTCTTGAATTACTTCATGGGATGCGCGCGTACCGAGCGATCCCCACAAACCAAAGGGGCTGCCTGTACCAACACCATGCGGCGCCGGGCTGCTATCGGTCCTCGTGCCATCGCCGTCCAAGTCGTAATAAACAGTCGTCGTGTGCGGGTCACCGGCTTCGATCGAATCAGTTATGAAGCGAACTGCGCCGTCAGCCAACAACACATGGGCGCCTCCAACATGACGGCTGCTTGCTGGTGCAACACCACCGAGCAGCGGTGAAATGACCGACCCAATCGATCCGCACATTCCTTCGTTAGGTGGCAGGATCGTGTTGAATCCTGTGCAAATATGCAGCCCCAACGCCCATGCGGAACCGCGACGATAATCGATCTCGACCGCTGTCGAAGTTGCACCCCAATAGCGAGGACGATTCGCGTCACGGTAGCCTTGATCGTAACAGTAGCTCGGATTGGGCGCGACATTCGTGAGATCGACAACCGAAAGTTGCGTAGTGATGTCGTTGTCACCCAGGTCGGAATTGATCTCCCCCACAAGAATCGTATTTGCCAAACCGTCACGAAAGTCCGAGAACGAAGTAAAGTGGCGGGGGATGAACGCGCCTCGGGCTGATCCCTGCGTCGCGATCGATAAATTTTGGTCTGGTCTCCATGGCCCAGGATTGGGCAACAACGGGCCATGATTCACCGCGACGCCATCGCCAAGACAAGCTGCATAATTCGAACGTGCATGCGCGGGCAATCCGAATCCAGGATCACTGGGGCAACGCAATGTTGGAATCTCAGTCAACCAAGGTTCGTACCGCGTGATCGCATGGCTGGCAAGTCGCTTGTAGGGCGTAGGCCCCATGGGCGGAAAGGGAGCGCCAGTAATCGGGTCCAGCAACGGATTGCTGATCTTTTCCCACAGGGCTTGCTGTTCAACAAACGGCAAAACACCAACAAAGATGCTCAGAGAATTCGCATCCACGCCGACTATCGGATCGAACGAAGGCAACAGTGGCTCTCCGCCACTTCCGCCCTGCCACTGCGGAAGTTTGTTGTAAGCAGAGTGGTAGTTATGGAATCCTAAACCGAGCTGTTTCACGTTATTGCTGCACTGCATTCGCCGCGCAGCTTCCCGTGCAGCCTGGACGGCCGGTAACAGCAATCCCACAAGTACACCAATGATGGCAATGACGACAAGCAGTTCAACGAGTGTGAACGCAGTTGGCAGGGTACGGCGAGAGTCAAGCATCGGCCCAGATTTCCGAATAGTTTATCTTGTTTGGGAGTCGTACATTTGGGTTCAATTTTCCAGTGGCTCAGCTCTCCGAGGTCTCAATTTCCTAGATCCAACGGTGTCTTGGACTTGGAACCGCTGGGCGGTGGGAGAGAATACTCGGGGTTGTCTTCCAGAAATTCCGCGAGATCTTCCTGAGAAGTGGCAGCTCCATTCTTGCCGGTGTCTCGTCCACAGCCACTCATCACGATAACAATAGTGCAGGCAACTATCCAATCAAGTCGCAGCCAAGTCATGGTTAATTCCCTGAAAAAGCATAGTTATCCGGCGCAAGGGTGCTTACGCGGGATAGTGTAACCGGTTTGGCGAAACAACGCCAAAGCCTACGCAAACCAGCGAACAGCATTTTTGAACATTGCCAATCCGTCGCCCGCGTCTGGCTGGACCTCGCGCCGCGTCCAATACGGATGGTGAGTGAAATCGATGTGCCGCTCGGGGTGTGGCATCAGCCCAAACACACGGCCGCTGGAATCACAGACTCCAGCCACGTTTGCTTGAGCACCGTTGGGGTTGGCTGGAAAACGTAAAACGTCACCGCAAACACTGCCGGTCTCTCCGTCGGAGTAACGAATTGCCAACCGACCGGCCTGGCGAAGCTGGTTCAACACTGCATCATCCGCAGCGACAAATTTGCCTTCGGCATGGGCCATCGGCAAGTACATGCGTTCGATTCCCCACAGGAAAACGCACGGAGTCTCATCGACGGCCAAATGAACCCAGCGTGATTCGAAACGACCATGGTCATTCCATGACAGCGTTGCCGGCACTGTAAAGTCCGTCTCCAGCCCTTCGGTCAATACACCCAAACGCATCAGCACCTGCATTCCGTTACAGATTCCCAGCACCAAACGATCGCCGTCTCCATGGACGAAAGCATCCACCAACCCCGACAAGTGTCGTCGCAATCGGGTGGCTAAAATGCGACCAGCGGCGATATCATCGCCGTACGAAAACCCACCGGGGATGCACAGAATTTGGTATCGATCTTGGAGGGCAGGGTTTTCGATCAAGCGATTGACATGAACTCGCTCTGCCGTGGCTCCAGCCAGTTCGAACGCGTGCGCAGTCTCCTCGTCACAATTAGTTCCTGGAGCGCGAAGAATAAGGACTCGGGGCGACGGCATGATGGGTTGGGTTTAGCGGCGAAGAATCTCAGGATTAGCCGCGAGTTTAGATCGATGCCGCTTCGTTGAGAACCATACAAAGTCTCCATCGCACCAGTGACTAAGAAATACTCAGAAAAACGATTCCAAGAGCCTGACCGAAAAGGTCAGCCCCCTTTTCGGATACTCAGTAATCCTTGTCGATTCTGATTTGAAGTCGCCGGTGAACGTGGTCCCAGCCAACGATGGTTCCCTGCCCAGTCCATTTGCCTCGTCCCAGTTGCTCGAATTCGTCACCAAGTTCGTGAGGCACGTACAGAACCAGCGGTAAGGGCGGGTCTGTGTACGTGGCCCAAACGGCATAACCGTCGGGATAGACATGTGGGTCGTTCTCGCCGCTGTACAATAGCCGTCGTTCAACGTTCGCTTCGATCGTGAACGACAATCCCGTCACGGCCTCGGCCAACATTTGAGTCGCCTCGTTGTTGTCTCGCATCGACCATAGGTGCAGGGCGGTTTCTGCAAAAGTTACAGGCGCTTCATCACTTGGAATTGCTCCAGCGGCGCTCGTCACCGGGATTGATTCAACTGTCATGGCACCCGTAGCACCGATCGTAATCGTCTCGCCACCGGGTACGACTGCCAGTAGCAGCTCTTTCCGCCAGTTTGGCCACCGCGGAATATCGACCACGAGTGAAGCACTCCAAATGAGATCGTTGTCGCTCAGATCCACGGTATAGACAGCGTCTGCGGGCAACTGAATTGAAAACGGAAACTCATGGAGCTGCTCCGCTTTTAGCATCGTCGCTTGCTGAAGCGATTGCTCATGCTCAAAGAATATGTGCCGATGTGTCGTTCGGTTGGTGCCACTACCACTGACAACTTGCTCTCGGGCTTCGAATCGCAAACGAATACCATTGATCATGACGTTGCGACGTGGCCGAATCGATAACTTGCCGACCACGTTTTCCCCTGGCGAGTAGGAATCTCGCTCCAACGACCCATCCACCTCGCCCAAAAAGTATTTCGGCAGGAAAACACGAAGCAGCCATATCGCAAAACTCACCAGCGCGATGATGCTGCCAATCACCCACATGAACGGATTGATCGCGGACATAAGACAAAAAAAGAGCACAAAAACGATGACCACACCACCGATGATGTTGCCGACGATACCGCCTTTGACCGCAACTGATTTTGTTGCGACCGCGTCTCGCCCACCCGCCGGTCGCATCAAAAACACTTGTGACACTTGAGGATCAAACGCCCAGGGGATGTCGGCAACGGCTTCGACGTAATGATCGATATTCAGGTAGTGACCTTGATACGTTGGTGGCCAGTCGCCTACGGTCAGCTCGAATCGATATTCCAGATCTTGATTCGCTTGCCACTCTCCGGAAAAAACGACTTCCGACTCGGTGGTTCCCGAGTCCACGTTTCCGCGTCCATGCGTCTTCCACACAGTGCGAACCGTCAGTCCGTTGCATTGAACTTTGTCACCAACTCGCACACGAACAACGCCACCAATCTTTTCGCCTCCTAGGTAGACGCGATTGGGTTCATCCAATTCAATCAATAAATCGCATTTCGCCATGGCTGTAGCACTGGGTTTGAATTTTGTCGTACAAAAAGTTTTCGATCGCCCGGAAGTCCGTCCCAAAACGTCGGATCAGTCGTTCAGAATCGTTCTCGGAGAGTTGCGGCAAACGACTTAAGCACACTGGCGAGTTGCTCAGTCGCGATGCTTCGATCCGACGCCAAGTCCACTGGCGCAGCAGCGTAGCGTTGTTCTCGCGTCCGATTTTGTACGTAATGACCTCGTATCCCGCCACATGTAGCGGGCGAGTTAAGTCGTGATGCGTTGCCAAGCCCAACGGTTCACTCGACGCTAGTACTGCGGCGCGCGCTGTCGCGGGTAATCGCTGAGCTTCGTCGATTAAGATCGGGCGTCCCCAAGCGATGGGCGGGCATGGGCCAGTCTCAGGAATGTACGTATAACTTGCATCCGGTAATGCTCTTTGTAGCGCCAGCATCCGTGTCGTCTTGCCTCGCCCCTTTCGACCAATGAACTGGATCGCCACTCGGGGTTTGCGAAGCATCGTGGTCCATACGTGTGTATCAGCGACCGCAACCAAAGCACGCTCCTCACGCGTTAATTCACCAAAAGGGTTGCGGCGCAAATTGCACCATGCCCATGGAAGCCAATCGTCACAGCAATCGCCAAGTGCCGCGTTGCGATAAAGAGAGTGACGCATACGAAGCGTGCCATGTATGATACTACGACAAGTCACTCGCATCCCTTCGTTGATCATGTTGTCTCTATCGAATCCCATTCTCGACTACGTCATCGAAAACTGCATCACTTTACTCGTTGTCATGATCCAGCGGTTGACCCTCGTCACCGTGTCCAACTGCCCTAATTGTGTTCTGCGAAGATCACCTCTATCGAGCCAACATAATTTCGTTGACTGAAGGAAGCACTCCATGAACGAGTCTCGATGGGTAAAGCACGTGGTCGACTCCGCCATCGATTGGTGGGTCGCCGCGCTATTGTTGCTGACACCTGGATTGTCCGCCATTTTCGGTATCGCGTTGATGCTTCAACAGCGTCCCACCGATGCGTCCATCCTGTTCCTGTGCGGCGCATTGGCCATCGCAGTCACGGCACTGTTCACCGTTCCCTGCCGGTATACGTTGCTTGACGACACACTGAACATTCGCTGTGGCGTTCTTTTCTATTCGATTCCTTTGCAAACAATTCAACGGGTCGAACTGTCGAGCAGTTGGCTCAGCGGACCGGCACTTTCGTTGCGTCGAATCGAGATTGAGGCTAACGGGCGCCGACATTTGATTTCTCCCAAAAATCGCGAAGCGTTCTTCGAGGAACTTAATTCACGTCTCTCCGAAATACGTATTCATTGCAGCCCCAGCCAGAACCAACCGTCTTGAGATTCTGCAAGCTGAAACCCTCTTTGCGTAGCGGCACCACGATCTCCTCTACTTTTGCTACTTCGAACGGAAAGCCACCTACCCAATCGACCCAGTCGTGCCAAACTGACATTCCCCGGTCTGCTTTCTTTCGTCGCCAATCCGCAAACGGCAGCGGATTCTGCAGTTTCAACGCTCTTATGAACGCAAATCGTATTTCATAAAAGCTCGCGATCAACGCGACCCAGACACCGCGTATCACACGCGGCAATCTTTGATACGTCTGCTTGATTTTGAGCCAACGTCGACTGCTGCCGCCTTGATCATTGTAAATCGCGATAAAGAACAAACCTCCTGGAGAAACCGATTGTGAAGCGATACGAATTGCTTCTTTCATATTTCCTGTGTGATGAAGCACTCCCCAAGAATAAACGACGTCGGCTTGGCCTAACGCGGAGATTGTCGATCGGTCCAGTACCGAGCCCTGTAGAATTCGCCAGCGAACGGTGTCGTCACCCGCAAAACGTTGTCGCAAACATTTCGTGCAAGCAACGCTTTGCGGATCGTAGTCGATCGAAACTACGTCTGCGCCAAGCCGGTACGCGGCCAAGGAAGATAGCCCGCTTCCACAGCCCAAATCGAGAAAGCTTTTTCCCACTAAGCTCTTAATGCCCAGCATTGATCGTAGGCTGTGGATCGAAGATTCGACACTTGTTTCGTCGATATTCTTGAGAAACGATGACCAGTTCTTACCGAACTCGAAGGCATTTTCAGGAATTGACGCAGTCTCAGGTATCATCGAGGGTGACTCACGTCCAGAGATCGCGATCAAGACTGCGATAACCGATTGCTTCGGCCAAGTGCATCTCATCGAGGGACCCGTCGCCAGCGACATCGGCGATTGTTCTGGCAACTCGCAGTATTTTATCGTGTGCACGCGCTGACAAGCCCATCTCCTCAACGCTGTGGCGCAACATGTTCTGGCAAACTTTGTTGAGCCCGCAGAACTCACGGACTTGTCGACTTGTCATTTGAGCGTTGTAGCGCACCGAAGCATGATTCGCAAAACGTTTGGATTGACACTCACGAGCCCGCGTCACGTCTTCACGCATCTTCTCGCTGGAAGTTCCGCCACCGCTTGCTCCCGACAATTCTTCGAATGGCACCGACGGCACTTCGATTTGAATGTCGATTCGATCCATCAAGGGACCAGAGACTTTGCCAAAGTATTTCTCGACTTGAGGTGGCGTGCAATTGCACGCCCGACGTGGATCGCTGCGATAGCCACACGGGCAAGGATTGGCAGCCGCTATCAGCATAAAATCAGCAGGGAATGTCGTACTCCGCAGTGCTCGCGAAATCGTCACCACACCGTCTTCCAGTGGCTGACGCATCACTTCAAGTGTCTTGCGATTGAACTCGGGCAATTCATCCAAAAACAGAATTCCGTTATGTGCTTTACTAATTTCGCCTGGCGACGGTGGGCTTCCGCCACCCACAAGTCCTGCGTCGCTGATCGTATGATGGGGGCTGCGGAAGGGACGTTTTGCCAACAACGGTTGTCCCGCTGGAAGTTGACCCAACGCACTATAGATTCGCGTGGTTTCGATCGATTCGGCCGGATTGAGCTGCGGCAGGATCGTTGGCATTCGCTTGGCCAACATCGTTTTCCCGCTTCCCGGCGGCCCAATCATGATCAAATTGTGCATCCCAGCGGCAGCCAGAATAATCGCTCTTTTGGCGGATTCCTGGCCGCGGACATCGGCAAAATCGACATCATAAACGCTGTATTGCTCGAACCACTGATCCAGCCGACTGGGCGCCGCATGCAATTCGATCTCGCCAGCAAAAAACGCTACCGCTTGGGCAAGACTATCCACCGGAATTACTTCCAACCCTTCCACGACTGCCGCTTCGTTTGCATTTTCCGCTGGCACGACCAGTCCTCTCAGCGCTTGGTTTTTCGCTGCCTCAATTGCAATCGACAACGCTCCCTTCACTGGTCGCGTAAACCCTTCGAGCGCCAATTCGCCGATCACGGCGTACTGCTCGAGTTTGTCTGACTGCAACTGACCACTGCCGGCGAGCACCCCAAGTGCAACGGGCAGGTCGAACGATGCAGCTTGTTTTGGAAGATCTCCAGGCGCCAAATTTATGACGACACGATCGTAAGGTCGAGTGAATCCGCTATTGACGATGGCTCGTTCAACACGATGCGTGCTCTCTTTTACAGCCGCATCCGGCAGACCGACCAGCACGGTCTTGGGCATCGCTGCTGGCGAGATATCGACTTCGACATCGACCGGCATCGCCTCGATCCCGAGCAATGTGAATGTTTTGAGTCGAGCAAGCATGTCAACTGACCACCCCTGAGGAAACAATTCCCCGACAATCGTGACGCCCAACGCTCAATTTCGCAACACCACACAACCATAAGATGGGCAGCAAACGGTCAAACCAACAACGTCTAGGGGAGCATCAATAGTCGCTCGGATTCCTTCAGCAGAAAGTCGACGTCGGTAAACGGCTCGTGTCCGATGTCTTGCCAGCGAACGCGGCCATGGGCATCAATAAGGAACGTGCCGTGTAGCGGCTTACCTTCGAAATCGTCGAAACAGCGAAATGACTTAAACGAATTCATCGAGTCGTCCGAGTGCAGCACGATGGAGATTGGTTTGTCAAAGTTCTTCATTCCCAGCGCCAACTCGTCGACATTCTCGGTGCTGATACCCAACACGCGGATGCCTTTCTTTTCCAGCGACGGGACGACCGGCGAGAATGCCGACAATTGTTCGACGCAGTGCAGACACCCGAAGCCGAGATAAAAAATGAGTATCGTTGGCTGACCGTCAATGGCGGTTGAATCCACGGCCTCGCCCGACGCAGTCCGCACTTGCCAAGTCGGCATCGGATAGGGCGTCCAAGTCTTTGGTCCCAAGCTGTCCAGTGGAGGGCGCGGCCCCAGATCCGACGCGGGGGCTGCGGGAGTTCGCCAGTCCTCAGCGAGATTCAGCTCAGTGGCGATCGGCCGCAGTCGTTGCAATACCGGCATTTGCAGATCGGCGGTACCAGCAAGTGTTTGTAATTTCGTGAACTCGCCAGTCGCCGCCTTTTTGTCAGCGGTCCGCCACAATAGGTCAACCAGTACCGCCGGGGGACGAACTTGGCCCGGCGAGTCTTTCACCGTCTTTCGAATCGCCGTGAGCGCCTTCTCCAGCGACGCTTTGTCACCGCCAGCCTGGGCCATCCAGATTGCCGTTAACGTTGCGTCCACTTTCCCGGCACTGGCCAATTGTTTCTCCAGCAGTTTGCCGTCCTTCTTTCGCACCGCAGCGGCGGCTGCGCCCAACGCGATCGCTTCACGCAATTTAGTGATCTTTTCTTTTTGTTTGGTGGCGTCCAGCGCTGCTGGTTTTTCGTCGCTCTCGCCATCGGCAACTTTTTCGTTTTCCGGTTCTGGACCACTTCGAAGAATGAGTTCACGATGCAGATCAAGTTTTTGTAACTGCAATTCACGAAGCAATTTGGCTGCACGTTGCCGGTTGTCATCCTTCTTGGGAGAATCAGCCAACTGCAGGGCGACGACCAGCCACTGTTTGCGACGAATCGAGTCATTGAAGTCCTCCGAGTCCACGAGCATCGCGGAATCGCATGCCGCAATGGTTTCATCCCAAAGCTCGTACTGTGTGTATGCATCCAGCAACCGCTCGCGTCCGTAGCGATAGCTTCCGCCCTTACTCAGCGAGTTGTATTTGGGATGCTGTGGCAGAGAGATGAGGTTTTCCGCTTGTGCGATTGCAGCACGAGTCTGGCCTAGGAACAACAAGTTTCGGATCAGCCACTCGTTGTTATGTGCAAAGTTATGAATCTGGTCAGGTAGAACGTGATCTCGCATCATGTGCGCATGATCGACGCGTGCCGAGGCTTCTTGTTGCCAAACCGCATCGCCGTAACGATGTAGCCGCGAGTATATGTGTCCAGGCATATGCCACATGTGCGCAATCCCGGGCAAAGAGGGTCCGCATGCGGCCGCCGAAGCCAATGCATTTTCCGGGCGGCGATTGTCCCACAAGTGAATGCGAAAATGATGTGCGGGGTGATCCGGTCGAGCGGCAAAAACACGATCCAGTAAACCGTCGACCGCATAGTGGCTGGTGATTGGCAATTCGTTTCGCGATGCGGCCCAAAGTTGCAGAGCAATCAACGCTTGTGCATCGACATCTTCCGCCGATTTATCAACAATTCGCTCCAAATCTTTGACGTAGTCCTCTTCTCGCTTGCGACGTCGCGATTTTTTTTCGTCATCGGAAAGCTTTGTGTCGTCTTGAATCGTTTTGCCGCGGCGCAAATACTTCGCGTAAGCATTGATGTAGGATTTTTCTCGCTCGGTCGCCGTTTTCAAATGCTTTTCGGCTTCTTCGATGAACCCAATCGCTCGAGCAGAGTTATTCGTATTGGCCATCGCCATGCCCCAGTAAGCAATGGCCAGTTCAGGCTCGAGCATGGCTGATTGGCGGAAGGACCGTTCGGCCTCGAAGTACCAAAAGCCGTGAAGCTGAGCGACCCCTTGATCGATGAATGCTTGAGCTTGTTCATTCTTGGCGCTGGAAGCAAAGCGAGTGGAGCCCATACCAGCCATGATGTAGGCCGCCTGGCGCGGTCCCTCATTAAACGCATCCCCATGATCACTGTGCCCAGCTGGCAATTCTTCGATCGAGTGCGCGACATCGTCGGCCAAAGTCGTGGAAACGAAAAGGATCGCCAGCAGCAATACGAGTAAACGAGCCATCAGTTATCAAGTTCCAGAGAACGGGTGGAATGAAACAGCACGGCAAGATTGTAGTCGGTCAGCCGTTAAGACTCAAAACAAGCCTTCGGCAAGTTGTCAGTTCGTTGCCATCCAGTCCCGCGTCCTCGCAAGGATCGCCGCATGAGCCCCTTTGTGGGGCTCATGCGGCAAAACGATTCACGGAAATCTCACTTACCGCCAGCGAGTTTATCCAGTTCGATATCGAGGTCAGCGGAGCGGACGTTATGGCGTACGACTTTACCGGCCTTGTCGATCAGCATCATCGTCGGCAAGGTCTGGATGCCAAACTCCTTCGCCAGCGAGCTCGATTCCAAACCGCCGTTGTCGAACATTTGTGGCCAGGGTAACGGATTCTCCTTCAGGAACCCAACAGCCATATCGGCAGTTGCGTCGACGTTGACGCCTACGATCTGTAAGCCCGCTTTCGCATATTGCGATTGCAGTCTGCGGAGCAGCTTCATGTCCTGCTTGCAGGGTTCGCACCAGGTTGCCCAGTAATGCAGAACGACAGGCCGACCACGCAGCTGCGATAAACGCAATGATTTGCCATCCAGGGTGCGACCTTCCAGTTCGACAACCTTGCCGATCGAGTCCAAGCGGCGAGCCGCTCCCGCAGCCTTTTCGCCGGCATCTGTATTCGGGAAGGCGTCGGCGACTTGCTTGTAGTAGCCCAACGCTTCGCGTTCTTTGTCTTCAAACTCCTTCGACAATGCCAATTGCAGCATCGCTTGCCCGGACTCGGCTGTTTTTGGATAGCGATCAACAAAATCGGTCAACGTTTCCAGGTACCATTCTTGAACTTTGGCGAAATCAGCATCAGGCACCGATTGACGGGACACATACTCTGCCGCGATCGTTTGGAAATCCGCGTACGACGCTAGGGTTTCGTTGCCACGAACGAGTTTTTGCGAGATTTGTTTCAGTCGGGCCAGGCCCTCGGGATACGCGCCGCTTTGCACCGCAACGCTGACCGTATCGATCAACTGACGAGCCCACGTGTCACGTTCGTTGGCGTCACTGGAACTCTTGACCAGTTCTTCAACGATTCCCGCTCGGCGCTCGTGAAGTTGACCCACTTCCGCTTGTTTGGTTGCGGTCGCCAGCTTGCGATCAATCGCCTCCAATTCGGTGACCAATTCTTGTGTCTGGCCAGAAATACCACCGCCAGCCATCTCACTGCGGACATTGGCGCCGCCGGGAGTGAAGAAGTTGCCAGAAGCTTGGGCCAACGGTTCGCCATCGCTGGAAATCTGAGGTAAATCCACAATTCGCCAGGCGTCGCCGCTTTGGATAATGGTGCCCACGACTAACTGCCCGCTCTTTTCGGCATGTTCGTACATCGCCACAGCATTTTCGTAGACCACGACATCGGCTGTCGAACCGTTTGATCCCGCAGGTACGATTCCTGGAGGTGACGCAGCGAATTGTAGCCATTTCGCCCCTTCAGTAATCGTCGTTTGCCGCTTCGCAAGATCCGCGAATTCCTTCGCTGCTCGCGTCGATTTACTAACCAGCGACTCGGTCTTTTCCTTGCCTAAACCCAGGCTTTTCAGCTCTGACGGGGTGATTAGCAAACGGCCAAACCGAGCGTCATCGGCGGTTCGCAGTGATTCCACAACCTCAAACGTCACCTCTTCGGGTGAAATTCTTTTCCAGCGATCAATCGTGCCATCCTCGTCTTGGTCCAGCCCCCAGCGAGTGCCTGCGGTACCAAGCCAACGATATTCGTCCGCTTTTCCGTTGAAATTGGCATCGACGTCGCGATAAGTCTCGACGCCGTATTCGTAATAGCACCACAGATCGACCTTTTTGTCGTTGTTGCTATCGATGAATCGACGCAGCACAAGTCCCTCAGGGCCGATCACTTCCCAGCCCGTGATATCTGCGTCCTCAATATCTTCCACTCGGCAACGAGCAAACGCGTCTTTGTCGATCTGCTCAAAATTCGCGTCGGACTGAACCGGTGTGAGCGACAAGGCCGCTTCCACCGACGGAGTTGCGGCATAGACGGAATCAAGCGTTAAAATTCCCCCGATCATGAGTGTAGCGGCCGCAAGCGGCCGCCAGCCGATCGCTCGCTTCGGCGATGGAGAGTCAGTCGTGGAATGTTGCATCATGCTTCCTGTAATACCAAGGGAGAGAGGAAAGTGAGTCATTAGGGGTGTAAAGGGTTACCGGCCGTCAACACCGGCAAAAACTTCAAGTATTTTGCCCGAACGTGGGCCTCCGTGGGAACGTCGATTTAAGCGAAGAGTGGGCGATAGCCGAAAAAAATCACTCCGAGGGCGAAACTTGCTTGCGTCACAGCGTTCTTCCCTTTGACAAATCGCCAGGTTTGCATAGACTCTCGGGCCAAGACAGCGTGTGAAGTTGCTCAATTTCGATGTGAACTGTGCAGCAACCACGGTGTTGATGGATGATTTGCTCGGGCGTATAGCTCAGTTGGTTAGAGCGCTACACTGATAATGTAGAGGTCCCAGATTCGAGTTCTGGTACGCCCACTTTGGTAAAAAGAAAGCATTGGGTCAAACGGGGCACAGGTATTGCTTGTAAACCTTTTCCACTGTAATCTTTGAACCGTGCATTTCGGGGGTATAGCTCAGTTGGGAGAGCGCTTGCTTTGCAAGCAAGATGTCGTCGGTTCAAGTCCGTCTACCTCCACTTGGAATAAGCTGCGAAGCGTGCTGGGAAAACTTAGTTTTACCACCATACGCCCGCAGCTTTTTTTTGGTCAAGGCATTTGTTTGGCCAAGGTTCAGTGACGAAAAGTACTCGCTCGCAGGCTCTGAGTTCAGCTTTGCTAACCGGCCGGATTGGAATGAAAAAGCTTGGTAATGCCTGCTGTCGCTCGAAAAAGCCAAAGTGACTGAGCTAGAATTCCGAAAACCCAACCTTGCCGGATAGCAATTCAGAATTGAAACAGGCTCATTACACAGGGAAATTCATCGAAAACAAACGATTTGAAAACTTTTTCAAAACAGGTGTTGACCAGAACGCGGCGGACTGTATCTTTCCTCTCTCGCTGACACCAAGTCAGTGAGCGACAAGCACCGCGAGGAGCATGTCAAACAGGACTCCGGATTAGCATTCGGGTGACTGTGCGAAAAGCGAACCAAGAACAAAAAATTTTGAAAATGTTCTCAGTTCGCCTTGACGAAAGGATCTGAATTCGGATATCTTTCGCAACCCGCCACGAAGCTGAAACGCAGTCGTGGCAACAAGATAGGGTGTGCAACCGAATGGGCTAAATACAAGCTTGTTCGGCTGCTCACCAGCAGCGTCTCCTGGCCGCTGGGCTTACCGCCTATTGCTAGGAAACTGATGTTTGACAATTTGGTTGTTTGGTAGAATTGGCATCTAAAGAGCACCACGCTTTACGATGTGTCCAAGTAAATTGAGGGATTTCCGTCCCTTCAGTTTGCAATGCGGCACTTCACAAAGTGGGTCTAAAATAAGTTCTTCAGAGGCGTCGCCAAGAGGTTCATTCGTGATCCTCGCGGCAAGACGTATTCTGTTAGGATTCTGTGCTATCTGTACCATCGCTTAACGGGCTTGGCTTGCCTTCAGGAAACTGATGGTTGGTGCGGTGCGTTAAAAAATGAGTGCAGTTCATGTGATATCGTTAAGAAGTAGATTCTTTTGAGATTCGCGCATTCTAGTTCAAGGGTTCACGTTAAGGTTGGTCGAGGGTCGCCTCGATTGGCTGTGAGTTTAATTGGGCTTGAGTTCGGGATTTCGATGGCCAATCTATTAAGGGCACATGGGGGATGTCTTGGCGTTGAGAGACGAAGAAGGGCGTGGAAGTCTGCGAAAAACCTGGGGGAGTTGACAAACAAGCGATGATCCCGGGGTGCCCGAAGTTTGCACACTGAATCCATAGGTGTGTAACGACAACCTGGTGAACTGAAACATCTAAGTAACCAGAGGAAGAGAAAGAAAAATCGATTCCGTCAGTAGCGGCGAGCGACAGCGGAATAGCCCAAACCGTGAAGGTTTCCTTCGCGGGGTTGTAGGACTTCAATATCGGATTGCAAACAGTTAGTAGAACAGCTTGGAAAGGCTGACCACAGAGGGTGACAGTCCCGTATATGAAAGCAGGTTTGCACTGTAGAAGCACCTGAGTAGGTCCGGTCACGTGAAACCCGGACTGAATCCACGGGGACCATCCCGTAAGGCTAAATACTCCTCAACGACCGATAGCGTACCAGTAGCGTGAGCGAAGGGTGAGAAGAACCCCTGCAAGGGGAGGAATGTGAACCTGAAACCATGTGCCTACAAGCGGTCGGAGCCCTATGTCTTTTGACACGGGTGACGGCGTGCCTTTTGCATAAT
>JBGSIA010000205.1:0-42450 GCA_041751935.1 Pirellulaceae bacterium | reverse complement strand
GAATTGCAAAGCGAAATCGCGGCGTGGGCCAAACGCACCAACGAAAAGCAACGTGGCGTCGACTGGCAATTCAAAATCGACGACGCGCGTACAAAGCTAAAGCGACTTTACCCTCAAATTAAGTCTGGATGACGCACTAGTATCTTGCAAAAGACTTCGCAAACGAACATTTGGATGATGTCGACTGGAATCAGTTGCTTCCAAACGGCTTGTAGTTCGAACATGCCTAGGTACTTGAGACCGTGGGTCAGCTGGATTGCAAGGTACTCATTCTAAACCCGAACCGTCGCAGGAGCTGCGCTAACGTAAGCTCATATTTGCTAGGCTGGGATTTTATGAAGTCGAACCTTAACCAAGATCAGATCTTTGTGGGCGTTGGTGTTTCCAAAAGTACGCTTGATGCCTATTGATCCGAGACCAACGGGGTCCGGCGCCGATCAACCGTGACTCAAGAAGAATGTCTGGCAAGCGTTTCAGTGGCGGTGGACGTGGCCAAGTGTGGCGCGTGCAGTACACACCCACGTTACCGGAAGTCGAAGTCCGGCCGCCCAGCGACTCAGCGTCCCCCAACAGTGACACCACCTTCCACGGAACCGCCAACGACCGTCGAAGTCGCTCCGCCAGTCGAGATGTCGTCGCCCATTGAGCAACCGCCGACGACATTTACTCCTGAGTCGACATCGTCCATGCCGCCGTCAACTGATGTACCCAGCACGCAAGCTTAACCATTCATCATTGATGCCGTTAGCAAATCTGCTGCAGCTTCGGCTCTGGACACATCGTTTAGTGACTCGTTTCCTTCGCTCAGCGAGCAAATGTTAGGCGGAATCGCCAGCAATCCTACGGGATTGAACAGTGTTTTTCGCACCGAGACCGATTTGTTCAACACGCCACAGTTGGGAACGATCATCGATCGCGATGACCTCGTCCGACGGCAAGCGACGACGATGTTTCGGGCGCTACAGCAAGAAGTCGGTGTGACACTGCAACAAACCGACAATGGTCAATTGTCACCGTTCATTCGCGGGTTGACGGGCCAACAGATCCTGGTGCTCGTCGATGGCATTCGCATGAATACGAGTATCTTGCGTCCAGGTACCAACCAATCCGCCGCAACAATTGATCCAGGAACCATTGAGCGAATCGAAGTTATCCAAGGTGCCGAATCGGCACTGTGGGGAAGCGACGCGATCGGCGGTGTGATTAACGTGGTCACACGCAGTGCTGATCCGCTTAGAGGGAACTATCTCAGTCCGGAATTCAGCCAGTTCTACAGCACTGCGGAAGCTTCGTCGTACACGCGAACGGGCTTCAGCGGCTGATACGGCGCGACCGGAATCATCGGCAGCATCTCGTACTTGGATACAGGAAACTTGGATTGCGGTGGTGACTTTGGACGCCAGCCTGGAGCCGACTACCAACAATATGCCGCCGACATCAAACTGCAACGCATGCTGAGCGAAAACCATTTGCTTATCGTTGCGCTCCAGCATTTTGAGCAAGAAGATCTTAAACGAAGCGATCGATTTTTGCCGTTCGTTCTCGGACCTGCGCCAGACGGTAGCGTTCCAACACAGCGACCGACCGTATAAGATCCACAGCAACGTGACTTGATCTACGGACGCCTTGAGGGCTTGTTGCCCGACGACGTGTTCTTTGCCGATGCGTACTCGGTCACTTTCCCTCGCCAACCGCCCGCCTGCGCGTACTTTGACGTGTTCAGCTGGATGGTGGATCGTGCCGATCGCTAAAATCAAACGAACTTGAGCGACGTGCGATTCGTTCCTGGTGGCACACCCGGCTACGCGACACTCAATATGCGAACCGGACGAGTTTTTTGCAGCAACAACCAGGATCAAGTGTAACTGACGCTCGAGAACATCAACGACAAGTACTATCGAGTGCTTGGCAGTGGAGTCGACGGCCAGGGATGCTATGCAATCTTTGGCTACCAATTTGCGATGTAAGACGTCGCGGGAAGGCATACCGAGTGCTCAA
Organism: Pirellulaceae bacterium; assembly: GCA_041751935.1. Lineage (GTDB taxonomy): Bacteria > Planctomycetota > Planctomycetia > Pirellulales > Pirellulaceae > JBBSJZ01. Next base: position 40,452 of record JBGSIA010000205.1, on the reverse strand, counting down.
ATCGCAAGCCGAGCGCGCGGCCGCTCGGCGAAGCGGGTCATGGGTCAGGTGTGTACGGATCCGCGAACGCTCCGAAGGCTCCCAGTCCGCCGTCAACTTCGAGATCGGTCGCCGTCACGAATGAAGCGTCATCGCTGGCTAGCCACAACACCGCGGCAGCCACTTCGCCGGGTTGTCCAATGCGACCGAGCGGATGACGATTGGCGATCTCACACGCACCACCTTGTTCATTCAAAGTTGCCCGAACCATCGATGTGTCGATCGCCCCCGGTGAAACTGAAACGACGCGTATTCCACTGCGAGCGTACTCCACGCCCCATTGTCGCGTCTGCATCAAGTTGGCTGCCTTGATGGGACCATAGGCCGGTACTTCCCGAGCCGTTCGATGCCCTTGACCACTGGCCATGTTGATGATCACCCCACGGCCTTGGCGGAGCATCTGTGAAATGGCGTGTCGGGCGAGCAGTGCGTAGCCGGTAAAGTTGATGCCCACCATGCGCTGCCATATTTCCATCGATAACTCATGCATGGGTGCGTAGGAGGCCTTGGGCTGAATCGCGGCGTTGTTCACCAGAACATCCAACGCACCATACTTTTCAACCGCCATTGCAACTGCGCGTTGGCAATCGTCGTCACTGGAGGTATCTCCGGCGACGAACAGGATCTGTGGTGAAAGATCCTCTGCTGCATCCGCGTTGACATCCATGCAAATCACCGCTGCGCCGGACGAAGCAAACGCTTCGCACGTCGCACGACCGATCCCGTTGGCTCCACCACTGACCAGTACCACGCGACCGTCATTCTGGTAGCTAACTTTTCCTTGCGGACGAATGATTGGCATCGAACCACCTTTCAAAAACCGGTACTTAGTTCTCATTCAAGCAAAAAAGTTAACCAAACGTCATGGCGAGTTACAACCGGACGCTTACTTGCCGACCGATCCGACGTTAGATGGTATGGGATCGAGGTTTGGGTCAAGTCCAAGTTGCTGCAGTGATGAGGCTAGTCGTGACTCATGAGCCGTTAGTCTTGCTCGCTCTTGGCGATGGAGATGCGCGACGCGTCGTTGGGCTCTGCGGAGCGTCCGCAGCAGTTGTTGGTCGGTAGCTTTGGAAGCGAATTGAAAAAGTTTCTCCACGCGTTCGACGCCGAATGCTTGTTCGAAAATGCTGTCTTCGGGGCATACATACAGTCGCGTGGTTCCAGGGCTACCTTGACGGCCACAGCGTCCCATCAATTGCCGATCAATTCTTGAAGCTGAGTGTGGCTCGCAAACAATCACGTGCAAACCGCCTACCGCAGCGACATCTGCGTCCAACGGTATATCGGTGCCGCGGCCAGCCATGTTCGTCGCGATGGTAACTCGCCCACGACTCCCTGCTCGGGCGATTAGTTCCGCCTCGAACTGTGGATTTTGTGCGTTGAGTACCGAATGCTCGATATCTGAAAAATGGAAGATCATACTCAATTCGATGGAATGCGCCACCGTTCGCGTACCTACGAGTACTGGACGACCAACGGCGATCATCGCCAGCGTCTCCGTAGCGATCCGTTGGTACTTATCGATCTTGGTTCGGGCAACAATCGGTTCTAACGTCGTTCGTTGCGAGGGAGCATGTTCAGGAATCTGGCGTACGGGCAATGAATAGATGCTTTGCAATTCGAGACGATCTTCCCATGCCGTGGCGGTGATCCCACTCAAGTGTTTGAACTTCGCAACAAAATCTTGCACCGTTGTTCGCGCGGTGTTCTGGAATGGCGGCGTAAGCGACAAGGACTCACGAGCCTCGATTGCTTGCTGAATTCCGCCACTGAAACTTCGCAATGTCGAGCGGCGTCCGGTGTATTCGTCGACAAGCTCGATTTGTCCGTTACTTACAATGTAATGAACATCACGTTGGACGTTGTTGTTCACCCAGATTGCCAACTCGATCCCGTGCTCGATCTCCGTCGTCGTCAGTGACCGCAATTCCGGTGGCATCACGGCTTGGAACATACGGTGTCGACCGAGATCGGTGAGCGCAATCGAGCCACTCCCCGGAAGCTGAGCGTAGTCAGAGGGAGCTTGGAACTGGCGGACAAAATCGGCACACCAACGAAAACAAGCTTCACTGGCTGAGTTCGTTGAGTTGACTGGCGAGTTGATCACCAGCGGCGTGCGGGCCTCATCAATCAGCACGCTATCCGCTTCGTCGACAATCATCGCCTCAAAGCGACACCACGCTTTGAATGAAGCCGACGGTTGCTGGCGACGGATTATCGAACGACGCAAATCGTCAAACGCAAACTCGCGAATCGTTCCGTAAACAATGTTGCAGTGATACGCGGACTGGCGTTCATCGACAGTTGATATTGGCGAAACTGAACTCACCTCGAGCCCCAGGTCTGAATAGATTGGGGCCATCCAGTCAGCATCGCGATTGGCTAGGTAATCATTCGCTGTCACCACCAGGACTTGAATGTTTTTCAACGCCAAGGTTGTCGCGGCAAGTGCGACCGAAAGTGTTTTGCCTTCGCCGGTTTGCATCTCGGCAATGCTACCGGAGAGTAGATGTTTGGCAGCTTCGATTTGCACCGCACGAAGCTGTAGCCCCAGTCGCTTTGCAGTGACATCGCGAAATCGTTCAATGATCGATGGCGCGAGCATCACGCGGCCTTTTCGGGAACCTTTTCCAGGAGTTCCAGCAGTACCTGATCGCATTGTATGCCTTCGGCTTGAGCCTCGAAGTTCAATAACACGCGATGCCGCATCGCAGGCAGGTAAACTCTTCGTACATCTTCGAAGCTAACGTTGTAACGACCATCAAGCAGGGCACGAACTTTGGACGCCAGGGCCAGTGTCTGGGCACCTCGTGGGCTGGCTCCCCAGCGAATGCATTGATTGGTGATCGCAACGCTTTCCGGTCCGTCAGGGTGTGTCGCAAGTGTCAAGCGAACCAAGTAGTCTTGAACGTGAGGTGCGAGAATTACATCACGAACGAGTTTTTGCCAGCGACGAATTTCGTCACCGTTCATTACCTTGTCCAGCATCGGCCTGGTGCCGCGCGTGGTTCGCTCGACAATCAAATTCAAGTCATCACGGTTACTGTAGCCGACGACGAGTTTAAACAGAAAGCGGTCGAGTTGAGCTTCGGGAAGTGGATAGGTACCTTCTTGCTCGATGGGGTTTTGTGTTGCAAGGACAAAGAAGGGCTGGTCTAGTTCGAATCGAGTCCCGGCTGCGGTGACGGTACCTTCCTGCATCGTTTCGAGCATCGCGGATTGTGTCTTTGGCGTCGCGCGATTGATTTCGTCCGCAAGCAAAATCTGTGTGAATACAGGCCCGCGCTGGAATTCGAATCGCCGCCGCCCGGACTCGTCTTCGACGATCATGTTGGTTCCCAGAATGTCGGCCGGCATCAAGTCGGGAGTGAACTGGATGCGATTGAATTTCAGATCGAGGACTTCGGAAAGCGTCCGCACGAGCATCGTTTTTCCAAGTCCCGGAACGCCTTCGAGCAGGCAGTGGCCGCCGCAAAGTATGGCCGTCAACACGCCCTGTACGATTTCGTCATGGCCGACGATGACACGGCCGATCATTTCACGAACTTTCGCGTAACGATCACGAAATTGTTCCGCTTCGGCTGGCAATGATTCGCTGGCGGTGGCCATGCATTCCCCAGGGGTTTATAAATCCGCAAGATAATTCAGCAATTGAGTACGAATTGTAGAGTATTTGCTCGGCGTCGTGTTTTGAAGCCGTCCCCACTTGCCGTTAGGGTAAACTGTGGGAATGAAAGACGACAGCGATGACCTTTCTAATGATGGGACCTCAGATCCCGACCTGACGCAAGATCATGTCGGCCCGCTACCTTCGTCGTCTCTCGAACCGACTCGGCGGCGAGGCGACACGTCACAAACGCATATCCGTCGCAGTGATTCGCTGGAAGACGAAACTTTGGTCGTGGGTAGCGAACAGGGCCGTGAGTTCTTGCACTTCCACTTGATTCGGCGAATCGGTCAGGGTGGTTTTGGTAGCGTATATCTTGCTAACGATACACGGCTGAATCGCAAGGTTGCGGTGAAAGTCTCCAATCGCGTGTCGTCGAACTCAGGCGATGGATACTGCTCCGGCGTGATCCGCGAGGCGCGTGCGGCAACAAAGTTGAAGCATCCAAATATCGTTCCCGTGTATGAAGTTGCCGAACATGAATCGCGACCGTTTATCGTTGCTGCATTTATCGACGGTACAACGCTTTCCAAATGCATTCGCGAAAAACGACTCACGTTCACCAAAGCTGCGAGTGATGTTGTTTGAGCTGTTGACGGGCGAGCGGCCCTTTCGCGGCAGCAGCAAAATCGTCATGCACCAAGTCTTGCATGATGAACTGCCGCAACCGCGTCACCTGGATCCAACCATTCCTCGAGACCTCGAAACGATCTGTTTGAAATGCTTGCGAAAGCTACCTCAAAAGCGATACCAGACATGTGGCGAACTCGCCGCCTAGCTGACACGATTTCTCGCCGGTGAGCCAATCGAAGCACGGCCCCATCGAAAATTCAGCGAGGCATTCGCTGGTGCCGACGCCATCGAGCGGTAAGCGGCTTCGCGACCGCATTGCTGCTTTCCCTTGTCGTGGGATTGTCGGGGGTGAGTTGGCAGTGGCGGCGTGCCGAGCAAAGTCGCGTTGAAGAACGGCAGGCACGTGTTGAAATGGACCAAGCCAACGAGTTATTAGCAAGCCAAATTCGTCAGTCTCAGCGACTGCTGTACCACGCGAGATTGTCGCAATCGGAACAGGCATTGCGAAGCGGGCGATTACATTCGCTCGATTCGTACCTGTTGGAGCCTTATGCCGACGATGGCTTCATCTAGCCGGGTTTTGAATACTACTTTTTCCAAAAACAGCGACATTGCATGCGGCTTTTCGTCAACCTCGAGGAACCCGTAACCGATGTTTGCGTGAACGATTCGGAAACGCTCTTCGCACGGGCCGGATTGCGAACCGTGGCAGTATTTCGCATTGCCGATGGCAAACAAGTGCGATCAATTCGTGGTCACGCCAAGCGGTTGATCCGCGTTGCATTTCTTCCGAGTCGTGAGCTACTGATCACAGCCGGTGAAGACGGGTTTGCAAGGATTTGGAACGTGAAGTCGGGGCAACCCAATGGTTTGGCGATCGGTAGTGGTCGGGGAATTCATGACATCGCAATCCGGCCCGATGGTCGCCAAGTCGCATTGGCACCTGCTGACGGCAAAGTCACACGTTGGGATCTTAATAGCCGACAATCGATCGGTGAAATTGAGGCTCATGATGCCGAAGTCACCGCTGTATGTTATATCCGTGATGCAACACAACTGGTTTCCGGTGGGTCGGATTCCCGAATCAAGCTCTGGGATGTGCAATCGCTTGAGCCGGTTACTAAGTTGGGAATGGTTCGGGCGCCGGTCTTGCGTTTGACAGCAAACGATGAAGACCAACGACTGGTCGCCAGTTACTCGTTCATCAATATTTCCGTATGGAAGTACGACGATTGGGATAGCTGTTCTTTTGTGTCCTTTGCCAACGGTCCCGCCGTTGATATCAGTTTCACGGGCGACAACCCCGTGTTGCTTTCGCTGTCGTCGGGACAAACGTAGGTCTATGACATCGAAGATTTCAGGCTTTTAATTAGCTGCATGACACATGCCAACCAAGGACAGTTTGGTTCACACTTATTTTTGCCAAAGAGTCAACTGTTGTTGGTAGGTAGCAGCGACGGGACAGCAAAAATTGCTCGATATCGAACCTGCGAGTGCACCCTCGGCGATATTGGCACACGATGATCCTATCCGAGACATGCACGTTCTAGGCGACTCGCGTCGAGCAATCACCTGTTCTACCGAAGGAGGTGCGATTCTTTGTGCCGTTGATACCTGCAACGTTATCGAACGCTTACCTCTTGATGATCGCCAACCGCTTTGTTGTGCCTTGAACAAGGGCGAATTGACGATCTATCTGGGTTGTGAGGACGGAGGTATCGTTAGTTACAGTTTCACAAGCGGAGAATACAGCGAGTTTGCGTTTAAAGCATCTCGTCCAATCGTTGCATTGGCCTTGATCAACGACGGTGGTGAAATGATCGTTGGCTGTGGCGACGGTTCCATCCAGTGAATCGATCCTACGCAACTGGAATCTAAACAGTGTTTGCATCATCACAGTGGCGCGGTACGCGGGATCGTATCCACACTAGATCAAACCGCCATACTGACTTTCGGTATGGACGGCAGCATCTACCGTTTTGACTCGAAGTCACGTTGGGGACGCGTTATCGCGGAAGTCGATGAGTCAATTCACTGCGTTGCTATATCGCCCAATTCTCGCCAGTTCGCGATCAGCTTGGGCAGTGGAAAGATCGAGATTCGGCAACTTGACAATACGGAAACCCTGCAAGCATTGATTGGACACGTGGGTCCGGTGCAAGCACTTGTATTTATGTCGTCGGGTACGAACATCACGTCGACAGGCAACGATCGGATCGTGCGACTGTGGGACGCACATTCGGGCGACCGGAAACTGAATCTGCATGACCACGCCCGTGCAGTTCAACGATTGGCGTTGTCGCCAACCTCAGACGTCTTGTTAACGGGCGACGCGTTTGGCAACATCAATGTCTGGCGTGCACTCAAGGAAGCGGCGCCTCACAAGTAGGTTGAGACCGGGACAACCAGGATTTTTCCGTCACCGATTCGGCCACTGCGAGCCACCGTGACGATCTTTTCCAAGACCTCTTCATATCGTGAATCATCTACCCAGAGGATGATTTCGACCTTGGGCACAAACGCTTCGGAGTACTCTGTTTCCTGGTACTCGTCGAGGTAACTTTTCTGACGGCCATATCCCTTCACCTCGTTGACGGTCATCGCTTCCAACGGAGCGCGGCGAAGCGTTGCAAGAACGGCATCGACCAAATGCGGCCGTACGATCGTGATGATTTGCTTCACGACTTGGACTCAATGATTCGGTCGAGTTCCGCACGCAACTTGGGCAAGATTTCGTCGTACGTAAATGCTCCCAAAGCTTCCGTACCACGCTTCAAGTTCACACGGGTTGGGCCGCACCACAGTCCCAGGTCAGCGTCATCGGTCTCTCCCGGTCCATTGACGCGGCAACCCATGACCGCGATGGTGATCGCATAGTCCTTGGCATACTGAGTCATTTGTTTGACATTTTGAGCCAAGTCAATAAAGGCCTCGTTTTCGACACGAGAACAACTGGGGCAACTGATGATGTTCAGTGAATGATCGTTGAATTTCACGACGCTGCGCACCCGCCCAGCGTAGATGTCATCGACAATCTCGTGGCCTGCCGCAATTTCTTCGGGCTTGCGATCGTTGGGCAAGGTCAGCGAGACACGGACCGTGTCTCCAATGCCTCGGCCGATCAATTGCTCAAATGCAACTCGTGTCTTGATGATTCCATCCGGCGGCATACCAGCCTCCGTGACACCTAAATGTAAGGGCACGTCGGGGCGAGACTCAGCGAAACGCTGATTGACTTCGACAACCTTGGCCGGATCACTATCCTTGAGCGATACGACATAGCGAGTGAAGCCGAGAGAATCGACAAACTCACAATGCTCCAATGCACTTTCCAGCATCGGAGTGATCGAATCGCTGGGATCGTACAGAGCCTTTTTAGCTGGATCGACGCTGCCGCAGTTGACGCCAATGCGGACGGCACAATTGTGCTTTACAGCCTGTTCGATGATGAAGCGAACTTTATCCTTCCAGGGTGTATCTCGTTGGTGATGATACAAGTGTCCGGGGTTGTAGCGGATTTTATCAACGAACGGCGCGACAAGCTCGGCTAAACGAAAATTCTCTTGCAAGTCAACGGCTAAGTTAGCTGTCGTCCGTTGACGGATTTCGCCAAGGGCTTCGGCGTCTCGCTCGCTGTCGACGGCGATTCGCACGACTCCCGCACCACGTTCGCGCAATGCTTCAGCTTGCGCCGCGGTCGCTTCAATATTCCGAGTCTTCGTTGCCGTCATGCTTTGAACGGCAATCGGCGCATAGTTGCCGACCGTGATACTTCCGATCGCAACGCTGCGAGTTGGGTTACGTTGAATGGCCATATATAATAGATGGGTGCTACGTGAAGGATCGCCGCAAAATGATCTTTTAAGGCGGCAAAGCCGCAGCCAGTTGCAGTGGATCTTAAAGATCTGACGAAACAGGATCTTTAACAAGACGCACTACGGAAACCAGCATCAACTTTCAAACCGGGCACTTTGTGATCCTTCATAGCATACTCCATCGCCTAGTGATCGAGCAGGGCAGCCGCAATACGGGCGACCAAGGGTGTCAATTCTTGTTGAGCGTGCCGGACCACGGTTGCTCTTGAACCCGGTAAACCGTGTTGTTCGATATCTCGCAAATCGAGACTCAGCCGTTCAAAGGAATGCGTTGCTGCATCCGCTGTCCGCTGCACGGCAGCTAGATCGGCTCGTCGACTGAGTTCGAAATGCAACTGTTTTGATGCTTCGTGAAGCTCCGTCGTTGATTTCACAACCGAATCGCGATAGGACGTCGGCTGTAGATAGCGTGCGTAGCGTTGCATGTCAGCCAACAAGTATTCCGAGCTGCCTTCGAGTGACGCTGCTGCGGCGAGCAAATTCTCGTAGTCCAACCCGGCGATCGGTGCATTGCGGCCAAGGGATTGGCTCAGCCCGCCACACGCGCGATCCATTTCATCCAATGATGAGCGATTGACGGTGGTTAATGACGCGAGTTGCACTCGTAAACCACTCCAGCCGCGGTCGATTTCTGACGCCAGCGAAAATAACTTGTCGCTAGAAGAATTGTTCTGAGCGAGGGTGCTGAACTGACGGCATTGATCGTCAAGTCGGCGACTGGATTCGACCACGCGCAATTGATCTTGAGCGGACAGCGAGACCATCGCACGAAGCGACAATTGTTCCATCACTTCCGAATAGGCTTGTTGCAAGCGTGCTGCTTGTGCTCGCATGTCGATGGCGGGCGACGGCGGCGGCATCCATACCAATGCGTAAACATCGTTACCGCACTGGCGAATTCGGTCCAATCGCATTTGCACGTGAGGATCACGAATTCCTAGCATGCGACTGGAAACTCGTTGCCAGCGTCCGACAAATTCAGTAAACCGGGATACCACTTCTTCGTAGCTGGCATCACGCGCGTCGTCCGTCTCCGCGAGTAGTTGCTGGCGATGCAAGCGTACGTCACGAACCAAACCATCACGTTCCGCTGGCGGTAACTGAACCAGCAATAAATCGTCCATCAGTGACTGCATGTACGTTGCTGCTGTAAGCATCACTTGACGCAGCCCTTCACGATCAAATTGCGGTTGGATCCCCAACTGTTTAGCCATCAACGAGCATGTCTTGTCGCATTCACGAATCGCCGACGTGCAGTCGTTACTGATCCCTTCCAGAGAACGTAAGCCGAACGAAAGTTGTCGCCAACGTGTATCCAGTTCCGCATAGGGCTCGACGAGCGTTTGAGGAGCCGTTAATCCATTGCATCGCGACAAGAGCGCTCGCGTATCAGCCGAGACGCGGTACGCTACAGGCAGCAAGGGTCGCACGGCTGGCATATTCGCGGAGTTCCGTTTCATGTCAGCGATCAGTGGATCGATCGAACGATTGAAGCGAGCTAAATTTTCGACGAACTCGGCAGCTTCACGACTGCGAACCGTGATTGTTTCGCTATTATTCGGATTCGCGTTGGGCTGAGTTCGGTTTGGTTGCGATGGATTCAAATTGTTGCGAGGATCGACCGGTGGTCGTCGATCGGGTTGTTGCGGCGGATTTGGCGGAATCGGTCGATCAATCGTCCGCCCTGCTGGAGGAGTTGCTGGTCCCAACGGTCCGCGTGGAAAGATCGACGCTGGCACCTGTACGTCGCGTGACTCGCTTGGTTGCGGCACGGGGACGTTTGCTTGCCGCTCGGCCTCGGCACGCTTGCTTTGCTCACGTTGCAACTGGGATTCGGCAACGCGGCGGAACAAATCCTCGATGAAGCCTCCCTGTTGGGCAGCACAAGGCTCAGCGAACAACGCGACAACGGCGATTCCCACGAAGATAACAAGCAATCGATGCCGAATCGATGCAATCAAGAACATCACCACAGCAAAATCTCCAGTGCGTTAACGCGAGTCAGTACCGCGGATTATAGCGAACTTTCGGGCATCAACTAGTTTGCTTGCGGTGAGATGGCCGATGCATCAACCATCGCGTCTTGAAAACGAAAGTAGGTGCGTTTTTTGTTGTTGAACCGCGTGTTCGTGGCATCGTGAACACTTTCCCACAGCGGTTGACCGTCAAAACGGACGACGATTTCTTGGTCCGTCATCCGAATCGGTGCTAATCGCCAGCGCCATTTGTCGGTCGTTTCTTCGGTTTCCGGTTTCGCTGTCGTCGCCTTTCTTGCTTCGATCAACAATAGTAACTCGGGGTCGCTACCGACATCGCCCAGCATCGCAAACATTGTTCCACTACAATCATCGCTTTCATAGCTGAGCAATTCCTTTGGTAGTACTCGTAGCGGCCATCGTGTGTGCTCTTGATCGAGCGTGTGTGCTTCCAAACGTCGACTCAGCTGCCGCATTGCAAATGCTCGGCGAGTCGCGTTAGTCGGTATTTCGCCCGCTCCAAGTAGTTCGACTAAGTCGATGCCGCCAGTCGGCACCCAAGGCTGCACGACGCTGTCGTTGTCGGATACCAAGGTTGATTCCAACAACGAATGAAGTTCGTGAACGATCCGCTGCTTTGTCGCATCGCTTTGCCAAGGAAACGAAAATATCGTCGCCACTGCTCCAGGACAGTCATGGTTCATCCACACGAACAGGTGCCCGATTTGCCCTCTGGCCCGACGCGGATTGGACCATACAAACAGAGGTTGCGGATTTAACGTCAACTGCTCACTACGAGTCGCATCAGCAAATAGCCGATAACGCTCGGCGGCTGCGACATGAACCGGCAACATCGACTCGGCGGTAACCGTCTGGGCAACGGCTGGAGATGAATGGAGTTCATTTATCGCTACCGTAAATCCAAGTAGGACGGTCAATGCCTGTCGAATCAATCGATATTCTTTGCTCAAGAGACTCACCCTTAAAACGAAGGTGTCGTGAACCAAACCGCCCACATAGACGAATTGTCTACCATGAACGGCGCAGGATCAAGTATCTTGATGTCTGTGTGAACTTCATCTCGTTGCCTACTTGACCGACGCGGCACATGGGAGACGATATCGGGTCCGTGAACCGTCCGTTTCTTCCTAATTTGTGAAAGTCAGTCATGCGTCGAGCGAAAATTTCTATCATCGGGGCCGGCAACGTTGGAGCAACCTGTGCCCATTGGTGTGCAGCAGCCGAGCTTGGCGATATCGTCCTGTTGGACATTCCACAAACCGAAGATATGCCGCGTGGTAAGGCACTGGATTTGATGCAAGCCTCGCCGATCTTCGGCTTCGACAGCAACGTGATCGGTACGACTAGCTACAGTGATTCAGCCAACAGCGATGTGGTCGTGATCACGGCCGGAATCCCTCGCAAGCCCGGCATGAGCCGCGACGATTTGCTTAGCACGAATGCAAAGATTGTCACCAGTGTCGCCGAGCAAGTGAGCGCGACGAGCCCCAACGCGGTGGTGATCGTCGTCAGCAATCCGCTCGATGCAATGGTCCAACAAGTCTGGAAAGTGACTGGCTTCGATCCCGCGAAAGTTTGTGGGCAAGCTGGTGTGTTGGATACCGCTCGCTACCGTACTTTCTTGGCGATGGAATTGGGCGTCAGTGTCGAGGACGTCAGCGCGCTGTTGATGGGTGGTCACGGTGACACGATGGTGCCGATTCCTAGTTGTACCAGTGTCGGTGGTATCCCCGTAACTCAGTTGATTGATCCGGCACGCTTGGAAGAGATCGTCGATCGCACGCGTAAAGGTGGTGCGGAGATCGTATCGTTGCTCAAGACCGGCAGCGCCTACTACGCTCCAGCCGCCGCTTGTGCACAAATGGTTGAAGCGGTTGTCAAGGACAAAAAGCGGTTGATCCCTGTCGCTGCGTATTGCGACAAGCAATACGGTGTCGGTGGATACTACGTCGGTGTGCCGGTGATCATGGGAAGTGGCGGTGTCGAGAAGATCGTTGAGCTGAAACTGACCGAAGGTGAAACCAAGGCCTTCCAAGGAAGCGTCGATGCAGTGAAACAACTCGTTGCAACCATGGATGGCTTAATGGCCGGTTAACTTAGTAACCAGTTATGTAGTACCCGCTTGTTGATTCGTCGGCTGACTGCTCTTTCGACGATGGCGAAAAATTGTTTACGGTCGTCTTGAGAAGAACGTGAACGTTCGCGTTCGTGGTGAGGGATCGAAAAACAGTTTCACGCTGATTGGGTCGTCGTTGCTATGTCCATCGATCAGGGCTCTTCACATCGTTACGCCACTCTGTCGCTGATGGGTGGCGGCAAGCACGACGGTTTATTGCTGTTTCGGCCGTCCACGTTGTTGTGGATGGCGGGGATCACGACGTTGATGGTGCCGATGTTGACGCTCATCGATATCTACACCGCACGCTGGTTTGCTTCTGACCCTTTACCAAGAGAACTGGCCGATATTCTTGATTTGTGTCGTGTTTATTCGCACGGCAGCGGCGTGTTCATGATCTTGCTAGGCTTGATCCTGATGGCGCCGAAGAAACGCTGGTACGTGCCACGGTTAGCCGCACTGGCTATGGGTGGCGGTGCAGTGGCTACGATTACCAAAATGTTTGTCTTGCGGCCGCGTCCGGCAGGACTCAATCTGGATATCGCGACTTACGATTTCGCCTGGATGTGGGTGTTCGACTGGAGTCTGGAGCACGTGGCCTCCTTCGATGCCAATACCCGAGCCTTTCCCAGCGGAAACGTATCGACGGCGATCGCGCTATCGGTCGGTTTGTGGGTCGTGTTGCCACGAGGAAAATGGTTGTTTGTCGCCATTTGCATTGGGACAATTCTGCAACGACTTTCAAGCGGCGCGCACTTTGTCAGCGACTTGTTCGGCGGTGCCGGTTGCGGATTGCTGTGGGCGTATGCATGTTTCCACCCAAAGTTGCTGGGTAATCTGTTTGACAAGATGGAGCCGGAAACGAGTCCTCGTCGCCGACGACGTATGGACACAATCCAACTTCCACGCCAAGCCGGTGACCGCCAGGCCGCCTAAAGTGTGTTAAGCACCTTGCTGGCTAAGCCTTTTTCGCAACGGGCCGATGATTTCACGCGGAACGAACTTTTCTAACCGCTCGTCATCCGCCCGCAACGTCGCAATCTGTTTCAACAGTGAACTGCTCACGTGTGCAAACCGCTCGTCAGCCATCAAGAACACCGTTTCAATCTCGGCATCGAGTTGACGATTGGCCATCATCATCGTGAACTCACCAGCGATATCCGTAAGCGGTCGAATTCCACGGATCATCACGCGAGAAGGGATTTGGCGGACAAAATCGACCGCTAATCCATCAAACATCTCCACCCGAACATTGGGCAGTTCGCACGTAACGCTTTTAACGAGTTGTACGCGGTCAGCGATATCGAACAGCGGTCGCTTTTCGGCATTGATACCGATGCCGACGACCAGACGATCGAACAGCGTTGACGCACGTTCGATGATGTGCAGGTGACCAAGGGTGATGGGATCGAACGAACCGGTATAGACAGCAGTCCGGGTCGGCATAATCAAGCTTTCAACTCAAGTTCGATAATTGGGTCAGCTATAAATACGACTGGACCGTGGCAACGAGACGCCGCAGATCCTCGTCATTGTTGTAGGCGTGAATGCTCGCCCGCACACCTCCCCCTCGGCAACTGACGACAATGTCGCGTTCCAAGGCTCGCTTGCGAATCGCTGGTGCATCAACACCGGGCAAAGTGAACGTAACGATGCCACTTTGGTTTGGTTCCCTGTCGCTGCGCTGGACATCACATCCCAAATCTCGGAGAGAATGCGTTAGCTGATTGGCGAGTTCCAAAACGCGGCGCTCAATTGCGTCAACTCCGCAATCGCGGATCACCGTCAGAAATACCTCGACACTTGCCGCCAACGCTGCGATGCCGATCATGTTCGCCGATCCAGCCTCGTAGCGAGACGCGTGGTCGCGTAGCTGGAAGGTCGAGTGCGAGAATTCATGCGAATTGAGCACACTGTTCCAGCCTACAATCGGACACCGCATCCGTGGTCGATGCTGCGAGCGGATCATGGCGATCCCCACGCCCTCGGGCCCCAAAAGCCATTTATGGCCGTCCGCAGCCAAAAAATCGAGCGGAATTTCGGCAAGATTTAGGCGATGCACGCCCAATCCCTGGATCGCGTCCAGAAAAACAAGTACACCTCTTTCGTGGGCACGCTGTACCAATTCGGCTAAATCAATTCGGTAGCCGCTCGAATACCCGACCCAGCTCACCGCGATAATACGGGTGCAATTGTCCACTCGATGAAGTAGGTCATCAATCACCACCGCAATGCCTTGGCGAGGGACGATCCGTACATCAACGCCTTTGGATTGCTGGTTCAGCCAAGGAAACAAATTGCTGGGGAACTCACCTTCCGGAACGATAACGTTGTCGCCAGCTTGCCAGGGAAAACCCTCCGCAACGAGGCTGATTCCCGTGCTGGTATTGGGAATTACGAATAAATCCTCAGGGTTTGCGAACATCAGTTCGGCGAAATTTTGCCGCATTCGCTCGATATTTGCGGACCATTGGGGCCAGACTGTATCGCCAAGCAATTCAGCCTGGTCGACGAGTTTACGGACCGCTTCGGCCGCCGGGTGACTCAGCGGAGCGACTGCGGCGTGATCCAAGAACGCCCACCGCCGCGTGATTGGCATTTGGTCCCGCCACCACTGCCATGGGCCCTCCATCCCCCATTTTTCGCTCACTGGCCCGGTTTGCATTTCGTCATCCTTGGATTATTTGTTACAGGCGGCACCGTTTTGCTAATCCGTTAATCTAGCGATGCGGCGTAGGCTTGGGAAACGTGGTGGTATCGAACTATACTGCGATCCCACTTGGTGTCACCGTCTGGCGTCCAAGTCGATTTATTGTCCTCCCCCCCGTGCTTATCTCCGTTGAGGTCCATTGATGCCCAAGGCTCTCTGTCTCATCAGCCTTGTGGCGTCGATGCTGGTTTTAGCCCTGTTTGTGGCTGACGCGGCGATGGGGTTGCTCGGGATGGAAAAAGTCGCCCCCTTGGGCGCAGCAAGCCTAATGATGGACCTGGGATTCGCGTTCTTTAGCGGCATCATGATTTATCTCAGTTGGTCGACCTATCGCGAGCAGCGGTAGCTTGCCAGCCGTTGTCAAATATTTGACGCTGCCAATCGCTACTGCTGAGCGAGTAGAATAGAGGCCACACAATTTGGCGACGCGTGACCAAAATGGTGCGCGGGCATCGCCAATTGTTTCGTCCCCACCACTCTCCCCCCCAACACACCGTATCCTCGCCCGATGATGATTTACCAACTCTTACGTTTGTGTCACCTGAGATTTTTACTTGCGTTTGTTGTCGTCGCATTGCTTTGTCCTCCGAGCCTGTGGGCTGACGACGACGCGAAGAAGCCAGCCGAAAAGCCGGCTGCAGAGAAGCCAGCGGAAAAAGCGGAAGATGTGAAACCGGCTGAACCGAAACCGGAAGCACACGAGAAGGAAGCAGACAAGAAGGAAAAGGAGCCCACTAAGCCGGAGGCGAAGAAGGACGCCGCACCGGATAAGAAAGCTACTGACGAAAAAGCGAAAGCAAAAAAGAAAAACAAAGCCAACGCCAAGAAGGCGGAGGCCAAAGCTGCTGAGGCGAAAAAGTCGGACGCCAAGATGGATGAAAAGCCGGAAGCCAAACCTGAGCCGCCGAAGCCAATCTTCAGCGACAAGGCGCTGGAAGCGGCCGTTCGTAGTGAAGTGTTCGAGAAACGTTACAACACCGAGCCCATCGTCGCTGCGGACGTCGCTAACATTTCGCGGGTCGTCGGTCGCGGCAAAGGTATCAAGTCGCTCGCTGGAATGGAGCACTGCAAGGCGCTGATGTTGATTGACTTGGAAGACAACGAAATCAGCGATGTGGCTCCAATCGCAAAGCTCAATCGTTTGCAAAGTGTCAATCTTGCCGGGAACAAGATCGCGGACATCAAGCCGCTTGCCGAGCTGACCGCGATGCAATTGTTGGATCTAAGCCGTAATCAGGTAACGGATCTGGCGTCGTTGTCGACGATGAGTAATCTGCGATCGTTGTATTTGGCAAACAACAAGATTGCAACGCTAGAACCGATAGCGAAACTATCAAAGATTTGGTCGCTGGATATTTCCGGTAACGGGATGAAGGACATTTCACATGTGTCGAAACTTGGTTGGTTGACGACGCTTGATATCGCCAACAATGAAATCACGACACTCGCGCCGTTAACTGAGCTTCACCAATTGGACTTGTTGCTGATGTCCAACAACAAAGTCAGCGATCTGACGTCACTGGTCGAAATGTGCCAAAAGGACGCGGAAGGGGACCGTCGATTTGCGCCTTACCTGGAAGTCTATCTCGGTAACAATCCGCTCGACGAAAAGGCGAAGGCAGAACAAACCGAGACGTTAAAATCCTTTGGGGTGCGAGTTTTCGACAAGTAACCTCACTTCACAACGAAGTTCACCAATCGTTTGGGCACAACGATTTGCTTGATGATTGTCTTGCCATCCATCGCCGCCTGCACTCCTGTATCAGCGAGTGCAGCGGCGGCTAGACCAGCTTGGTCCAGGTCCGCCGCGACAGTGATTTTAGCTTTAACTCTCCCGTTGATTTGCACTGGAATCTCAAGGCTTTCGTCCACTAGGGCCGACTCGTCCCACGTCGGCCACGTGGCTTTGGCAATCGATTCTGGATTCCCCAAAATCTTCCATAGCTCTTCGGCAATATGCGGTGCATACGGTGAAAGCAGCACCAGGAATGTCTGCATCGCTTGGCGCGGACGCTTCTCACAACGCGTGAAGTAATTGGTGAATTCCATCATTCTGGCGATCGCCGTATTGAAACTCATGCCCTCGGTATCATCGGTGACCTTACGAATGGTTTGATGCAGCACGCGAAGTTGTTCGGCATTGCATGCGTCGTCACAAATGGCTTCGTTCAGGGCGAGAGTTTCATCTTTTTCATCGATGATCATTCGCCAAACTCGTTCCAAGAAATTACGGACACCTCCGACGCCATCCATCGACCACGGCTTCGTGGCCTCGAGTGGCCCCATAAACATCTCATAAAGTCTAAGTGAGTCGGCTCCATAATCGCGGACCACATCATCTGGGGTCACGACGTTACCACGACTCTTGGACATTTTGTCCGCCTTCGCTTGCACCTTCAGATCGGTTCCAGCCACGAAAGTTGTACCTTTGCGTTTCTCGACTCGCTCGTCACCCAAATCTGTGGAGTCGGCGTTCTTTAAGATCACCGTGACTTTATCGCCATCCTCAACGCGAACGCCCGTGATGCCCTCAGCTTCGAGTTGCGACTTAGCAGTTTCGTAGTCGCCCTCCGTCATATGAAATTGCGGAGCACCGAGGATCATCCCTTGATTGACCAAACGACCAAAGGGTTCCGGCGTGCTGACGTAGCCGCGATCGAAGAGCACCTTGTGCCAGAATCGCGAGTAGAGCAAATGCAACACAGCATGCTCGGCTCCTCCGACGTACAAATCAACCGGCATCCATTGCTTTTCCTGCTCCGGATCGACTATCCGTTCGCTATTCTTTGGATCGATGTAGCGCAAGTAGTACCAACACGAACCGGCCCATTGAGGCATCGTGTTGGTCTCGCGGCGATAGCGTTTTCCCTCAATCGACACGTACAACCAGTCGTCGTCGGCTTTTGCCAGCGGCGGTTCCGGTCGCCCGTGTGGCTTGTAGTCCGATAAGTCTGGCAGTGTGACCGGCAAATCACTGACGTCGACAGCGCGCTTGGTTCCGATCGGCTCGTTGTTCTGGTCGACTTCGTGCAAAATCGGGAACGGTTCACCCCAAAACCGTTGGCGACTGAACAACCAATCGCGGAGTTTGTAATTGACGGCTTGGTGACCTTGCCCGACTTCGGACAACCACGACGTCACCGCCGACTTCACTTCGGCTGTCGCCTGGCCATCGAACTTGCCGCTATTGATGGCCAGCCCTTCGGCGGCAAAACACGCATCGCCCGCCAATATCGCATCTCGTTCAGGATCGTCCGCTTGCGGGTCGACGACCGGTATCACTCGCAAATCGTATTGTTTGGCGAATTCAAAGTCGCGAACATCATGTGCTGGCACAGCCATGATCGCTCCCGTGCCGTACCCAGCGAGAACGTAGTCCGCAACCCAGATCGGGATCGTATCACCGGTTACTGGATTGATTGCCATCGATCCGGTGAAGACACCCGTTTTGGCTTTGTCGCCCTCGGTTCGCTCGCGGTCGCTCTTAAACGAAGCTTTTTCACGATAAGCTTTGACCTCAACCGCTTGTTCCGGCTTCGTGAGCGCTTCGATCAACGAATGCTCGGGCGAAACTACCATGTACGTTGCCCCGAACAGTGTGTCAGGCCGCGTCGTGTACACTCGCAGTGCTTGATCGCCCGGATCAGTCGGAAAACCGACCGTAGCACGAGCCGACTTCCATGCATCAAACTCCTTCGGTACGCCAATGTAGAAATCGACTTCGGCGCCGGTACTGCGTCCGATCCAATCGGTTTGCAACTTCTTGATTCCCGTCGGCCAATCCAATTCCTCAAGTCCATCGGCCAATCGTTCTGCGTATGCGGTAATGCGGAGCATCCACTGCCGCAGCGGAATCCGTTTGACGGGATAGTTTCCCCGATCACTCTTTCCATCGATGACCTCTTCATTGGCCAGCACGGTGCCCAGTTCTTGGCACCAGTTCACCAACGCATCATCCTGGTAAGCCAGTCGCTGCGAATCACGGTAAGCTTCGATGGCTTTCTCCCCGACGATGTCTTCGGGAATGGGAAGTTGCGAGATTGGCCGTCCCTGTTGCGATTTACTATCAAACCACGTGTCATACAGGACGAGAAAGATCCATTGAGTCCAGCGAAAGTAGTCTTCGTCGGTCGTCGCCAGAACTCGCCCCCAATCGTACGAGAAACCAAGCATCTTTAACTGACGGGTGAAGTTATCGATATTCTTTTGCGTTTGGATTCGCGGATGTTCACCGGTCTTGATTGCGTGCTCTTCCGCTGGCAGCCCGAACGCATCGAAGCCCATCGGATGCAACACTGTCTCGCCGCGAAGTCGCGCGAACCGCGAAACGATATCCGTCGCCGTGTAGCCTTCGGGGTGTCCAACGTGCAGCCCCTCGCCACTTGGGTAAGGAAACATATCGAGTACGTAACGTTTTTTGCCGACGATTTTTTCAGGGGTCGCAAAAGTTTGGTTGGCGTCCCAGTACGCTTGCCAACGGGGTTCGATCTCTGCCGGGTTGTATCGAGGCATAACGGGGAATCCGATGAATTTCGTCGTGGCGGAGTGGGTGTGTCGTTCCAAACGGCGAATTCTAGGGACTTTCAGCCTCCGGTCCCAGGGTGTTCGGTGTTGACCCCGCATCGTCCGACTCTTTACAGACACCGACTACCTTGAACTGGTTCTCCGTTGATTATGCGTCGGCACCCGAGTTTCACGATCGCACTGACACTTGCCTGCCTGCTCGGTTGCCGGATGGGGGCACCCATCCATGTTTGGACGCCGCCGCGGATGCAATCAACTGTTGGCAAACGCGTCGCGATCCAAGGGATTGTTGGCGATGAAAAACTTGCCGCAAGAATTCATCAACAACTGCTTGCTGCGTCGCCGGACGATCCTGGTCGCGAAGTCACGCTGGTGGATGCAAAAATGCTGCCACCG
The DNA here is from genome assembly GCA_041751935.1 of Pirellulaceae bacterium. Classification (GTDB taxonomy): domain Bacteria; phylum Planctomycetota; class Planctomycetia; order Pirellulales; family Pirellulaceae; genus JBBSJZ01. Next base: position 20,552 of record JBGSIA010000205.1, on the reverse strand, counting down.
ACGTCGGGCGTACAACTCGCATCGGCTTCCGGTGAGGACGCCAATGATGTGGTGACCGCTTCGCTTGCTCGCCGCGACAATTACGACTACCTGCTCCGCGGTGAAATCCTTGCGGATCGATACGGCGGCCAGTCAACGCCGAATCGCGTAACCGTTTCTTGGCGATTGATGTCGCTGGACTTGCATAAAGGCCGAACCAGCGATGAACATGTTCAGGGAAAACCCGTCGTCGTGGATTTGGAGTCCTCGATCAAGAAGTATTCTGATCTTGCGTTGTTTCCAGACCAAGAAACGATCCTTGCTACCGCTGTCGTGCGCGAGAGTTTTTCGCTGTTCACACCTTCCGTCACGGAAAGCCGTGTGCAGCTAGCGATTCCCTACCTGATGCCCGGCAGCGCCGACGTGCGTCGCGGGAATATGCTGGCAATCGCGGGTCGGTGGAGTGAAGCGCAATCGATCTGGGAAAGTGTGTACCAATCCCATCCCAACCAAATCGCTGCGCTTCACAACTTAGCGGTTGCAGCCGTGGCAGCCCAAGATTTCACTCGCGCGAAACAATTGATTCGCAGTGCGATCGGATTCCAGTCCAACGCACTTCATAAAGAAACGCTAGCGTGGATCGAATTGAGGCAACGCGACTACCACCGGGCGTTTGCACTTCCCGATCCGCCCGAGGGCTGGTTCGTAACGACAGGCGAACAGGTGAAGTGATCCGTTTATGGAGTCTCTAACCGCTGTTTCGCTTCGCTTGCCCACGGGCTGTTTGGTGCGCGATTCAAAAACTGTTGCCAGTGCTCTTTCGCTTCCTCGTTGCGTCCCAGCATCTCCAACGTCTGGGCCAAACTGTAGTGCACGTCAGGATAATCTTGGTGCAACGCAAGTGAGCCCTGGAACGCTGCTACAGCTAACTCCAGACGATTCGTCTCGGCAAGTACATTCCCCAGACTGGCGCGGGCCTCAACAAACTCCGGATCGAGTTCCACTGCCATGAAGTATCGTTCTCTCGCCGCAATGATTTGACCACAACGGTAAAGCAATTCGCCTAAATGGAAGCAAATGTCGGCGCGAGGCCCATCACGAGCCAATATCGCATGACAGTAATCAATCGCCGACTCCAGATCCCCAGAATCTTCCGACGCATAAGCGGCTTCAAGCAACTCATCCTGCGATTCGTCGCTACCAAACTGCGGAAACTCAGCAGCATCGCGCGCAGTGATTGGCAGTATCGCCTCGGTCATCGCTGACGACGAATCAAACGCTGCGTGATCGCTCTCCTCGAGTGCCTCGAAGTCGATTCGCAACTGTCCTCCGGGCTCGATCAGTCCCTCGCCCTGTCGCAGCAGAATCTGTTTGCCTTCCACAAGAATGTTCAATTGATCAAGCGGACGCCTCAAATCCGGTAGGTACTCCACTAGTTCGACCAACCGCCGTTCAATCGCCAGTGGGCTGGCGCCGGCTGCGACCCATTGCGCCAATCGCCGCGCTGTCGCGACTTCAGCGAAATCGAAATAGGGTAAGCGGCAAAGCGTGCGCACCGGAGTGATCAGCCCCAGTCGTTGCCAGCGACGAATCACTCGCACACTCACACCCAACAGGTGCGCCAGCATCGCGGGGGTGTAGTAACGACGGACGCTGTGCTCGAGTTCCACCAATCCCAATCGCTGCCAAAGTTCCGTTTCATGCAGCACTTCGGTACGACCCGCAGCAGCAGCCTCGCGCAGTTCCTCTGTCACCCACTCGGCTTCGGCAACCGGGGATTCCTCGGCTCCAATCACGATCCAATCGATCTCGTGATCACGGCGGTCGACAATGACTGCGGAATATGATCGCAACAAATTTGAGGCCTCACGCCGATTCATGCCCCCAAAACGACCCGCCAGCGCGATCCGTTTGCCCGCGACCGGCGACAATGTTTCCCTCGCTTGGACGCTGTCGTCGAGCGAATCGCCGTCAAATGAATGGTCCAGTGCGTCATCCGTTGGGAAAGTCGTGTCAGACATCGTGTGCCTCCGCTGCGTAAGTGCGACTTCCATTCTAACTGTTTTGCCCGAACCCTAGCACGGGCTGGTTGTGTCTTTGAACCCGACACGTCATCTTCACGGATCACGTTCGCGAGTGAGTGGGGTGATCGCTGGTGGTTTTCTGCTTTGCAGGGAACGACTGGAGGAAAGTCCGGGCTCCGTAGGGCAGGATGGTCGATAACGTCGACCGGCCGTGAGGTTAGGGAAAGTGCAACAGAGAGCAGACCGCCGAACGGTTCGTTGAAAAACGAATGCGTGGTAAGGGTGAAACGGTGCGGTAAGAGCGCACCAGCGGCACAGGCGACTGTGTCGGCTCGGCAAACCCCATCCGGAGCTAGACCAAACAGAGTGAAGTCGTGAGTCTGCAAGGGCGCACGGCGCGACGCGGCCCGTGTCGCTTGACACTCGGGTAGGTCGCAATGGAGGCGACGAGCAATCGTCGTGCACAGATAAATGATCACCATCGCCTGCCGATCCAACGATCGCGTCAGCGTGGTACAGAACCCGGCTTACAAATTCACTCGCGAACGTCTTTCACAAATAGGCTGCTCAGGTCCAACGAGTCGCCAAGTTCCCGCTGTGTTTGCACAAGCAATCCAAACATCTCGTTCAATTTCTGTTTCATCGCCGAATGATCTGCCAAGTCGTGCATCTCCAGTGGATCATCCTTCAGATGAAATAACCGCAGAACCTTTGCATCGGGATAAGCAATCAATTTGTACTCGTCTGTACGGATGCTCCGCTGCTTCTTCAAGTAACCGCCGTAGATGGTTTGGTACGGACTCTGGCCGCCGCGGAGCAGCGGCAATAGGCTGTGGAACTGCACATGCGCGGGCTGCTCGACACCGGCAAGCTGCAACGTCGTGGGCATAATGTCTTGCAAGTAAACCGGATCTTTGATGCGTTGGTTCGCTGCGACACCTGGGCCAACGACAATTAGCGGCACACGTACACTGTCGTCGTACATATTTTGTTTACCGATTAACCCGTGATGGCCAACGCTAAGCCCATGATCAGCGGTAAAGAAGATCCAAGTGTTGTCCGCTTTACCACTCTGCTGCAACTCATCGAGTATCCGACCAATCATTTCGTCCATATGCGTGATGATCGCATAGTATTCTTGCCGATGGACTTGCACCGCATGTTCTGTGCGAGGAAAGGGTGCAAGACGTTCGTCACGCAATGATTGATCGCAACCGATCTCCTTTGCATAAGGATATTCAGGCAAAAAACTCGCTGGAACTTTCACGTCAGCAACCGGGTACTTGGCAACGTACTGTGCGGGAGACTGGCGTGGATCATGCGGAGCGTTGAATGCCAGGTACATAAAAAATGGCTCGTCTCGCACTTTCGCTTCAGCAAAGAAATCTCGCGAATGATTCGCGACTACCTCGCTCCAGTGGATGCCGCCTTCCCAGAATCCGCCAAACTTTGGATCCGACGGCGACCACGAATTGCTACCATCGGCCGCCGGACGGTTGTAACTAGCCTCGGTATCCTTAGGCATCCCTGGTCGAATGTCGCGTGCGACGTCAAAGGCAGCTTCGGCATTGGCTCGGCAATGCCACTTGCCCGTCATGTAAGTGCGATAGCCAGCGTCTTTGAGGTACTCACTCCACCAGCGACCGGCCAACCGTTCTTGCTCGGAATCGCTATAGATTTTTTCAGCGTCCCAAACAAATCGTCCGCTGTTGAGCATCGTGCGACTAGCGACACAAACCGCTCCGCTCCACGAACCCATGTTGAAGGCATGCGTAAACGTTGTTCCACGACGCGCCAAAGCGTCTAAATTCGGTGTCTGGATCTCAAGATTGCCCAACTCATGAATCGAGTCAAACGTTTGATCATCAGCGAAAATGAAGACGATATTGGGTCGCTCATCAGCTATCGCGGGCACGTTCATTAGGAAGAAAAGCCCGAAAAGGGATGTCAATTGTCGCATCTCGCTGCCTCGTATTGGACTACTTCGCGGTCGGTAGACGGCCTATAATAGCCACTATCTCGCCGGCGATCGAAGAGCCTGTCGCCTGTTTCCCCGTTTTGCATTTTCTGTTGAAAGAGTCTACCCGATGCGAGTTTTGTCGATTGTGACTCTGTGCGCGTTGTTGTGCACCGCGCCAGCTCTTGCACAACCTCTATCGCCGCGTGAACAGTTTTTTGAAAATCAAGTGCGGCCGCTGCTGATCGAAAAATGCCATGAGTGTCACGCTGCAGCACTGCAAGAATCGGACCTGCGACTGGACTCACGTGCTGCTGTCCTGCGAGGCGGGATCAGCGGCCCAGCCGCACGCCCGCGCGCTGTCGCCGATAGCTTGATCCTGCAAGCAGTCCGTGGTGAAGGCAAGCTAGAGCAGATGCCGCCTGATAACCCACTTGATGAGGCACAGATTGCGGTGCTGGAAAAATGGGTACAGCTCGGATTGCCATGGACAGCCGAAGATGAACCGATGCCGATTGCGTTGGGAGACCAACAAGCGATTCGCGCCGCGTCCGTAGAGCACTGGGCATTTAAACCCGTGGGTAACCCCCAGCCACCGCACGTCGATGCATCGCTGAGTTCGTACATCAATAATCCGATCGATTTGTTCGTTGTCGATTCCTTGGCCAGCGCCGGGCTTTCACCGAACCCGCTCGCTGATCGGCGTTCGCTTATTCGTCGTATTTACTTTGATGTCATCGGTCTGCCGCCGTCGCTTGAACACGTTGCGGCGTTTGTTCGTGATACTCGTGATACGCAATTAGTCGTCGAGGAATTGGTCGACGATTTGCTCGCCAGTGAACAGTATGGCGAACGTTGGGCGCGTTACTGGCTTGATCTAGCTCGTTACGCGGATACTCAAGATTGGCAAGCGCAAGCGGACCTGCGTTACCCGTTTGCTTACACGTATCGTGATTACGTGATCCAAAGCTTGAACTCCGACAAACCCTACGACCAATTCCTCCGAGAACAGATTGCCGCGGACTTTTACGCACAGTCAAAGGATGCGCCGAAGTTAGCGGCATTGGGCTTGCTCACTGTTGGTCCACGGTTCCGCAACGACAAACTAGAAATTGCAGCCGACCAAATTGATGTAGTCTGCCGCGGGTTGATGGCGCTCACGGTCAGTTGTGCCCGATGCCACGATCACAAATACGATCCAGTGCCGATCGAAGACTACTACTCCTTGCAAGGCGTCTTCGCCAGCAGCGTGATGCCGAATGATTTCCCAGCGCTGGGCGACTACCAGATTGATCCTGCACTATTTGCCGACTACCAACGCGAGCGTGCCTCGCGCGAGCAAGACTTGGATGTGTACAAATCGGAGTTACGAAACACGGCGATTGCTGATATTCGTAAACGTCTGCCTGTCTACTTCGACGGTTTCGCTCAGTTGAGTATCGATAAGTCCGCCCAGCTTCGAAGTGTCGTCAGTACGTTGAAAGTGCTCGACAGCGCCATGTTTGCATTGGATAGTTTGCTAGTGGACCGGTTGAAGTCTGAGGACAACAAAGCTGATGCGGTATTGAAACCATGGACTTTGGGGTTAGCAGCTAACGAAGCGATCTTCAAGAAAAATGCCAAGCAGTGGCTCGACGATTGGGTTGCGGACGAGTCGATAAATCCGATCGTGCGAGAACAGCTCGCGAAAGATCGGCCCGCTACCCGAGCGAAACTCGTGGCAACCTATGGGACGCTTTTTGCCGCCGCGTTGAAAGCAAGCGACGATGATTCCACCTACAGCGAACTGCGGTCTCGTTTATTGGATGAGGACGGCTTACTGGATCTGGAAGATCAAGCCGTCCTCGTGGGTTCACGTATTGCTGGAAAAGGACGTAAGGACTTCGGTGACCTACAGAAAGCGATTGGCGAAGTGGATTCGTCGCATCCAGGGTCGCCGCCGCGGGCGATGACACTTATTGACCTGAAGACTCCGGTGACACCGGTTGTGTTGCTTCGCGGTGAAGCCAATCGGCGCGGTGACCGTGTGCCTCGACAGTTCTTGTCGATACTTGAAGGCGACGATCGGCAACCGTTCAGTGACGGCAGTGGACGACGCGAACTGGCCGAGGCAATCACTGACCCTATGAATCCGCTAACCTTTCGCGTTCTCGTCAATCGTGTTTGGGCGCGATACTTTGGCCGCGGGATGGTCAGCTCGCTCGATGATTTTGGATTGCGCAGCGATCCGCCGACGCATCCCGAGTTGCTCGATTGGTTGTCTTCTGAGTTTCTGCGAAACGATCAATCACTCAAGTTCTTGCACCGAATGATCTTGACAAGTCGCACGTATCAACAAGCTTCGTCACTGAGTGAAGCCGGTACTGTAATTGATCCAGAAAACCGATTGTTGTGGCGACAAAACCGACGTCGACTTGACTTTGAAGCCATGCGAGATGCAATGCTCGAAGTCGCTGGTTCCCTTGATGCCAAAGTAGGCGGGCGTTCGGTGCGACTTACCGAGCAACCGATGACGACTCGCCGGTCACTGTATGCGTACGTCGACCGCAACGAAATGGACCCGATGTTGCGGACGTTCGACTTTGCTTCGCCAACCGCCTCAGCCGCGTCGCGTGCCGAAACGACGATTCCGCAGCAAGCGCTCTTCAGCATGAATCATCCCTTCGTTGCCGATCTGGCGCGATCAATTGCCCTAGCGTGCGATCGAGCGGACGACGAAGCGAAAGTGCAAGACCTCTATCGCCGTGTTTTCCAACGCCCGGCGCGGGAGAGCGAAGTCAATGTAGCGATGGAATTCCTTGCTGAGGCGCGGCCGGGAGATCTCGATGGGCATTCCGACTGGCAATACGGATTTGGGCCGCTCGCTGCAATTGGCGACGCAAAGCATAAACTTAAGGCTTTTCCGCATTGGACGGGCCAAGCCTACCAAGGCAGTGCTGAGTTCCCCGATCCAAACTACCGCTTTCTGCGACTGACTGCCGATGGCGGACACCCCGGCAATGTTGCGGAAGAAGGCACTGTGAGACGTTGGACAGCGCCAGGAACAGGAACGATTAACATTCGTGGAAAAATTGTCCACACACGAGACAACAGTGATGGTGTGATCGCCATCATTCACGGTAAGTCTGTCGACCAAACGTTCAATGCGCTCAAGAGCGAAGTTGACACCCATATTGATGGTTTAGCTGTCCAGGCTGGCGAGGTCATTGATTTTGTTGTTTCTCCCGGCAAGTCGCCGAGTGCCGATACCTACACTTGGGTTGTAAAAATCCAAGGCGTGGGCGGTGAACTGCAGTCGCAATCTTGGGACTCACAAGCGGACTTCCATGCTCCACCGCCGCCGCCCTTGTCGCCGCTGGCACAACTGGCACAAGCGCTGTTATTAACCAACGAGTTTTTATACGTGGACTGAAACATCATGCCAAAATTTGATCATCAACTCGACCGCCGCCGTATGCTTCATCACAGCGGTATGGGCCTTGGTATGTTGGCGCTGGCTGGTGTGTTGCGTGATGCAAATGGCGACGAACCACCCGTGGCAACAACTCCGATTGACGGTTCATCGCTGTCACAGCGTGAGCCGCATTTTCGGCCGACAGCGAAGCGAGTGATTCATGTATTCGCTAATGGTGGTCCGAGCCAAATCGATACGTTCGATCCGAAACCAACGCTAGAAAAATTTCATGGCAAGACGCTTTCTGAGGACCTCAAGCGAGACCGTCGTTTGGGCGGAGTCGGTCATGCTTCGCCTTTTAAGTTTGCTAAGCATGGTCAATGTGGCATGGAGATCAGCGAGCTATTCCCCAATGTCGCCAAACACGCAGACAAACTCTGCGTGATCCGCTCGATGGTGACCGACGTCCCAAACCATGAGCCAGGACTGATGATGATGAACTGTGGCGATATCGTTCGCCCGCGACCAAGCGTTGGCTCTTGGACGTTGTACGGATTGGGAACCGAGAACCAAAGCCTTCCCGGCTACGTGGTCATGTGCCCCGGTGGCCTGCCAACGGCTTCGACAGCGAATTGGCGCAGCGCATTTCTTCCGGGAATCTACCAAGGCACGCACGTCGATACACAGTACGAAGAACCTGAGCAATTGATCGCGAACATTGAGAATGATTTTCTCGTGCCCGATCAACAACATCGCCAGATGCAGTTGATTCAAAAACTCAATCGTCTGCATCTACAGTCTCGCGATAACGATCCGCAACTCAACACGCGGATTCAATCGTTGGAACTCGCGTTTCGTATGCAAGACGAAGCGAGTGAAGCCTTCGATATTTCCGGTGAACCCGAGCATATACATTCGTTGTACGGCGACACGTTGCAAGGTCGCCAACTTCTTATCGCTCGTCGCTTGAGTGAACGCGGGGTACGTTACGTGCAGGTCTACCACGGCGCCGGCCAACCTTGGGACTCCCACAATTCACTGGAGACCAACCATCGACGATTGTGCGAACATGCCGATCAACCGCTGGCGGCTCTGCTGCAGGACCTCGACCAGCGCGGTCTACTGAACGAAACGCTCGTTATCTGGGGCGGTGAGATAGGACGCACACCGACGGTGCAACTTCCCGTCACCGCCACGCCGGGCCGGGATCATCACAACGATGGCTTTACCGTTTGGCTTGCTGGAGGCGGGGTACGTGGGGGGGTAGCCTACGGAACGACGGACGAAGTCGGCTTAAAAGCAGTAGAAAATCGAGTCCACGTGCACGATTTGCACGCCACGATCCTGCATGTGCTCGGGTTTGATCACACACGATTGACGTATCGCTATGCGGGCCGCGACTTCCGGCTAACGGACATTCACGGCAACGTCGTTCACGACATCCTTGCCTAGAGCTTTCGAATCGCTTCATTGCGAAATTGATTCAATCATGTTAAACACACGCCAAAACCTCTTGCGCCCATAGCTCAGCTGGATAGAGCAACGGACTTCTAATCCGTAGGTCGTAGGTTCGAATCCTACTGGGCGTATTTGCTGGGCGTTTTGATTCCTGGCGATTGGGGTATCTGGCTTCAACCTGTTAGTATACCGCATCAGGCTAGGACGTGAGCATTGTCCAATAGTTGAATATTGCATGTAACCAAGGTTTTCATCTGGGTGCGATGCGTTGTATCGAGTTCTGAAAGTGTCGACTCGAAAGGCGAAACGACGCAAAGTCAGGTAAGACACGCGCCGAGAGTGCTTCCGCTTTGACAAACTTCCACACCCTTTCAATGAGATTCAAGTTCGGTGAATAGGCAGGCAGGAAGAGTAACTCAATGTTTAACTGCATGCCAACGCCATCACAGCTTTGTTTCTTTGATAGCGAGCATTGTCCAGAACGACGGTGATCGGTTTGCGATGGGCCGTACGTAGCTGTCGCAGCAAGTCGCAGACCTGTTGCGTTGCGATCGACCCCGTGTTGATGACACTATGAAATTGGCAGCTGCCGTAGGCAATCGCTCCGAGAACGTTCAGACGCTGTCGCCCACTACCGGTGGGAATGAGCATCCGAATCGCCGTCCACAACACACCCAGCACTCCGCCGTAGACAAAGTGCGATGCGTCGACGAAGTAAACCATTCGCGCGCCTCGATCGGCTTCATCTAGCCGAGGGTCAAGCTTTTTTTTTGAAATCGGCTTGAGCTTGTGTGTCAGCCTTGGCTGGCATCGAACCGACCTTGAGCGGCTTGAAACCATTACGGCGAAGAAACTGTCGGACTTGTTCATTGGACCGATCGATGCCGGTAAGCTCGATAATCCTTTGCCGTGCATGTGCCAATGTTCGTACAGGGCGTTCGACTAACGACGCGATGATCGCGTCGGCGTGAGCATCCAAATCACTCACAGTGCCGGTGCAGTCAAAACGCTTTAAGCCGTCAATGCCACCTTGCTGAAAATCACGACGATAAGCCCGATAAGTATTGGGCGAAACACCTGCGAGCCTACAGACTTCGGCAACGGACAACCCACTTGCCCTTAGAAAAACGACTTCCATCTTCTTTTGCACTCTGGGGTGCGGATGGTAGAAACGCTCGTAACGTAGTGCTTGAATCTGTTCGTCCGTCGCATTGACCGGTATCATGTCGAGTCCCTTCGACAACGGGAAATTGGGGTTGGCAAAACCCTATTTTGACGACTCAACCCAATTTGCTCAACAGCAATTCAGTGACGGTATACTTGGCTAAATTATTGACGGTTCTAAATTGTTGACGGTTGATTCGAATCGTCAACAATAAAAGCGTCCATGTGAAGTTGCTCGGGGAGTACAATGCGGGGCGTCAATTGCAGTGACCCAGTGGCAGGGCTCGACGCTGCGTATCGATCGAACAACCCTGCCGTTTCTCGTCATGATCGCCAAGACTATAGTTTCTAAATGGCCCGTTGAGCCCTTCACTCCGTTTGTGCCGTAGATCGCATGGACAAGTATTATGCAACTCGACCGTCGACAATTTGGGCGTACCAGTACAATTAGCCTGGGAGCGATTGCGTTAGCTGGGTTGCTGGACAATGCGGATGGACTTGCTGCGGTGGAGAATCCGCTTGCCGTTCGCTCGCCGCACTTCGAACCACGTGCAAAACATGTGATCTATTTGCACATGATCGGTGCACCATCGCAGTTAGACTTATTCGACCACAAACCGCATTTGGCTAAATGGAATGGTCAGCCGTGTCCACCGGAAGTTACCGCAGGTCGTGATTTTGCTTTTATTGGCAAAACGTCAACATTGGCTGCTTCGCCATGGAAGTTCAACCGGCATGGTGAAAGTGGTCAATCGATGTCCGAATTGCTGCCGCACTTGGCGAGCGTTGCGGATGAGTTCGCGGTGATTCGCTCGATGCACACTGACGAGATCAACCATGCACCGGCACAAATGTTCTTGCATTCCGGCTTCGGTCGCGGGGGGCGCCCCAGCTTTGGATCGTGGGTCACGTATGGTCTGGGCAGTGAGAATGAAGATTTGCCTGCCTATGTCGTATTGCTCAGTGGGCCTCCGGGAGGCGCGGGAACTAGCCTCTGGTCAACAGGTTTTCTACCAAGCGTTTATCAAGGTATTCAATTTCGTTCTGAAGGTGATAGCGTATTGTTTCTATCAAGTCCTGACGGAACTGAATCCAACGATCGCCGTCGCGTGTTGGATACATTGGGTCGTTTGAATGACAAACACTTTGAGGAAACCGGTGATCCAGAAATTCCGACTCGAATCGCACAGTACGAGATGGCATTTCGGATGCAAGCTTCGGTTCCGGAGTTAATGGATATCAGTAGAGAAACGGCGGCAACGCTCCAGGCGTATGGTGCTGTACCGGGAAAAGCCTCGTTTGCGAACAACTGCTTGCTCGCACGTCGACTGGTACAGCGAGGCGTGCGGCTTGTCGAACTCTACGATTCGGACTGGGATCATCACGGCGGATTGACAACGCGCTTGCCAGCGAAATGCAAGGATGTTGATCAACCCATGGCAGCGTTAATCAAGGATCTGAAACAACAAGGTCTACTGGATGATACACTCATCATTTGGGGTTCCGAGTTCGGTCGCACACCGCTGAGCCAGGGAAAACAGAGTGGCGGTAGCGGTCTTCCCGGTCGCGATCACCACAAGGACGCGTTCACGATGTGGTTAGCTGGCGGGGGTATTCGCGGGGGCATAAGCTACGGAGCAAGCGACGATTTTGGCATGGACATTGCCGAAAATCCGGTACACGTCCACGATTTAAACGCAACGGTCTTGCATCTGTTGGGATTGGACCATCAGCGGTTAACGTACCGTTATCAAGGCCGTGAGTTCCGTTTAACGGACGTGCACGGCACGATCATTAAGGCGGTAATTGCGTGAAGATTTGGGTTGATGCGGATGCGGCTCCCTCAGACGTCAAGCAAGTTGTATTTCGAGCTGCCAAAAGGCTGAATGTTGCGACGATTCTAGTTGCCAATCGAATGCTGGAAACGCCCGCGGATGCGCCGATGGTTAAGGCTGTCCAAGTTCGCGAGGGTGCCGATGCTGCGGATCGGTATATCGTCCTAAAGGGAGAAGCGGGCGATTTGGCGATCACCGCAGACCTGCCGCTTGCCGGATTGCTTGTTGATAAAGGCCTGTTCGTGATCGATCCACGCGGTGACGAATACTCGCCCGACACGATCGCCTCCCGACTCTCGATGCGAAACTTCATGGACGAGTTGCGAGGTGGTGGAATGACCACCGGCGGCAGCGCCCCTTATGGAGATCTGGACAAGAAAGCTTTCGCCGCGACGTTTGATCGGCTGTTGACGAAAGCTCGCAAACAGTCCATCGCCAAACCGGATTAAGGTTTCGCGACTCCCGCTCTTTCCAGCAATTCATCTAAACGATCTTTCAGCGAAGCCATTTGATCGGCACTCCATTGTTGCCCAATGCTCGCCACGATATACAGAGTCACGATGACCAACGCCGCCATGATTGCCACGGCCAGCCCCCACAGCGACTCACCCACAAACCACTGCGAGTAGGCGAGCGCGAGTCCAAAAAACGCTGTAAATGCCATCGCGAGATGAATGATCCATACCAAGGTCCAAACTTCCAAACGAGGTGCGAAACGACCGTGGATGAGACTGACTCGATCGCGCTCCGCGACATAGAACGAAAGGTGTGGCGACCACAGTCGATGTTCGATCGACGGCAGATGCAGCTCTCCATACTCACCGAACATTTGAAACAAGTCGCTTGGCGCGATTCGCTGGTACTCATTGCGCAATTTTTCGATCACCTGTTGGCGTCCATCGGCCAAGGGAATCTCGAAGGTTGGTCGAAGTTTCAGGTTTGGCATGGGGCGACTCCCGAGCAAGCACAGGAAAACGGAATCTTACAATTCTACTGTCCCGCCTTGGGTAGCACATCAATTGTGAAACACGGTTGTGCATCACCGGAGTCGTGAGTGATCCATCGGCGGTGCCATTTGCGCCATTTGCCATTTGGGCGACAAAAATCTGCTCTAGCGTTAAGCAAACCGTTTTGCTTACTGATCCTCACCGGAGTGCCTTGTCTTCTACTCACTCGGATGGATTCGATGATGTTACGAACTCTCTTTCGGTTTCTGACCGCTGCGCCCCAGGCCCCTCGAAGGATCGAGACGGTCGACGGACGCAGTGTCGTGTTGTACGCCCACGTCGATGTTGCTGCGCAGGCGAAACGTCGGTCGGGTAGTATGTCTGCGTGCCTGCCGTGCGTTAGCGGCGACCACCGCGCGTGGTTATTGAGCATGCGATTGGATCACCTGCGGATTTGCTCGGCCTCGCGAGGCGAACGATTGCAGCAGATTGGGATTGTCACCGCAGGCGATTTGCTCGCGGCTGATCTGAACGTCCTCGCGCGTGAGCTGGACGACAAAAATATTATTCGCCCACTGAAGCGAACGGTTCATGCGATCCAATTTGCGGCGTCGGTTCCAGGCATGATGCCTCGCGATGCGATGCTGTTGAGTTGTGTCCACCGCAGCGGCATTCGGTCGCTGGCGACGGAATCGCCCGCTGTGTTGCATCGAGATTTGCAGCGATTTGCCCTCAGTACGAAAGGCCAGCGAGCACTGAAGGGCCGCCGCTTGCCGAGTGTAAAGCGAATTCGCCGTTGGGTTGATGCCTGTATTGACGCCACCACGTCCCCGCAAATGCGTGTCATGGCGTAATCGACGTCAGGTGTCAGGCATCGATTTTTCGCTATACTGCGAAACTGCGCCGGTGGGAAAGCCGGTGCGGTTTCCTCTTTTGGCGTCGTTGTTCGCGTATGAATGTCGGTCTTTTTGTTCCCTGCTATGTTGACCAGTTCTATCCTGATGTTGCGATCGCGACTCTCGAATTACTCGAGCGATTGAACGTCAGTGTCGAGTATCCCGACGGTCAAACGTGTTGCGGCCAGCCCATGGCTAACACGGGGTGCAATGAGGATACGGCCCCGGTCGCCCGTCGATTTGTCGAGATCTTTGCTGACTACGACATGATCGTGTGCCCATCTGGGTCCTGTACCGCCATGGTGAAGCATCACTATGCTGGTTACTTTGCCGACAACGATGCAAAATTTGCTCACGTTCGCGATAACACGTATGAACTGTGTGAGTTTCTACACGACGTACTGAAGATCGATTCGCTCGATGTACGATTTCCCCATCGAGCCAGTATCCATCAAGCCTGTCATGGATTGCGAGAATTGCGGCTTGGGGCGTCAAGCGAATCCATGCAGCCCCGCGAGGACAAAGTTCGCAGAATCTTGGATCTGGTTCGCGACCTAGAAATCGTCCCCACCACACGAATCGACGAGTGCTGTGGCTTTGGTGGCACATTTGCGGTTAATGAGCCAGACGTCTCGGCGGCGATGGGGCGTGACCGAGTGGCGGACCACTTGGCAAGTTCAAGTGAAGTGATCATCTCGGCCGATATGAGCTGCCTGATGCACCTGCAAGGATTGATCCGCCGCGAGAAACGTCCCATCGAAGTCATGCATGTCGCTCAAGTTCTAGTTGGCAGAAAACTGAAGTAAACTATTTGTATGTCGACTCCTTTACCGATCATCGATCATCCGATCGCGGCGAAAAATTTTGTCACCAACGACCAGCGGTCTCCTTGGCATGACACGGCGTTGTGGTTTGTACGTTCCAAACGCGATAAGCAAGCTGCTAGTGTGCCCGAATGGGAATACTTGCGGTCACTCGCTTCACAAATCAAGACGCATACAATTGCCGACCTGGGCCGTTACCTACAGGAATTTGAACGCAATGCAACGGCGTTGGGGGCAAATGTCTACTATGCCGCTGATGCCGCTGAGCATAACCAAATCGTGCTAGAAATTCTTCGCCGACACAGTACAACTCGTATCATCAAGAGCAAGTCAATGTTGACGGAGGAATGCGGGCTGAATCCGTTCCTCGAAGCGGCGGGGATCGACGTTGTGGATACCGATTTGGGTGAACGCATCGTCCAGCTTCGTGGTGAATCGCCAAGCCATATCGTGTTGCCCGCGATTCACATTAAGAAAGAAGAAGTCGGCGAGACTTTCCACCGTCACTTGGGAACTCAAGCGGGAGCTTCCGATCCAGCTTATTTGACAGAAGCCGCCCGCGGTCACCTGCGTGGCAAATTTTTAGCCGGCGAAGTGGGAATCACCGGCGTCAACTTTGCAATCGCTGAAACCGGCGGACTTGTTGTCTGCACCAATGAAGGGAACGCTGATTTGGGTGCTTCGCTGCCTCGGGTACACATCGCCTGTATGGGGATCGAGAAACTGATTCCACGTTTCCAAGACCTCGCTGTGTTCATTCGCTTGCTGGCACGAAGTGCGACCGGCCAACCGATCACGAGTTATACATCCCATTTCCACGGGCCCCGGGACAGTGCGAGTGAATTGCATATCGTGCTTGTCGACAATGGCCGGACACGGTTACGTGAAAGCCCTGAATTTCGCGCTGCGATGCACTGCATTCGTTGTGGTGCCTGCATGAATACTTGTCCGGTGTTTCGACGTAGTGGCGGGCACAGCTATCGGGCGACAGTTCCCGGACCCATCGGCAGCATTTTGTCGCCTAGCCAGAATCCGAAAGGGCACAAGAGTCTGCCATACGCTTGCAGTTTGTGTGGCTCATGCACCGACGTCTGTCCTGTTCGCATTCCGCTGCATCACCAGTTGCTGGCAATGCGCGGCGACTTAGTAAGCAAGGGCCTGCTACCATTGGAAAAACGGCTGAGCATGAAGGCCGCGTCGTTCTTGTTTCGTCACCCAACGTTGTTTGCAATTGCAGGACGCATCGGACGAATTTCACTGCGAGTATTGCCGCACTGGGCAACTCACCACCGATTCAATACCTGGTCCATCGCACGGGAATTGCCGCAGCCGCCACGCCAAAGCTTTCGCCAGTGGTATGCAATCAATCGCTCGAAAATGCTACCGAAAGCGTCGGAGAAACTCTCGTGAGCGCTGCCCAACGCGGTAACAGCCGCCAATCTATCTTGGATCGTTTGCTAAGTAAGGACATCACGGTTCCCCCGCTTCCCCAGATCGATCACGATGCACTTGTACGATTTGATGATCCGTTAGCGAAGTTCGGTGAAATGCTGGCTTTGGTCGGCGGCGACTTGCATATTGTGGATTCTAGCGTGCAAGTGATGTCAATTCTTGGTGAACTCGCCGTGTTCCGCGACGCGGCGAGAATCGCATCGATGGTGCCCGAGGTGGTGCCTGGCAACTTCGATGCCGCCGCCATTGATGATCCTCACGATTTGGCTGCCTTGGACTGGACGATCTTGCGGGGCGAATTTGCTGTCGCCGAGAACGGTGCAATCTGGGTCGATGGCAATTCAATGCCTCACCGTGTGCTGATTTTTATTGCTCAGTACTTGGCCATCGTGGTTTCACGTAACGAGATACTGAATAACATGCACGAAGCGTACGCACGAGTTGGTCACCCCAAGCCTGGCTTCGGAATTTTCGTGTCCGGTCCAAGCAAGACGGCGGATATCGAACAGTCACTCGTGCTTGGAGCTCACGGTTGTCGCAAGCTGCAAGTTTTCGTCATGGCTTAGTTTTGTCTCAAGACTTAGCGTTTGCGACTGGTGGTCCTAAAACAACACTGGCTTTCCGAGCATTCGTCGAACCGGGACTACTTGCCCAACGTGCATCATGCAGTGCGTTGTGATCAGCACGAACATCGCTCCAACGGTCGGGCACCAGGATCGAAAATCTTCGGGTGCCGGTTCATCTAGCTGCGAGTCACTCAAGTTGTCAATCGCTTGGATGGTCGCCGCCTGGACCAAGTCCAACAGTTCCATGTAACGATCTTTGCTAAGAAATTTCGAGGCATCATCGCAAGTCGATTGCTCTTTGGAGTGCTGCTCAACGAATCTCTCGGGCAGTTTCGCGGATGCACCAGGAACCACTTTTTCCAGCAAACTGCATTCAGATGAAATCAAGTGCCCCAGTTGCCATGCGATGTGATTGCAGCCAACTCCTGGACGCGTCATCAACTCTGAATCCGTCAAATCTCCGACATAACTTTTCAGCACCAGCGTGCTGGTTGCATGATTGGTTTTCAGTACGTCTTGAGCTTTCATCTCAGGTCACCAAGCGGTTGGGGGCATTCGAAAGAGTATGGGCGGTGAAGTTAATCTAGCACCAGCTTTGACGGAACCCGACGTGCGAATCCTCCGCCTGTTCCCCTCGCGCGACGACCGCCAGAGCCTTTTTGACTAAAGCAACTTGAGCCAAAATTGAAAAAATGCTCTTGATTTGTCGTTAAGTCTCACTCTAGCCTCTGCCGACGAGCGAGTTGGACTCGTTCGGGGATAACGCATCAACGCGCTGTTCCGCTTGGAAAGGACTCGGTCAAGGACAACCCACGGATGTCGCGAATACCCCCGGGAAAAACAGCATCACGCACGGCGGCAAGCTTGTCGCTCGTCGCGCTGAGTGTGTTGGCCGGGTGTAGCCAAAATCCATATTTTGCCGCGCCCGGAGGTGCCGCGTGGCAAATGCCGACCACGGCTGCGGTAAATCCCGTCGAGGCGCAGGTCTCTGAACTGCGACGGCGAGTCCAATTGCTCGATGACAATAACCGGCAATTGCACACTCAACTCGCTCAAAGCGAGCAACAAGCCCAGGTCTATCGCGACGAACTCAACCTTATTCGCCAGCAACTTGCCGATACCAGCGGCCGACTCGAATCCGCATCGATCGCCGCACGAGACGCCGAGAATCGTGTGCAAGGTTTTCAGGCCTCGACTCAAATGCGAGGCAATGCGTCAATCACGCCCAATACTAATTTGCAGCAACTGGCATCGCGACTCAACTTGGGCGGCATCCCGATCCAACAAGACGGCGAAGTCCTGAGAATCCTTATTCCCTCGGACCAGTTATTCCAACCCGGCTCAGCACAGTTGCAGCCACAGGCGGCACTGGTACTCGACCCCGTCGCAGCACAACTTCGCAACGTTTTTCCGCGGCAACGGATTGCGATCGAAGGCTACACCGATAACTCTCCGATGTACGGCGGACAGGTCTCCACGAGTCACCAATTGGCGTCCGCTCAAACTGCGTCGGTACTTGATTTGTTGACGCGTCGTGCGGGAATGCCGCCACAACAGTTGTTCACAGTCGCCCAGGGTACCAACAATCCCCGGGCAACCAATGATACCGCCGCTGGGCGAGCAACGAATCGGCGGATTGAGCTGGTCATCTATCCCGATACGTTTTGAAAATGGTACAGAGATAATGTTCAAACGGGCGATTGTTTGGCTCGCATCTTGGTGCATCGCCGGATATATCTTGTTGCTACGGCGAACCTGCCGCGTGCGATTTGATAATGATCGGCGAGAGGAGTTTCGCTCTGACAAGCAGAATTATCTGTTTTCGTTTCTGCATGCACACCAAATCGCAATCACGATCTACGGCGAACCGGGCACGGCAGCGATGGTCTCGCGGAGTGCCGATGGGCAACTCATTGTGCCGGCACTGCAGGTCTCGGGTTGCATTCCCGTCCGCGGCAGCAAGTGGCGAGCATGGAGCAACAAAGGCGGTCGCGAGGCAGTCGACGAACTGACCGCTCATGTGATCGGTGGTCGTCCTGCAGCCATCGCGGTCGATGGTCCGCGCGGTCCCCGGGGTCGAGTTCACAAAGGCATCGCAGCCATTTCGCAAAATACTGGTGCAATCGTGCTCAACGCTGTAGCTATCCCATCGCGTCGAATTGTCTTTCCTCGCACCTGGGACAGGCTGCAGATTCCGCTGCCATTTTGTACGATTCGAGGCAACTTTGCCGACCCGATCTACCCAGTGGTTGGTGAAAAACTTGAGATCTATCGCCAACGAATCGAGTGCTCGCTTGCCGAGTTGGAGCAACGCGTCGATTCGCAAACGCCCCAACCGACCAGCGAGAACATGTCGACACAACGAGTCGCAGCATGAGCCATTGCCGTGACTTTCCTTTTTTACTGACGAATTGCAGCTTTCTTGCTTTTACGCAACAATGCGAGTGACAAATAGTCGTTTCATCTTTTTGCTGCCGAAAATGAGTGGCAATTCTATGCTCTCCCGTTCCAGAGGCTCCGCAACCACCAGCTAGAGATGCAGTATCAATGCCGACCGTGTCTGTCCGCGAGCAAACTCCACTTGCGACGACACCAACACACGCTACAATCCCCATCGAGTATGGGAACATATTTTCCGCCTTTAATGCACCCTTAGCTCAATTGGATAGAGCATCGGTCTACGGAACCGAAGGTTAGTGGTTCGAATCCACTAGGGTGTACTCAAAAAGCCCGCAATTTGCGGGCTTTTTTTATATCTTGTGAAAAGCGGACAGCGACCGTTGAAGTGCTTTTCACAGGATTTCACAAGAACGGCCAAATCAGCCCGCTTCCTGGTCAAGCTGCTCGATTAGCTGAGCAAGGCGAGCAACTTCCTCCCAGTTGGCTTTCATCCTCGCCCTATCGAGTTCTTCCAGCAATCTTTCCCGCTCCGACTCGTCGTAGCCGTACCGGACTGCAACCTCGTGCGGCAGGCTCGCACGTATTCGTCGGTACGTCCGATTGCTCTTTCGCCAAAGTTCGTCGTCGAACTCTTGAGCGTAACTCGCTTCCATCACTCCCGGTGTGATGCTGGCGTCCTTTGCCACGTCAGACATCGTATGCTCGCCTGACAAGGCAAATTGCAACCCGGTTTTTCGAAAAATATGAAGGTACGCTGATCCCTTAGGGCTGCCCTCCGACCATTCAACAATCCGCTTGTACATCCACTCCCCCAGATTGACGGGAGCAAAATCTTCTCGAACTCGGCGTAGCGACTTAACTTCATTGCGTTTGCGATAGAATTCGATGAGTTGCCTTGGATAATCGCCGAAGACAAAGTCACTTTCGCATCGAATGCCTTCCAGTTCTTGACGCAATGCGTTCGGAATACGGAACCATTTGGTTACGTTCTTTTTGCCAGTTGACTTGAAGTGCGATTCCGAAAGGAATGAACGTTCGTCCGACCACTTTAGGCTGCTGACTTCACTTCGTCTTGCCCACGACCAAAGGCTAACCTTCACGTAAAGGGTGGCAATGGTTAGCCCCTCCCAGCGTGTTTCAAGCCAATCAATCAGAGAGACAAGTTCTTTGGCGTCAAAGTGACGGATAGTCCTATCCTTTCCATCGATCCAAGTGAACTGCGACCAGGGGTTATGTTCCAGCAATTTGTGTTCTGGTACGACACCCCGCACGCATTTCTTCCCAGCGTTTCGATTGGCTCGTTCGAAGGCGGCTCGGAGTGCAGTAGACCACTTTACGATGGTATTCGGACTCAGAGTTTTGGATTCGCAACCGCCGCCCTCTGAAACTTGTTTTTGGTTATCGCTTGATGAATCGATTAGCTTTCGACGCCGCCACGCAGCGGGCAACACCAACGCCTCATGCTGAAATCTCTCACAGTCATCAGGCGTAGCAAGACAAATCTGGTCGATCTTTGTGATTAGCTTGAAAGCCTCGATTGCTTCAAGGCAACCCACCAAAGTCTTCTGAGCGGCTTCCATTGCTTTGGGATCATGCTTCTTACCGAAGTGTCGCCTTTGGATCGCTTCGAATTCATCATTCGAAAGCAAGGCGTCT
>JBGSIA010000204.1:0-14481 GCA_041751935.1 Pirellulaceae bacterium | reverse complement strand
CGAACCGTAGCGGAATTTGGCGACGGGTCTGGAATCGTTTACTACCGTCAAAGACGTGCTTGCCGCCAATAACTCAAACAATTGATGGAAAACCCACGCAAATTAAATGAAATGCGATGTTACCAAGCCGACTGCACCCATGGGAACACATACACGCCACTTGCATTTGACGTGAGAAACGCATACTTGTCGGTGACGGCCAAGCTACTAACTTTCTGGTAGTTGCCGAAATAGTCACTCGTGTATTCAAAGGATCTTCCGCCCAGTTCTGGCGACTCGGGGTCGCAGACGTGCAACTCCAGCTCCCCGGGTTGCCTGCCCAGTGACGGCTTCCAGGCAATGAAGATGTCGCGACCATGAACGCCGACGGCGACCAAGCTGGCATGGATTTGATGGTGCGACGGGACGGAGACCTCTCGTACGTATTCCCATGGTGTCGGCAGGTGTGCGGACGCCATTGGTCGTTTGGTGTCGAGACTGCGCGCCTGCACCACGGCAAGTTGCTCATTGTAGATTTGTAACAAGGCCTTGTGATCCGCCTCGTCCAGTCCGAAGTTATTTCCCTGCGGGATTCGAATCAACTGCTGCATCGTTTCCACGTCGTCGGCCAGGTAGTAGTAATAGCTGGGATGAAAGACCGACATCATGGCTGAAGCACAATGAACGTTACGATTCATCAGTCGCATCAGTGCCCGTACATGGCACTGGCGTTTGTCCATAGTCTCCGGCACGAGAACGCAAGCTGCGCGCCGAAGGTTGCCCAGTGCTTTGCGGCGGAGCGTCGTTCGAAAACGCACTCCACCAAACTGATCCCAGCTATACCAACTTGGATTATCGGTTTCATCGATGTCTTCTCGCACCATGGCATCGACGAGATCGTTATTGAGCCTCTGCACTTGGTCTAAAAACTCGGTATCGTATTGGAATTCGGTTTGCTCGCGCTGATGGCGAAACTGTAGATACCGTGCAATGTAACCTGTTCGTGAATGAGCATTCGCAGCCTCTTCTTTTACCAACGTCCAGCATTGCTGTTGCTCTGCCGGTGGCAAATTTTCAATTGTCCGAAACAAGCCAATGTCGTAACTGAGCCGGTGATCGTGGAGTAAGATATCGCCGAACAGACGCAGGAATTTTTGCGGCCAGTCGGGCAGCGCATGCTGGGTGATCGCACTTGTCAGCCAATCCATCCTTTCAGCGTCCAACGCCTGATTGAATCGGCGCAAATCGTCACCGGATAGTCGCCATCTCGCATCATTGGCGAACTCGCTGTAAACCAATTCGTCGACCGCTTGGAAGTACTGGGCCAGTTGTTGATAGGCTTCGGGTTGCTGCTGTTGATGGAGCGTGAATACGACCCTGCTGGTAGCTGGATTGATCAGGAAATCGTTGGTCAAAATTGATGGCCACGCATTGTCACCGCCTCGAAAAAGCCAACCCGGCAAGGTCGTCGCATGTTGATGAGACTTACGATAAATCGTTAAACGATAGTTGGCGAGTGCGAACACCTCGAGCCACTTCTCGGTTGGCACCGCCGGCTCTCCAAATACTGGTTTTGGCGGAATTTGAACTCGTGAGTGGTTGGTAAGGCACACTCCCAAACTCTCGATAATATCATTAAGCAAAGCCGGATCTCCGTTGAGCGCATACGCAGCCTCGAACCGCGCGGCTGCGGAGTACGGTTGATTGCTGTTTCGCATCCGAAGTGCATCCTCAACCAGCCAGCGAGATTCTTCGTTACGACGCTCCACGTCTCTGGCAGCAATGGCGGCGGTGAGCTTCTGGTCCACGACCGATGCGACCAGTTCGCCCACGCATTGATCGATTGCCGCCGAGGATGGTTGGCCCATGTTGAGCGTCTGTGTGAATCGCTGCGTCTCAGTTTGGCCTAGCGAATTGATGGATAGCGCAACTTCCATCACTTCACCGTCTCACCGTGAGTATTCCATGACAATGGTGCTTGCGGACGCCAAGAGTTGTGCTTGCACTCTCGCAATTGGCAGTGAGTTCTCTTGCAGCACGTATCGCAATCGTTCTCGCTCCAGCAGGGCGAAGCTGCTATGCACCGCTAAGTGTTGATTCAGTACCGATGACACCTCTTTAGCCACAGAACGCCACTGTGGCGGCAAGTCAACGTTTCGCGTAGTGCCCATCGAGATCAATCTCACTTCATCGCTCAGTGATGACGTTCGCTTTTCAATTGCTGCGGTGATCTGCTGAACAAGACTCTCGGTGAGCGACTCCAGGTTACGGGCATTTAATCGCTGGTCGGAAAGTCGTACACCGGTTGATCCATCAAACACCACTAATCGACCGTTAGGCTCGCTAGTCGATTGATCCCAAACGGCAAACAGTTCCGCTCTCAGTAGGTGGCCGATCAGCAGCGAATCGGAATCGTCACCGAGCATCGACAACCCTTGTTCTTGCAGCACAAGATCAATTCGTGCCCGTTCGACTAACTCGACCGTCTCGATCTTTGTCAACGAAGCGGTGGTCAATACGTCTCCGCTTTTCACGTCGACTGCTTTCAGTTCCACGCGAGCTTGGATCGAGATTAAATTCCCATGTCGCGTGGCGAGTTCACTGAAGGCTTCGCCGGTAAGCAGGATATCGGCTTGATTGCGTTTAGTGACCGAGTCCGACACGCTCATCCCAAGGCCATCACAGTAGTACGCGATTTCCGTCTCCGCTGCTGGATCGATCGTGGATTCTCCGATGTGCCGTTCAGCGATGCGCACCGCCACGGCCGGCAGCCTGTGTTTGATTTGAGGTATTCGCTTCGGCATTTCAGCCAAGCGGTCTTCGCTGGATACCGGCTTAGCAACCAACGAGTCTGCATTCTCGTTGAGTGTCTTTACTACTCTTTTGGCGAGTTCCTCGGCCAAATCGCTCAAGCCATCCGGGGTGTCTGCTTTGACCGAATCACCCAGCACACGGCTGGTCTCGGTGCCAATGATTTTTGCGACGACATGCAGCTTGCTGTCGACTTCGAGAACCGACCCCGGGGGTAGAATCTTTGCACCCGTCAGTCGTCCGACCTGTACCGCTTCGGCTGAATTGACGACTCCCGATAACGATAGCTCTTGCTCATCCAACATCGTCTTCAAATTTTCGCGATCAACGAGAAACAGATTCGGCACGCTGACCAAATTCGCAAATAGTAAATCAGAAACCTGAACTCCCATTTCGCGAACTTCAGCACCGCGCTCTTGGAACGGCAGAATTGCAATCGGGTGTACGACTTGGACGGCGTCATCAGCCTGAGACAATCGACTCGCGTTCATCATTATGACTGTGACGGCAGCCACGATAATTATCCTTGAGACGCGATTAATCGATATCATCGGGTGAGTCTCCAAAAAGTTGAAAGAGATGATCGAGCAAATAGCGAGGTGTCGGGCAAGCATCCCAATGGCGAATCACTCCGAAGCCGCAAACAACCGGTCTACCGGATTGACCACATTGAATGTCCATCCAAGGCCAAGCATTGTCCGTTTCGGTACGAGCGATCACGACTTGGCGGCGATCGACGGAATAACCGACGCGGCTGACAATTGGGGCAATCGCCGCATCCCAATGTTCGCTGTCCAGACGCTTTTCAAACTCCGTCAGGATTTCACTTCGACGAAAGGAAACAGATCACATTACCTTCTGTGACTCACTGTCCAACTTAACCAACGTTCCTTCACCGGGTGCCAAGCACAAAACTTTTACACCTCGACCGGCAGCGGATATCAAGCGATCAGCAAGCGATTTGTGCGATGAGAAGTTGACGCCTTCACCAACTACCAACACGCCATCGGCGAGCGACTCCAGAGCCACTACCCTTCCCGCCAACGTGTAGGGGATCTTGGCATCCGTAAACGTTTTTGCTGTCTGGCCTTCTGGGTCAAACAGCACGATTGCCAAATGAGTCAACGTCGTCGATTTTGCCAGAAACGGATCACGAGTAAACACGTAAAGCGAGCGCGCTGTCAAGATTGGCGGTTGATTGCCAGTGACGATGGATGCTGAAACATTCAACTTCGTTTCCAGTACGGAGCCATCGTTCAGCTTGGGAAAACGCAGCGGGATTTTCACTTCAAGCGTCTGTTCTCTCGCAACGTGCTGGGCCAACTCTCCGGCAGCGAGTGTTCGATGCGCTGCCGTGAGAGACCACTGCAGCAACACATCGCGGTCATCGTCGGACGACAACAGCACCTCCCGTTTCAGGACCGCTTCCGCGAACACGTTGGTAGAGCGATCCTTGAGTTCGGCCTTGAGTGATTCGTCCTGCGCCGTGACGGTCTGGAACCAACATGCCACACTCAGCATTAACGAAAAACATTTACAGCCAGTCAGCCGAACGTGGATCATCAAATTTTACTCCCCTGCCCTGCTACCAATTCATTGTGCTGCTAAACATCCTACACCCTCACGTTTGCTGGGGTTCCAGTTGGACGCGAAGGAACGACGAACCGGATATAGGGAAATTTAACTTGACACCTTCAAACCCAATACACAATTTCAGGAAATTGACGCCCTTTCAGAGAAAAAACTAACTGGATGACGCCACCCTAACGTCAGCAACGGGCTAAAAACATCTGTTGTAGTCGAACTCGCCAGAGTTGAAATTTTTGCGGCGTGTCCAAAGTCTGGCGAATTCGGTTACCGCCAATATCAGACACTCGATTACCGCCCGATGCTTAAATCGCCGCGAAATACTGGTACGACGTTTCGTCGCAAACCTAGCGGTGTCCAGTTAGTTCACAGACGAGTCTCACCAGAAGTCACGAATCAACTCCAGTTTGCGTTGGATCGTGCGGGAGGTGACACCCAGTTGCTCGGCGATCTCGCAGTTGTCGTGGCCTTCCATCTTTCGCACCGCTATCGATCGTAACAGTTCGTTCGGCAGCTTGCTCAATAACACGTGATACTGCTAGTCGATCTCCAACAGTAATGCCGGATCGGCGAGCGATTCATCGTCGACGTCGACGCCATTTTCGAAAATCGAATCACCGCGAACTTGACCACCGCCGCGTTTGAGTCGCTTATCCGCCCGTATATGATCCGTGATATCGTGGCGCGTCCAAGTCAACAACATTCGCCAGAGGCAATCGCGGTCGTCCAGTGCCAGCAATTGTCCTTCGTCGGCGCGGCGACACAGCGCCGTCATCGCTTCAAATCGCGATGCAATATCCCGCGTTGGTGAGCATGGTGAACGGAGTCGGCGATGGCGATGGCGATGATTTTTTCGATAATCTGATCGTGGTCGCCGCGCAGCTTGTTGGCATACTCACTCAGAGTTTCTCCTTCGATCAACTTCATCGAGAAGTAATGCTGGCCCTGGAACTCGCCGATTTCGTAAATCGGTACGATCCCGATATGATAGAGATTGGCCGGTGCTTCGGCTTCTATTTGAAATCTTCGAATCTGGTCAGTGTCGGCAATCTGTCCGGCGAGGATCATCTTCAGTGCGATTTCGCGATTCAAACTGATCTGGCGAGCACGATAAACGACTCCCATGCCACCGCAAGCGATCTCGTTGATCAATTCATAGTCGCCGAAGTATCGGATGCGGTTGCCATTTACCTGAATCGGTTGTTCCCCGGTGAAAACGGAGTCGATCGTGGCGTCATCGACGAGCGTGCGAATTGTCTGTGCTTCGCCCGAAAAAATCTGATCGATCAATTCACGAGACTGAGGAAACCGTTGGCAATAGTAGTCCACGTCAGTGGCCAGTTCGGTACTCTCGCGATACGGGCGATCGATCGCGATCAACTCAATTAGCAAGTCCTCACGCTCGGTGAAAGCATTGGCTATTTCATCGGTTTGCAAGAATGTCGCCAGATCTGGCGGAGTGCGTTCAGCTTTCCACAGGCACTCGAAGCGGTCACAGATTTCATCGATACGTACCCGTTTGGCCAAATCGGGGTCGGCGGACGGCGGGTTGTAAAAGTCTTTCATCGTGGCATTCCGGAGGTGATCATGGAGAACATCCTACCCCGGAAGCGCCGTTGGTCTGCCCACGGCGACAGCTGATTATTTTTTTATTGAACTAAGCAGGCCCGTCATCACCAGTCAGGCAAAGTTTCTGCAACTTAGAAGTAGCGGGTGTTCTCTCCCTGGATCGTGACGGTGGCTAGCAAGCGGGTTACGATGAGCGTTTTCGAATGCCTTCGCACGAAACGATTGTCATGCCGTATTTGTTCACCTGCCCGCACTGCCAGACTCGGACGATGGTTGATGACCAGTATCGTGGTCAATCGGGACGTTGTGTGACATGCAACCAGCCAATTCAAATTCCCAACTTCGCCAATAACGCGATATCGCCAGGCCTCAGACGCTCGCGTCCGCTTGCGTGGGTGTTGGCGTCGTTCGTCACCATCCTGTTTGCTGGAGTGATTGTTGTGATGCTCGTACGCCAAGGTGGGCAAACAATTTCTCAATTGCAGGCGTCGCGCGAGCGGGTTGGTTCGATGCGAAATCTGGAGAAAATCGCCTCCGCAATGAATGCCTACGCCGCCGATCACGGTCAGTATCCGCCCGCGGCACTGAAAAATCCTAGCGGGCAAGTGATGCATTCCTGGCGAGTTTTGTTGCTGCCATACCTGGGTGAGGAGGACTTGTACAACTCTTTCCGAATGGACTTGCCGTGGAATAATCAGCACAACATGATCGCAGCTCGAGGAACGGTCCCCAATGCTTACCAGCACCCCAATGCGAGCAGTTTGGGGATGTCCGAGGTAGCTTCATATTTTGTGATCACGGGTGTCGGTACTGTGTTCCCTCCCTTACGACCGTTGGCGCCGGGCGAGGTCAACGACAATCCGTCGCAAACGATCTTGGTAATCGAGGCGATGCCGGGTAATGCCTCGAGATTGTGGACCGAACCGGTGGACTTGGATTTCACCTTGATGCGAGGTGATTTGATGTCTCCTGGCGGCAACGAACCAGGCGGATGGATCGCTGGCGGGGTAGCGATGGCGACCGTGGACGGACGCGGCCACTTTCTCGACCAGTCGACACCGCCCCTGGTTGTGCGCGCACTCGTGACGCCTCAAGGCGGAGAGCAACTGGCCGATGATACGCTAGACTAGCCTATTGCTGAAAACGTCGTTCATCTCGCGGGAGTAAACTATGGGCCGGGCGGTACTCACGATCGTCACACTTAACATGGCGATTTTTCTGGTCGGTAACAACTCAAGCCATGCCTTTGAGACGCCTGCCGATGACGTATTACGTGGCGCAGCATCGAAGCTCATTCGCGGTAAGGTCCAGGATGAAACGGGCAATCCGGTTGGTGGTGCGATGATCCAGACCGTTGGTTCCGATGCCCAGGCTGTCTATCGTACTGTCAGCAATGCGAGTGGATTGTTCCTGCTTCGTGTTCCGGCTGAAGGCTACTACGGGGATTCCCTGCTCGTTAAAAGTTCGCGTGGTGAGTTGGCAAGTTTTCTCGACCGTTACCACTTCACGACTGACCGATCGGATCCCCTGCAGATTGTAGTTAGACCGTTGCGATCGACAGTGGTCAATGTCGTAAATTCTGAAGGAGTGCTGGTAGCTGGCGCCACGGTTAATCTCATCGCAAGTCTGCAAAGTTTGGCCACTGCGACTACGGATGTTAATGGTTTGGCATCGATTCGTTTTCCCGCCGACTGCAAAGTCGACTGGATCGCTGCGTTCAAAGACGGCCAAGGCTTTGACTATTACGAAAATTATGATGCGTTTCCCACGACAGAACGCTTGGAGGTTCCACAGCGAGTTGAACTCACACTGGACGGTGCAATGAGCGTTCAAGTAAGTGTCATTGACAGCGATAGAAATCCCATCGCCGACGCTCAAGTATTACCCTGGATCATCCACAAGCAAGGCAAACTTTCGAACGCTCACATCAGAGGACCGTGGAAGACCGATGCCGACGGCCGCATCCGCTTCGATTGGCTACCGAAAAATCTGGAACGTAGCATTAGCTTCTCTACCTCCCATGCGAAGTACCATTGCCCAAAGATGCCTTATTTTAATCCTGAGAATCCTGAGGAGAAAGAATTAACCACTGTTCTATATCGCAATGCCACCATTCGCGGTCGCATCACGTACGCTGATGGTCAGCCCGCAGTTGGCGTCCGACTTCAGGGCGAAGGACGAGGCAATACGAATATTTATTTTCGCGGCTACACATCGACCAAATCTGACGGTAGTTATGAATTGGATATCTACCCCGATCAAAATACGATTGTCGCCGTGTGCAACGATCAACTCGCTGCTCCGAGTGTTACCGACATTTTGCTTGATCCAGGCAAGGTTCTGGAAAACGTCGATTTCAAGCTAAGTTTAGGCACGTTGGTTCACGGCACGATAACAGTTGGAGAAAACAAAGATCCGATGATCGGTGAAACCGCGACCTTGATCCAACAGGGCGACAATCAAGCAGTACTTGTTCGTTGGAATCAGACGGACAAGCATGGGCATTACCAATTTCGTATCGGACCGGGCGCTTACACTTTACAACTAGCGGACTCTGAACAAATCAACTTGATGGTGACCGATGAGCGGGAACTCGTTCACGATCGGCATCTTGTTCGACCACCTCGCGGCATACTAACGGGAACGGTAGTCGATAAAGATGGGAAGCCGATTGGCGGCGCCGAAGTGCTCGGTGAGTCACTCAATGCTCGCGGACATGCCGGGTTCAATACCCTCACCAACGATCGAGGCGAATTCCGTTGCGAGCGATGGACCGATGACATGATACTCGTCGCCTACAACGAGGTACTGAACGTTGCTGGCATCCAAAGAGTCGCGGCCGATGATCAGTCCGTGCGCATTGTCGTATCGCTGGCGGCCAGTGTCGTCGGTCAGGTGCTCGACGCCGAGAAGAAACCGCTTCCTAATTGCACGGTATTCCTGGAAATCTCGGCCGATGGAGATGGACGCTGCCCCACGCGTAAAGCAAACACCGATAGCGATGGTCGCTTTGAGTTCGCCGCGATTCCAGCGATGGGTTCGCATCGCGTTCAAGTGCTGTCGTTAACAAATCCGCAAGGATTGACAACGAAGACGTTTCAATGCACTGCGCCGACACGAATCGAACTTGAGCCAATCGTTTATGATTGACTCTTCACCGCCGCATCAGTTCTGCAGTCCATCGCGAAATTCTCGGATCAACCGTGTCGCGCCGGTTTCAAATCGCCAAGCCAGGACGGCTTCCATCATCGCGATCGTCAGACCCGGAAGTTCACGACTCTCATCGATTGCTTTGTATTTGCCGTCCACGAGCGCCATCATATGTAAATGCACCTCGTCGTGTCGCCATACTCGTTAGTATTTGCGTGGTCGGACGTTGCCTTGTACGCGACTGGGCAGGCCTTGAATTCGCAGGAAGCCTTCGGCGTCGTCTTGATTGTAAGAGCCACCGCCCTCCATCGTTGCGATCGCAGCGTCATACAGGCTGTTGGGACTGGTGCGCGAGGCGACGCTGATGTTGCCCTTGTAGAGCTGCAAAGTAACTTCACCTGTAACTGGCTTTTGCGTCTCTCGCATGAACGCCATCAATGCATCCATCTTGGGCGTGTACCAAAAACCATAGTACACCATCTCGGCGACTTCTGGCGACAACCGATTTCGTAAGTGCAGCAAGTCACGGTCCAGCGTCAATTGTTCAACAATCATGTGCGCGTCGTACAGCACTGTCATACCGGGTGCTTCATAGACACCGCGACTCTTCATCCCAACGAAGCGGTTCTCAACCATGTCAATGCGACCGACGCCGTTGCGTCCGGCGATCACGTTGAGACCCTCAACCATCTCCAGTGCAGAGACTTGTTTTCCGTTGAGCGTTGTAGGAACACCCGATTCAAATCCAATCGTCACTTGTTCGGATCGATCAGGAGCCTCTTGGGGACTGACGCCCATGCCAAAGTCGACCAGCTCCACGCCGTTGACCGTCATCTCTTCCAGATCACCGGCTTCATAACTGATATGCAGCACGTTCTCGTCGCTGCTGTACGGCTTAGTGCTGGACGCCTTGACTGGAATGTTTTTCTTGTTGCAATAGGCAATCAACTCCGTTCGGCCTGGAAAGGCATCGCGAAAGGATTTCATTCGCCATGGGGCAATCATTTTGATGTTCGGATCGAGTGCTTCGGCGGCCAGTTGGAAGCGACATTGGTCATTTCCTTTACCGGTTGCCCCGTGGGCATACGCGGTTGCACCGACTTCGCGAGCGACTTGCAGACAGACTTTGCTGATCAACGGCCGGGCGATCGACGTCCCGAGCAAGTAAATGCTTTCGTATTTGGCCTGCCAAGCGAGCACGGGGAAAGCAAAGTCTCGACACAATTCTTCGCGAACGTCAACGATACGCGATGATTTTGCCCCACAGTCACGTGCTTTCTTGAGCGTCGCCTCACGATCTTCGCACGGTTGGCCCAAGTCAACATAGACGGCGTGAACTTCGTAGCCCTGGTCTTGCAACCATCCCAAAATAACGGAAGTATCGAGACCGCCGGAGTAGGCAAGAACACAACTTTTCATGACGATGGAGTCCGCAAAGGGGAAATGGTTTAAAATTGGTGTCGAAAGCGGTTCCCATGTTACTAGTAAACGCGATTGTTAATAGATGCCGTCCCCTGCCCTGCCCCTTCTTGAACTGTTGACACGCCTTGTCCGCGGTGAAATTTCCGTCGAGTCAACGGCAGAACAACTCGTCCAAGCTGTCGATTCGAGTCCCGATACGAGCCACAGTGTCGCCAAAATTGACGGGGCGACGATCGATCTGGGACGGCAGCAGCGTTGTGGTTTTGGAGAAGTGATCTACGGCGAAGGGAAATCGGCGGAACTGGTCACGGCGATCGTCCAGCGACAGCTCGAGGCTGGGCAGCGAGTTTTAGTCACTCGCATCGATGGAACAGCAGCAGCACAAATTCATCGACAAATTCCCTCGGCACGGTTCAACCCCATCGCTCGTACGCTGGCCGTGTTTCCGCAGTCGCACTCCGAGGCACCGCGACCGCTTGCGGATGAGATGCTGCAAAGTCAATCGCATGCGGCTGTCGTGACGGCAGGTAGCACGGATGTGAGTGTGGCTGAAGAAGCGATCGAAACATTGCACTGGATGAACGTCCCTTATCAACGTTTTGAAGACATCGGTGTCGCTGGTCCTCAACGACTATTGATGGCGATACCCAAATTGCGTTTGGCTTCGGTCGTCGTCGTCATCGCGGGTATGGAGGGTGCTTTACCGGCTGCGGTTGCCGGTCACCTGGCTGTACCAATCATCGCGGTACCTACAAGCGTCGGGTACGGTGCCAACCTGGGCGGCATGACGACGCTGCTAGGAATGCTGTGTGCCTGTGCCCCAAGCGTTTCGGTGGTGAATATCGATGCAGGCTTCAAAGCTGGTTACATCGCCGGAATGATCGTCCGGCAATTGCAGACCTGTCGAAGCAGCTCCTAGCAAAACTCGCATCTAGTTTTCGATGCGTGAATTTCGGTGCTAACCATTTCCAGGGTGAAAAGGACAGCCGGACTGAAACGGTGGCAGCGACAACTTGGTTTGGTGTTGCTCGAACTTCTCTCGCCCTGGATCGCGGCCTTGGAAGTAATCCTTCTGCCAACCCCGGCGGATCGCTTCAGTATCACCTTCAGCAACACGCTTTTGAAACTCGTCACGCTCACGACTCCATCGTTCGTATTGCTCCTTCAGCTCCGCATTCTCGGCGAGCGGTCGCCGCAGCGGCACTAGCCCCGCTGTCGTATCTCGTCGGTAAGGAACCACCATGCAAATCGGTTCACCGACCTCAAAGCGGACGATCGACTGTGGTGCCGTCAGCTTCCAATTCATCGTGAAACTGGCCGCCGTCCAGTCCGTCTCCACCATCCCTTCGAGTGCCTGCACCCCGTGCTTGACTAAATTGGACGGGCCCTTCACCCACAGATTGAAACCCAGTGGCGTGCGAAACAGATACGGCACATGAAACGTGATCGTGCCGTGACCAAACAACGGCGTGATGCGTCGATCTGGAGGCGAAGTATCGAACACCAAGGTGACGCCATCCGCCGCCGGTCCACCGTCCCATCGCGCGCTAAAACTCGCCGGGCAACTAATCAGCCATCCGGCCTGGTTTGCCATCGCCAACGGCAGACAGCGATAAGCGAATCGATTTTGAGTCGCCTCCATCCACGGACGCTGGACCACTGCCGGCGCGATCGGCATATCCGACTGCGGATAGATTTCGTAAGCAATAAACTCTGCTCTCTCGTTCATTCTTGTGATTATCTTCGTTGGAAACTTTTGATTAACACCGTCCACAAGTAATACGGCGGCGAAGCCGCAAACACGTAGGCGAGTCTCTCCGAAACTCGCAGCACTCAACGTCTCGGAGAGACGCCGCTACGTGAGTTCACTGCCACAGAACGTCGATAGCAGCGACAACTAAGGTAGGCCGCTAACCGTTACTGCCCATCAACTCCCTCGCGGCCAACACATACGGATGCGAATCTGCCACATCAACTTCCAGCCGACTGAGCGTTTCCGAATATCCGTTCTCGACAAGTATCCGCACCAGTTCGTCCTTATCACCACCGCGCAATAAATTTTGGGCAATCCACTGTTTCCATTGCGGCGGCACAAACGGATGTGTCGCCACCGTCTTGCGTGCGAGTGCAGGTTTCTCCCGTTTCGCAGTTCCGCTCAATGCTGTTGGTCGTGACGGTTTCGCTGCAACGCCCGGCAACGATCGGTTGTCAATACTTCGGCTTGCCGACGACTCTCCATACACTGCATCCAGGTCAGGCAAATCATAGCCAGCGATCCGCATCGACTCACGATGCTCGCCAATAATTTGTTCGGCTTGCCCTCGGGTCAGCAGCGATTGCCAAGATTGATGCGTTCCGCGACGAAAAAACGTGCCGGACTTGGAGACGCGACTCAGTTCCGCAAAGCCGTTCTCGGCTTCCAGACGCTTCATCGCCTGAAAACTCGTCTGCTCAATCGCCCAAGTCAATCGTGCGGGGTCCAGTTTCCAATTCAGAAATTCGATCAGGCGTGTGAACTCCGCTTCCGCATTCAGTTGCAAATCCTCGTATCGCAGTAGCAGAACTGGGAACGCTTGGTGCGCCACCCAACTCTTCACATGCCCGCTCCAAGAGTCCAAGTACTGCGACACGTTTCCTGCGGAGCGGCTGAGTTGATGACGACGATTACCGAGCAGTTTGATCGCCGCATCGATCCCCA
Organism: Pirellulaceae bacterium; assembly: GCA_041751935.1. Lineage (GTDB taxonomy): Bacteria > Planctomycetota > Planctomycetia > Pirellulales > Pirellulaceae > JBBSJZ01. Next base: position 1,265 of record JBGSIA010000204.1, on the reverse strand, counting down.
ACCCAGCATGATCCGCGAGCGAATCCACGACATCCAAGGGATTACGAACAATATAAACCGCTTTGGCAGTCACTTCGCGATGGATCAGCGGCACACCGCCGTGCAACACCCGCGCGTTGTGCGTCTTGACGACTTTATTAGGATCGATCGTTGCCGCCAATTTTCGTTGCACCTCCCCGCGATGAGCATCGATCTGGGCGTCAGTCAACTCCACTACCGACTTCCCCACCGCGTCGGCAAACAACGCCAGTCGGCTATCGGACGCTGAGCAACTAGGAATCCACTTCAGGTCGAACGTCATCCGTTCGGGTGCGTAGTGTTGGTACGCGGCGAGAAACGCGCGGACCCAAGTGTTGCCTGATTTTGGATACGACGCTGACCAAGTCAGCATGATCTACAGATCTCGTAGGAAGAAAAGCTTGAACTCACATTCTGGCCGCTTCAGTCACTCGTGCTTGGATCTGGGCAACGTCTCGGAGTCAGCCCTGCAGCCTGAAATTCCCCAAACCTGGGCCACTCCGCTTGAAACTCCTCAGGCGTTCGAAGTGGCGTCTTCTCGCGCCAGCAGTCAAAAATAGATTGAAATTGTTCATCGACGCTGGGAATCGATTCAGATCCGAAATCAACGGTTTTCTCATTGTCATCCATCACATTATCCAAAATGAAATATGAATCTACCATTTCGCGAAACATTCGTTTGCGAATTGGTTCTCTGCTAACTTTCGTAATTCTCTCCTCCATCGGAATAACTTTGGAATTGGTCACCGATTGAATCTAGCCAAACCCAATCTCCTATTGATCAAGTTGACGTCGGAGTTGAGGTCGGTGTAGGCGTTGAAGTCGGTGTAGGCGTTGAAGTCGGTGTTGGAGCCTGCATGGCCTGCATTTTGATCAGCTAGGCGCTAGCCAGGCCCTGTAAACCCCATCAGAACAAAATTGGTAAATAGCCACATCGCCCCCATGAAGCAGCAAATAGAACCAATGTACGTGTTGACTAGTAACGACAAACCTCTGATCGCTCCCTTGCATTGCGTAAGCGAGTAGATACTCGAAACAACCGCTACGCCTCCAACAATGAGCGCGGCAACACCTTCCAGCAGCCATAGTTGTGGAATAAAAAATGCTGTAACTATTCAGCCTGTTGAAATTGATCTTGGCTGAAACGGGGAAATTGATACTGTTGATGCGATCATGGATGAATCGCAGTCCACAGCCGTCGCCGAACCGCCATTCGATAACAGTCTACTGGAAAAGCTGCTTCATAA
>JBGSIA010000203.1:0-3093 GCA_041751935.1 Pirellulaceae bacterium | reverse complement strand
CCATCGAATCGTGTTTGTCATTGAAAACGATGTCGTGGTGATCTTGCGAGTGCGTCATCACGGACAAGACGACCTGGCTGGCTGAGCGTTCCGGTCTTTTTTTATCGCTGCTCGCGATGCGTTTGGCGAGTCACTCGCCAAGTGATCTGCTAAGTGATCTCGTGGGATAAGATCGAAACTGCCGTTTCTTGTGTCGGGCAATTGAAATGGTTTGCCATGAAGGCCGCGAAGCCACCTGTTATTGCAGCAGTGGCTACAATCTCCTGCAAACCGTATCGACACCACATAGCCCAGTTCACGCGACCATGAGCACCGCCCAGGACATTGACCGCATTGCTGACGAATTTGAAGCCGCTTGGCAGGCTGGGGAGAACCCCAGTATTGCCGATTACGTGGCGCAAATTGATGAGCCGTTGCAAACTGAGTTACTCGCGGCGCTGGTTCCGCTCGACGTGACGTATTGCCGTCAACGAAACGAACCGTGCGAAGCGGACGACTACTCCGTCTTTGGCGACGACGCGGTGGCAATTGCTCGTCGCGAACTCGGGAAAGCGACAACAGCCGACCTGGACGAAACGATCCAAAGTGATGGGCAATCGCAGATCGCGAACCACTCGGATGCGACCGCCGGGGATCGTGTTCAGTACTTCGGAGAGTACGAACTGCTCAGTGAAATCGCTCGCGGCGGCATGGGCGTGGTCTACAAAGCTCGCCAAGTGAAACTGAATCGACTGGTCGCGCTGAAGATGATCCTGTCAGGCCAGCTCGCTGGTGAACAAGAACTCAAACGCTTCCAAGCCGAGGCTGAAGCCGCCGCAAAACTCGATCATCCAGGCTTGGTACCCATCTTCGAGATCGGCGAACATGACGGACGCCACTTCATCGCCATGGCGTATGTTGAAGGACGCTCGCTTGCTGCCAAACTCCGCGACGAAGGCCCGATGCAGCCCAAGGAAGCCGCCAAGCTCGTCCGCAAGATCACCGACGCCATCCACTACGCTCACTTGAAAGGCGTCGTCCACCGCGACTTGAAACCCGGCAACGTGCTGCTCGACACCAACGGCGAACCACGAGTCACCGACTTTGGACTAGCCAAACAAGTCGATACGGATTCCGAACTAACCGCCAGTGGTCAAGTGCTCGGCACGCCCAGCTACATGCCGCCCGAGCAGGCCGCAGGCAAATTGTCGGACATTGGCCCCGCTAGCGACATCTATTCGCTCGGTGCGATTCTCTATGCCTGCCTCACGGGACGCCCACCGTTTCAAGGAGCCAGCCCCACCGATGTGATCCTGCAAGTTCTTAACGACACGCCACCAGCACCTCGAACGCTCAATCGCAAGGTCGATCGCGACTTGAACACCATTGTGATGAAGTGTCTCGATAAGCCGATCGGTGGACGCTATGAAAAAGCCGCATACTTACGCGGTGACCTCGATCACTACTTGCGAGGCGAACCAATTCAAGCTCGACCGATCGGTCGGTTTGCTCGAACCGTGCGCTGGTCCATGCGGCACAAGGCAGTCTCCACACTAGGTGCTGCACTCTTGTTTTCCCTTCTATACCCAGCAGCGATCGGTGCTTGGCAGTTATTCGGCAACGAACGCACTCGATCCGCTTTTGCCAATCTGCTTACGGACGAAGCCAAGCTTGTCACGTCCTCTCGCGATAAGGTTGCAGAGAAAACACTGGAAATGTTTGGCGATCCTTTGGTATTTAAAATCCGAGCCGGATCATCTTGCGGTGATGAACCTACGCATTTCGGTAAAGGGGCGAGGGTTCGACTGTGGCTTGAGATAACGGAAAATGGCGAATCAGAGGTCGTTGACCAAGAGTACATTGACTTGCGTTTGAATGCGGCTGACGTTGAGATCAACCTCACTTACAACTTGGTGAGGACGCAGCCAAACAAGCAGGGCCATGAGGATTGGTATAGGCGTCTCACGTTAGAGGTTATTGATTCTAACTCCATAGACTCAAAGTCTCTTTTTTTGACGCCCATTACTGAGTTTGAAAAGTCGGATGTCGATCAGGAGGAAAGCACAGACGGTATCTACTTCAACGGACATTTCAGCCGCTCTTTGGCAAACAACGGCGATGGATTCGCAACCAGTGAAGAATGCTTCGATTACATCGACGCAAAGCAAGACCTAACTCAAGAGCAGCGGGAGTATCTTAAGACGCAGATTGGCACAATCTGGGCTAAGGAAACAGAAGCAGAGCGTGAGAGTTTTCGGAACAATAAGTTGTTCAGGGATCGTGCGATCAGTGGACCGTTAACGTTCTGGAAAACTCACGTTGGAACACACAACAGTCTCGACCAGGACGTGGTCCTTTACTGTGAAGAGTCGAGCTTACTAATCGAGTATGAGCACCAGCTAATTCTACCTGAACAGGTAGGATTGACTCGAAACCTGCTTCTTGATCGCACAATTAGAGTGATGCTTCGCGTGATAGATGACAACGAAAAGACCGACGAGAATATTTCGTGGTTGCGACTACCAAAGCGAGTATAGAACGATGCAGCCAATCAGCGATGCCCAGGACGACTTACTTAGTGGCGTCGACCTAACGACAAACTGGACCACGGGCAAATGGGATTTCAAGGACGGCTTGCTTGAAGGCATCGAGAAAGACTCCGCCATCGAGTTTCCCTATACGCCGCCGGACGAATATCGCATGACGGCGATCGTCGAACCACTCGAAGGACCGTTTTCGTTGTTGCTGAAACAACGCTCGGGCGGACATTCATTCTGGGTCACGCTGGCCTACAACAACAAGAACTCACTGGAACTCGTCGATGGCGTGGCTGTACCAAACGAGACTACGCATCAGGGTCAAGTGCTGCGGCAAGGCGAACGAGCTGAAGTGGTCGTGACGGTGAAGAAAGAAACCGTTCAAGTCGGCGTCAACGGCGAACAAATCATCGACTGGAAAGGCGACTCGTCGCGGTTGTCGCTCAACCATCAAACGCCAAGCGACGAAGCGTTGGCGATCCACACGAGTGGTTGCCGGTATCGAATTCATCGCCTGTCGGTTGAGCCGTTGTCCGGTCAGGCAAGCGTCCCAGCAAAAATAGTGGAAGTCGACTCA
>JBGSIA010000202.1:0-5709 GCA_041751935.1 Pirellulaceae bacterium | reverse complement strand
CACATTCACCGTCACCGTGTAAGTGGGCTTGGATTCAAAATCCAGTACAACTCCCGACTTCACTCGCAAGTTCGTACCGACGATTTCGAAACTGCCAGCATCCGTCCCGGTCAGACTCAGATCACGGCTACCCAGTGAATCGTCAGTCACCCCAATCGCGCCGATCACAATCGCAGTGGTTGTGTTTGAGTTCTCCAGCAACGATGCGGGATTCGGTGTGACGGACACCGCTGTTGGCGCTTCATTTACATCAGATAAGTTCAACGTGAAATCGGCAAAAACATCTGGCGTTGTGCCTACAGTGACATCGTCGACATTCACACGTACCGAATAGGTCGACTTGGTCTCATAGTCGAGTATGACACCGGCTTTCAAACGAAACTGGTTGGCGAAGATCACAAACGACGATGCGTCCGCGCCGGAGAGGGTCATCGTGAAGCTTCCTAACGCGTCATCGGTGATGTTGATCGTGGCAACATCGATCGCGGTGGAGGTGTTGGTGTTTTCAGCAAGCGTCAACGACTCCGGTGACAGTGAAACCGCTGAAGGGGGTTCATTCACATCGGACAGATTCAGTGTAAATGCCGCGAAGGCATCGGGAGTGCCGCCGACGGTCGTATCATCCACATTGACCGTGACCGAATAGGTTGTCTTCGTTTCATAGTTCAACGTCACGCCCGATTTGATGCGCAGTTGATTCCCGGCGAGCTCAAAACTTGCTGCATCGATGCCGGTCAGCGTCAATGCGTAACTACCTAGCGCATCATCGGTGATCGCAATCGTGGCAACGTTGATCGCTGCGGCCGTACTGGTGTTCTCTGGTAAACTGAGACTGTTGGGAGTGAGAACCACGGCCGTGGGTGCTTCGTTGACGTCGGTGACGGTGATTGTGAAGGTCTGCTCGAAGAATGAACCAGCAGCATCAGTCGTGCGGACGCGTATCGAGTAGCTGTTCTTGGTTTCGAAATCGAATCCAGACGTGGCTCTCAGTGAGCTGCCGTCAATGTTGAACGCACCGTTGTCGGTGTCACCCGTTCCTGTGACCAGTGAATAGGTGTGGGTGTCACTGACGTCTGGATCGGTAGTGGTAAATGACCCAACAACCGTATTGTTCGCGGAGTTCTCGGGAAGCAGTGCATTGGAGAGCGCCAATGCGGTCGGTACTTGATTAAAGTAGTAGTTGGCAAGCGAGCTAAGTTCAGGCGTGGTCAAGAATGCTGCCGCCTGGCCGCCCAGAGCATTGGCATTGCCGAGCAGGACGTTGGCGGCGGTTTCGGCATCGGATCGCGCGGTGGCGAGAACGGTGAAGTGGGCGAGCCGTACGATTTGACCGGCGGGGATGGTTAACGAGTAATCCCAGACGACGTTGTCACCGATGACTTCGATGTTCGTCGGCTGGATGCCGGCTGCGTTGCGTAGCAAGTGAACAATCGCCGGAGTGCCGGTGCCATCGGCATCATCGGTACCGAACCATGTATCGGTTGCTTCGACGAGCGCATCGCCATCACTGGTTGCGAAGACGGTTGTATTAAGGTCCGAACCGAGGTTACCGACGATGCGGACAGGGACGGTGATGGAACTACCGGTCGGGTTCGTGAAGACATCGACTGTGCGAGCAAAGTCCTGGGAGCCAGTGTTTGGTACGGTGATCTCACGGCTAACAGAGAGACCTGAAAGAGTGACGCTCGGAGTCACAAGTGTTCGGCCAGCGTCGTCGGTCGTGCCCGCTTGACTGGATAATGGAGCATAGTCGGCGCCATTGACTTGCAGACGATTCAGGCCATCGAAAGCGTTGTTAGTGCCTTGAATTAATTGGCCGGTGCCGTTGCCAGATCGGTCAATGTCGAGCGTCATTGAGCCTGGACTGGTGAGCGCAATCAGCGGGACTCCGCCAGCGACAAGTGGATTGCTGACCAAGAATACATCACTAGTTTGATTGCCATCGAAGCTCACCAAATTGCTCGCAAAACTATAGAAGGCCACGTAACGACCGTCGCTGCTCAGCGACGGTTGTAAGGAGCTATTGTTCGCTTGCGCGCCGCTGGCGTCGGTGGAGACGCGCGTGATCGCTCCGGTCTGCGTGTCCTTCACAAAAACATCTGCCCGCCCGTTGGTATCCCCGCTCACCAAATTGCTCGCAAAACTCCAGAACGCCACGTAACGACCGTCGCTGCTCAGCGACGATTGTTCGGAGCTACCGTTAGCTTGCGCGCCGCTGGCGTCGGTGGACACGCGCGTGATCGCTCCGGTCTGCGTGTCCTTCACAAAAATGTCATACGTGCCATTGGTATCTCCGCTCACCAAATTGCTCGCCCTACTACGGAACGCCACGTAACGACCGTCGCTGCTCAGCGACGGTAGTAAGGACTCATCGTTCGCTTGCGCGCCGCTGGCGTCGGTGGAGACGCGCGTAATCGCTCCGGTCTGCGTGTCCTTCACAAAAACATCTGCCCCCCTGTTGGTATCCCCGCTTACCAAATTGCTCGCAACACTCCAGAACGCCACGTAACGACCGTCGCTGCTCAGCGACGGTTGTTCGGAGATACTGTTAGCTTGCGCGCCGCTGGCGTCGGTGGAGACGCGCGTGATCGTTCCGGTCAGGGCATCGCGAAGGAAGATATCTTGCAGACCATTGGTGTCGCCGGGGATTAGGTCCGTAGCAACACTAGAGAAGACCGTATAACGACCGTTGCCACTGATGGTGCGAGCGCCGGACCCGCTCAAAGAAGAATTCCCGCCCGCAGTGAAATTGAGTGAGGTCGTGGAAATCGCTTGAATCGGCTGTGTCGTTCCGCCGACGACGACAAAATCACGCCACCATACCTCACCGCCGGGACCATCTTCCCGGCCATCTAGTGTATTGCCGACGGCATCGGCAAGTGTGTCCTTCGCCGTTAGTCGATACACGCTTTCCGTCAATCCAGCAAAACTGAGCGTTGTGGTGACTCCTGAGTAACTTGGCGTAAGCGTCACCAGCACGTCATCCGAGTTGCCAAGAATTCCGTCCGCACCTTGACTGCGGAGTTCAAAGTTCGCTGCAACGTCGCCGCCAACTATGGGTTCGCTGAAGGTGATTTGCAGTGACGTCGTGCCTGCGGCGAGCACTCCCGAGCTTTCAAAACTCCGCGTGGTGCTGACCACGGTCGGCGGAATCTCATCGAGATCGTTCACGGTAATCGTAAACGTCTGCTCGAAGCTGAGACTGCCTTGATCGGTCGTGCGTACACGAATGCTGTACGACGACTTGGTTTCAAAGTCGAAGGAAGCAGCCGTTCGTAGTTCGTTGCCTACGATCGTAAAGCTGGCGTTGTCGGTATCACCGGTGCCGGTGACAATCGAGTAGGTAAACGTGTTTCCGGGGTCGGGGTCGGTACTCGTGAACGTGCCCACGGACGTACCAACGGGGCGGTTCTCATTGACGCTTGTCGGCGATAGGGCCAGCGCGGTCGGTGCATCATTGGCATCGGTCACGGTGACGACAAACGTCTGGTCGAAGAACAAGTTATCTTGGTCGGTTGAGCGGACACGAATTGCATAACTGTTCTTGGCTTCAAAGTTGAAGCTGGCGGTCGTCTGAAGGTTGCCGCTGCTATCGATCGTGAACGATCCGTTGTCCGTATCGCCGGTGCCCGCAACCAAAGCGTACGTGTGTGTATCGCCCGCATTGGGATCGGTTGTGATGAACGTACCGACGGTGGTGCCACTGGGTTGGTTCTCAGCGATCGAGTTTGGCGATAGACCAATCGCCGTCGGCGCTTTGTTGAATTGGAAATTGGCCAATGAGGCTAGTTCCGGCGCGCCTAGGAACGCGTCTGCCTGACCAGCGAAACCATTGTTTGTCGACAAGGCAGTGACGGCGGCGATGGCCGCAGCCCGCGTGGTGCCTTGGACCGTGAACTCAGCGAGCCGTTGGGTTTCACCGGGTCCAACCGTCAGGCTGTATGTCCACTCGACGTTGTCCTGGGTGACACTGACACTGGCCGGTGCGAGTCCATGAGAACTGCGAATCCAATGGATGGTCTCCGGAGCGCCCGTGCCATCAGCGTCGTCGGTACCGAACCAAGTATCAGTCGCTTCGACGATCGTATCTCCGTCGCTGGTTGCAAAGACGGTGGTGGATCCATCGGTACCGAGGTTACCGACGATGCGAACGGGGACGTTGATCGACGCACCGCTGGAGTTGGTCAGGATTTCGATCGTGCGGGAAAAATCTTGGCTTCCGGTGCTCGGTACGGTGATTTCACGTGAGACAGTCAGGCCTGACAGCGTGACGGCAGGCGTGACGACAGTGCGTCCGCCGTCGTCCAAGTTACTCGACTGAATATCAGTCGGAACGTAATCGACGCCATTGACTTGCAAGCGGTTGAGTCCATCGAACGAGTTGTTCGTCCCCTGGATCAATTGGCCGGCTCCGTACGCCGCTTGGTCGATCTCAAACGTTAGCGAACCTGGACCGGACAAATTAATCGATGGATTGCTGCTGGGCACAAGTGGGTTGCCGGTCACGAATACGTCGTAACTGCCATTCGTGTCGCCGGTCACCAGATTGTCGAGGCTGCGAAAAGCGATGTAGCGACCATCGCTGCTGATCGAGGCATCGACGGATGTTTGCCCCGATGGTATTCCGCTTTCATTTACCGACAAGAGAGCGATTGCCCCTGTCACTCGGTCTTTGACAAAGATGTCATGTTTGTTATTGCTATCGGTGGGGACCAGCCCGTTTGCCAAGCTACTGAAGGCGACATAACGACCGTCGCCGCTGACCGACGAACCAAACGAAGTATTGGCTACTTCTGTTCCGCTAGCCGTCGTCGATACACGAGTGACGACACCGGATTGCAGGTCTTTGATGAACGTGTCAGACGTTCCATTGGTGTCGCCAGAAATTATATCGCTGGCAGCACTCCAGAACGCCACGTAGCGTCCGTCGCTGCTCAGCGTCGGTTGGTAGGAATGACCATTACCAGATTGGCCGTTGCTGTGATTATTGGATACGAGCGTGGTGGTTCCCGTCACCGTGTCCTTGACAAACACGTCGTAGAAACCATTGCCATCACTGCCAACCAAATCGCTGGCAGCACTCCAGAAGGCCACGTAGCGGCCATCGCCGCTCACCGTCGGCTCTTGGGAATCGCCCGTGACTTGTGCACCGTTGGAAGCAGTAGAAACGCGCGTGAGGAGTCCCGTTTGCATGTCTTTTCGGAACACATCTTTACTGTTATTGCTATCAGTACCATTCACTCCACTGATCAGATCGGGCGCTGAACTCCAAAACACCACGTAGCGACCATCGCTACTCAGCGATGGTTTTTGGGATTCCCCATTGCCTGCATTTCCGCTGGGCGTATTGGAAACTCGAGTCACGATTCCCGTTTGCAGATCCTTGACGAACACGTCCCAGGTGCCGTTGGAGTCAGCACCACTGGTAACTAGGTCCGTCGCGGTGCTTTGAAAGGCGACGAACCGGCCATCGCTACTGATTGTCGGTTCTCGGGACTCGCCGGTGGCGGCGTTACCGATGCTATTACTGGAAATGCGGACTACAGTATTTTCGATCGTATCTTTGAGGGTAACTATTCAGCCTGTTGAAATTGATCTTGGCTGAAACGGGGAAATTGATACTGTTGATGCGATCATGGATGAATCGCAGTCCACAGCCGTCGCCGAACCGCCAGTCGATAACAGTCTACTGGAAAAGCTGCTTCATAA
>JBGSIA010000201.1:0-122224 GCA_041751935.1 Pirellulaceae bacterium | reverse complement strand
TGGTGTTGCTTCGTTGTTGCCACCGACGGTGAGCGTGTTGGCACCGAGTGTTACCGAGCCCGTACCGCTTAGTCCGTCAATCGTGTCGCTGACCGCGACGTTGTAGATACCGGGAGACGTCACGGTGACGTCGGTCGAGTTGGACAACGAGCCTGTGCCAGAGACGGTCAACGTGCCGACATTGATCGTCGATGCACCGGTGTAGGTGTTGGCGCCAGTGAGCGACTGGTTACCGGTTCCGACTTTGGTCAGGCCGCCGGTGCCGCTGAGCACACCAGCGAAACTTGGCGTTGCCTCGTTGTTGCCACCGACGGTGAGCGTGTTAGCACCGAGCGTTACCGAACCCGTACCGAAAAGTCCATCGATCGTGTCGTTGGCAGCAACGTTATAGACACCGGGGCTGGTGACCGTGACATCCGTTAAATCGGAGAGTGAACCCGAGACCGTCAGAGTACCGGCGTTGATGGTGGTGGCTCCGGTGTAAGCGTTAGCACTGGAGAGTGTTTGGATGCCGGTCCCGATTTTCGTCAGGCCACCGGTACCACTCATTACGCCGCTAAACGTCGCTGTCGCTTGGCTGTTTCCACCGACGGTGAGCGTGTTGGCACCGAGTGTGACATTGCCGCCGCCGGACAGTCCATCAATCGTGTCGTTCGCGGCAACGTTGTAAGTTGCAAGTGCAGCGACAGTCACGTCGGTGGAGTCGGAGAGCGAACCGGAAACCGTCAGCGTACCGGCGTTGATGGTGGTGGCTCCGGTGTAAGTGTTCGCAGCGGAAAGCGTCACGGTACCAGCACCAATTTTGGTCAATGCGCCAGAACCCGTGACGACACCAGCGATGGTTGGACTCGTTGCATCACCGATGGTGAGCACGCTTGTCCCATCGATCAAGATGGTTGTGCCCACGACGGACGCGACAGAGCCAATCGTCACCGCGCTGGGAGCATTGGGACCCGTGATGTCCAGCGTACGAGTGCCAGTGACCGTGATCGATTCGTTGTACGTCCCAGAGTTTACGATGATATTCGCGTCTGAAGTCGAAGTAAGCGGATCGAACACGCTTGTGAAGTTCGTGAAGGCGTTGATCCCGAACAGTCCAGGTTGATTGCCAGTGGTGCCTAGGTCCGCATCAGGAATGACCTGGCCGGGGAATTGCGTGAAACTGTCGTCGACATAGATGACTGGAGACGGAGTGATCTCGATCAGAACCACATCGTTGCCATCGTTGCCTGTAAAGAACAGTCGATAGTTGTTTCCATTGATCGTAACATTGGAGAATTGGGCAGGAGTTGCGCCCACATGGGTTGTTGCATCGGCACCATCGTTGGCGATCAACGTCGCGATTTGATTCACGGCGACGGCGCCAGGATTACCAGTGAAGTTAAACGTCGCGGCGGAGAGATTCACGGTTCCGTTGACTGCGATCTGGTCGTAGTTGACCCCTGGATTGTTTGCAGGCGGATTGACTTGGATGGACAGAGTACCTGCAGGCGTGAAATTACCGTTGACAGTCAAGAGTCCGACGGAAGTGCCGGCTGTGGCGCCCGGAGCAAAGGTGCCTGTTCCAGAGACACTGGCATTTACTGTACCGGTACCGGAGAGCGTGCTACCGCTATTGACACTGATTCCACCAGCCGCCGTAAGCGTGCCAGCGACTGCAGTGTTTTGCAGAGCACTGCCATCGCTGTCGGTGATTACGACCGTCGCACCGGAGGAGATATTGAAGTTACCACCGACTAGGCCAGCGGCAGAGCCGTTGCCGAGCGTCAATGTACCGCTGGTGGAATTGATCGTACCGTCAGTCGCGTTGACGGGAGCGGTAACGAGGCTGGTTCCGGTACTCGTGAGGGTTCCACCGGCAAGGATCACACCACCGGCGGCCACAATCGTGCCAGCGGTTAGCGTCGTGGCACCGGCAAGTTGGGCACCGTTGGAATCGCTGATGGTGAGCGTGGTCGATGTCACGTTGAGTGCACCACTGGTGTTGAAGCCAGTTGCAGTATTGTTACCCATGCTCGTCGCACCGGTAACGGTGATGGTTGAACCCGCAGCACCATTGATGGCGGCATTCAGCGTACCACCGGTGGCTGTCAATAGTCCACCGCTATTGATGTTGACTGGACCACCAACGAGACTGGCCGATGGTGTTGAGCTCAACGTACCGTTCACAGTCACCGCGCCGACATTCAGTACGGATGTGGTCGCGGTCAATCCGAGGGTGGTGCCACTATCGATCGTCGCTGACGTTGTGGTTGTGGTACCCGTGACGTTGACAGTGCCACCGCTTACGGTAGTAGCACCGTAGCTATTCGTTCCGGAGAGAGTCAACAAACCGGCGTCGACTTTGGTCAGACTGCCAGCACCAGTGATTGCACCGGAGACGTTCAAGGTAGTTGCAGGATCAACGTCCCAGGTCGAAGAACCGGTCAGTGATACGGCACCTGTGAGCGTATTGTTGCCGACGGCGTTATTGACGGTCCCCGCGACAGAGAGTGGTTCGGCGATCGTCATACCGGCAGCGTTATTCAGTTGTAACGTCGCGACGGAGGCAACGGTTGTGTTTCCGGCAGTCGTGCCGAGGGCGTTAGGTTGCAGTATCTCGGTCGTGCCGTCATCAATCGAGACAGCACCCGCGAAATTGTTGGAGTTGTTCGTAATGATCAAGCGATCGGCGGTCGAGCTGAAACCGTTCGCACCGGTGACCGTACCACTTAGCGTCAGTGTTCCACTTGCAGGCGTCGAGGCTGTGAAATTCGTAATGCCTTCAATAAACACGTCATTGAACGGCCCATCGCCCGATGCAGAAACGGAGCCTGGGAACAAAAGATTGACCCCACCGACGGTCCATTGTGCGGGATCAATAGTGCTCGGCAGGTTGGTGTTTGACAATACAGTGCCTGATGGATCGACATATCCAATAATTGCTTGAGACGAACCAGAATTGACGGTCCAACCAGCAGGCAATACTGGTGTCACGCCTCTCGTAAGAATGACGTCCTGAGGTCCGTTGACGACATCAATGACTCCCGTTCCGCCGAGTCGCGCCGAGAACGTTTTGCCGTCGATCACAATCGAAACGAGCTGCGATTGCAGCGGCGTAAAGTTATTCAACCCAGGAGAAAGCTGGTTTGCATCGGCAACGTCATATTCGAACGAGCCGGTGAAGCTGTCACCGATATTGATGCCACCGAAGCTCGCCAAGGCGACCGGCGTGCTCGTTTGATTTCGATTGACCGTACTGATCTGGCCGGACACCACTTGTTGAACGACGCCGACATCGGCGGAGTCACCAAATTGGGTCCCGGTGCCGGCTAAGGTGATCGCACCACTAAGTGTTGGCGTGACGTCGGCGTCAACAACGATCACTCCGCCGTTACTAGTAATGGGCTCGGAGAACGTGTCACTGGTGCTCAGACGGAGTGTACCGCCGGAGTTAATCGTCACGTCGCTGCCGAGGGCCGAATTGCTTGCGGCGACGAACTTACCGCTATTGATCTGGGTCGTGCCCGTATACGTGTTTGCTCCCGATAGGGTGGCATTACCCGACGTTGATTTAGTTAAGCCCGCGGTCCCGGCAAGCCCCGCGGTGACGAGACCTCGCTGGACATCGAATGTCGTCGTACTGGTCAATTGACCCGAGCCACTGCCAACGATAGCACCGCCGGTCAGAGCGACGTTATTCACCGTATCGGTAAACGTGCCCATTGCCAGGGTCGCTGATGATACCGTCGGCGACAGCACGCCGCCAACATTCAGGTTGGACGCATTATTGATCGCATTGCTGGCGACATAATTGAACGTGCCCCCGTTGAGATTGATTGTTCCGATGCCCGCGTTGAAGCTCGTGATATCGATCGAGGTGTCGGTATTGAGCACGGTCGCCGCTCGCAGAAACTGGTCCCCGTTATTGCCGCTGGAATTCGTGGTCAACGAGTCAATGCGCAGCCCCAGTCCGGGATCCGTGGTACTGGAGATTCCGTTGGGTGCGGTCATGGAAACCACGCGCGCGGTCAAATCAAAGTCTCCGATACTGGAGTCGATGATTTCGTCGCCGGTGACGAGGTTAAGCGTCTGGTGAGTGGGATTGGTGGAGGTACTGACCGTATCGACAAACGTGATCGCCCCACTATCAACGTCGCCGATCTGGACTGTTTGACCATTCATTGAAGAAACTTCAAAGCCACTCAGCTCCAACAGACCTGGAGTAAACGACGGCTCAATCGGACCGCCGAGATTAATCGCCCCGCCTGGAAGTGGGCGAACCAAGATTGTAGACAAATGGGCGTTCAGGGTGCCGAGAGCCTGATTCGGCGATGTCAACGTGATGTTCGCGGACGTCGTGGCTCCGCTGGTAACTATCGGGCCGGCGGTGATCGAACTCGTCGCGTTCATAGTGACCTCACCCGAGGTCGTTGCGTTGAAAGTTAAGATGGCCGCAGCGGAAAAGATTGTTGAGCCTGTAAAGTTTACTGTGCCCGCGGTCGTACCAACGCCCGTATTGATACCTGGGCCGGCGGTCGTAATCGTTTCGGCGTCAAACGTCAGGTTGCCTTGGTTGGTCGTGGATCCAAGCGACAACCCACCCGTCACGTTGATGGCATCCGTTGCTCCCGCGCCACCATTGATATTCAGCGCCCGCTGAATCGTTCCGGACACATTGACGATGTCGTTGCCAGTACCAGGATTGATCGTGATGGTCGAGTTGTTGGCGATCGTAGAGAACGGGATCGTCACGGTACGATTCAAGTTCGTGAACTCTACGCCGGCTGGATACAGCGGGACGCCGTTGGGGTTATATGTGATGAACGCGTTGTCGGCGTTGGCCACGGTCAGTACGATCGATGCGGCACCCAGGGTATTCGTTCCTGAGCTTACGGTAATGGTATCGTTGATCGCTGTGCCAAGATTGCTGTCCACGACGGACAAACCGGAGGCATCAAACGTCAACTGCAAGAAGGCGTTTTGCGGAACCCAAAACTCGTTCCCAGTAGCAGCTCGCGTGTTGGCTGGATCAGTCAAACGTGTGCCTGATGCAGCCATGAACGGCAGCGAGTTGAAGTCGCCGAAGTTCGCAGGGTTGCTATTCGCCGTCAGCACAGAGCCAGCGGTCGTGGGATTGAGGTAATCGAAGATCTGGTTAGTGCCGCCCGTGGTTCCATCGGAGGACCACAATTCACGGCCAACGGTTGGTCCCAGCTTGTTGTTAAGGCCTTGGAAGTACAGCGTGTTGCCAATCGCGTACAACTGAGTCGGCGCCACCGTAGTCGCAGTAACCGCAGTCTGAGTCGTGCCACTGATAGCACGTAGGCTGCCGCCGGACACAAAGAAGGCGTGCGTTCCGGTCGCGGTTAATAACGAGGCACCGGTACCGCCAGTAATCAGTGCACCCGCTGAACCTCCTGCGGCATTGGCGAGAATGCTAAAGACTTGGTTCGCACTATTGGTGTAATAAACGCGATTCGTTGCTGGGGTCGCAGGTGTGGGGTTGGCCGAAACAATGCGATTGACGTTGTTGGTGCCAGTAAAAATCAAATACGAGCCGCCCGTGGTCATCGGGTTTAGCGAGTCATCAACAGCTCCATCGTAAGCAAACAAGGTCCCCGCGGCACTGGATGGGTGAGTCGGTGAAGTACCGAGAGTACCGGTTGAAAAGTAAACACGATCGCCGACGGCGGTAATATTCGCGATCGGGGCGTTAGCATCGAACACCGTGTGGCCGGCAAAGAAAAATACGGCCCCAGAATTGTCATTGGTTATGAATCCGTATCGGGCAAGCGAAGTCCCACCGACGGTCGACTGCGACATGTAAACGCCTTGTTTCCCACCCGACGACTTGGCAACAAGATTGTCGAAATCGCCATTGACAATCAGCAACGATGATGGTGATGCAGGCGTTACTCTGCGTAATGACCCATCCTCGATGTAGACCAACGTTGTACCGAAGGCGGTGAGGTTTCCGATCTCCGTTTCACCTGTCGTTACGATCTGAGTCGCAGCGCCAGTGCCAGTAACGCGGTACAGCGCATCCGCCGCCGAGTTTGTAAAGAAGATATCGTTGCCCACACGAGTAATCTGTGTCGGGCTAACATTCGTGCCCGCGATCTTGACGAAATTCGGAGAACTTTCTGGGGTAACCGTATTTCCGTTGTGGAAAAACAAATCCGTCGGAGCATCAACACCATCTTGGGCACTGAAGTACACACCGGTAGCTCCAGTCGTCAGATCCGCTGGGGCTGAATCGCCTGTCGGATGCACGTTGACGGGCAGAAAGTTGAACGCCAACAGATGTCGATTTTCGAGCGACTCGAACAGGGAACGGCGACGATACGAGCTGGATCGACGACGCGCAGAGGAATTACGGACACGATTTCGCTTAAAGAATGCCATCGTCAAAACCCTTAAAACCCGTATAAGTTGACAAGAATCGCGAAATTATGGTTGAGCGCTGACCGCATGTCAACCAATTTCGGGGGGACGACAACCGCTGTGCCGCACGCTTTGGTGCGATGCCAGCCATTGACGTTCTACAGAAAATGATGAATAAACCGAACAAAATAACAGAAATTAGATCAAATCAGCGAAGGATTTTTCCATCCTGCGGAACTGGCGGATGCCGAACCAGAGGAACCAAGTGGTCACTAGCAGACTGGCTAGGAATCCGGGCCAGTAGATCGATGATTCACCGAGGATGCACCAGCGGAAGCCATCGATGACCCCGACGACGGGGTTGATTGAATAAAGGAGCCGCCATTTCTCGGGGATCACACTGCTGCTGAATCCGACCGGCGAGATGTACAAACCGAACTGAACAATGAAGGGAATGATGTAGCGAAAGTCACGGTACTTGACGTTCAGCGCTGTGATCCACAGGGCTGGGCCAAGGCTAGCCAAAAACGCCAAGGCAACGAAAACGGGCAACAGCAGGATTTGCCAACCGGGAAGCCAGGCGTACCAGATCATCATCAGCACCAGCAGCGAAAAACTGATGAGGAAATCGATGACCGTTTGCTTGTAACGAACCGATACGTCCCGCCAAGCGAGGACTTGAAAAAGCTCGCGGTAACGCCACAGGTCGGCCCAATAGTGCTTCTCCGCGCGGCCGGCTTCGAGGATTAGCTCGTAGCCAGGAGCGGCGTCAGCGGCGAGTGATGATTTTGAGAGCGTTGAGGACAAAGGTATGTGTAGCTAGTGGCGTGGATTTGCAACTCACGCGAAGTCAACAAAGTCTTGATTTGACGGTTAGCAGCTGGCAACAAAGGCGGTTGGGGGCGTTTTCAATCCTGCGATGCAAGCCAAGCTTCGAGTGCAATAATGTCAGGCAAATCTTTGGGACGTGCCGAAGCACGCTTGTTTTTCAAAAGTGTCGTTGGAGAAATTACAGGAAGTATCAGCCCATCGAGTTCAATGCTCCGGCTGGTTTCGTAAACCTCAGCAAACTCCACGCCGTCGATTTTGGTTAGGATGTCGATGCGTAAGGGAGCACGTCCGAGCATGATGACTTTCCCATCGACTAGCAGCGGTTGATCCGCGGAAGAAAGTGTCGAACCAAAGCCAAAATCAATAAGCGTTTGCCTTATGCGTGCTTCATTATCGGAATCGAGGCCTACAAGAAAATCGATATCACCCGTCGCTCGGGGATTTCGATACAGATTGTAGGCATACCCCCCAATCATCACAAACTTTACGCGATTGGAGATCATCAGTCCGATAAAGTCTTTGAAATCCGGAGGAAGCATGATAATAGGGCGCCATTATCTGCATGAATGCTTGAAAACGCATTTCACAAGTGAGCTGATTATCGTCAAGAAACTCGGCCTGCTCTGCTTCGGTGTGGGTGTCAAACTGACGTAGGACTTTTTCCATTTGGGCGACGGAGCTTGTTGCGAGGGTGCTTGGTTTTCGCTGTTGATCTGAATTGCATCATCACTCGATTCCCCCCTGACAACTGCATACTGCGGAGCGGAAGTCGACCATGATTGCTCTTTATTCAAAGAGTTCCGCAAGGGTTTCTGCACTCAGGATGCGCTCGGACCAACACTGCAAAGTCTCGGCATCAGCGGCTTGCACTTGATCGACGATGCCTTGATGAGGAGTGCCAAATTTCGTCTTGATCAACCGTAGAAGCAATCCAACTTCACCCTGGTGAATTCCTTGCTCAATTCCGATGCGCTCGATACTCGTGATATACGGCATTTGTCGCTCTTCCTCCAACCGTCGCAATGACGTTATGAATTCTAACTCTTGCGATGCGGGCAAACGGACAATCCAGTCGATCACGCGAAACAGCAGCGACAGGAATTCAGGAAAATATCTCTCTAGTACTTCTTTCCAAGGACTGTCGTGATCATCGCGAATCGTTTCGTCGTTACTCACAACCAGATCGGCGCTCGTTCACCGAACACTCGACGATCTCTAACCGCGTCGATCCAATTCGGAGAACAGTTTGCCAAGAACGACTTGCCAGCCAGGCAGCACATCACCGCCATCGATCGTCTGTTCATCGTTGGCAACCCGGAATGATTCGGGATCGCTAAAGATTGCCACCGAGCGAGCATCGGGATCGACCATCCACACCAACCGAACTCCCGCCTGGAAATACTCACGACGTTTTCTCGCCATTTCGCTGCGTGTGTTGCTGACACTGAGCACTTCTACCACAAAATCGGGCACCAAGTTCGGAATCGGCTCAACCGGCAGTTGCCCACCTGGCAGTCGTTGCCAACTGACGAAAGCAACGTCTGCGGCACGTACAGTTTGGCCGAACAATCGAGTCATCCCGTCGGGCCCTGTGACCACTCCAAGCGGATGCGATTCGAGAAAATTGCCCAGCCACCGTCCAATCACCATTGCCAGCAACGATTCTCGCCACCCCATCGCTTTTTCCACCAATGTACCGTCAACGAGTTCACACAATGGATCGCCGGATTGATTGGCTGCGATCACGTCGTCGAGTGTGGCACTTCCCGGTGCGGGTATCGCTCGCACTCGATTTGCAGGAATGCTGCCCAAGTCAGTCAACCGATCCGCCATCGAAACGGTCACGGCCGCGTTGCTTGCCTGAATTTCACAAGTTTTGCTAGTGCTCATATATGAATTACTTCAGATGCGAATAGCACGAGCTTATGACAGTTGATGTTCACGAATGGTTGATTGTCAGCCTTTAAGAGTTCTGTTTAGGGAAGGATCGACTAAAGCCTTGACACCAACGGCGTATGCTCGCGCCATCCAAGGGAAAGTCGTCGTTGATGGTTAGCTGGTTACGGCGCGATATAATCCGTTATTGGGCTCTGCCATTCAAAACCTGAGTGGGAAATCAGGGCAGCGTGGCGAATTCGTTCGGGCGGTGGCCGGATTATCGCAGTGGTAATAACTCATCGCTCCATCGAGTTCACAAATCCAGACTTCGTCGGCGCCAGCCTCAAAGTAGAGTTTACGTTTCGCATGCATCTCAGCGTCGGTGTTGCTGGGCGACAAGACTTCGACACATATTTCAGGCGCGATCTCAAATGCGGGTTGCCCGTCCACTTCGGCGAATCTTTCATCGGAGTACCAACCGACGTCGACTGCTTTGACCCCGTCCAGTGTCGAAACTGGGCATTCGGGGAGCGCTCGTCCGCCGAGCGATTGACGTAAGCGAAAGGCGATATCGCCTTGGCGGCAACTGTGGCCACTCGATGCTGGAGGACTCATCAGGATTTGTCCGTAGGCGTTGGTCTCGATACGAAACGGAAGCTGAGACAAACGACGATCGGCGAGCACTTCTTCCCAGCGACGACGGTTGAAGCTGAGCTGATGTTCGCGCTGCGGTAATTCGATGGTCCACTGCATGAGTTGCGAGGCGGTTAGTACCAAGTGCTGCTTATGCTGGGAACGGTTGGTCTTGGAGGGCAAGTTCAATGAAATGTAAAACGTCGGCGCCGCCTCGCTCCCAAACTAAGTCACCTAGAGCTCGCAGCCGCTCGCGATCAATCGACTTCTCGTTACCTTTAATGATGCGACGCAGGTCAACGGCGTCTTGTTGCTTCTTGTCCCAAGATCGGTGCGGTGATACCAGTGGCGCGTACTTTGACACGATCGCCGCCTCCAAAGTCGGATAATGGCTGGGGGTTTCTGCGTCGATAAGCACATGTTCCTTCAAGATCAGTTCTTGGAATGGGCTCCACGGTACCATCACATCGATCACCGGCTTCGGCTTGCCTTCGCTGTCACAATCTTGCACGTCGGCAAAGCGAATGACTTGTGATAACTCTTGTTTGGTTAACGTCGGCCAACGCTTCTCGATCGCTTGCGCGGCTTTATTCTTCTGGCTTGTAGGGAACCATGACGTTGACGTCCTGGGTCGCTCGTGGCATGGGCAAGTATCCCACCTATCCGTGCAAGCCCATCAGTACCCAGTTCTTAATTTTTGCTTGGTTGAAGCATTCAATCACTTCTTCGGGGGTCACATCCACCGCTTGTTTCCTCCATCGTCGCCGGTAATCGCTCGTTAAACGACTGCTGACTCGAATCCCGTAAGCGTGTCCCGATGGAGCCGTTGGGTCAGTTTCATCGACGCCCACAAAGCCAGTCTGAGCCAGCATGGCGGCGTGGCGCTCGGCAAGAAATTCGGCAGTGTCCAGGGGCGATGGCAAGGGAAGGTACTAAGTTTTTGGGTAGTGAGATTCGATAACGCGAAGTCGCATCATCCAGGACTGGAAAATCGCCATTCCACTGAATTGAGCATTCTCCGAAGAGCGGCGGGAATTCATTTTGGCGCCTTCACTCTCATCGAGCTGACGTAGCTCTTCGTTGCGCAAACGATCCAACACCTAGCTCGCAATTCTCCAAGAATCGATAAATCGCTGTTCGGGGGACGGCATGTTCAGTCCGCTCCAATGAGAATCGATTTCGAGTCTAAACCTGAAGTGACTTGAGCCACGGAGTCCTATTTATCCATCGTTTGTATCGGCGCGGACTTCGTCTCCTTGGGTGACACACCCGGGGAAAAACGTGGACCTGTGATGACGATCGAATTGCATACAAAGATGATTAGTAGACTAGATTGCGGATGCAATTTTGACCAGGGTGCACAAGCGATAGTTGCGCAAAATCGATCGTTTAGTTGGACGCAAACCGACCACCGTGCGAAACGGCACTGGACTGCTGAGCGTATCGGCGCAGTGTGCCTTTCGTTGATACTGACTACGAAAGGGAATCAACCAAATCGAGCGACGAAGATGGAACGGATACTCGTGCGCTGGGCAGCGTCCTGAAGCGGAAGCCCTCCCAAGTCTGGGAGGGTTATGTTGCGGGAAATCGCAAGTTACTTGGGAATCAGCGAGCGGAGGTAGTCGCTGTACTCGTTTTTGGATTGTGATGCCAGTGTCTTCAATTGCTCGGCGTCAATGAACTTCATCAGGAACGCGATTTCTTCCAGGCACGCAATCTTGAGTCCTTGCCGTTTTTCGACGGCGGCGACGAAATTGCAAGCGTCCAGCAGCGAGTCCTTGGTGCCGGTGTCCAGCCAAGCGAAGCCTCGCGAAAAGTGTTCAACGCCTAGGTCGCCTCTTTCCAAGTAGGTGCGAATGACGTCGGTAATCTCCAGCTCACCGCGAGCGGACGGCTTCAGCGATGTCGCAATTTCAACAACGTCGTTATCGAAAAAGTATAGCCCAGTGACAGCATACTCACTTTTGGGATTCGCTGGCTTTTCTTCGATCGAAATAGCTTTGCCGTGTTGATCAAACTCAACGACTCCGTACGCACGTGGATCGACAACGTGATAGCCGAACACGGTCGCACCGGACGTCTTGCTGGCGGCTTTGGCTAACATGCTACGGAATCCTTGACCGTAGAAAATGTTATCCCCGAGCACCAATGCGACTCGATCGTCACCGATGAACTTCGCACCGATGGTAAACGCTTGCGGCAATCCCTCCGGTTTCGCTTGCACGGCGTAGGTGAACGAGACACCCCATTGGCTACCATCGCCCAACAGTCGTTCAAATAGCGGCAAATCCAAGGGCGTGGAGATCACCAGGATGTCTTTGATTCCGGCCAACAACAGCGTCGACAACGGATAGTAAATCATCGGCTTGTCGTAGACCGGGATCAGTTGCTTGCTGACAACGCGCGTCATTGGATGCAAGCGTGTCCCAGAACCGCCAGCGAGAATGATGCCTTTCATGGTGACTGGATACCAATGCGTTCTAAACGGTAATCGCCGGACAGAATGTTTTGCCACCAGGATTGATTGTCCAGGTACCACTGGACGGTTTTACGAAAGCCACTCTCGAAAGTTTCTTGTGGCGACCAAGCGAGTTCTCGTTCAATTTTCGATGCGTCAATTGCGTAACGCAAATCGTGACCGGGACGATCGGTGACGAAGGTGATCTTGTCTTGATGCGGTTTGCCTGTGGGGCACGGACGCAGTTCATCGAGCAGACAACACAGGGTTTGCACTAACTCAAGATTTGTTCTCTCGTTGTTGCCACCAATGTTGTACGTGTCACCTGGCACACCACGGCACAGCACCGTCAATAACGCTCGGCAATGATCGGTCACGTATAACCAGTCACGAACGTTTTCGCCTTTTCCGTAAACCGGTATCGGTTCGCCACGCAAGCATTTCAATATCACGACAGGTATCAACTTCTCAGGGAACTGATATGGGCCGTAATTGTTGCTACAGTTGGTGACGATGACTGGAAGCTTGTAGGTGTCGTGCCAAGCGCGGGCGAGGTGGTCCGACGAGGCCTTGCTGGCGGAGTACGGCGAGTGGGGATCGTAGGGAGTCGTTTCCGTGAACCGTCCCTGAGGCCCCAACGACCCGTACACTTCGTCGGTGGAAACGTGAAGCAAGCGGAATCGCTTGGCCTCGTCCGGTGACAGTGATCGCCAATACTTCAAACTGGCTTCCAACAGATTGTAGGTGCCGACAACATTGGTCTGGATGAACTGTCCGGGACCATCGATCGAGCGATCTACATGACTTTCGGCTGCGAGATGCATAATTGCATCGGGCCGGTAGGCATCGATCTGGCGCACCACCGAGTCAAAGTCGGTGATATCTACTGGTGAAAACTGATACGACAGATGATTGTCAACGTCAGCAAGCGAAGCAAGATTCCCTGCATAGGTCAGACAATCGAAGTTAAGGACTTCGTGGCCGTCAGCAATTGCCATTCGCACCAGATTAGAACCAATGAAGCCGGCTCCACCAGTGATGACGAGTCGTAAGTGAGGTGTTGTTGGGGTCACGACAAAAAATGCTGCTAGGGGCTAGATTGGGAACGGTTTCTTGTCGATAGTCAGTTGCAAGAATTCTAAAAGTTCCTGGCCGCCGTTAGGATAGACAAGGTCACCTAGCTGCTTAAGTAAATCACGGTCCAGAGTAGCGGCGTTGGGCCCCATGATACTTCGTAAATCACCTGCATCATACGATTTTTTTTCCCACTCGCGATACGGGGAAAACAACGCGGCGAATTTGCTGGCACAGGCGGCTTCGATAATCGGTATGCGGTGACCAGTAGTTGCATCGAGTGTATGGTAACGGTCGAGTATGGCTTCGTAACAGGCATTGGATGGTAACATGGCATCGATGACCTGCTTCATTTCGCCGTC
This sequence comes from Pirellulaceae bacterium, assembly GCA_041751935.1. Taxonomy (GTDB): domain Bacteria; phylum Planctomycetota; class Planctomycetia; order Pirellulales; family Pirellulaceae; genus JBBSJZ01. The sequence goes on along the minus strand of JBGSIA010000201.1, from coordinate 108,622 downwards.
AATGGCCACTTCGCCTGGATCACGAAATCGAACGACGACAGATTGCCGATCAACGATCAACGCTGGCCAACGATTGCAGATCGCAGCAATAACCTGCTCAAGTTCGTCTTCACTGACCAAAATGTCGACATCTTGAGTGGCGCGAGGCATGGCGAGATAGCCAACATAACCATACAAGCCCATTAGCACCCAACGTTGGATTTTGGCTTGCTGCAATACTTCGATAACGTGTTGTGGTTCCACGTGCTGGCTCTGTCGTCGATGGTCCTTGCGGTAGCTGCGGATGATTTCCGTGGACGTCATGATACCACTGCGATGTCCCACTGGCCGGGTGGGCAAACCGACATCGTGGCTGAAGTTGGTCACGTGCGGCATCCGCTGCTTCAAAGCAGCAATGATCAGAGCGTTGCGTTCTTCGGTGGTCAGCACGAAATAGTTGAAACTAGTAGCGAGTGACTAGGCGAGCACGATTTTCGGATTTGGCTGCAATGCTCGGGTGGCATTGCGAGTGTCGATGACAAGTGGCGACCAATCAACGAGCTTCGCATAATCGACGTTAGCATGAGCGGTGGATATGAGTACCGCGTCATAGCTGGAAATGGTCTTTTCATCCCAGGCAACGCTTTTCGTGCCGGCCCAATGGGCATGTTCGCGTGAGGGGCGAATGACTGGTACGTAGGGATCGTAGTAGTCGACAATTGCACCGGCCGCTGTGAGCAGGTCCATCAACACGTATGTCGGTGATTCACGGTCATCGTCCACGTTCGCTTTGTACGCCAGGCCCACAAGCAACACCTTGCTGCCATTGAGCGGTTTCTTCACTGTATTGAGTGCTTCGGCAACTCGCGAGACCACATGCTTGGGCATCGACGTATTGATCTCGCCGGCCAGTTCGATGAATCGCGTTGCTTGGCCGTACTCACGAGCTTTCCAAGTTAAGTAAAACGGATCGATGGGAATACAGTGCCCGCCCAATCCAGGCCCTGGATAAAACGCCATGTAACCGAATGGCTTTGTCTTGGCTGCTTCGATCACCTCCCAAACGTCGATTCCCATCGCACCGTAAACCAGTTTCAGTTCATTCACCAGCGCGATGTTGACACTGCGAAAAATATTCTCGAGCAATTTGGTCGCTTCGGCGGCACGACAGCTACTCACTGGCACCACTCGCTTTACCGCTTGCGAATACAGGGCGATGGCTTTATCCAAACATTGCTGCGTCAGCCCGCCGACGACTTTGGGAATGATCGCGACTTGGCTGTCTGGGTTTCCAGGGTCTTCCCGTTCTGGCGAAAAGGCAAGATGAAAATCTTTACCAGCTTTCAGTTTAGAACCGGCTTCGAGGACGCTCAGCAAGTCTTCATCCGTCGTGCCGGGGTAGGTCGTGGATTCCAACACCACGAGGGTCCCGGACTGCAGATAGGGAGCGATGGCTTCGCCGGTTTTCAAGATATACGAAATGTCTGGTTCGCGGTTTTTGTTCAGCGGGCTGGGGACGCAGATAATCACAGCATCGCAATCGCGGATCTTGGCAAAATCAGTACTTGCAGTGAGCCGCCCCGCTTTTGTTTGCTCGACGATTGATTCGGAGGAGATGTGATGGATGTAGGATCGGCCAGCATTGATTGCGTCGACTTTGGCGTCGTCGATATCCAATCCGAGAACTTTGACGCCGCTGCGGGCGAATTGCAATCCAAGGGGTAACCCAACGTACCCGAGGCCGATAATAGCAAGCACTGTAGAACTCTGATGTTAGTTGTTAAGGAGGGTAAGATTATGGATAAAACGTTCGGTACCACTGGCACAAACTTAAATCAATTGATATTCGCGAGAGGTTGGTGTCCAGCCTTTAGGCGTTTTGTCCTGGAAAGAATCGGCTAAAGCCTAAACACTAACGTTGAAGTAACCCGGATACCTGATTCATTGACTCTCGACGGCATTGATATCTTCGGCGGCCATTTCTTCAATTTGTGTCGTGAACCGATCGTCGCCTGGGATTATCAGCCGGGCACGACGAGCTTCCGAGAGTGCCTCGCGTCGTTGGCCATCTTGTCGCAATCGCGAGATCAATGTCAATCGCATTGTCGCATTCGTTGGATCGTACTTCAGTGCCGTTTGGTATCGTTCGAAACTCTCGGGCAATCGTTCCAGGCGAAAGGCGATATCGCCGGCAAGTTGCTCGCACGCTGCTCGCTCGGATTGTGTTTTGCACGTATCGCAACTCAACCCAGCGTAGGCCTCCGCAAGCAACTCGGTGGCGGTGGACCTTTGCGTCAGCAGGTAACTGGCGGTCGCACGATAGTTTTGACTGGACGCAGGCACGATGCTCCCCAGTTCCTCAATCCCATGTCGCTCTGCCTGGGCAAGTGCGGTCGCGGTCAGGCTCGGTTGAGAGCTAATCGCCGTCTTCAAAATATTGATTGCCAGCTCATTGTCGCTTCCATCAGCCGCCAGAATGGCGATCGAGATCAACGACGCAGGCTCACAGAAATACAATCGCGACAACTGCTCAATGGCCAAATGCGTCCGCTTGCGGTCTTGATGCACAAAGTCGAGGTAGACTTGGTACGGCCGCGCTTCGTTGGACAGCGGGCGAAGTCTCAACGCAGCATTGGAATGCTCCAGGGACTTGCGGTACCAGTCGTTTGAATTCACTGGTTGACCGGCGACGATTGTCGGTGCAGTGGCAGTTACTGAACCGCCAGCGCCAACCGTCGATTCATCCTTCGCTCGTGATCTTAACCATTGCAATCGACGCCGCGCCGGACTGGTTTCTCGGTACATTTTGATGGCTTCGTCACGGCTTGCTGGCGACTGTTCGGCAACATCATGCAACTGTGCACGGTAATAAGCTACTTCGCTGAGCAACTGCTGGGTAATCGGAGAAGAATCGGTTTGCTCGTGCGCCGACAAGCGATCGATCCATTGTTCAAGGGCATCGTCGTCTGTTGGTACCCACGCGAGCTGTGATACAAGACCTCGTTTGAATACTTCGATTTCCGCATCCGCATGCAACCTCCATAACGCTAGCGGCAAGAGCACAAGTGGGATGGCGGCGGATGCAAGCAACCAGGGTAGCGTTCGGCGTCCGTCGAACAGGTAACGTTTGCGGCTGCGTTGTCTGGTTGATGTTGATTCCTGCAACTCGTTTTGATCTCGATCATCATCGGCGTCCACGACGAAATCGGCATCTTCTAGTTCTCGCGAAGTGCCCGCTGCGACGTCACGAGCAATGATGGTGGGCAACAACAATGCCACCGCAAACAAGTTGGCCGGAAGTATCAAGCCAAAATCAAAGAACTGCGATACGACAATGGCTGTGACGGTGAACCAACCGGTAATGCGAAGCCCTTGATCGATCGGATCGGGAGAGTCCGCCATGTGACTGAGCGAACGAATCACGAGCAGCAGAATCGATAGCGCGAGAACCAACCCCCAAATGCTTTGCTCGGTAACTAGCTCAACCCACAGATTGTCGGCATGATGAAAACCGCTGCCAGCACTCGTTTGTTGATACGGCAGCACGGCGTCTCCATAGGTTCCCAAACCTGCGCCCGACGGGAAGTAGGCGGCTGCGGCTCGAAGACCGTCTGGCCAATGCAGCAGTCGACCATCGTTGAGCAGAGTTTGTTGATTCTCACTGGCCAAAAACTCAAGCCTTTTAATCGATTCGAGGCTTAAGTTCGTAGGGACAAGCAGCACGGCAACACACAGCGCGATCACCGTTGCAATGACGGGATAACTGACTAACCCCCGACGCTGGCGCACCCAGCCAAAGGCAAGCAAGAATCCCATCATCGCGGCAACGACACCACCACGTGATCCGTTCACAAGCAGACCGCTAACGCACAACGCGGCTGAGATGACTCCCACGAACGATTGACGATCACTGATCAACGAAAGCAGATCATTGAACTCGAATTCAGGATCATCGACTTCAATCCCCGTCAATGCGGTCAGCCGCCAAGATAGTAAACCCAGGCTGCAGGCAAGTCCCAAGTTCAACATCAGCGCGGCGTTGTTGCGGTTAATGAACATGCCAAAACCGCTTGCGCGGAGGTGTTCTTCGTATCCAAATAACGGAGCGTCGGGAAACACCAGTCGAGATAAACCTAGCGCGGTGACGCACGCTCCGGCCAGAGCCAGACCGCTGAGCAACATGCCAATCCGCACTCTGGAATTGAAAACAATGGCCGAGCACCACACAACGGCGACGATAACGCACAACATGGCGAGCGAATGTCGCGTCTCAGTGACGCTGACTGAAACGGGGAAGAATCGCGGCAGTTCGGCAGCGGTGAAGTACGGTTCGATCCACGTCGTGTACGCGGACGCCGATCCAGGACTGAGCCACTTCACGATAGCGCCTGGCAACGGTATGGTCTGCAACCAAACCGCTACAACCCAAAGCAAAAGGGGAACTAGTAGGACGTGCTGGCGGGCTTGGCCACGGTCGCGCGAGCTGAGCCACGCGATGGCTGTCAGCAAAGCCGGGACAATGACGGCGAGTGCCGCCATGTACTGGGTCCAGCGCAAGACGCCGCCGAAGTCGATCGCTAGGACGAGCGGCATCAGTGTGAGGATGCCAGCAGCAATCCAGTAGCAAGATTCTCGGAAGAAGTTCATGGAATTAGAAATCCGCACCAAGCTCGGCAGGAACCTTGCCCTAGGCTGTTCAAACTCTGAGGTCGAAAGGCTCTTTTAGGTCGCATTTCGAACTGTTTTTTTTGTCAGCTGATCCCTCTCGACGTGGCGTCGACTTGCAGCCGACGTTCCTGGGGTTCGCGACTGAAAGTCGCCACCACTTACTTTTCCCTCAGAAGTTGCGTCGCTAAACATCTTTGTTAATACGAAATACCGAACAGCCCAACATCAGCACTCTTTTCGAGTGTTCCGCAAAAGTTGGCTGTCGCTTTGGACCATGATCTGGGCAAGCGTGGGGAGAACAGTTTCAGCTTTCCAGCCCAATACACGAGCCGCTTTGGATGGATCGCCCACCAATCGTTGAACTTCGGCGGGCCGCATGTATCGGGGATCTTGTTCCACGTGGTCTTGCCACTTCAAGCCGACCGAATCAAAGGCGGCGGACAGGAAATCTTCGACGCTGTACTGGACGCCCGTGGCAATGACGTAGTCATCGGGTATCGGCTGTTGCATCGCTCGCCACATCGCCTCCACAAACTCCGGTGCAAAGCCCCAGTCGCGACGCGAATCTAGTGAACCGAGTTTCAACTTGTCCGGTGCACCTGCGGCGATCGCAGCAGCGGCACGAGTGATCTTGCGCGTGACAAACGATTCACCGCGCCGCGGCGATTCATGGTTGTAGCAAATCGCGTTGCAGGCAAACAATCCAAACGACTCGCGGTACAGCCTGACCATTTGGGTCGCAAATGCCTTGGCAATCCCATAAGGTGTCACCGGTCGCATGGGCGTCAGTTCATTTTGGGGCGAATCATCGGGCCGACCAAAAATTTCGCTGCTGCTGATATGCAACAGCTTCGGTCGATCGTCCAGATCGCGGATAATCTCCAACAGTTTCAACGTCCCCATCGCCGTGAATTGGCACGTTGTTTCGGGAATATCAAAGCTAGCTCCGACGTGGCTTTGACCGGCCAGATGGTACAGTTCATTCGGACGCGTCTTGGTCAGGATGCGCCGGATCGTTGTTGTGTCGTCCAGATCCGCATAGTGCAAAAACAACCGCTTGTTGTACGTCAGAGGGTCCGAGAAGTGCTGGTCCAATCGCAAACGAGTCGTCGTGCTGCTGCGGCGGACAATGCCATGCACCACGTATCCTTTGCCAAGCAGCAGTTCCGTCAAGTACGAACCGTCTTGACCGGTGATGCCTGTGATCAGCGCGATAGGTGTTGTTGAGGTCGTCAGTTGAATCGTCGATTTATCACGGATGACTAATTATCACGGATGACTACAGCGGTTCCAGTTGGCAATCGTCAAGCTTAACGCTGACGCCTTGATCCATGAACCGGACAGCAACCAACAATCTTGTCTCGTTTTCGCGGCGAACAATGGTCCCCTCAAACCCAGCAAAGGCACCCGTTTTGACTCGTACGTTTTGGCCGGCTTCCAGCCGACTTTCGACGGTGAGGGGTGCACCGGTATCGATCAGATCGCGAATCTGGCGCAGATCGGTAACGAGTTGCAAAGTCTCCGTAATCGGTGCCGCCTTGGTAACACAGCCGGTACAAATTGCTTGATAGCGAGCCTCGTCATCACCTCGCAGAAACAAGTAGTTATTGAACAGCGGCGAGTAGATTGTTCGAATCCGCCCGTTGGGCTGGCGATGTCGTCGCATCACCAACGGGCCATAGTGCGGAAGATCGAGGACCCGCAAATGTCTCATCAGCGACTTTTCCTGCCGCGACTTGGTGTACAACAGCCACCACGGTGACGACTCGCTGGTCGCGTCTTCGAGCAAGTCGCCTGGCAGGCAATCAGGTTCTTTGGGAAGGATAGGCACAGTCTGAAGTCTGAAGTCTGAAGTCTGAAGTCTGAAGTCTGAAGTCTGAAGTGGCGCGGACTTCGTCCACTTGGGTGACACACCCGATTTCGAGAACTTCAGCGGTAAAAAACTAATGCGGTCCAGGAAACGCAAACTGGGTACACATCTAGCCACTTGCTGCAGCGGCATCGGGGAGAGTTGCACTCAGAGCACAGTGTCAACAAGCGATCACGCTAAGCTTGAGGAGAAGCGGAGGCATGATGCTTTGCCAGTAAATCTCCACTCGATTCCAGCATCAATGAATCGTCACTTGATTCTTCGACGGACGAAACAGATGCCAGTTGGTCGCTGGAAATAAGCACTGTTGATTTAGGCAACTGGCCCATCGCTCGCTGACGCGCTTCAATCTCGTGAACAATCAATTCGATTTGGGGACTCAAATCAACCAACTTTGCAGCGAGGTCCGAGATGCGATCATAGACCGAGGGATCATTGCCTCGTGCCACGATATCGAGCCGCCCGATCGGCACTTGCTCACCGTCGCCTTCGCGTCGTGCAAACAGAGGCAAACGAACCTGTAACTGCATTGCCTTGTCCGGCTGACGAATCGATTGCCATGACGCATGGTAGCCCTCATGCAGCCAAGCCATGTTCAGGTCAATCTTCAACTTGGACAACTGATGCGTCATCGCAAAATCAACAAGCGGTTCCCATATCGTTTCCCAGCGTCCGTCTCCTTGCATCGGAATCGAACGCGATTGTTTCTCACTGTCACAATTCACTGGCAATACCAAGAAGGACTGCGAAAAATGTCTGGCTCGGCTCAACACCAAACGACACTCCGCGTGACCAAACGATCGCGTGAGCACCAATAGCGATAGCACGAGGACTACACCGGCCGCGGCCAACCAAGGCTGGTTCAATGTGATCGACAGAACCGCCAACGCCGTCGTCAAACCGCATAAACCAGCGACTACCCACAACATGCCGACATTGCCGAACTTCGCTTGCAATAAGTGATGCATATGTGCTCGGTCGGTCGTGTACATACTGCGACCGGTCAACCAGCGACGTAGGATCGCGGCTGAGGAATCGAACAACGGAATTGCGAGAATGGCGACCGGCGCGGAGGCCAACATCGCCGATTCTTTCACGCCGCTCCAAATGGCCAGCACGCCAAGAAACAGTCCAATCGTCATGCTGCCGGCATCGCCAAGAAATATCGTTGCCGGAGGTCGGTTAAAGACAAGGAAACCAGCTAGTGCCCCGGCTAAAGCAAAACAAATGACCGCGGCCAGCATCGACCCTGTTTGTAGACTCAACAAGCCCAACCCGGCGCTGATGATCATGCCGGCGGTCGTGGCCATTCCATCGGCACCGTCGATCAGATTTAATGCATTGATGGCGATCAATAGCCACAACACCGTGACTGGAGCAGCCAATACACCCAGGGCAACGTCGTACCCAAAGATTCCTACAACTCGAATGATTGTGCCACTGTTCACCAGAACAATCGCTACTAAGCATTGCAGCAACAGTTTCTGCCGGCCGCGCAGGCTGATCGCATCATCAACCAGCCCGATGGCAAGGATCGCTGCGGCGGCTCCGAATAACGTGTACCAATTGCTGTTGACCGAGCCCAATTCCCACACGCCGTCGGCACGGTCGATGTAGATCGACGCCACAAAAGCGACAGTGATCGCGACGAATATTGCTACTCCACCACCCAGCGCAATCGGAGTTCGGTGCAATTTCCGCTCTCGATCGGGAGCATCCACGATTCCGATTCGTATCGCCGCCCATCGCACAACTGGGACCAGCACCAGTGAGGTAAGCACGGAGATCGCGACGCAAGCGACAATCAACTCAATCATCTAGAACGTTCGCCTTGAGATTAGTTCGCATGTCGTTCCTTCAGTCTGAGACCCGGGAAAACTTAACGACTTCCCAGGCGATTGAGGGGGCGCCCAAATCCCTCACGTTGTACTGGTGTGTCAAATCGAGATTCGTTGGCGACGTTCCGCCAAAAAACGCACCTCGCACTCTTCACACCGACATCTACGAATGACCTTGATTATAAAACAGGTTCAATGCGAGGGAAGGGAGCAGGTGCCATTCTTTTAACAATCGTCGGTGAACAACGCAGCAAGTTTGGATTAGCGTGCCGTGAATAGCCATAGAAACGGCACCACCGATACGTTTAGAAACTCCGTTACGACAAGTCCAAACGGTTTTTCCGTCACTTTTGGCTAATCCGGCACGAAGTCTCGGGCGATAAATAAGCCTGAGAGGATTTGGGAAATCGATACGACCCACCATATCCTTACAAACTGAATCAACCGAATGCCGTTTTAGCCAAGGGGGGCCAGATGGCGATTCGCTCGCATCGTGCGCCAGGCGCACTAAGAACGTTTTTTATTTTGACGACCAAGGGTGTGACGCGGGTTACCGCAAATCGCCGTATTGTGTGGCGATTCGCTACGCTGGGATGCATTGCGCTTGCTCTAAGCACGAGCGGCGGATGCACCATCGGTACGAACGCTGGCAAGGCGCTGATGCGTCACGGCTGTTTGGATGACTTCATGGTCAACTACCGCAACCAAGCCCTGGCGGCCAAAGCGTGGCACTGTCGAAAAGAACAGTACTGCCACCGTGGCCACCTGGACGAATTCCAAGCTGGCTTTTACGCCGGGTACCAGAACATTGCCTGTGGTGGCACGGGCTGTTGTCCGACGATTGCCCCCAAGGAATACTGGGGCTGGAAATACCAGTCATCTGATGGTCAAGCCGGTGTAAACGCTTGGTTTGAAGGATTCCCGGCTGGTGTTCAAGCGGCGGAAACCGAAGGCATCGGCTACTGGAGTGAGATTCGTCCAGCCGGCTTGCCCGTCGCCCCGACTGGGCCGATGGGACAGCCCATTCCAGCTGACCAACCGATGTACTTTGAAGGACAAGAGTTGGGCGTGCCAGCACAACAGATGATGAATGAGCCGTATCTGGGCGATCCAGGCAACAGCAATGGGATCATGTTGGAAGACGGTCCTCAAATTTTGATGAATGGTTCCGACAAAGGTGCGACCACGCCGACTGCCTCCGTGCCCGGAGTCATTCGCCGCACGTCTGGCACCAGCGATTCAAGTGTGTCCGAGGACGATTTGGAAAGCTCGTTCGGTCCATCGGCTACCAGCGACAGTGCCAAAGGCGCAACTACATCGAGTTCACTGCCGTTCACGTTCAAGTAGTCGCCGTTTGCGGCGTGTGCTCCGAGCGTCAAGCTCGAAGGATTGGAAATCGTTTAGCGGAACGCGACTCGCGGCTCTGCACAATTGTCCCCGTACAATGGTTTTGGGCCTAAGCAAGAAAGTTCAAGGATGAACAGAACATTAACAGTCGGGCGACGGACGGTACGTCGAATCGGGTTTGCCGCCCGCCGCAAACTTTCCAAGATCGTCGCCATACTTGCCACGGGCGTCGTCGTCAGCAGCTTCGGCGGCTGTTCGGCGCTGACTCAGCCGATCGATGGTGTTCCAGCCAGTCGGCTGCCACCTGAGTTCCTGGCCTCGCCCAAGAACAACTTAGTTCCTGTCGATATATCGCTGCTGTCGCTTGAACCGCCCCGCGATTACCAATTGGACGGAGGTGACATCCTCGGTATTTACATCGAGGGCGTGTTGCCGTTTAATCCGCCAAACGCACCTCCAGAGCCACCGCCGGTTAACTTCCCGGAACGCGACAGCACCCTGCCGCCTTCGATCGGATATCCGATCGCTGTCCAGGACGACGGAACGTTGGCGCTGCCTCTGATCGAGCCGTTGGACGTCAAGGGATTGACCTTGGAACAAGTCCGCGACCTGATTCGCGAAACATTCATCGACGCCGACATCTTGCGGCCTGAGAAGGCTCGTCCGATTGTGACGTTGATCCAGGAGCGTACCTACAACGTAATTGTTGTTCGCGAAGACGGTGGCAGCAATGGCTCGGCGCTGACTCAACAAAACCTAGCCTCCGAATTCATTCGCGGTACTGATAAGAGTGCCAGCGGTGCGGTGGTGAAGCTAAAGGCCTATCAAAACGACATATTGCATGCGTTGGTCGAGACCGGTGGGCTTCCGGGATTGAACGCCAAGAACGAAGTTCGTGTGTTGCGAAGCAGCAAGGCGGACCAACGTGCTCGGGCTTTGTTTGTACAACAGTTCTACGCCCAACAAGCGTTGATGCAGGCCGACCCGTGTTCGCTGCAGTGTCCTCCGAAATTGCCGGATGACCCATCGATCCTGAAGATTCCTTTGCGTGTCGCACCGGGCGTGATTCCGAACTTGACCGACGAAGACGTGACGCTTGAAGATGGTGACATTGTCTATATCGAATCTCGAGAAACCGAAGTCTTCTACACTGGTGGATTGTTGCCAGGCGGCGAGCATCCGCTACCACGTGACTATGACTTGGATGTGCTCGGAGCGATCGCAATCGCCGGTGGAAGCTTGGCTGGTACCGCTCGAGCCGGTGGTGCAGGAATAGCGGGTGCAGGTTCGATCAGCGGTGTGCCGCCAGGGTTGGTCTACATCTTGCGAAAGACGCCCTGCAACGGTCAAGTTGCAATCGAAGTTGACCTAGCTGGTGCGATCAATGATCCGCGTCAACGCCAGCTAATCCAACCCGGTGACATCATCATCCTACGATACACCTGTGAAGAAGAACTGCTGAATTTCAGCGTCGGAACTTTCTTCACCTACGGTATCGCTCAACTGTTCAACCGTCGATAGTCGTACGACTGAACTTGATTGACTCAAAAGCGGTTTGCTTGGAGAGAAATCCCAAGCAGGCCGCTTTTTTTGTTGCTCTACATCGGTTCGCCACATTGGTCGCAGTACTTGGCGGTGGGTCGCTGCGCATCAGCTCCGCAATTGGCACAGGGTAATCGGGCCGGCGCTCCCGCCTGCATGGCAACACGTTGACCGGCAAGTTCAGCGCTAACGAATCCCGTCGGCACAATGATCAAGCTGTAACCAAGCAGTATCAATGCCGCGGAGATCACCTTGCCGAGAGTCGTTTTCGGTACAACGTCGCCGTAGCCCACCGTCGTCATCGTTACGATTGCCCAGTACATCGACTGTGGGATCGACGTGAATTGACTTTCAGGTCGTCGCACATCGCCGAATCCGTTTTCGACGTGGAACATCAACGTGCCGCTGATCGTTACCGCGACCATGACCACGGCAAGAAACACAACGACTTTGTTCCTTGCCTGCCACACCGCACGCGACAACTCGTCCGCATCGCTCATCATTCGCCACAGCTTCAGCACGCGAAAGACTCGCAACAATCGAATGGACCGGAGGATCACGAACGATCGCGATGTTTCGCCAACGACAAAGAAGGCATACGTCGGCAAGATACTGATTAGGTCAATAATTCCCCAGAAGCTGATGGCGTACTTCCACGGGCTTCGCACCGACATCAATCGCAGCACGTACTCGATCGTGAATAGGCCAGTCAGCAACCACTCGGCCACGATGAGTTGATCCATCCGGGCAGGGTTGTCGCGAAATTCGGGCAGCGTTTCAAACGAGATTACGGTGATGCTTGCCAAAATCGCCAGCAACAACCCAACGTCAAACGCCCGACCAGCGGTCGTGTCCGCTTCGAAAATAATGTCAAACGCGGTCTGGCGCCATGACGGCTCAAGCGGACGCTGACGATCGACGGGACGTTGACGCAAGACTCGAACGATCTTGTTGAGAAGTGTTAAAACGTGAAAATTGCGGACTCAAGCCATCCAGTCGGACTCAACCCATAGAGGACGACGCTTGTCCAACGGTTCCAGTGTTCGTCGGTGATGACGGTACCGTGGGCTGGGTTTGGCGCAAGATCTGGTCGACTCGCAACATCAAATCTTCCGTTCCGTGACTGCGATGAAACTCAACGTCGTCGCCCATCGCCACAAACTCCGCTTTGCAATGCTGACACGCCACCGTGTTGCCTAACAGCGATGCTCGAATTTCAACTCGACGACCACAAGTGGGACAAGACTGGGTAAATCTGACAGACATTTTATAACCTCGTTTCCCGTGGAGAACGGGGACATCCTGCAATAGGAGCAGATGGTAACCCTTGATCAATGCTAAGGCAACCCTTGCCACCAAAGAATTCTATGGAAGTGGTAATGTACCACCTTACAGGAAGGTGGCCTCTTGCGCCGACTAACGCCCGTTTGGCACCCCGTCCAAGGTTTCAAGCTTGATCCAGGCACGCCCTAAATTGGTACCGTTTTGCCGCACATGTCCGCAAGAATGCGAGAGCTGCGGACGCTGAAAATCCCCGAGGTTTCTTGATCGCTTCATGTTTCGTGAACAGAAATCGCGTAAACTCAGCTACCCAAGAGAGACGCTACGATGACCGTGGTTCACAGCAAACTTGGGGGGACGCCGCCGTACACACTGATTTGGAACGATCTTCAATGAGCAAACGAGTGCTTTTTGTTTGTATGGGGAATATCTGCCGTAGCGCCGCTGCTGAGGCAGTGATGAAACGGTTTGCCGAAGAGTTTGGATTGGATATGGAAGTCGACTCCGCAGGCACTCATGATTACCACATTGGCAAATTGGCAGACCCGAGGATGCGATCAGCCGCTGAGGCTCGCGGGTACGAGTTGACCAGTCGCGCTCGTCAAGTTACCGCCGATGACCTGAAGCCAGGCCGATTCGATCTGGTGCTGGCGATGGACGCCCAGAACCACGCGGCACTCATGGCGCTCGCCCCTGGTAACGGACTGCACATTCGCATGTTCAGCGATTATTTGGACGAAGAGTGGCCGCGCGATGTGCCGGACCCGTACTATGGCGAGGCGGAAGGTTTCGGGAAGGTTCTGGACATGCTCGAAGAAGGCTGTCCGGTGATCCTACAAACGCTCGGCGGCGAAAATATCTTTGCTGCCGAATTTGATGACGATTGAAGGATCACTCACCCAGACACACCAACTCTCCGGCTTGTGTGGTTAGGTAAACCCGTTTGCCAGCGATGGCTAACCCGTCCCAGGCTGGTGGTGGCACCGTGGTCTCTTCAATGACGTAGCCGGTCTCTGTCGATACAACTTTCATTCGACCATCGCGATGCACGACATAGAGTTTATCGTCCCCGGCCAGCGCCATCGCATAAATATCGTTGAAAAGCTGTGTGCCATACTCGGGGTCCGGTTTCAATTCCTCGCCTTCGGCGAATGGGTCTTGCGTCCATAATGCGTTCTCTGCGATCCGTTCGCTGCGATACGGCTTCTTACCATCGCGTGCCAGTTTGCCAGCTTCCCAACCGGTGATCCATTTGTTGTTGAAGGTCTCGCCCTTCTCAAGATTAAAGTCGCGGCGAAAGACTTGCGTGCTTCCGTCCAGTGAGCTGTACGCATTGTCGTCGCGGAAAACCGTCAGCGGTCGACGTGAAGCTTCACCGGCGAATCGATGTTGATGTCGAGCGCCGTACGTCCAACTACCTCGTGGAATCCAAACTTCACCAGCTCCGGTGTTCAATTTCGCAAACGCATTCCACTTATCAACATCAACATTCTTGCCATTAGCCGAAATGATCCAACGCGACATTGCAATCGAATCGCCTTCGGCATGCAGGATATCAAACGGATCAAACTCCAACCCCGAGTTTTCATAGAAACCCTGTTGGGGCACGGTGTCGATTCGCTTGACCCAATGCCGCTTGCCAGTCATGGGGTCGACGGCGAACACTAGGATGCCTCCGTCAGCGAGCGGTTGGCGACCAGCGGCAAAGTAAGCGACTTCATCAACGACAAGCACCGCACCGGGAACCGGCCAGGGCGATTCCACTTGGCCGTACGCGACGATGCGTTCATCATTCGGGGCCGCTCGCATTCGCCATACAAGTTCGCCATCGCTGGCTCGCAATGCGTACACCCAACCAGCAGCGGTACCAAACAGACACAAACCTCGATGGATCGCCGGGGGAGTGTCCAGACGACCGTTTGCCGTGAACCGCCAACGGATACTGCCATCCTCGGTATCGATCGCGATCAACTCGTGCGCATTCGGTCGTGTGACATAGGCGATCCCTTGAGCGATCGTCGGCGCGCTTAGCGGTCCTTTGATGATCGGGTTTTCCTTCCAGTCATGCAGGATTGGCCCATCGACTTTCGCTTCTGCATCCAGTTCCTCTTGTAAGCTTGCCGTCCACCGATTCTTCAATGAACTTGGACCCGCAGTGATGGAGCTGGCACTTCGCCAGCGATCGTGACGATACAGCGGCCAATCGCTGTCGCTTGTAGCTACTGCCGCGACATCAACCGCTGCCGTGCCGTGCTCCAGCGGAAACTCCATCTGCTCCACCGGTAACTTGACCAACGGTGACATTTCGTTTGCCGGCGCCATGGCCACGAACCCTCGCAGCATGGGCCAACAAGTGCAGTGCTTGGGGGTTGTGTAGATCAATCCATTCGCGGGAATCCAGCCGCTCTCGCGTGAACAATTCGCTTTCGTGATGCGGTTCGCAATGACTTCACCCGACTTCAAATCCGTCATATCCAGTTCGCCAGCAAACAAGTAATTCGGCGTGGCAACTGGCGGGAAACAGTGAGCTAAACCGGCTGGCAATGTCTTTCGCACTAAGCCGCTGAGCGGATCGAGCGCCGAGACTTCGGTCGGTAAACGTGACTTGTTGACTTCGTCGTTGGTATTGATCTTTCCCCCATGAAGAATCCACAAGTCGTTTTTCAGGAACATCGCACGCGCCTGTCGTGCGTGGTTCATGCCGGGCGGAAATTCTTTGCTCCACAGATGCTCGCCAGAGCTTGCAGCAACGACATGGATAACGTTCCCTGAGTCGTGATCATTCAGAGTCGAGACTTCAAAAACCAATTGGTCGCCGGACAACACCGTTCGCGAAGTCAGTACCAGCCACGGATAATCATCGCGGGTCCATCGGGGTTCACCGGTCGCTGCATCCAATACCACCGCAACCGCTGGCTCACCGCGGCGCACTCGTCCTTGCAACAGCGCGACGTGAGTTCCGTCACCAACGACGTTTCGCGGTTCGGCCGATGTAAAACTCCACAACTGTGCACCGGAGTCGACGTCGAATGCACGTACCGTGTTATCGTCAGCGGCAACGAGTCGTTGGCCATCGAACAAAATTGCCGTTGGTTTAGCCATCTCGCCGAGCTGCACAACAGACTCTCCCGTCGCTGCGTCAAGCACCACGGGCTTACCCGCCATCACAGCAAACAAATACTTCGGCGACGCCACTGGGCGTGACGAATCATTGGGCAACTTGGGCAGGGTGAAGTCCACAGGATTGTTGTCACCCTTTGAGAGGTCACGATGCCACAGTCGCAATCCGTTGAAGCTATCACGAGCAAGAATTCCTCCATAGAAATTTCGACCGCCGGCAGTCACCATTCCTTCGACCTCTGATGTTGCTGCCGCAACCCAACGCACGCGAGCAGGCGGGCCGACGAGCGTATCGAGCGAGACTGCGTTCCCGTTTGCCGCATGTCGCGAATGAGACCACTCATCCATCTCTTTCGGCCAAGGCTTGCGAGCGATGAAAATCTCGCCCTTTGATTCAAGGGATTCGAATCCGGCAGCAGCGATTTCGTCCTGACTGTGCAACTTGCGATCATTCACCACAACCACACCACCAGGCGTTAGAACACGCATGATTTCTTTGGCCACAACCGCGAAGTCATTCACAACGATCATGTTCACGACATTCTCTGCATAGGGCAACCGCGCGGTACTGCTGCGATGCTCCGCCCATGCGAGCCCGTATCGACCCTGTTGACGAATCCTTTCTTGTGCCGTTGATACCAAGCCAGCATCGGGATCAATCACATGAACCAGATATCGACCCGTGCGGCTCAGCTCACTCGCCGACTCGATATCGCTGGCCCCGAGCTGAACGATCAATCCACCATGCAAGTCCGCCATCGCTGACGGATCGTATCGCCCGTCGTCAGCTCGACACGGCAAAAGCAACAGCGTGATGAACAGTGCACAAATTGGAATCGGTTGCCGGAGTTTGATTTTCATCTTCGATCCAAGTGTATTGCTGGGCTAGGTTGGCGGGGCGCGTCGGCTGGGCCGTGTTGACTAGAAATCGGCGTACGCTGCGTGAAGCTGGATACGCTGCGAGAAATTGTATCCGAACCTTTAGGGTAAAACTTGATTGAACACACCGAATACTGTTTGGTCTGTCGAAAGTTTTGCTGATTTCCGTTACTGTACAGAGCCACTGCTTCGTTTCGCCCGACCGGCCTTGCAAGTATGACCCAGCAATTCTTGATCTTCACTGTATTCGCGGCCATGGTTTTTGCCGCCACCGATACCGCAGCTCCTGCCGACGACACTGTGACGCATCCCTCCGCAACATCAACGCGCGTCCGGTTCGCGACGTACAACGTTTCGCTGTTCGGTAAGCAGTCCGGTGATATCTCCCGTCGACTGGCCAGTGGAATGGATCGGCACGCTACGCAACTGGCTCGAGTCATCCAATCCGTGCGACCGGATGTCCTGTTTCTCAATGAGATCGATTACGAAGCGGACGCAAAGCCATTGTCGCTGTTCGCTGAAAAGTACCTCGCTGTCGATCAACAGGAGAGTCAGGCGATCGAGTATCTGTATCGTTATTCAATCCCCAGCAACACGGGTGTCGATTCGGCGATTGATTTGAACGGCGACGGCAAATCGGAGGGTCCCAATGACGCTTGGGGATACGGCGTCTATCCAGGGCAATACGCAATGGCCGTGCTCAGTCGTTTTCCGCTGGAACGCGATGCGATACGGACGTTCCAGATGTACCGCTGGAACCTGTTGCCCGATGCGCTCCGACCGATGCACCCGACAACAGGCGAATCGTTCTATCGTGACGAGGTGTGGTCGCAACTGCGTCTGTCCAGCAAGAATCATGTGGACATTCCCATTCGCATTAACAACCACATCATTCACTTGCTTGGTTCGCATCCCACACCGCCCGTCTTTGATGGCCCCGCAGATCACAACGGATGTCGCAACCATGACGAAGTGCGATTTTGGGTGGACTATCTCGACGGTGATGCAGCGATGCACGTAGTCGACGACTCAGACCGCAAAGGCGGATTGCCACACGACGCATGGTTTGTCATCGTCGGTGACTTGAACTCCGATGCCACAAATGGTGCTGGGCGTCCCGACGCAATTGCTCGCTTACTCGCACATCGCCGCGTCAACGATGTCCAACCCCGACATGTCCTGAAGGTCGGCGCTGATGATCGCGAGCCACGATTGACGACGACCGCTGACTTTGGCGGAAAAAATGGATTGCGAGTCGATTATGTATTGCCCAGTCGGCAACTGATGGTCCGAGACTGCGGAGTGTTCTGGCCAGCGCACGACGACCCGCGACGTGCAATGGTATCGGTCAGCGACCATCGTTTAGTCTGGATCGACGTGGAGTTGCCAAATTGAAACGCCGCGTCTTGTTGATGATCAGCTCGATGCGCGGCGGAGGTAGCGAACAGCAGGTTCTGTTGCTGTTGCGACATCTGGACCGCCAGCGTTTTGAACCGCACCTGTATTTGCACGAGCGGATCGGCGACCTGCTCGCTGGAATCCCCGAGGATGTTCGTGTTCACGCGTTCGATGACGTGCCGCTCCGCAACAGCGTTTATTTTCCTGGCCGCGTTTATCGGGCGCATGTTCGACACTTACAGAACGTCGTCGATGAGCAATTCATTGATGTGATTTATGATCGCACGTTTCAGATGACGATGGTTGCTGGTGCGATAAATCGTCCTTTGGTGCCACGCGTTTCGACCATTGTCAGCCCTCCGGAACACGCGTTTCCGCTTGTTGAAAAAAAGTTCTTGTGGCTGAAACACCGGCGGCTGACCAGGGCCTACCAGGCGTCCAAAGGTATCGTCGCCGTTAGCGATTTGGCTGCCGATTCGGCTGCGAAGTTCTACGGTCTGGATCGAAGTCGAATCGAAACGATAGTGAACCCGGTTGATTGCCAGTACATTCATGCACTAGCCCGTGCACCGGCGCCGAAGCGTGACCAGCGGCTAACGCTTGTTTGCGTTGGACGGATGACTGTCGAGAAGGGACAACAGGACCTGCTCGATGCTCTGGGACTGCTGGAGGAGAATCCGTTGGTTCCGCCAATTTGTCTATGGTTAGTTGGCGACGGTCCGCTACGATCGGAATTGGAGTCGTGGTCCCGGGCCGCGTTAAAGCGACACGAAGTGGTGTTTCTTTCGCGGATGGCGAACCCGATGCCAGCGATCGCGACGGCCGACGCGTTGGTTTTACCATCACACTTTGAAGGGATGCCCAACGTCGTGCTTGAAGCCTTTGCTCTGTCCACTCCGGTAATCGCCACACGGTGTGGCGGCACAGTTGAATTGGAATTGGACCAACCGACGATCCAGTGGGCTGAACCCAAATCCCCCGCTTCACTTGCCGCCGCCATCACCCAGTTCGCAACGACACGCGAAGCGGCAAAGTCACGTGTCGAAGCAGCACGACAACTGATCACCACCCGACACGATGTCGTAGCGACCACTCGCCGGATCGAAACGCTGCTAACACCTTGATTGACAGGCCAAGCAGCTGACGGACCAAGCAGCGATCCCTCTTCGCATGAACTCGCCGTGAGCGGCGGGAGCAGCTATAGTAACCGGCAAAACCTTTCTTCATACATCGAAGTCTTTAGCATGAGTTTTTACATTCGAGTGTGCTGGATCGCAACGCTTTTCGCGTCCTCAACGAGTGGCGGCGATTGGCCGATGTGGCGCTGTGACGCTCAACGATCGGCTGCGACAAGTGATTCGCTACCCGATGACCTGCGATTGGCTTGGTCGGTCAAAATCGGCTCGCCCCCGCGTGCTTGGGATGACCCGCTGAATTTGGACTTGCTGGCCTACGATCAAGTCCTCGAACCGATCGTTGTCGATGGACGTTTGTTCGTCGCTTTCAATGACCGCGATAAACTCGTCGCCTATGACACAGCCAATGGAAGCGAATTGTGGTCGTTCTATACGGATGCACCTATTCGATTGCCGCCAGTCGGCTACGAAGGTCGCGTGTATTTCTGTAGTGACGACGGATTTTTGTATTGTGTCGACGCTAAGAACGGATCGCTTGTTTGGAAGTTTGATGGTGCGCCCAGTCGGCAACAGGCAATCGGAAATCGACGACTTGTATCCGCTTGGTGCGCCCGTGGCGGCCCGGTCATTCGCGATGGAACCGTTTACTTCACCAACAGCATTTGGCCGTTCATGGGCACCTTCATCCACGCGCTGGACGCCGATACCGGTGAAGTTCGCTGGGTCAACGACAGCACCGGCGCTTCCTACATCCAACAACCACACAGTGCCCCGTCGTTCGCTGGCGTCGCTCCGCAAGGTGCTCTCGTAGCAACTGACAAGCTGTTGATCGTTCCCGGCGGGCGGTCAGTCCCCGCAGTGTTTGATCGTGCTGATGGAAAACTTCGCTACTTTGAGATCAATGCGGGCGGCAAAGGCACCGGGGGCAGCTTTGTTGCTGCGGATAAGGAACATTTTTTTGTCCACACGCGACAAAAGGGCACGCGTGCCTTCAATTTGGAAACCGGACTGAAGACGGCCTTCATGCCCAATGAACCGGTGCTCGCGAATGGACTGATCTATAGTGCCGAGTCAGACGATGATCGAGCCGTGGTTCGATGTTATGGTTCGGATCACAAGCAACGTTGGCAAATCAATGCAGACGGCAGCGGCGATCTGATTCTTGTCGGTAACGAACTGGTCGCTGCTGGTGCAAACTCGATTACGTTTATCCGGCTGCCGCAAGGTGATGATGTTGCTCGCGTGACGCGGACGCTGTCAGTTTCGGAGCCAGTCGGTCGATTATTGGCGGCTGATGAAAAGCTATTCGCTGTTACAATGAGTGGTTCGATTTTGGCTTTCGCACAACAGCCGTCTTTGAGTATTCCAGTCACGATTGAATCGCTCGCGCAGACGATCGACTGTCCTGATGCGATGAAGCAATCGACAAAAAAATTGCTAGAAGCCGGTCAGGCTGAGGGTTATGCGTTTTATTTTGGCCCAGCCGATTCGCCGCAAGCAGCGTCACTCGCTGTGTTGTCGCCCTTTGTGCAGTTGGTGATCGTTGACACCGACCCTGGCCGAGTGGAGCGCATGCGTCGCGTCTTGGATGCCAGTGGCCTCTACGGTCATGTGACGGTGCATCACAACGACGCGAGTTCATTCATGCCACCTAAGTATGTTGCGAACATGATCTTTGTTGATCATCCGGATGTTCGACAGAGTCCAACCTCTATCGCCAAGCATTATGAATCTGTTCGTCCCTACGGCGGAGTGATGCATGTGCTGACGGGCGACATGCAGTGGGAAAGTCGAATCAGTGCACTGAATCTTGAGCGAGCGACTATCGAGCCAATTGAGCAAGGTGTCCTTGTGCGCAGGGTCGGAGCACTGGAGGGCAGCGGTGATTGGACGCACCAGTACGGTGACGTTGCCAATACGATCAAATCCGATGATTCGCGTGTGAAGTTACCGCTGGGCGTACTGTGGTTCGGAGGCAGCAGCAACACGGACGTTTTGCCTCGACATGGACACGGGCCGCCGGAGCAAGTGATTGGTGGGCGATTGTTTATCCAAGGGATCAATTTGCTCAGCGCTCGCGACGTCTACACAGGTCGCGTGTTGTGGAAACGCGAGTTTGAAGACCTGGGTACCTTTGATGTGTTCTTTGACAAGACGTACGAGGACCTGCCGTTGGACCCAAAGTACAACCAAGTTCATATCCCTGGCGCGAACGCGCGAGGCACCAATTTCGTCGCGACCGAGGATCGTGTGTATATCGTCGAGGGCAACGCTTGTCATGCACTCGACCCGGCGACTGGTAAAACGGTCGGCAAATTCGAACTGCCGGGCGACGATGCGAACCAGCAAGAGAACTGGGGATACATCGGCGTTTACAAGAACGTACTGATCGGCGGCGTGGGGTTTGCAATGTACCGCGACCGAAACTCGTTGAAGTTCGATGCGGACAATAAACTCAGTAGCTCCAAGGCTGGCTTCGGCTCCAAGAGTCTCGATCGCGCCGCAAGCATGGGACTGGTTGGATTCGATCGTCATACCGGCAAAAAACTTTGGCAAATCGACGCCAACTCAAGTTTCTGGCACAACGGGATAGTGGCCGGAGGTGGCAAGATTTTCTGCTTGGACAAGCATCCGCAATTAGTAGAGGATGCGTTGCGTCGACGAGGCCGCTTGGATACGACCGAGTATCGAATTCTGGCTATCGACTACCTGAGCGGCAAAACCGAGTGGCAGATTTCAGAGAACGTGTTTGGTACCTGGCTGGGTTACTCTGAAGAACATGGCTTGCTGTTACAAGCCGGTGCCAGTGCAAGCGATCGGTTGTCGACTGAAGTCGCCAAAGGCATGTCAGTACACTTTGGCGCAAACGGTACCGTCAAATGGAACAATGAGTCTCTGGCTTATACTGGACCATGTATTCTGCACAACGATTGGATCATCACCGGTGCCAACGCGAACAAGGATTCGGCTGGTGCGTTTGCGCTCCAGGACGGTTCCGCGAAGCTTGTCGCCAATCCGCTAACCGGCAAGCTCGAGCCCTGGCGGATGACGCGTACCCACGGATGCAACAGTGTGATTGCAAGCGAAAACTTGTTGACCTTCCGCAGTGGCGCCGCTGGCTTCTACGATCTGTTAACTGATTCGGGAACCGGAAATCTCGGCGGCTTCAAATCCGGGTGTACTTCGAATCTCGTTGTCGCCAATGGAGTCTTGAATGCACCGGACTACACGCGAACGTGCAGCTGTGCCTATCAGAACCAGACGTCGTTGGCATTGATTCATATGCCAGACGTGGAGATGTGGAGCGTGAGCAATTTGTCGAATTCATCAATCGATAACGGCCCCATCGAGCGGCTGGCGGTCAACTTCGGTGCTCCCGGTGATCGACGCGACTCCGACGCTTCACTGTGGTTGGAATATCCCTCGGTTGCCGGTGCATCGCCTCCATTGTCAATTGAAGTGAATGATGAAGCAACTTACTTCCAACACCATTCAACGACGATCGGTGACGTGGACAAGTCCTGGGTATTGTCCTCGGGTGTCGAAGGTATCACTGAGTTGAAAATCAGGCTGACACCTCCTGGCAATCCGCAGAATTACGATCTACGTTTGCTATTCGGCAGTCCAAGTCCACTGTCGGGCGTGCGAGCGTTCAACGTGGTGGTGCAAGGTGCCAGCGAATCTGGCAAGGTGACGCTCGATCCTTCGGGGAAGCTGGGAAACTTCGCGGAATTGAGAATCGACAAGGTACATGTAGACGGCGAATTACGTTTGCAGTTCAATCCGCTCCAGGGTGCCGCGATACTTTCGGGAATCGAAATCCGAAAGCGTGAGACCATTCCCTAAGCGGGCCGCATCGGTATTCAGCCGAAGCAAGCTTTTGCTCGTCTAACTTCTCTCCATCCATTTTGTTCGGTCTTCTCGCGACAGCTTTTCAATTGAATAACGCAGCATGGTTCGCGGCATCACCTTTGCATGTTTCTTCAAAAATCTTTCTAGCTGGCGCGAATCGCGTTTGCCCATTTCGCGTAGCATCCATCCGATCGCCTTGTTCATTAAGTCGTGTCCATCATGCATTAAACGCTCGGCAAGTTCGGTGATTTCCTCGAACTCGTCGTTTTTGATCAACGAGAACGTCGCCAATACCGCCACGCGTCGCTCCCACAGCACATCACTTGCTGCAAGCCGATCGAGAACACTCCGCTCATCTAGATTTTCGATCAACCAAGCCCCAAGAATCTTCGGTGATGTCGAATCAACAATGTCCCAATTATTCACCGCGCGCAGATTCGCCAAGTAGAACTCGACAATATCGCGGCACTCAAAATCACGATGAGGGTTCTTCGGCCTCGCCGCCACTTCGTACTGGCCAACCAGAATCAACATGCCGGTCAGCCGACACTCGTGCCAAGGTGAAGCGAACAGTTTTTCAAGTTCACCACGCGACAAATCGCAAAACTGCCGAGCTACCTTCCGCTGATCCGGCACGACGCAACCAAGAAACCGATCGCCCTCACCGTACCCACCAGGCACCGCCTGAAAGAACCCTGGAAAAAACGCCGCCTTATCCTCGCGTGCAACCTCTCGCAGCTCTTTCAGTACTTGTTTGGCCGTTGTGAGCGAAGCCGACAAATTCCGCATGCGAACGATTCTCAAATGTATGAGGCGAATGAATCAAAAGTTTCCTTGCCAACCGAAGTCTAGCGATGCGCGACACGAAGCATATCTTTCGGACACCTTTTTACGTTGTGTACTCAGAATTAAATTTTACGTAATCCGTCGTCAAGTCACTGGCGTAATACGTTGCTGAACCTTCACCATCGCCGACGCATAAATCCAAGGGCACGTCGACTTCGCTTTTCATCCGTTTGCTAAGCTGGGCGGCATCGAAGCTAAGCGGTGTGCCGTTCTGGTAAATGGTCGTTCCGCAAACTTGCAATGTCGTTTTCTGAGGCATTATTTCGGCTCCACAGTAACCGGCGGCGCTGACGATTCGGCCCCAGTTGGGATCGCCACCAGTGATCGCACATTTCACTAACGCGCTATCAGCGATCGTTTTGGCGATCAAACGAGCCGACGCACTATCGGTTGCCCCGTGAACACGGATATTCATCACGTGCGTTGCGCCTTCACCATCGGCGACAATTTGCTTCGCTAGACCGATTGCCAACCGCTTGAGTTCCGTAGCGAACGCAGCCAGAGGGTCACCGGCAAGCGGTGACCCCGTGCCGCTGGAGAGCAGCAACAGCGTGTCGTTGGTACTCATGTGTCCATCGACACTGATGCAGTTAAAACTCTCGTTGGCGGTGTCCACCAACAGTTGCCGCGTATCTTCTGGAGAAAGTGGTGCGTCGGTGAGCATGACAGCAAGCATAGTCGCCATGTTGGGAGCAATCATGCCAGCACCCTTGGCCATCGCGGCGATGCGAATGGTTTGACCATCAATCGTGACTGTCGACGAAGCCACTTTGCGATAGGCATCGGTTGTGCAAATGGCATCGGCCGCAGCAAGAAAATGGTCGTCGTCCGCAGCCAATTTCTTGGCCGCGGATTCGATCCCGCGAGTGACTTTGTCCATCGGCAGTGGTTTACCGATGACACCGGTACTCATCACCAACACATCCTCAGCATTGCAACCGACCTGTTCAGCAACCAAGCGGCACATCGTTGCCGCATTCTCGTCGCCAGCAGCTCCGGTGCATGCGTTAGCATTTCCGCTGTTGGTAATCACGGCGCGAATGTTTGCTGACGGCGTTCGCGAGCGACTGAGTACGACGGGTGCGGCAACGATCTTGTTGGTGGTGAACACGCCTGCGCCACGCGCCGGAAGGTCAGTCACGATGAGCGAAATATCCGGCTTGCCGCTTGCTTTGATGCCGGCGGTTGACGATGCAAAACGAAAGCCCTGCGGTAAAAACAATTCGGGGTTGGGTTTCATGTCAGTTGTACTCTCGGATGTGCTTTCACATGCCGTCAGCTTTCGAAGGAACGCTAACGTCGTTTACGATACTTGTTGGGATTATCACTCTTGCCAGTGATCTCGTACAGAAATTGACTGGGCGTTGTCGGTCGTTCCTGGCCCCATTTTCGCCGCGTCAAGGCCATCGAAAGCGTCAGTTTCTCTTGGGCACGTGTGATGCCGACGTAACACAATCGACGTTCTTCGGCGATCGCTTCGTCGTCGGCCATCTTCACGCTGCGGCTGTGCGGCAAGATACCTTCTTCCATGCCAACCATGTAGACGACAGGAAATTCAAGTCCTTTTGCCGCGTGAAGAGTCAGCAACCACACGGAGTTTCTTGCGGCGAGTTTGTCTTTCTCGCTTCCCATCTCGCGACCGCCCAGCGTGATGTCTGCGAGAAAGCCCGATAAATCGCCACCGCCCTCGTTGTCCTGGTAGGCTGACAGCGCGTTCGCCACTTCCCCGATCGACGCCATTCGCATCTCACGTTCTTCCGGTTGGTCGTACAAACGATTGAGTTCGTCCGTGTACGCGGTGCGAGTCATCAACGTTTCGTAAGCTGCTGTCAATGATTCGTTGGCGGCCCGCTGTCGCACGTCCTCGGCGATCGACGCCAGTTCCTCGATGCCACGGCGCGCCGGAGTCGGCAAATCAGCGATCGCTGCGGGGTTTCGCATCACTTGCCAAATCGGTACGCCGCGCTCGACGGCCCGCTTGATCAACAATTGAACTGTCTTGGTACTCAAACCTCGCGCGGGCGTGTTGATAATACGCAGCAGTGAAATTTCGTCGTCCGGTTGTTCAATCCATTTCAAATACGCCACCACATCGCGCACCTCCCGGCGATCAAAAAATGATTGGCTACCGAGCATCACATAGGGAACCTTGGCCTTACGCAATTCAGTCTCGAACAATCGTGGTTGCTCGTTGGTCCGAAATAGGATCGCGATATCTTTGGGCTGGATGTGCTCGCGTTCGATCAGGTGCGCGATTTCACTAACGACGAGTTTACTTTCAGCGATCTCGTCCTTGTGCTGCAAAATTCGCGGCCGTGGTCCATCCGGGCGACTGGGTTTCAGCACTTTCTCGTGTCGATTGGTGTTGTAACCAATCAATTGGTTCGCCATCGTCAGGATCGCGCCCGTCGAGCGGTAGTTGTCTTCGAGCCAAACGATGGTGGCGTCAGGCCAGTCTTTATTGAAATTCAGAATGTGCGACACGTCGGCACCACGCCAAGCATAAATCGACTGATCATCGTCGCCTACCACGCAAAGGTTTCGATGGCGAAGCGTCAAGTGCTTGGTGATCCGATACTGGCTGCCGTTGGTGTCCTGGTACTCGTCAACCAACACGTGATCGTACTTCGCGGCTTCTTCGTCACGAATCGCAGCATGCTCGCTAAACAACAACTCGGTGTTGAGCAGCAAGTCGTCAAAGTCCATCGCACCTCGTGCCTTGAGCGCGTCCTGGTAGCGACGGTACCCCGATGCGGCGAAGTGTTCTTTATCGGTTGCAGCGATGTAAGCGGCTTGATCGGGACGCACCGACGCGTTCTTCCAATTGCTGATGATATTCAGCAGGTCCGCTGGCTTGAGTGCGGTATTGGGCAATCGCAGCTCACGCAGCACGCCTCGAGCGAGTGATTCCTGGTCGCCGCGGTCGTAGATCGTGAACTTCGCCGGATAGTCGAGCGCGTTCGCATGACGCCTCAGGATCTTCACGCACTGGGCATGGAAGGTACTGATCATCGGCTTTGGCGGTGCCGCTTGACCACGACGTGGGCGAGTGTTCTTGTGCCCGAGCAACTCGCCGACACGCTCTTGCATCTCACCGGCGGCTTTGTTCGTAAAAGTCACCGCAAGAATTCGATCGGGTGCAGTCCCGTGCCGAATCAAATTCGCGATTCGGAACGTCACCACGCGAGTCTTTCCGGTACCGGCGCCCGCAAGCACGAGCATCGGTCCGGAAAGTGTGTTGACGGCCTTGGCTTGAGGCGGGTTCAGCCCATGCGGCGGCGCCGGTGTGCTGTGCGCAGTCCGTTGTGTGGTACCGGTCATCCGTGAATTTACTACCTGAACTGTTTACCGAACGAGATCTGTTCGCCGCAGGAAAGCCTACCGCAGTGCATCTCGGTTGATGACCGGGTTTGCCGTGCCTTGATAGATCAACGCCATCGTATTCTGTTGCGGCCGACCGGAACTTACCGCGGTCCGATCAAACGGAATTCCGAAGCACGCGTAATTTCCTGTCGCGGTGTCCAGCACATAGACTACGGACGAACCCACTGGCATGTTGCTCGCTCGAGGAAAATCGACCAAGCCCGTTGCCATGATGTAGGACCCACCCTTACCACCAGTTCCTAACGCTTCGGCGACATTCACGGTGAACTGGGCCATCATCTGTCGCATTCGCGGATAAATCACCGAGCACTGCAGTAGGCCTGAGTTGTGATCGAGCACGAACACAGCCTCGCCCTCTTCACTCATGGGTCCAGTGGCCAGCGAGAATTTTTCGCTAGTTACCGCTGCGTTGGCGTGAATCGGTGGGAAAGCTTGCGACGGGTCGATGGAAGCCGATTGCGAGGCCTTGCCCGCAAAAAACGCCGCCGCACCTAAGGCCAGCACGGTGACGAGCGCCCATCCGGCCAGCATCAGGCGGCTCAGGTTCATGCAACAGCAACTCGCACCCTGGCGAGCGGAATCGACGTCCTGGGAGACGATCGGCAAAGTGTTTTCGGTAACCGCTTGGTCAGAAATGGGCGAGTGCATCGGCAGACAACTCCACGATTTTTAGGAATAGGGTCAGGATCGGCCGCGAAAATGCCTTGGGTTTTCCGCCCATTGCTTGGCAACAGTTTCGCTACCCCGAATTGTACGCAATGGCGCGGAACTTTACGATTGGCACTTAACGGTTTCTTTCCAGCTATTCTGTGGTGGCCGCAACTGAGTGCCACAGAACTGCGTAAACTCGCACGCTGTCAACCACTATCAACTGACACCCTAGCATTACAGGCAACATGAAATGGGCATCAACGCACCGCTGAATCGCAAACTTCGTATGGGACTTGTTGGCGGCGGCCAGGGTTCTTTTATCGGACGTGTCCACTCCATCGCCGCCTGCTTGGACAATCGTGCCGTCGTCGTCGCCGGGGCGCTATCCAGTAATGCCGAGCGAGCCAAAGCATCGGCCCCTGACTACGGGATCTCTGAATCGAGAGCCTACGGCAGTTACGAAGCGATGTTGGACGCCGAGAGCAAATTGCCGCACGACGAGCGGATTGATTTTATCAGCGTCACGACGCCAAACCACACCCACTTTGAGATCGCGCGGGCGGCCGTCGAAGCGGGATTCAACGTGATCTGTGACAAACCGATGACATTTGACTTGGCCCAAGCGGAAGAGCTTTGCCAGACCGTCGAGCTTAACGATGTTGTTTTCGCAGTTTCGCACAACTACACCGGTTATCCGCTCGTCCGCCAAGCTCGCGAGATGATTCTTGGAGGCGAACTGGGTGAGATCAATGCCATTCGCGCCCAGTACATCCAAGGCTGGCTGCGAACTCCACTGGAAGCAGAAGATCAAAAGCAAGCGGCTTGGCGTACCGATCCTACCAAGAGCGGTGCGGCTGGCGCGTTCGGCGATATCGCTACGCATGCTTACAACCTCGGTCGCTACATGACCGGTTTGTTGCCCGAGAGCGTCAGTTGTCATTTGAAAACGTTCGTCGGCGGTCGCAAGCTCGATGATTACGGTACCGCCGTGATTCGCTACCAAAACGGTGGCCTGGGAACCGTAACGGCTTCGCAAATCAGTCATGGACGTGAGAACGACGTCGAGATTGAGATTGACGGCACCAAGGGATCGCTGAAATGGCGCCAGGAGAACCCGAATGAAATGATCGTCCGACAAAACGGCAAGCCGCATCAAATTTATACCCGCGATCCAAACGCCCCCTTCATGAATGCCTCCGGTGCAAGTGCTTGTCGTTTGCCCAGCGGACACCCGGAAGCGTTTTTCGAGGCGTTCGCAAACATCTACGCGTCAGCCTTTGATGACATGGTCCGACGTGCCGAAGGTGAGACGGTCGAGCGGAAGAATACGATCTATCCGAATGTTTACGATGGCGTCGAAGGGATGTACTTTATCCAGCAGTGCGTGGCCAGTAGCCAACAAGATGCAAAGTGGCTGCCTCTAAAGCACGAAGCTGCTCGGATATAGAATTACGCCATGCGAATCAACGTCTTGCTATTTGCCGCCGCCCGTGATGCCGTCGACAGCGACGAGGTAGAGGTTGAAGTGGCTGACAATGCCACAGCCGCCGACGTACTGGCGGCGGTTGGCGAACTCTCGCCAGCGATGCAGGCGCTGGTTCCCTACTGCCGACTGGCGATCGATAGCCGCTATGCCGACGCCAGCGCCAGCGTTGTCGGAGCAAAAGAGCTGGCGCTCATTCCGCCAGTGAGCGGTGGTTGAACCGACAATGCAATCCGCTACTTGGTTGGTCCAGTTAGTCGACGAGCCCATCAACATGGCTGGCTTATTGAGCCAGATCGACAATCCCGATGTTGGTGCCCATGCATGGTTCATTGGCGTAACACGGCGGAGGACGGCGGGCGAGATCACGCAAACTTTGTTTTATGATGCTCATCGCTCGATGGCCCAGGCGGAGTTGGAGCGGCTTGCGTCTGCCGCATCATCAAGGTTTGGTTTACGACATCTGGTCATTGTGCATCGACTTGGGGAGGTGCCTATCGGCCAAGCCAGTGTTGTGGTCGGATGCAGCAGTCCGCATCGTGCAGCGGCGATCGACGCGTTGCCCTGGATCATGGACGAACTAAAAAAGAACGTACCGATTTGGAAACGCGAACACTTCGTTGACGGGAAGACCGAGTGGGTTCATCCGAAGTAGATTCCCGACTAGGATTGAAACAATGAACGGACACAAACGAATTTATTTCGATCATGCTGCGACGAGTTGGCCCAAGTGCGAACGCGTGCTTGCAGCAATCACCGCGTACATGCACGATTGCGGCGCCGCGGCAGGACGTGGAAGTTACCAATCAGCCCACCGTGCTGGCGAAATCGTGTATGAATTGCGATCGAAGGTCGCTCATGCAATCGAAGCTGAATCGCGACAGTGCATTTCGTTGCACACCAGCGGCACGACGGCGCTAAACGCCGCGATTCAGGGATTGATTCGACCTGGTGACCATGTCGTCACCACGGCCGCTGAGCACAACAGCGTGTTGCGTCCGTTGCAGTTTCTTCGTCAACGGTTCGGTGTCGAAGTCACGATCGTACCCTGTAGCGATACCGGCCATATCGGGGCCAGCGATGTGTTGGCGGCTGTTCGTGCGAACACACGCATGGTTGCCATGTGCCACGCCAGCAACGTGACCGGCGCAATTCAATGCGTGGGTGCCGTCGGCGAAGAATTGAGAGACACCGAGACGTTATTGCTTTGCGACGCGGCCCAAACGTTCGGATACTTACCGATTAATGTTCGCAAGCTTGGAGTCGACTTGCTAGCAATTCCAGGGCACAAGGGAGGCGGCGGCCCGCTGGGGACTGGCGCCTTGTACGTCGCGTCGTCGCTGCATGAGGATATCGTGCCTTATGTTCAAGGTGGCACTGGTTATCAGTCCGAATCGCTCGACATGCCAAGCGACTACCCTGCAAAACTTGAAGCCGGAAACTTGAACGTTCCTGGATTAGCTGGTTGGCTGGCAGCAATGAACGACTGGTCCGACAATCGACTGGAAGAAAAGTTTTCCCGATTGCGAACACTCGGCAAGCTGATTCGCGAACAGCTCGCCACGATCGAAGGTATCCGCGTGATCGGTGACGAAGACTCGCTTCCGGTAGTCAGCTTAGTGATGGACGATTTAGCTCCAATCGACGTGTCGACGATCTTGGACAGCGACTATGGCATCGAAACTCGCGCTGGAATCCATTGCGCCGCGCTCATCCACGACGCGCTCGGGACAGCAGGCGAAGGTACGCTACGGATCAGCGCCGGAGCAGCGACAACCGAAGCCGAAGTCGAACAAGTCGTCGCCGCCATCACCGAAATCGCAGCCGAAGTCGCGTTTTAACCAGAGCAGCGTCATACGACTAATCGCCGGGCTCGTAGCGTCGTGACTACCTAGTGAAGATGAGGAAAACAGAAAGGAGTTTTACTACGACCGATCCGGCAAGATGTATTGAAGAGCGAAATTTCTCAATCCGCAGGCACTCTGCTTGAAGGCACACCGATCTTCGGCAGTTTTTTCTGAGAAACGCGTCGAGATTCGCGTGTGAAACTCGATCGCTATAGAGTTAGGCGGCGATTTTGCGTATCTCCACTTTCACTGTTTCCACTCCTCGATAGCGATCGCCGCAACATGATGCTCGGCAGCCGGTTGAAGCTCTTGAAGTCTGTCCTCACGACAATGGTGCTGATCGCCACCATCTCGGGTCGCTTGTCGGCTCAGTCCACCGTCTATCCGAACTCCTATCCTTCTTATTCAAACTCCTATCCGTCGCTGTCGTCTGGACAACCAACATTCACAACATCCCAGCCGACGTATCCTTCTGTTCAGCCGACGTATGCTTCTAGTCAGCCCGCTTACGCTACGTCCCAGCCCACAAACTCCAGCACATCGCTTGGCTTGACGCGAATTCAATCGGCACAGCACAGCGCCGAGCAGTTTAGAAAGATTGCCCAGTCAGCGTCGCCGGTCGTTGCTAAGGTTGCTAACCAGAACGCGGATTTCGCCCAGCAATGGGTGCTGCTAGCTCAGACGCACGAGGTATTGGCCCAGCGCGTCAGTGATGCTCGTGCAAAGTTGGCTGGAACCACGCGTGATCTGGAGGAAGTAAGTAACAAACTTTCGCAGTATGGAATGACTCCGACGGTCGGCTTGCTGCTGCAGCACAAGAAAGAACAGCTGAGCGTTTGGCAAGCGACTGATTCCACATCGCTGTTTTCTACTGAAGAATTAGGGCGCTGGCGAGCAAAGCAGTTAGAACTCGAAATGGTGCGTTTCGACGGAGCGGAGACCGCGAGGCAAACAGCCGAGATCTTGGCGGAAGCGGGACTCGATTCCACGAGCTTCCAATACTCGTCGCTCGTGACAAAAATTCAGGAACTGCTGTATCAGCGTAGTCGTTGGCTCGCTGCCTTGAAGCAAGGCTATCAGGATTACCAGCAATCTTTGAGCGAGCTTGATTCGATCACCACAGCGTCGACAAAATTAACGGCGGACTTCCGCACGCTGATAGCCCAGAACATTATTTGGATTCGTAGTGGCAGTCCACTGGATCTTGACGATTTTCAAAAGTCGCCCCGTGGTTTGGCGGCTATTTTTGACTCACAACGAAGCGGCGAGATTGGGTTCACGCTGAAACGTAAATGGGATGCTGATCCTGCCAGCGGCATCGGGCTGATCGCTTGGATCTTGTTGATCGGGATTGTCCGTTGGCGAGCCGTCACTTGGTTAGTTGGTATTGGCTCACGACGTCGACTGAAAGATGCAACGGAGGGCACACGCAAACTGGCGGCAAGCGTGCTAACGCCGCTAATCGCCGCAGCCTTTCCTGGCACGTTGTATTTGATTGCCCGCTGGTTGGGCGCTGGAATTGTATCGGAGTCAACGCTGCAATCGTCAAGTGGATTTTATGCGGCGAGTTTGGTCGCGTTGCTAGTTGAAGTGCCGCGTCAATTGCTGCGAGGCAATGGGTTTGTCGATCGACACCTTGAAATCAAGCTTCCACGTCGCCAGCGTGCAAGCGCCTACTTGACGTTGATTGGGTTTGGCTTGGTTTTAGCCGCCTACGTGATCACCGTGACGTCGTTGGTCGACCACGGTTTGTGGCGTGAGTCGACAGCGAGAATTGAGTTCATCATCGCTCTGTTTCTTGTCGCTTGGACGTTTCATCTTGCACTGCGACCGACTGGCGGATTCTTGGAACCGTTCATCGCCAAGTTTGGCGGCAGCGTGATTCATCGACTGCGGTTCGTCATCTACATTTTCGGTGTTGGCTTTCCACTGGCGATGGTCGTGTTGTCCGCGCTTGGTTATGGCTTCACAGCGAATGTGATCATCACACGGGCGATCACGACACTCGTTTGCCTGTTGATCGCCATGACGCTCTGGTCCGCCGTCAAGATCGTTTCGGGACGCGTTTGGCAGATGCTGACGGGAACCGCGACTCCACGACAGTTTGACGAGTACGGTGAAATCAAAGTCGAGCCGACTCTGGGCGTATTGGCTGAGCACTATTTGGAACTGAAACACCATCTCGCGTTCTTGTGCCAATGTGCCTTGGTGCTCGCGGCGATCGTATGCTTCGGTTGGCTGTGGATTGACGTATTTCCTAACGTACGCATGGGCAATCCGGTGGTATGGAGTGTCCAGGATACGATCACCGAATCAACCGTGGATGCTGCGGGGAATCCGCTCAGTCGTTCAGTCGTCGCCCAGACGCCGGTTACGGTTTTGCATCTTTTGCTTGCCGCGGCCACGATGTTCGTCGCCTTTCAATTAGCCAAACTGTTACCTGCACTGTTTGACGCATTGGTCCTACAACGAGTCTCGTTCGATGAAGGGATGGAGCATTTCTCCTTGGTGCTCGGGCGATTCTTGTTATTCGGTGTCGGATGTTTAGTGGCCTGTACTTGGATCGGTATTCGTTGGCAAACGATCCAATGGTTAGCCGTGGGTCTGACAATCGGTTTGGGTTTTGGACTTCAAGACATGGTACGAAACCTGTTTGGAGGATTCGTCGTCCTTTTCGAAAAGCCCGCACGGCTAGGAGACTTGATCACGGTGGGTCGTGTTACGGGTCGCGTGGCTGCTCAAAGGTTTCGTTGTACGGTTTTGTCTGACGATGAAGGCCGGGAAGTCATCGTGCCAAACAAGAATTTTGTCTGTGAAGAAGTCGTCAACTGGATGGGGGCTGGCCGTTTGCAGGCGATCTCGATCGAAGTTGCCGTCAAGCGCGACGTGCGACCGGCGGACATTTGTCGAACATTACAAGAGTTGGTGATCGATCAACCCGACGTGTTGCTGGCGCCTGGGCCGCAAGCCACTTTGGTCTGTGTCGGCAAATCGTCCCAACGGATCGAGGTGCGAGCGTGGATCGAAGAGGGTCAAGACGCATCGCGTTTCCGCGACTCGATGCTTCACTTGGTCAGCAAGTACCTGCGAGAAAGAGAACTGTTATCTTCAGCTCAGCCGTCACAGCCACTGCTTCGCGACGTAGGCATTGACAGTCCTAAACGAAGCTTCAACACTGCAACCGGTCGCAGTCGAAAACGCTCCGCATAGCGTGCAGGCATACGCGTAGCGATGAGACGCGTGTTGATGCGGACCGCGCGATTGAGCGGCCAGCGTCACATCCGTCGGTGATTTGCGAGATGTAAGCACTTCAGTTTAAGTGATTTAGTTCAATGTCGGAGACTGCTGAAGGAATGGTGATTGATCTAGGCCGGAGGCCGGCACATTCCAAATGCTAAAATCTTTGCGGTTTACATGGTCTGATAAGGGCTCTGTTTGCCTCAGGACTACCCTCGCGATTTTACGTAAAACCAATGCAGAGGTGCATAGCCTATGGTGCATCGAAAAACACTAGGCTTGTAGAGCAGAGTGCGGTTTGACGGTACAGTTCTGCGAAATCCGCATAGGAATCGCCATTTTCCTGTGCAAACTTCTTTAAAAAAATGTCCAAAACATGCCCGACTGGTACGACCATCCTCAGTACTTTGACATGGTGTTTCGCGACGAGACGCCGGCGGAGGTTGCTTTTTTTCAGCAAGCGTTCGACCGATTTGCGAGTGGCGACGTCCGATCGTTGCTAGAACCAGGGTGCGGTAGTGGTCGGCTTGTCAGCGCGATGGCTGGACTCGGCTACGACGTCACGGGATTGGATCTTTCCGCCAAAATGCTTGCCTACTTGCGCCAACGGCTGAAGCGGCAGGAACGGTCCGCCAACCTTGTGCAAGGTGATATGACGCAGATGAATTTGGGGCAAACCTTCGACGCTGCGTTCTGTACCTTCAATACGTTTCGACATCTGTTAAGTGAAGCGGACGCCGAGGCCCATTTGCGAAGCGTTGCGGACCATCTGCGTCCCGGAGGCATCTATATTCTTGGTTTTCATATCATCCCGCTCGATGCGGACCCAGAATCAACAGAGCGTTGGACTGCGACCAGCGGCGGCACCAAGGTACACGTGACGCTGAAAGTAGTCGGATTCGATCGTCGGGCACGGCGCGAGACTTTGCGGGTAATCGTAACAGCTAAGATGCGTAGCGGTCGCAAAGAACAAATTCGTAGCGAGTTCCCACTTCGACTGTACACGGATCGGCAAGTGAAAACGCTGTTTGCTAAAGTCGCCGACATATTCCAAATCGTGGGTGTTTTCGACTTCGACTACGAGATCGAGAATCCACGCAAGATCGACAAC
This sequence comes from Pirellulaceae bacterium, assembly GCA_041751935.1. Taxonomy (GTDB): domain Bacteria; phylum Planctomycetota; class Planctomycetia; order Pirellulales; family Pirellulaceae; genus JBBSJZ01. Next base: position 73,153 of record JBGSIA010000201.1, on the reverse strand, counting down.
GACTTGACGGATGCTGTGTTCGTGTTGCGCCGTTACTAAGGCGTGCGGCAGGAAAAAGTATCCCCGTCCCAAGTAGTCGAGACTCGAATCAGCGTCTCGGCGAGACACTGCTACGTGATATGAACTAATTTGCCGCTCGCCTAAAATCAAAATTTCTGTGGGGGACTAGCGATTGAGTTTATACCTGGAGGATGGATTTCGAATCCCGACTTAGCTGTATTTGGTCTTTCAGTTATCCCTGCTTTTTCCGAAGCACCATACCAAAGCACCCATGCGGCTCACATACTCGCGCGGCGTTTTCTTTGTCGCAACAACTGAATCTTGCTCCCCCCGCTCCGTCGTCAATGTTATTTCGCAGCCTCTATGAAAATCAAACTCTCGCAATAGATCGCTGCCTATACCTTCGACCAAATTGAACTTGCATCCGCAAGATTCATGATCCCCTGGGCGACGATCCTTCGGAGCCTAACAGCTCGCAGAATCGTTATAGTCGTCATAGTTTGAGAAGTGGTTAACGAATCTCAATGATTCCACTATCCCTTGGAGAAACAGGGGCGTCACGGTGAAAGCGAATCAGGTACGCTTTCGCTAGGAATGAACAGAAAAAATATCCGGGCCCCAATTGCGGTAACAACCCTTGGAGATGCATTGCCTAAGAACCTATCCGAAAACCGAAGAGCCACCCGCGGTTAGCGCCGTCGACTCACGGTTTTCGGATGTGTTCTAAGTAAGGGCAAGCGAGTTTTTAGAAATCGTTTCTACACTTTCACTTCTTTTCCGTCTGCGTCCACGCTTCCTATTCTGAAGGCGCCATTGTGATGATCGCACCTGTCGACTCCAGCACCAACGAATCGTTCTATCGCTGTAAAATCTCGGCCGATTGCTCTGCAGGATCGCTGATCATTGGGCGGCGGAAGGTGAATGTAATCATTCAGGAAACGTCGATCGACGGATTCACCATCGTCGTCCCAGCACGAGCAGCAAAGCGGTTGAAAGTCGGCACACCGTGGATACTGGATTACGATGGAACGAAAACCGAAACACACGCCCAGTGGTTTTATCACAGCCCCGACGGTGAAACGCAAATAGGACTTCGTCGGTTGCGTGACGTCACTCCCGAACCACAAATCGGAGCATGGTACTCGCCCTTGCTACCGACTCGATCTCGAGCCTCGATGACTGATTCGTCCGTCGCATATGCGGGATTTGCGTTGGTGCTGTTTATCGTGATGGCGATGCCTGGCGTTGGCGATCACTTGGGAACAGCATCACACATTGAGGATGCAGCCAATTGGATTTACCACGGCGTCAGCCACGAATTGGGGCAATGGCTTTAGAGAGCCAGGATTGCACAGCCAAGCAGATTAAACCGAGGGTCCAGGCAACTCGTTTTGAATGCTGAGTTCCGTTTCGCGGTCGTCTTGCTCGTAGCGCAGAACCGAGTGCACCGAGTAGGGACTGAGTCGTTCCTCGCCGCCAAGCGGAACCAGATGAATCAAAAACGTGCAGCCTACGATCTCGGCATCGCACTTTTCCAATAGCCGGCAACACGCTTGCATCGTGCCGCCGGTTGCTAGCAGGTCATCGACCAATAGCACCCTCTGGCCCGGCCGAACGCCATCGATGTGAATCTGAAGTTCATCACGTCCGTACTCCAGCTCATAAGCAAACGAATGCAAATTGAAGGGCAGTTTCCCCGGTTTGCGAATGGGTACAAAACCAGCACCTAGCCGTTCTGCGATCGGTGCTGCAAAGATGAATCCTCGCGCTTCGGCCGCAGCGACCAAATCGATTTTTTGACCCAGAAACGGTTTGGTCAAGGCGTCGCAAGCAGCCACAATGGCCTTGGCGTCCGCAAGCAGTGGCGTGATATCGCGGAACAGAATTCCTGGCTTGGGATAATCCGGAATGTCTCGAATGAACTTCGTCAAGTCGACCATGAACTGTCTCGGGTACCAAGTGTACAGTATTGAAGATGAATCGCGTTTGTCAGAGGCGATCAAACGTGGAATTCAGACTTGGCAAGTTTGACCCACTTAGCCAGCTACTGCAACTGAGGGGGAGCCGGTTCTCCGGGAACGATACTGATGTCGTCTAACTCAAGGTCCTTGATGCGATCGGAGCGACGCTTCAGTTCTGCGGCTTCTTCGTCGTCCGTGAGCGGTTTGCTCTTGCTCTCGGCATCGTCCGCCTCTTTCTCATCAGGGTCTTTCTCATCTGGGGCTTTATCATCGGCCGTGCGCTCGGACTCGCGATCCCGATATTGCTCGTCGACGCTGGTGGGGTCGTCTCGATTGATCAACACCGCGGCTCGGCCACCCGCAGGGTCGAACAGGCTGCCCACGCGTCCACCATCGCGACGCGTTCGCTGCCAAGCCCCACCGTAGGCAGGGTAGGACAACTCGTCTCCGTCACAGCACAATTGGCACCCCAGACTCGGCAGCAACATGACGACTGAGGTGATCATCAGTATCCAAGCGGATATTCCGAATCGGTTGGTTGTGCGTCGTTTCATCAGGGAAAGCCCGTAGGGAAAATCGCGGTACAGTTTGGACGAAACCGGAGGACGGTGGTGGCGGTCAATCGAATCGCCGAAATCGGATCGCCGGAAACAGCTATCTGAATATTTCGGTTACGCGGACAATTCCCTTGAGGCAAGATTCAACGATAGCGGTATTTGAACTGAAGTCGCGTGATGGCTTGACCGGTGCACTTAGAAATTGCACTTGATAATATGCGTCGGTTTAACCGATAAGAGACCATTGGACTCGTCGGGCCAGCCCGACAGTGGGCCGGTCTGCGCGTGTACCGAATCAATTGACAACCCCGTCTGAACCGCAATTGCGGACGGACGATCCCAAGGATAGGGAGGGTGTAGGGATGAGGTGGCGTTTGCTGCTAGCCGTCGTTTTCGGCTTGTCCATTTCAGCGTTTGATTCTGAGCGAAGGAGGGCGTCTCTTGCACAGGGACCGCCCGAAGCTCGATCTCCCGAAGCGACGGGACCGCCTCCAGAATCTGCCGAGCGTGTGCCGGATACACCCGCAAGTAATTCAGTAGCCAGCTCATCGGCCGCTTCATCCTTATCTTCTGAATCGCCTGGACTTCACGATCCAGCTCTCTTCGACTCCGCCGGCTTCGTGCGGTTCCAGTTCATCCAGGGTCGATTGCAACTCGATCCACCGCGACACCGCCAGGGCACTCAACAACGTCGCGAGCCGGGTATTCAAGAAAGCATCACGGTGACGGCGCAACGCGGCATCCCGTCATTGCACTATGTCTGCCAGACCGACACACAGCACTTGATGCTTTCGGTAACCGATGCGAGTCACGTGCGAATTGAATCATGGCTTCCCAACAGCGGAGAAAAGGCTCTGCTGGTACAACCCGAATTCGGCAACGTCACTTGTGAGGTAACACGAGGATCACTGCAAGATCGCTACCATGCGAACACGCTGTTGCACCTGCGGCAACAAAACAAAACTGTGTTCGACGAGCATTTCCAGCCTCTGTTTCGCCGCCTGCTTCGGGGACGATGTATCGGTGAACTGACGCGTCAAACGGAACAGGCAATGCTGCTGATTGCTGGACGCAGCCCAATGCCGACACTGGCCGACGTTGCACAACAGGTTGCTGATTTGGGAAGCGGCCAAGTCACAACGCGCACCATTGCTGAGCGTCAATTGCTGAGCTGGGGCTGTGTCGTGTTACCGTTACTGAACTCGATGAATCCAGCCGACTTGGACGCCGAACAGAAGGCTCGGGTGCAACGTGTTGTCAAGCGATTGCGGATCGCGCATGACGATTCATCAATCTCATTGGCCCTGATGCTGGTCAATGACCGCGAATATTGGTCCAAGATCGCGATGCATCTCCCTGAGCAAGAACTCGTATCCGTGAACGCACACTTGGCTTCCATCGGATTGCAACGGATCGATCCGGACGTTCAATCCGGTACTCGTATTGCTCGCACACCCCAGTCGTCCTCGCGATAGCGCGAGCTTTGAGAAACGATCACGAAAGAGAATCACGACGTCAACGGCGCTCTGGGAAAGGCGATCCGTCGTTGATCACAATTCAGTTCGTCGAGGTGACCGCAACAGGTGCAAGCAACTGACTGTCCACCAGCCATTCCTTCAAACGGTGTGGCCAGTCACCTGCGGCACTGGTGGTTCCATGCCGGTATCCGAAGCCGTGCCCAGCGTTAGCATAAATATGAAGCTCACATGGCACGTTAGCCTCTTTGTACTTCAGATAAAGTTTAGCCATCCCGAGCGAAATGTCCTCGCGGTCCTTAGCTCCCAAAGCGATAAACGCAGGTGGCATTCCCTTCTTGACTATGAAGCGTTCGGATCGTCCTGGATAAATCAGCACTTGATAGTCTGGTCGCGAGCTGACTCTATCAATCGGGTCCACCGCGACTGGGTCTCCGGTTTGGTCCGTCATCCCAGCCAACGCCGCCAGCTCACCACCAGCCGAAAAACCAACGACGCCAAGGCGCTGTGGATCAATCGACCACTTCGCCGCATTCGCTCGAACCATGCGAATCGCGCGCAGGGTATCCGCGAGCGCATGATCATCGACGGTATAGCTGGAATCCCTCTCGCTCGCCAAACGGTATTTCAACACGAAAGCGGCGATTCCATTTGCCGCAAACCATTCGCCTAAGTCGTAACCCTCGTGCCCCAAACATAACACGCGGTGACCTCCGCCAGGGGCGATCACAATGGCCGTTCCTGTCGCAATGTCAGGACTGGGCAAGAAAGGTGTGATCGACGGGTGATGAACATTCGTCACATTGCATTTGCCGCTATCGCGGTCCAGATTTTCCGGCTCCTGCATCCGATCCGCAGACCCCGGGGCGCCTGACACCCACAATGGAATTTCGCTGGGCTGTTCAGTTCGGCCAACACTCGCAACCAGTAGCATGGCGAAAACGGGAATGAAAGCACTGTTTTTCATCGGGAAATCATGGATAGCAAGGTGAGGGCAACGAGTTGAGATTCTACCAGAGAACCAGTCGTCGCTGGCATCCGAGAACGAACTGAATTCGGTCGATCAAAGCAGCGGAAAGTCGATTTCAGATTAGTCTTGCAGTCCGCGTGACCGGCAATATTCAATCTGAAGCAAAAACCCACCACGTTGGGCGGGTGCCTTTTGGCACTGATGGAAAATCGATCAACAAATCACAACTGCTCACGCTGTAAGGCTTTAGCGTGGAAAGTGGCGGCTGGCCAAGGCAAATTTGGCGAAACTGAGGTTGACCCCAGACGCCAGGATCGTAATCTAACGCTGTCGCAACGCTGACGCACGGCAGCCGAAAAATGGGTTCGCCAAGTCACTCTCGAAGCGACCCACTCAACATGAAATAACGTTGGTCACCCGCACCGGAGCGGGCGCTGGACTGACTCGGTATGGATGTCGCCAGGCGAATTATTTGCCGAATTCTGCGGTCTCTTATCGCTGAGTTCTGCGGTTCGTTACAGCGACATTCCTATCAGTTGATTCAATCGTTCTTCCGCGAGTTCGCCTCGCGTGGGGTTGACGCAGTCAGCTTGCGGCCACGGGCTGACATCGTTGGATAGCTTCGGCTGGTCCTCGAAATCCCACGGGTCGGGTACATGATGTGCCCGACTGCGAACACTCGCTGGAGGACAGCGGCATACTCATCCTGAACGGCGGTTTCAAATCTTCTCAGCAACCCGCAGTTTCGCGCTACGGCTTCGTGGATTGGCGAGAATCTCTGCGTCAGTCGGCCGCTGTGGTTTCTTGGTCAATACATTCCAATACTCTGAATCGCGAAACGCGTTTTTCACTAGCCGATCCTCCAGCGAATGGAAGCTGATGATCGCCAGTCGACCACCGGGAGCGAACCAATCACTGCATCGCTCTAGGGTTCGCTGCAAGATTCCCAACTCGTCGTTGACCGCAATCCGCAACGCCTGGAACGTACGTGTGGCTGGATGAATATCATGATTTTTGCTGCGTGGCACGCTTTGTCGACAGATTTCGACTAGCTCGATAACCGTTTGAACGGGCTTCCGCTCGGCTCGCCGCTCAGCGATTCGTCGAGCAATCCGTCGACTAAAACGCTCCTCGCCGAATGCATAAATCGCGTCCGCAATCTCTTTCTCGGTTTTCTGTGCCAACCACATGGATGCCGGTTGTCCCGTCGTTGGGTCGAACCGCAAATCGAGCGGCCCATCATTGTTAAAGCTGAAACCCCGTTCTCGGTCATCGAGTTGATCGCTCGACAAACCCAGGTCCAAAACCATCGCATCGATTGTTTCCACGCCGACATCGCGCATTGCCACAAGAGTCTTTTCGTAGCTTGCCTGGTATACGGACAATCGTGGATCCAAGTCGCTATCACGGAATCGTTTGACTGGGATGGGGTCACGATCCAGTGCAATCAATCGTGTGATACTGGGGATCGATTCAAGCAGCAGTCGCGTATGGCCGCCCCCGCCCAGCGTGCCGTCAACAACATAGTGCGGCAGGGATGCGCCGAGCCAATCGACAATCTCAGCAGGCATCACGCTGACGTGGCGACTGCCAAGCACAGCATCGACGGAGTTGGGATTTGGGAAGCGATCTGTCATGAGGCGGTGGGGGATGGCAATGTTCTTGCTAAGCAAGCGAATGTTCGTCAGGAACTTCCTGCTCCTCCAACAGCAACGACAGACGAGTCCGCAGTTAAAACAAAAAACCCCGTGATCCACGGGGTTTTCGCTATGTTTCGTCTAAATCAGAATGCGTTTAAGCAGCTGGAGCCTGGGAAGCCTTCTTAATGAATTGGCTTAAGCGGCTCTTCGTGCGGTCAGCGACATTCTTGTGAATCAATCGCTTCGAGGCAGCTTGGTCGAGACGTCGCGTCGCTATACGAAATTCGTTCTGGGCAGTGTCAAAATCGCCCTTGGCGACGGCTTCGCGAACTTTGCGGATCTGAGTTCGCAGCGCGCTTCGCGAACTACGGTTGCGAATGCGGCTTTGCTCGCTTTGGCGAAGTCGTTTTTTGGCACTGGGGGTATTTGGCATGTCGAAAGTGGACGCTCATGGCGTCAGATAGATAGGCGTCAGAAAGTGTCAGGAAGTCCCACGGCTCGAAGGATCGAACCCCGTCGAACAGTTGGCCGCGTAGTATGGCGAGAAAGGTCGAGATTGTCCAGGGCTAGTCGGCGGTCAATTTTCCTCGTGCAGCCACTCGTGTAGGTGCACGCGATCCTCGAACGCTTCAAAGTCGCGAACGCGAACATCTAGCGTATTGAAAAGGGCTGTCGCAGTCCACGTCGGCCAGGGCGACCATGCACTGCGTCTGGACGCCAGTGCGTTGGTCGGCAGCCAGACCTGTTGGATTAAAACGACCGCAATGGTCAAACAAGCGGCCGCCATCCACGGCCGATAACGGGGCGATCTGTGTGGATTTTGCGCCAATTGAACGAGGCGGTTGCAACGACGAATCAGTGTGCTCTGACGATTACCGAATGCCAGTACACCCTTGGGAACACTGGCGCAGGACGCGCTACAGCAACGCTCAGCGACGATGGCCAATGTTTGCAGATAGGCACTAAACTTGCCCGACGCGACCGCAGCTACTTCGTCACACAAATACTCCCGAGTCAACTCCGCATCGCGTGCAGCGATCCAGACCGCCGGATGGAACCAGAACACCGTACAACAGACGCCCTGCAGAAAATGCTGCATCGGGTGCTTTGTTCGTAAGTGTTCGATTTCGTGAAGCAATACGTGCCGGAGCGTTACGTCGTCTTCGCGAAGGAGCTCTTCGGGCAACACAATCGTCGGTCGGTGCAGTTGCCAGCAAAATGGGCCGCGGATTTCCGTTGACGATAGGAGCCGTGTGTTTGATTCGAATTCAACTTGTAGACGCTTTCCCAATGGGTCGCCAGCAACGGTAGCACACCGCTCGTTCAAAAACCGAGTCAACTGCCAGCATCCAAACGCTTTTCGTCCCAGCGAAACCACCACGCCAATTCCCCAGATACAAAGCAGCATCATCGCCAGGAGTCCTTGCCAAGCCACAATGGTCGCAATGGTCTCCCGGCTTGCAACATCGGGAAATGCCAACAGCCGGCGATGTGGCAATAACACTCCGGCGATGACAATGCCGATGATCGATAGGAAACAGAACGACCATAACCGACTCGCCCACCGTGCGTTGCGCAACCAGTGCTGCATCATCACACACACAAGAACGAGCAAAGCGACTTGAATGATGAGCGAGCACGCTATCTCAAAGGCAAGCGTATTGCTCATTACAGGTCACCCAGCTTGGCGGATGCTTTCCTTACCGATTCGATGTCTTCCTGCGACACCACATTGGACTCAAGTAAGTTCAGCACTAAGGATCGTACGGACCCGCCGAACAACTGGTCGGCTAACGACTTTACCATTTCATCGCGAACTTGCTCGCGACTGACTTTCGCCGTGTACGTGAACGCTCGACCGATTTTCTTGCCACGGCGAACGATTTTCTTCTCTTCAAGGATCTTCATTGTCGTCATGACCGTCGTGTACGCGAGGCTACGATCGATCGCGTTGACAACATCGTTAACGGTGACTGGCTCGCGATCCCACACCACGTCCATCACTTCGATTTCGCACTTGGTCAGTTGAACGTGATTCTTTGATCGTGGCATAGAAATAGGCTTGATAAGTGAAGCTTGGTACGGGCTCGTGTTCACGACCGTTGTGCCCAACGATGGTATTCCTGCAAATCAACATCTTCGGTAACAAACGAAACGTGGCTATCGCCCCACAAGAAATTCGCTCCACCGGGGTGACGACTGGAATGATCGCATTCGTCGGCCAGCGGATTGTTAATCCCTTCCAGTGCTGATCCGACCATCCGCGCCGCCGCATCTTCGCCAGCCAAACTAACTCCGAGCCACGTCGAGGGAACTTGGGCCATCGTGCGTTCACCAACGATGATCGTATTGGAGGTTCCTCTCTGAAAATCGCGAAGTCGTACCTGACGATTTTCAAGAAACGTTCCATCACCCAGGGGCGCCGGAATCGTTCCGTCGGGTTCGATCGTGCCGAAAACGCCCACATAGTTGGCGGTCGGCAATTGCATCAACGCGGTCGATGAATTCGCTTCGCTTGCAATCTTAGTCGCGTGGTTCGCTCCGCTCTCTCCCTCTTCATCCTCTTCAAACAGCGTAAACATAGGTTGAGCGATATCCGACGGACAAAGCATGAATTCCAGCGAAGTACTCTGAGCCAAACCGTGACGCGGATGATCCAGCGGCATGCTCATGTTGATTTGGCCAGCCAGCTCGGGCTGTTCAAAGTACGGTAGCAACGACACCGCCCAACCGTACGCTGACGAACCGCTCGGGTCAAACGTCCAACCGACTGGCAAGTGTGTCTTGGCGGCGACGTGATTGTGAATTGCCAATCCGATCTCACGCATGTGATTGACGCATTGAACCCGGCGAGCCGCCTCACGTGCGGCGCCGATCGCCGGCAGCAGCACCGCCAGCAAGATTCCGATGATCGTAATCGTCACCAACAGTTCAAGAACTGTGAAGGCGTGTCGATAACGGATGGCAAAGCATCTGCAAAAATCTGTTTTGCGAGAGTTGTATTTGCGACAACGCTGAATTGCTTTTCTGTTCATCTCCGACCGTACCCCGTCCATGCGATTTTGATTCGTGATCATACGAATCCTTTAGTTTTTACGCAATCCTGGAATGGCAATCGCTTCCAGCGGATTCTCTCGGAGAACGCAATAGCGCAAGGTGAGCTTGCCGCTGCTGATACCCAAGAGAGCTAGGCTCAAACCGATTCAATTGGATCGAGTCGGAACATTCCGTCAACGAACAGCAGGTTCTTTGCTAGCGGGAACTGGTGCGATCGACTTTCCATGAAGTGCATCAAGTATCCGGCTGTGTTCGGGAACACGAACATGTCGCCTCGTTGAACTCCATGCGGAAATCGCAACCGACGCAGCGACAACAACTCCGCCTCGGTGCAATATGCTCCGACCAAGTAGCCCGCCATGTCAGCGCTCGTCTCGCCGGCTGGGGAATGGAGACATGGCCGCTCAGCCGAACGTCGCACCAAAATCGGATCGACCAAGAAGTCATCGCTGGTCGTGCGGCACTGTGTCCGGTTCATCGATAATCCGATCATCCAATCGCCGTCGGAATTTTGCTTGCGATACTCAACGCGGGCTACGGTCATCCCGCAGCCATCCATGAGACTACGGCCCGGCTCACAGCGAAGTTGGATGTTCATGCGAGTGAGGCGACGGGCAACCGATTCACCTTCAAACCGGTCGTCAAGAATCTTGGCGAACCAATCACCACGAGTGGGAGTTTGAAAGTAGGGATAGGAACGAGGCTGCCCAACAATCTCGCGATCATTGGTCTCGCGATCACTCGCCAGCAAACCAATACCATGATTGCGATAAGTGATCGGCGGTCGCTTGCCGAGTAAGGCAGAATGGAGTTCCTGCCAGAAGATTAACCACTGCGAACCGTCATCGAGATAGCTGACGGGAAACCCGCCACCCACGTCCAGAAAGCTCACCGCCTGTCCATGCTCGCGAAGTAGGTTGATCCACTTCAGGCACTGCTCAATTGCCTCCACACGCTGGCTCGCATCGTTGCCATCCAGATGAAAATGAACACCCTGGACGTTGACGGGCAACTTTGCAAGATCGGCAATCAGGGGCAGGTCCCGCTGGACGTCGAAACCGAACCGGGTCGGCAGTTTTACGCCGCAGTGTAGGAATCCACCGAGACGAATGGCCATGCTCACCGTCATCGACTGGGATTCGGCGATACTGCTGGCTGCAAGCAATTCATCGCGATTGTCGATTGCCACACAAACTCCCTCGGCCACGCATCGTTTCAACAGCGACTCACTCTTGATGGCAGCCGTGCAAATGAGCTTCTCCGGTGCGATGCCTCGTTCCAGGCACTGAACAAGTTCGTTTTCGCTCGCCGTATCCACGCCGATCCCGAGCGAGATGGCTTCGTGGACAAACGAGAGGCACTTGTTGGATTTGCGTGCGAAGAACAAGCCCAATTCGACGCCACGTTGATTCGCGACGTCCAAGATCTCGTTGACGTTTCTCCGCATGGGTGATGTGGCGATTAGATTCAGCGGGGAACCATACTGGTCGATCAACGCATGCAGGCGAGCGTCTTGAACTACGTCTATCATCCATGGTTCGAGCCGCCCAGTCAGCGGAAACTCACCTTCACAAAACTGACGAAGCGGTTCCGACGAGTGCTCCTTGGCGGATGGCGCGGGCCGGTCCGTCGAGCCGACGAGGATTGATTGTTTCATTCAAGTGGATTGGTATTCAAATGTTTCGAAACGGATGGAGTCCATGGTGTTGGACGCGTAGCGACGTCGCCATGCCTGCACCAGCGACATGATCGTACTCGTTTTCGTTGACGTCGGTCGTTCAGCGGAACGCCACTTGACCAAACGATATCCTACAAATATGAGATTATTCATTGATATTTTTTCTATCGTTGCGAAACCCGTACGTCGATGCCGGGCCATGAAGCTACAGCACGAATTGAAATGGCCGAATCCCTATGCATTGCCACAGCACAAAACGCTAGCGAATCTGCTGCGTGTTGGTGACCAGCTTGACTACGGCTTGTCACGACTGCTTCGCGAGCATGGGCCCTCATCGACCGAGAGTGAGCATTTCGTATGAGCTGGTCGATGCACTGCAAGCCGTATGAGGTATTGATGGTCGCCGTTTCGCTCGTCGGATGCGGCAAATCGCCTTCCGGACCGGCACCGATGCCGACACCCACAGTGACTGTTGCCACGCCGATTACAAAGCAAACGGTCCAGTGGGATGCCTACACAGGTCGACTCGAGGCGGTCAACTTGGTGGAGATTCGCGCTCGCGTGGGCGGTTACCTGCAATCGATTCACTTTGACGAAGGCCGGCTCGTTGACAAAGGCGATTTACTGTTTGTCATTGACCCTCGTCCGTACGAGGCGGAACTGAATGCTGCGAAAGCAACGCTGCAGCAATCTCAATCGAAGCTGAAACAGTCCGAAGCGATGCTTGACGAAGCGAAAGCTCGTTTGTTGCAAGCCGACGCTCAATTGAACCTCACCGACATGCGTTTCAACCGGGCAAAGCAACTGAATCAACGCAACGCAAGTTCGCAAGAGGAAGTGGATGAACGCGAGGCAGAGTACCTGCAGGCCAAGGCCGACATCGAAGGCGCCAAGGCGGGCATCAGTTCATCTGAAGCGGCGATCGCAACCGCCCAAGCAGAGATTGAACTTGCCAAAGCAGGTGTCGAAACGGCTGAGTTGAATCTGCAATACACGCAAATTCTCGCCCCGGTCGCAGGTCGAATCAGCCGACAAGCGATTACCCAAGGGAACTTAATTGCGGGAGGGACGCCGACGTCGTCGATGTTGACGACGATCGCCTCGATCGATCCGATCTATTGTGTCTTTGACGCCACCGAGCAGGACGTGTTGAAATACATGCGGCTTGCCCAAACCGGCGAGCGAGAGAGTTCGCGAGTTGCCAAGAATCCTGTGTACTTGGGGCTGGTCGACGAGGAAGGGTTTCCTCATCAAGGGCACATGGATTTCGTTGACAATCGTTTCGATACCGACACGGCAAGCATGCGGGCACGATGTGTTTTTCGCAACGAGGACCAAATCTTGTTGCCGGGCATGTTCGCTCGAATTCGCATTCCCGGCAGTGCGGCGCATCAAACCGTCTTGATACCCGACTCCGCTGTCGGAACGGATCAATCGTCGCAGTATGTCTTCGAAGTCGTCAATGGCTTGGCCAAACGTCGCCCGGTCAAGTTGGGACCTATCGTGGATGGTTTGCGAGTGGTTCGCGAGGGCCTAACGGGTACTGAGACAATCGTGATCGAAGGTCTATTGCAAACTCGAACCGATTCGCCCGTGAACACTGACGAAGGCACGATTGAAGTGACGGAAGATGGGCTGCCCGATGATTACGAACCGGTACAAGAGGCCAATTGGATTTCACCGCCTCCCGATCCGCTACCTGACACCGAGTCGCATCAGCCTCCCAATAAGTCTCATGACGACGCGACGTCCGCTCGCACCGTGACCGGGAGTAGCGCTTCGTGAAATTCCCTCACTTCTTTATTGAACGGCCAATATTTGCTGCCGTTTTATCGTTCCTGATTGTGCTGGTCGGCGGCATCACCTATGTCGCCCTGCCGGTCTCTCAGTACCCGAATGTTGCCCCGCCGACAGTGCTGGTTCGCGCCAGTTATCCCGGCGCGACTCCGCAGGTGATCGCCGACACCGTCGCTACGCCGATCGAACAGGAGATGAACGGCGTCGATGACATGCTGTACATGGAATCGTCATCGAGCAGCGATGGGACGATGCAGTTGACGGTCACATTCAAGCTGGGGACCGATCTCGATGACGCGCAAGTGCTGGTACAGAATCGTGTGTCGATCGCGGAGTCACGGCTTCCCGAACAAGTGCGTCAAATCGGAGTCACCACCACCAAACAAATTCCCGACATGTTGATGGTGGTGCATATCAAGTCGCCGGACGATAGCCGAGATCTACTCTACATCAGCAACTACGCCTTCTTGCGCGTGCGCGACGCACTCATGCGACTCGACGGCGTCGGCGAAATTCGTATCGCCGGTGGCAATGAATACGCGATGCGAATTTGGTTGGACATCGAGAAGATGACTCACGTGGATCTGACCGCGGGCGAGGTCGTCCAGGCAATCCGTAGCCAGAATGTTCAAGTTGCCGCCGGTGTGATCGGACAACCTCCGACCAGTGACACCGGTGACTTTCAATTGAATGTTACCACGCAGGGGCGTCTGATCCGGGAAGACGAGTTTGGCGATATCATCGTCAAACGCGGCAGCGACGGGCGGGTGACGCGGTTGCGTGATGTCGCTCGCGTCGAACTGGGGGCTCAAGATTATTCTCGACTCAGCTACTTGGATGGAAAGTCAGCGATCGCGGTGTTGGTCTATCAACGTCCCGGCACGAACGCCGTTGATACTGCGGCCGAAGTGAAACGCACGATGAGTGAGATGAGCAAGGACTTTCCCCAAGGCATCGGCTACGAAATCGCTTACAACCCGACCGATTATGTGGAACAGTCGATTAATGAGGTCATCGAAACCCTGTTCTTAACGACCATCTTTGTCGTGTTGACCGTGTTCTTGTTTCTTCACGGATGGCGTCCGACGATCATCCCCGTGATCGCTATTCCGATTTCGTTGATCGGCACATTCGCCGTGATGCAGTTCCTGGGCGTGACACTCAACACGTTGTCGCTGTTCGGTTTGGTGCTGGCAATTGGCATTGTCGTCGACGATGCGATCGTGGTCGTTGAAAACGTCGAGCGGTTGATGGCCGACGGCTTGTCGGCGCGCGCGGCCACTCACCTCGCGATGGACGAAGTCGGTTCGGCATTGATTGCGACAACGCTGGTGTTGATCGCTGTGTTTGTGCCGACGGTGTTTGTGCCCGGAATTAGTGGTCAATTCTATCAGCAGTTCGCACTGACGATTTCTATATCCACCGCAATTTCGACATTCGTCTCGCTGACGCTTAGCCCGGCGCTGTGCGCGATTTTGCTCCAGCCCAAGGGCGCGGCAAAGAATCGCTTTGGCAAACTCATCGACTTTCTGTTTGGATGGTTCTTTCGCTTGATCAATCGCACGTTCGATTGGACGAGCAACCAATATGCCGGAATTATTGGACGCTTGGTAAGAAAATCGGGAATTGCGGTCGCGATTTATGGCGTGCTGCTTGTATGTACGGGCCTCAGTTTCAATCTTGTGCCGACGGGCTTCATTCCCGATCAAGATCAGGGTTATGTGATCGTGGCGATCAATCTACCCGACGGTGCGTCGTTGGCTCGCACGGACAAGGTGACACGCCGTGTTTCCGAGATCGGCGGAACGATTGACGGGGTTGCACACGCTGTCGGCATCGCCGGGCTTTCCGGAGCAACGTTCACGATCAAGCCGAATGCGGCCGTGACTTTCTTGCCGCTCGAAGACGCCAAGGAGCGAGCCAAGCGTGGACGCAGTGTCGAAAAGATTGCCGCGGACTTGCGAGATAAAGTCGCATCGATTAACGAAGCTCAGGTCTTGATCATTCCGCCGCCGCCGATCCGAGGTATTGGCCGTGGTGGTGGGTTCAAAATGTATGTGCAGGATCGCAGCGGCGCTGGTTTGGATGCGCTCGCTCAAGTTGCCGACAATATGTTGACCCAGGCGAACGCCCAGCCCGGCATCACGCAAGCGTTTACGAACTTGCGATTGAACGTGCCTCAGGTCTACGCCGACGTTGACCGAACCAAGGCCCAGATGTTGGACGTGCCCGTGAGCAATGTGTTTGATGCCTTGCAGGTTTACCTTGGCTCGATGTACATCAACGACTTCAACTTTCTTGGACGAACTTATCGAGTCACTGCACAAGCGGAGCCGAGGTATCGCGACGATGCTGACGACATCGTTAAACTCCGTACGCGTAGTGCCCGCGGGGCGAGCGTGTCGCTCGGGTCGGTGGTGGATGTAACCACGACGGCCGGCCCCGATCGACTGGTTCGTTACAACCTCTTTCCCGCGGCTGATCTAAACGGTTCAACTGTCCCTGGATTCAGCTCCGGTCAATCACTCGCGACAATGGAGCAATTGGCGGAGCAGGCTTTACCCGCCGGTTTTGGCTACGAGTGGACGGAGCTTGCATACCAAGAAAGGCAGGCTGGGAACACGATCATGTATCTGTTTCCACTGGCCGTTTTGTTTGTATTTCTTGCTCTAGCAGCTCAGTACGAAAGTTGGTTACTACCGCTGGCGATCATTTTGATCGTTCCACTGTGCCTGCTCTTTGCGATCATCGGAGTTTGGTTCCGAAGCATGGACAACAATGTGTTGACCCAGATCGGTTTTATTGTGTTGATTGGCTTGGCATGCAAGAACGCGATTCTGATCGTCGAGTTTGCGAAGGCGGAGGAGGATGCGGGGAAGAATCGATTTGACGCTGCGGTTGCCGCATGTCGATTGCGATTGCGTCCGATTTTGATGACAGCTTTCTCGTTCATTCTTGGCGTCGTGCCCTTGTTGATTGCGACGGGAGCGGGATTTGAGATGCGTCGAGTCTTGGGAACTGCCGTGTTCAGCGGCATGTTGGGCGTGACGATTTTTGGGTTGTTTTTAACGCCCGTGTTCTACGTGATGCTACGTCGATTCTCAAAGCAAACGATATCTTCGACCGAGTCCGAGTCAACCTAAGGGTTCCATGTCGGACATTGTTATTATCAGTAGTTCAGGCGAAGTGTCCAACATAAAAAATGGGATATGCTTGTATGCGGTAATAACGAAGAATTTTCCCGCCCAAGCGATTGATGCGAGTGCGAACCTCCTGCTGCTCTCGATGACGAGAGCTGAACCTAGCTAAGTAACTAATTGACGACAGCAACAGCATTTGCTTGTAAAATTGTCACACGCCACATCAGCGATGATCGCAGGTCGTGCCTCAACACCAAAGTGTGATTTTCTCGTCAAGGCAAGGCTCATGAAATGCCGCTATGCATTTTGTTAGTAGCGCGTTATTCGGTTCTTTGCAACCGAATGACGCGGCCGGCGGGGGGCTGCCGGTAGGACCGCTCCCCGATTTCGCTGGCCATGCACGTGGGCACCTTGCAACGCCACCTACCCAACTATTTCATGGAACCCATGCCCATAAAAGTGTTCTTAGTGGACCGCCAAGAAGTGGTCCGCTCCGGTTTAGCTCGTGCTTTCTCCGAGTCGACTGGATTTGAGCTTGTCGGTGAAGCGGAATCACTCGCTTCTGGCAAAGATGCGATAGTCAACGCTCGACCCGATGTCATCGTTGTCGATTTTTACCCCAACGTTGACTCCCAAATCGAGATGATTGGGCAGTTGCGATGTGAGCATCCTCAGTTGCGACTGCTCGCGTTCAGTGCTATCGATACACCCGAAATGGCTCAGTCGTTGATGGATTGTGGTACCAATGGCTACCTCGTCAAGGAAGCGAGTTTGGAGGAAGTCATGGCGGCCGTTCGCGCCATCGCCGCCGGACGCATTTTCTTCAGTCACACACACACAACAATCCCCAGCCCGCGGCGCCTTGCAACCGGCGTCCGTGAGAATGTTGGAAATAAATTGATCTCGCATCAATACCAAATTTCCGATCGCGAACGTGAGGTTGTTTTGATGTTGGCCGAAGGACTGACAAACAAAGAAGTCGCCAAACAACTCTTCTTGAGTATAAAAACGGTTGAAACCTACCGCAGTCGCGTCATGAAAAAGTTTCAATTGCGCGGTAGAGCGGAGTTATTTGGTTTTGCCAAACGATTGACAAGCGTCGGCTAACGGCCGTCCCTGTCAGGGAAACCGGAACCTGCCAGTCAAACCCCGTCAGGATCTTGTTCGATTCAACGAAGCCTGACAGGAAATAATGCGTAAACTTTCGTCCTGTGTCAGGTCTCTTCTGACTTCACTCTAATTTGTTTGCACGATATGAGAATCAAAGTTACTGTTCGTACGTTGAAAGCAACCAATCGATAACGTCAACGCAAAGCCCATAGGTTAACTCCGTGGTATGCGATCGGACAATAAAGATTGATTTCAACAAAGGCGGAATTTGAACGTTCGTTCGAACGCTTTTCGTATCTCCCTATTCACTAATTTGAAAAAACATGATGAACCTGAAACACATCGCCGCTGGCTTATTGATTTTGTCGTCGGCATCGACCGCTATAGCTCAAACCAGCGGAACACAAACATTCAAGGTGATTGTTCCTGCCAATATTTCCATCACGGCACCCTCGAACGTCGTCATCACTCACGATCAAACGGAAGCGGACCAAGCTTTTCCAGCTCAACAATGGATCGTCAAGGGCAACTCGCTTGCTGGTGTGAACGTGTCATTCTCGACCAATACGGCTTTCGTTCACAAGACTGATTCAACGTTCAAGCGTAATGCCCAACTAGGCTTGGCTGTTGCCAGCAGCGTGGGCCCCGCGACGTGGACAGTTGCATCCGCCGCCGATACGACTGACTATATCAACAGTGATGAAGTCGCCACGGTTGCTGCATCGTCCAACGGTGTTGGCAAGGCAACGTTTGATTTGACAATGAAGTTCGTCACCGATGGCTTTGGTAGCTTCGCCGCTGGCGACTACGAGTCAACGGTTACTGGAACGGTTACCGCCAAGTAGTAAATCCTGTGCTCCGAGTCCTGCTCACCGCCGCGATCCTTTCCACCCTAGCGAGCTCAGTTCTCGCGCAGGGTGGTTTTCGCATTGACGTCCAACCGATTGACACTGGCGGATCAAGCACTCTGGCGCAATCTAATTGGCTGTTTCGCATTCAACAAAAGGGCGTGGTGTTGCACTGGACATGCTCGAGTTTCACGCATTCTCAGAACCAAAAGTTGCGGACAGATGCGTCGATTCGTGCTGTAGTCACCGAGGTTCAGGGGCCAGTTCAAATCCAGCCAGTCGCTAGTGAAGCACGGACAGACGTTTACCATGGCAAGCAAGCCACTTCTTTTGATATGCAGATGCAGGGCACTGGAAAACTCAATGTTTTGTTAGAAATTAGTATCGACTCTGAGAATGCCGCCGCCGGCAGTCATACTGCAACGGTGGAACTCACGGTGACGGGATTATAGCTTGGCTAGGGACGGATTGATCGGTCGACTGAGACGCCCTGATGAAGTGCTTCCAATGCGCCGCTGGGTGCTGTTTTGCTGCTGCGCGGTTGGCCTAACAATTTCAACCACCAGTGGATGCACGCTCCATCACCCGCGAAGCCAACCTACGGTGCATGACCTGATTCAGCAGGCATTGGAAAAATCGGACCAGGCACGAGAGTTGGCGGTTGTCGATGCGGAATGCTACGAAGAATACGACGATCCAGCCGATGCTCAGTGTCTCAATGGACCGATTGGAAGCGGCACGATTTCCGATGCGCTCAATACGATCGAAGACGGAAACACTGCACCACGAGTCTCAGAAGAATTCATTGAGACGGATGTCCGCGAAGCACTTTTGATACTCGCCGAAGAAGCCGAGATCGATTTAGTGATGGATGAAAAGGTCGCTGGCGTCGTCAATACTAAGATTGACGACATGCCGATCGACCAAGCGATCGAAAAATTGCTGTTGCCACTGGGGTTGGTGTCTGCTCGTCATGGCAACCGGATTGTCGTCGCGCCGGCTGATCCAAGTTCACCCTTGTTTCCTTATGTTTCGGTAACAACAGAGTATCGCCCGCGGCACTTGGACGCTGAAAAATTGATGACGACGGTGCCAACGGCAATGTTGCAATACGTCAAATCTATTGAAGGAAGCAATCTTATCCTGGTCGAGGCACCGCAGAAGATTAGCCAGCAAATCACACAGCGATTCGCTTCGGTTGATCAGCCGGTTCCCCAAGTGGTGTTGGAAGCCATTATTTGTGTGGTTGCACCAGATTCTGGATTTCAATTGGGTCTGGATTGGCAACATGCCGTGGAACTCAATGGTGCCACGGCCCTCAAACTCGGTGCACAGGGACTGGCGCTCAACGGTAGCGTTAGCCGACCAGGACTGGATTCAGTATTTAGCGATTTCGCAACCACGTCGGCGTTCGTGAAACTGTTAAATGATAATGGATATGTGACGATTCGAGCGTCACCTCATGTGATGGCCAAGGATGGTGAAAAGGCTAATATTGCTATCAATCGTGAAACATTCTTTAGCACACAACTCAATCAGCCAGGTAGTGACGGTCAAAACAGTTCTATATTTTTTCAGCAAAACATACAAAAAGTTGAATCAGGAATAACGCTTGCAATAACGCCACGGATTCGAGGCGACATAGTAACCATCAATATTGAGAACGCTGAAGTCAGCGAAGATATTCGCACAGCAAATACGGAACTGGCATTAAACCCTTACCCCATTATCAATCGTCGCTCGGTGTCGACCACGGTTCATGTTAAAGACGGTAAAACCATTGTGATCGGGGGTTTAGTCCAACGTGAAACTGTCGATCGAACAAATAGTGTCCCTGGACTCAGCCGTATTCCACTGATGGGCTATCTTTTTAAGTCTGAGCAACGACAAACGCGGGAAGCCGATGTCATTATCTTTATATCACCACGAATCGTGAAGCCGTTTCCAATGGAGTAGAATTGGCTCGCGGCCTGAATTCGACAGCGAATCCATGATCACACACATTCTGCTCCGCCAATGCTTTCGAAACGCTTGTTTCGCACTTGTTGCGTTTGCTGGGGTAATGAACGTTGCCATGGCGCAATCAATCGGCCGGAAAGCGCCGGCTCCAGGAGCGAGTTCTCCTTCAGCCGCCGCCAGCAATCCGATCACGCTCACTCGGTCGGTCGAACCATCGTTTCATATCGAACCGATCGTCCATCGATTTGCCGGTCGGCGCGGCGAGACCATTCCTTTCCAATTCGAAATTGCATCGCTAGGCAAACAAATGGATGTTGTGATTGCGCCGGTAGATTTGCGTCAGGAAGAGAATGGCATCATCATGCACCGCGAAGGTAACGTCACGACGGACCAAATTCGTATTCTCACAGCGACCGAGTTTCAACTCGCTCCAGGCGATTCGGAAATCATTCGCGGTGAAGTCACAATCCCGCTAGCCAAGACGAATTTCTTGTCGTACGGCATTCTAGTTAAGGATCGCGGCCAAGTGGGCGAAAAGTCGGACACAACGTCGGACACCAATCGCACCACTGCAGCAATCCGGTTCGTGACTCAATATGTGTTGCGAATCGATATCGAGACTGGAGTGCAAGATATCAGCGAAATGAACAAGCTCGTCATTGATGCCGGACGTATCGACTGCATCAATGGAATGCCGATAGCCCACGCGTACATCGAAAACCCGACCGACTATTCGTTGGAATGCTTCGCTCGCGGGACGATTGATTCCCATGCCGCAAGCAAGCCACGCCCATTCAATATGAATATGCCCTGTCGACGTGATCTGGACGGCGATGCGCGTTACCTCATTCGCTTGTTACCGCACAGCCGAATACGCTTGGAAGCAGCGGTTGATACGCTGATGTTTCCCGGCAAGCAAACATTTCGTGTTGAATTAACCAACGGCCGGCGCTCGGTGGTGCAAAATGATTTTCTGATGGAAGTGCAAGCGGGCGATTTTCCCGCGTTAGACGTCAAGCTTGCATTCTTGGGCAAAGAAGTTTCTGTGGAGCCAGCTCAAATCGAAGTGGGGCATGTCACAGGTACAAGCCGTACTGCTAATTTGAAGTTTACAAATAGTTCCGATGTTTCGGAGACCATTCGAATCGCTGCACGAGACTTCGACGGTCAACCAGTGGATGCGTTGCGTCTTTCGGATGTTGAATTCGAAATCAAGCCGGGACGCACAAAGACGATTCGCGCCACACTGGATTCAGCCAAAAGCAATGTCACATCGTTGTTTGGTTATATCGACGTATTGCGAACGAGCAAGCCCGACGTTGTTCGCTCGTTGCCATTGGCGATGATGTTTGCTGCTGCTAATGAACCAAATCTGGAAGTTGGCGAGTTGCAATTGGTTACGGAGAATGGATACAGCTCATTCCAATTGCAGGTGACCAATTGTGGTCAGGGCTTTGTTCCAGTCCGCGCATCGCTGTCGGTCGATGACGGCAAAGGTCGCGCGACCGAAATGGCTGACGGCTACGGACGCTGGTTAGCCCCTGACGAAACTCGAGTACTGAAGTTTGATCCGCGCATGCGATTGAACGGTGGCGAGCATCAATTGTCTCTTAATATTCAAACGTACCTGAATAGCGAACCACTTCGCAAAACTCTCGTCATCACGATTGCTCATTCGGAAGCGGATACGATCACCATGAATCCACCGCCGCCGACTCCTCCGGCAAGCTAAACCACTCTTTTCGGAAACTCATCAAGAAGTCTCATCATGTATTTGCTGCCATTGGGTTTGATCATTGGTATAGTGTTCTCGCTGGCGATGGTCACCAGTGCCTTTGCACAATCAAGCGCCAGTCAGCGGTTTCGCGTTGCGATTCCGTCAAGTTCGTTTGTCACGCCTCCTGTCGATACGGAGATTTCCGCAGAAGTGGTGGAAGGCAACCAATTATTCGCCCCACAGATTTGGGAAATCGAAGGCAACTCCACCAGCGGTCTGGTGGTCGATTTCGCCGTTGAGTATGCGTTTCGTCACGTCAATGACCCCACGATGAAGAACAACGCATCAATGCAGGTTTCCGTTTTGTCGACGAACGGACCTGCAAATTGGTCGCTAGTGCACGCAAGTGATGCAACCGACGTCAGCCAAGAGGACGAGGCCGCTTACGTGCAGGTGACTTCCGATGGAGTCGGCGCGGCAACAGTTCAACTTGATGTTCAGTTCGTTTACGATCCGCTCGTGATGCTTGCGGAGGGGAGCTACGAACTCGTGGTGATATCGAGCATCGGGTCGCCGTAAACCAACGAAACACAAGCGAATGTCGCTAATCCTGGGCTGTTTCAGTCATTTGGAAGACCAAAGTATCAACAGCCTCCTCTAAGCGGATTTAACAGCCAATTCCTGCAAGCGGCCGCTGCTGTCGCCGATGGACTCGACCGATGTGCCCATGCAATCGAGCATCGATAGAAACAGATTCGCCATCGGGCGCTCGTCGGCACACTGGATGAAGCGACCTGTCGGAACCTTGCCACTGGCACCTCCGGCCAAGACAATCGGCAAGTCACCGTGGCTGTGGCGGTTGCCGTCACTGATCCCACTGCCGTAGAGAACCAGCGAGTGATCGAGCAGGCTACCGCCGGCCTCTGGAGTCGCATCGAGTTTCTGCAGAAAGTACGCGAACTGCTCAACGAGGTAGTGGTCGATTCGTCTTAGCTTGTCGACCTGGTCTTCGCGATTACGGTGGTGGCTGAGTTGGTGGTGCCCTTCTTTGATTCCGATTTCGCTGTACGCTCGGCTGCCACCGGCAGTGTCGAGCATCAACGTCGCCACTCGCGTCGTATCGGTTTGAAATCCGATCACCATTAAATCGTACATTAATCTCGCATGCTCACGAAACGCTTCGATTCGTCCATATGGAATCTCGATGTCCGGCAACGCCGCGCGGTCTTGCTGTTCAGTCGCTTCGATGCGTTTCTCGATTTCGCGAACGCTCGTAAAGTACTCATCAAGTTTGCGACGGTCGGTTCGACCCACGGTTTTCATCAGCGCCGAGGCATCGGCGCGAACGACATCAAGAATGCTTTGTCGAACCAAATCGCGTTGTCGTCGCTCGGAAGAGTCACCCAGCCCGAACATGCGTTCGAAAGCCATCCGCGGCGAAGTCTCTTTCGGCATCGGTTGAGTTTCGTTTCGCCAAGAAATATTTGACGAGTAAGCACAGCTATAACCGGAGTCACAGCTTCCCGCATTGCGGCTGCCATTGAGCCCCAACTCGATTGACGGCAAGCGAGTTTTTCCGACAAGTTGACTAGCAGCAACTTGATCCATCGAAATCCCGAGCTTGATATTGCTGCTCGTTTTCGTTGGACGCGCTGCTGTCAAAAAGGTCGAGCCGCAGCGTGCATGGTCGCCGGCACCGTCACCGTTGCTGCGACCGTTCTCGTGTGCAAGATTCGCGATGACATTGATCTTGTGTTTTAGCGGCTCAAGCGGCGCGAGTGATTTCGACAGCTTCCAGTCTTGTTCGCTGCCGGTTGGCTTCCACTCCGGAACGATGACGCCGTTGGGAAAAAAGATGCAAGCCATTCGGTTGGGCGGAACCGCGTTCTCCGGGGCGGCAAATGCGCTACGAGCAAGCGGCGTCATTGCTTCGAGCAACGGCAAACCGAGCGCGAGCCCTGTGCCCCGCAGCAACGTGCGACGATTCAATCGATGTTCATTGGAATCTGGTTTCATAGCTTCATTCCTCCACGCCGGACCATTGATAGTATTGAAATTGGCGACTACGAACGACTTCGCCGACGATGTCTTGAAAGCGACCGCCATTGGCTTGAACGCGATCAGCGATTTCATCGACGGAGCAACGATCGGTCGGTGACAGTTCGCGTCCGAGTGCAAATGCCAGCAATCGTGAAACCGTCGTCCGCACGAACGACTCTCGTTCACTGGTCGCAAGCACTTGGGTAAGTTCTGCGGCGCCAACAAATGATCGCCCGCCGGGCAACTCGCCGCTGGCGTCAATCGGCAATTTTCCATCGAGTTTACGGAAGCGTCCCACCGCATCGAACTGTTCCAAACCAAAACCGAGATCGTCCATCACACGATGGCACGAGGCACACGCGGGATTGTCGCGATGCAATTCCATTTGTTCACGCAAGCTCGCGTCGGCCGCCGCCGTTTTTGTTTCTTCGAGTTCAGGTACACCCGGCGGAGGATCCGGCGGCGGAGTACCAAGAATGTTTTCCAGTATCCACTTGCCACGTTTGACTGGCGATGTGCGTGTTGGATTGCTGGTTAGCGTTAATACGCTCGCATGCGACAGCACACCACGTCGTGGTTGTCCGACCAAAGACACACGGCGAAATTCGTCTCCTTGAACCGAATCGATTCCGTAGTGTTTCGCCAACGGCTCATTGATGAACGTGTAATCCGCAGAAAGCAGCTCGATGACTGGGCGGTTCTCGCGCACGACGTGCATGAAAACTCGTTGTGTCTCTTGCGGCATCCAGCGCAATAGTTCCTCGTTGACGTTCTTGAATAAATCAGTATCAGGCTTGATTCCGTCAAGGTTGCGCAGCCCGAACCATTGTGCGGCGAACTCGGTAGAGAGCGAATTGCTTCGCTTATCGGCAAGCAATCGCTGGATTTGTCGCAGCAATTCTTTCTCGTTCAGTTTATTTTGATCGGCGAGTTCCAGCAGCTTTTCATCGGGCGTACTGCTCCACAGAAAGTAAGCCAGCCGAGTTGCCAGCTGGTGTTGGGTCAAGCGAACTTCGCGGTCAACGACTGCATCGCCGACAATCGGTTCAATCTCACTGTCACTGGTGGGCGTTTCGATCCGAAATAGGAAACGAGGCGATACAAGAACAGCGGAAATCGCGATCTGCAATCCTTGCACGAAAGACTCGTCACGCTTGACGGCTTGGGCAACCAAGTTTGCGTAGGGTGCGATCTCATCCTTAGAGACTGGGCCACGGAACGCGCGACGAATGAGCGGTTTCAAGCATTCCAACGCCGCTTGATCAACATCCACGTACTTGCCGTTTTTCCGCGACGGAGTCTTACGAAGGATTTGTTTTTGTTGCGGCGGATACCAGTCCGCAGGCACTTGCGCGGGCCCACTGAGACTGATGCGTCGCACCATGAAAGGATACTTTTTCTCATCAATCTTGCCGCTAGGTTTCAGCGGCTGACCGAGCGCCTTTCGCTGCCAAGCAACGACCTTTCCTTCGAGGCGGTCAGCGTCGGGGAAATTGACTTCGCCGACGGTGAGATTCTTTTCATCCTTGATTGGCAGAACGACAATTCGCTGCGTTCCCGCAGGAAGCTGCACCTTCAATTCATCGTGCTCCGAATCGCCACTACCGCCGTAGTATGCGTAGTGGCAGATCCCCAGCAGTTTACCGCTTTGATCGTAGACGGCCGCTGCGAGTTTCTGTTCTTTAGCGTCCTTCTTGGGTTCCGCAGTAGCTCCGGCGCTGAGTTTCAATCGGTACTCGCCAGCCGCAGGCAATTCGTACTCCGCCCAAACGAATGAACCTTCAGCGAGAAAGCGACCAAAGAAGCTGCCCACAAGATTGTCGCCGACGGCAACCAATCGATCGCCGGTGCGATCTTCGTCGATGCGCGGATAGTCATCGGGATCAAGCAGAACTTTTTGGGAAACATCTTCGGCGGCTGCTAAATACTTCTCCACCAACATTGGCGACAACGACAACATATCACCGTTGTTGTCGAATCCGCCGCCGACTTCATCCGAAGGAAATGCGTCCGCAGGGCGTAAATCGATTCCGAATAAATCGCGAATTGAGTGGTTGTATTCTGCGCGATTGAGCCGCCGCGCCGTAACTTTTCCGGGACGCACTCTAAGATCACAAGAAACAGCATAGAGCGTCTTGTCGATAGCCGTGACGAGTTGTTTTCGCTGTGCTTCACTGGGCAACTCAGCGTCGTCCGGCGGCATCGCTCCGAAGCGAACCATTTCCAGAACGCGATTCATGTTGCCACCGTCAGTGCCCATCGCTGAAAGTGACTCCATCGTGGACAGATCCAATTCGGCTTCGGCAACGTCTGCGTTATGGCAACTCAGACAAAATTTTTGGATCAGCGGCCAGCCGTGTTGTGACCAATACTCAGCGGATTGCGTGGCAACTTGCAGCTCGTCAGCCCTGGCAATCCGTTCGGAACTGCCGCAGCACAACGCTATCGCGATGCTGGCCAGAACCAGACGTGACCGTCTAAGCAGTGAAGGGAAAACAGTCAAAAACATACGTGTTTGAGTCGGAAGTGATGCGATCGATCAACGCCACTGGCGAATCGATTGCGGTAGTGAGCTTCAACACCGAAGGGAATTTCGAAGGTTGAAATCTGGCAGGGGTGGGAATTTGCAGGCGGGAGTCGTCGCTATGTTTTCGGCGACAGTGTGTGGATCGGTAAGTCTGAGTATAGGGGTTACGGGAGCCAAACCCAAGTCATAATGCAGGTTTTTCCGCACAGAATGTAGACGAGCTTTCGCGGGGGGCAAGATGATTCGCGTGATGTCGGTCGGCGCTCATGATGATATAGTTCGCCAGGATCTCGGTAATCTTGCCGGCTTTCCGTCAGCGGATACGCAGGCAATGGTCGAATCCGCCTCGACCAGCAATTGTTCGTCCAGTCTCAACGCGTAGTGGTGCCGAATCCGAACGTTTCGGACCTCCAGAATTGTCGTCGTCAAGCTCAAAAGATCGTCAAACTGGGCGGCCCCGTGATAGCGAATGTTCATCTCGGTCACGACGAGCATCAATCCGCCGGCTTCGAACTCGCGGTAGCTGACTCCAGAGGCACGAAGCATCTCGACTCGTCCTCGCTCGAAATAATTCAGGTAGTTCGCGTGATGTACTCGTCTTTGGCCGTCAGTTTCGTAGTACTGGACACGAAACTGGGTTTCATGGGCGGTGCCTGGGCGCATATCCCGTGGTTGCATTGCAGTTCTCGTGTACTTCTTTTCCGATTTTGCTAATCGTGACGGTTATAACGGTCGATAGAGATCACAAGGCAACGCTGGCGATACAGCGTGGGACAAGTTTCACGCAAACGCCGGTGGACGATCTTGACGATCCGAATTGTCGCCTCTAGACTTGGCTCCATGTTTAAGTCGAATGCGGCTAAGGGTTTACAACGATCGTCTAACGCTGTAAAGGCGATTTTGCCAGGGAGTCACGAGTGACGAAAAAAGACATCGTGCGAACGATCTCCGAAGAAGTCGGACTGACTCAACAACAGACCAAAGAAATCGTACAGAAGACCTTTGACGCCATCATTGAATCCCTGGTACGAGAACGTCGAATCGAATTGAGAAATTTCGGCGTTTTCGAGGTCAAACCGCGGGCGGCTCGCAAAGCGAGAAACCCGAGGACTGGCCAGCAAGTCGTGGTACCGCGGAAATTTGTGGTGACGTTCAAACCGGGCAAAACCATGGAAGCTCGGATTCGGGATTTGGACGAGGCGACAGGCATCAGTGATGCCGAAAACGTCGACCCCACAGGGCTCGACAACACCGAATTACCTACAACGCGATTGAACCCACCGCCGCGACCAAGCGGACGTTGGGACGACGCATGAAGACTTACTGACACGAAAGTTCACGGAGGAACGCATGATGCGACGCCTGATGCAGTTCGCTTTTTTGGCCATTTGTCTGACGACGAGCGTCGGCTGTTTCGTGCCCATTTACTCGACTCGACCAGAACGTCGTGTGCAACAATTGCTCTACACCTCCGAAGACCTGCGATCGCTCGTCGACGAATGGGAGCGATTTTGGTTCTTGGATTCGCCCAGCCACTTGACGCCAATCCGAACACACGGCGGAATTCTGTAGCACGAGCACAACATTTGCATGCACGCGAGTTCTTCGGATGTGTTTTCCTCAGCCAATTTGCCGTCCTCCGGTGCCCAGGCTACTTCAGAATGTCACGTTCGGTATCGCAATGCGAATGATCGTTGTGTTAGATAATCGTAATGCAGCGCTCGCTCGATGCCTCTTTTTGTCAGCATCGACTTTCACGACGGAAGGCTTTCACGAAGGAAGGCTTTCACGAAGGCAGTTCAATCCCTTGGCTCTCAGCGACGAGCCGATACGGTCCCGGTTCTCGTAACAGTTGATCGTGGGTCCCTGTTTGAACAATGCGTCCACCGCGCAAGACGACGACTCGGGAGGCGTTTCGCAGCGTACTGAGCCGATGAGCGACGATCAACGTTGTCCGTCCCTTGGATGCGCTGTCGATTGCGCTCATGATCTCGTGTTCCGTTTGGGGATCGATTGCTGAAACGGGATCATCCAGGAGCAAAATTGCAGGGTCGGTGAGCAGCGCACGAGCAAGAGCGAGGCGCTGTCGTTGGCCACCAGAGAGCGACATTCCGTACTGGCCGAGCATCGTGTCGTAGCCGTCCGGTGTCGCCTCGATAAAGTTATGAGCTGCGGCGAGTCGCGCAGCCATGCGCACCTGTTCGCGTGATGCGTCGGGCAGACCAAATGCAATGTTCGCACCGATTGTGTTGCTCAATAGCAGCGGTTCTTGCAGTACCAGTGCGACGCTGCGGCGAAGTTTCCGCGGTTCCCACTTACGTACATCCACGCCATCGACTTCGATCACGCCGCATTGGGGATCGAAGAATCGCGGTATTAAACTGAGCAGCGTCGACTTACCCTGTCCCACTGCACCAAGGATCGCGATCCGCTCGCCAGGATTGATGTGAAGCGATATGTCTTGCAGCACGGGTGTGCCCGCGACATATTCAAACCAAACGCCTTTGAACTCGATTTCGCCATTGACGGTAACGGGAACAAACGGGTTCGTCGGCGGCATCACTTCTTCTGGCGCATCGAGAACTTCAAAGACTCGGCGAGCACCGGTAAGTGACTGTTGAATCGTGCCCGCCAACCCTGAAAGGCTGCTGACTTGGTTGCTGAACTGTTGCAACAGACCGGCGAACACGATCAGGCCGGTGCCTAAAGCAAGACGATCCAGCGAGACCAAATAGCCGCCGTAGATTAAAAGTACCACCAAATTGACCTGCGTGAGGAACTGCGTCATCGCACTGAATCGGCTGACTCGGCGAAAGACATCTTGCTGCTGATTTTGTACATTGTTGTTCGCGTCACGGAAGCGATCGATTTCTGCCTGTTGCCGACCGAGCGACTTGATCACGGTAACACCATCGACGGTCTCGGCGACACGCAAGACGAGCGAATCCATCAGGTGCCGAGTGTGGTCGTACATTGGACGCACCACTTGCGAGAATCGCATGCTCGTCCACCAAACCACGGGCGTCGTTGCCAAGCAGACCAACGTCAGCCAGGGGTCGATGCGAATCATGAAGGTCAGATAAAACACCAGCGACATCGCCAAGATTGAAAGTTGGATCAGCACACCGTCAATGAACGTGCGCGTCGCTTGCACATCGCCGGTAACGCGATTGATAATCGTTCCGGCCGGGCGATCGTTGTAGAACCGCAAGCTCAATCGCTGGAGTTTAGCGTAAACTTCGGCGCGGAGGTCGACCACAATTTTGCGATGGACAAGAGTACCAGCGACAAGCGCGTAAATAAAATTCAAGACTGCTCTAACGCCGGACACAAGCATCATCGCCACCGCCAACGAACTGGCTTGCAGCATGGGTGTCCAAGTGTCCGGAAAGGAAATACCCAGCGGCAGTTGAGGAACCACGAGCGTGGCTCCAGCGTGAAATCGAATGATGTCGATTGCCAGACCTCCGATCTGGACAAGCAACACCGCCAACGCCATCAGGATTGCTTGCAACAGCAGCATGGCTGCACACCACGAGCGGTAGCGCCAGGCTAATCGCAACAATCGACGCACAACGACGTCACTGGACAAATAGGTGCCCGAGAGACTGTTGCCGGGTAAAGCGTCGAAGGCGGTAGACAATTGCAAGCGGCGAGATGCGGAAACGGTTGTAACGATTGAAGCGACAGACGCCTTTCAATCGGTATATTACGACGGTTACGTTTTTGGAACCAGTCGCGTGGTGTTGTTTTCAGCAACCTTGCGATCCACAATGGAGACCTATCGACCGCGAGTTTCCGGTCTCGCTTCCCAGAAATTTCCTATTCGAGCGAAAACAGATGAACGATTCGACCACCCGTCGTAACTTGTTGAAGGGTTCTCTAGCACTTGCCGCGACCGCAGCGACTTGGCCAGCATCGAACGTGATGGCGGCCGACAGCGACCAGCCCACCGGAGCCCCTGGCCAGGTCATTTTGTTTCAAGGCGACTCGATCACTGACGCCGGACGCGATCGAAATCGCAAACAGGCGAACGATTCGGTTGCACTAGGAAACGGATATCCAATGTTGATCGCCAGCGAGCTATTGCGAGATCGTGCAGCGAGCGGGGTACAGATCTTCAATCGCGGGATCAGTGGCAATAAGGTGCCCGACTTGGACAAACGTTGGGAAGAGGATTGTATCGCGATCAAGCCAGACGTATTGAGCATTCTGATTGGCGTCAACGATATTTGGCACAAGCTCAACGGAAAATACGACGGCACGGTTGAGGATTATCGGACAGGATTTTCGGCATTGATTGAGCGGACGCAGAAGGCGTTGCCCAAAACTCGAATTGTTATTTGTGAACCATTTGTGCTTCGCTGTGGCGCAGTGACGGATATGTGGTTCCCCGAATTCGATGAGCGTCGGATGGCGGCGAACCAAGTTGCGGCTGACTTTAAGTTGGACTTGGTTCCATTCCAGACGATGTTTGATGAAGCGCTACAGACTGCGCCGCCAAAGTACTGGGCGGGCGACGGCGTCCATCCCACACTCGCCGGTCACGCGTTGATGGCTAAGACTTGGCGGAGCGTGGTTGATAAACTGTAACGGTACCTGTTGTGCAACAGTCAAAGGTCGTTTGGAGTTTTCGGTTATTGAACTTCTTCAAACTGACCGTAGCAAAGGTAGCCGATGACGGTTGGCGGTAGAAGCAAGAGGCTGAAAATTGCCATCACGGCAATTCCGATTGTTTGATGCGAGTCCATTAGCCAATAACCCAATCCAATGTAGAGCGCTGCGATGACGGCCAGACCGTGGACGGCGGTTCGTTCGTTGTTGACGAGCCCGATACCAATCCGAAGCAACATGATCCACCACAGGGTTTGGAAGGCGACCAAACCGATGAACAACATGGAGACAAAAGTTTCTTGAAGAACCGTTTCAGGTTTTGCACTGTTGATAATTCGCACGACTATCCAGATGCCTCCTAACACATTGGTGGCTCCGATGATTCCTGCGGACCACATAAGCACCAGCCCATAGATGCTGATGCAGGTTGGTCCCCATTTTGGTCCCGTGAAGGATTTCTTGACTGGGCCGAGATCCGCACCCGCTGCCAACAACGCCCGGTCCGCTGAGTTTAACGTTGACGGTTTAGAAGCAAAAGCATGCACCGGAGCGTTTTGATCGGAAGCCGTTGGTCGTGGAACATGGACTGGAGCTGATTTCACTGGTGTCGTGAGTTCAGCGAATTCAGGCATGCCTTCGAACGACGCGCTTTCCACAACGTTTATTGCTGTGTCGATTGGCGCGATGATTGCAAGATCGCCTTGGCATTTCGGACACTTGACAACTCGATCAACAAGAGCTGGTTTGGTTTTGAAACTTGCACCGCAATCACACTGCACACGGATTGTCATTTTTTCCTCCGTGGCCTTTTCGCTTCATTTCTTTCATTTCCCGACTTTACCTTTGGCTCTATCTGGGACAGTTGCCTTAGCCGAACAGTTTGCACACGTAATGTCTTGGGGCATAGTAAACAGCCCACAGACCAAGCTTCAGGACACGAAATCAACTGTGCTGCTCAAGACGGATGTTGTCTTCATTTGAAGTTCAGTCTTTTGGTGTATAGATTTCGAAACTGGATGTAGTCGTTCTGATCGATGACGCCGTCATCGTTGAAGTCGAATTCTTCTCGATAGGCAGGATTGCCTAGGGACCTTCGGTACGCGCTGCGAAATGCAATGAAGTCGACCGTATCAAGGACTCGATCACCATTGATATCGCCATATAGCGCGAAAAATTGGTCGGTAGCTTGTGCGCCGTAGACGTATTGGCCTCCGGCAGCGCCATCGCCATCGGCATCGAGCATCATCGTCGTACCGGCTTTGCGAATGAGATTGCCGTTGAGCACCAATTGGTAGTTACCGTCAATCAGTGATCCGCTGCCACGAGTCTGGCTGCCGGAAAATGTCAACGTAGCGGTCATGCCTCCCGCGACGGGTGCAAGTGATACGCTCGTGTTCACAGGGACCAACAGCAATTGTCCATGGATGTCTTGATCACGCCGGAAGACTTGAAACGCGCCAGTGTCGAATTCGATCGCTTCGTCGAAGTTTACGGTCAAACTACGAACGCTGGAACGTTGATTCGAGCCATTTCCAAGTTGTATGTTTTGATTGAACTCAAACACAGCAACGGCCTGAACCTTGAGTGTCGCGGCGCCTTGGGTGTATACCTCGAACGTGTCGGGACCGATGGTCTCGTTGGTACCCTGCGTCCAGCCGGAGCCGATGATGACGGTGTCACCCATGTTGCGGCGGACTAGCAGTGTGTTGGATTCGTCGCTGATGTTGAGCACTTCCTGCAGATCGAGCGTCAGCGTGTTGTCGCCGCTGCCGGTGAGGTCGATTTGTTCGACTCCTTGGATGCGGTTGTCAGCGATCGTGGTGAGGTCCAGGTGCAGGCCGCTGCCATCCAGACGGAGCGTGTCGGTCCCCGTGCCGCCGACGATGCGTTTAAAATTCAGATCGTTGACTGTAAGGATGTCGTTCCCCTGTCCGCCGATCAGCACGTCGGCTCCACCGTCGCCAACCAGTGTGTCGTCGCCTCGGTCGCCGATCATTACATCGACTCCTGCTGATCCGGTCAGGGTCTCGGCCGCCGCAGTCCCCGGATGCGTTACTGCCGAAGTAAAGTTTCCTCCGAAGATCACGTAACTCTCACCCGCATTCGATTTGGCGTTCTCCGACGCATCGGCATTCAGGGCCCCGATCAGCAGGTCGTCGAAGCCGTCGCCGTTGACGTCCCCCGCGCTGCTCACCCAATAGCCGCTATGGTCACCCACGTCCGCGCCGAAGATCGTGATCCCGGCCGTCCCAAGACTGGCCAGGTCGATCGTCGCCGGCAGCGACGCCCCCCCGAAAATCACGTAACTGTCACCCGCAGATGATTTGGCGTTCCCCGACGCATCCGCAAAGGGAGCCCCGATCAGCAGGTCGTCGAAGCCGTCGCCGTTCAAGTCACCCGCGCTACGCACGCAGTGGCCGCTGTAGTCACCCGCGTCCGCGCCGAAGATCGTGATCCCGGCCGTCCCCAGACTGGCCAGGTCGATCGTCGTCGGCACTGAAGGGCCCCCGAAAATCACGTAACCATCACCCGCAATCAATTTGGAGTTCCCCGACCCATCGGCACGGATCGCCCCGATCAGCACGTCATCGAAGCCGTCGCCGTTGACGTCACCCGCGCTACTCACCGAAAAACCGCTATTGTCACCCGCTTCCGCGCCAAAGATCGTGATCCCTGCCGTCCCCAAACTGACCAGATCAATCGTCGTCGGTAGCGACGCTCCTCCGAAGATCACGTAACTGTCACCCGCCTGCGCTTTGCCGTTCCCCGACGCAGCGGCATGGTAGGCCCCGATCAACAGGTCGTCGAAGCCGTCGCCGTTGACGTCACCCGCGCTGCTTACGCTGCTGCCGCTCAGGTCACCCCCATCCGCGCCGAAGATCGTGATCCCAGCCGTGCCGAGACTGGCCAGGTCGATCGTCACCGGCAGCGACGCTCCCCCGAAAATCACGTAAATGTCACCCGCCTGTGCTTTGCCGTTCCCCGACGCATCGGCAAAGTTAGCCCCGATCAATAGGTCGTCGAAGCCGTCGCCGTTCACGTCACCCACACTGCTCACGCTACGGCCACTCGCGTCATTCACGTTCGCTCCGAAGATCGTGATGCCGGCCGTACCCAGACTGGCCAGGTCGATCGTCGCCGGCAGCGACGCCCCCCCGAAAATCACGTAAATGTCACCAGCACCCAATTTGGCGTCCCCCGACCCATCGGCAGAAGAGGCCCCAATCAACAGGTCGTCGAAACCGTCGCCGTTGACGTCACCCGCGCTGCTCACGCTACGGCCGCTCTGGTCCCCCGCGTCCGCGCCGAAGATCGTGATCCCAGCGATCCCGAGATTGGCCAGGTCGATCGTCGCTGGCAGCGAGTCCCCCCCGAAAATCACGTAACTGTCACCGGCACCCAATTTGGCGTTCCCCGACGCATCGGCATAGCGAGCCCCGATCAGCAAGTCGTCGAAGCCGTCGCCGTTGACGTCCCCCGCGCTGCTAACCGCAAAGCCGCTCTGGTCACCCGCGTCTGCGCCAAAGATCGTGGTCCCCTGCGCGACCGTCAGTGCCGCCAGGTCGATGACGAACGTTATGTCATCATCGTCGGTGATCGTTCCTTGGCCTTGACCATCCGCAAGCGTTGCATGGGTCGGTGAAGTCAGGTTCACGAAAAACGTTTCTTCGGCTTCATCAAGCGTGTCCCCAAGCACGGGTACAACGATTGTCTTGCTCGTTTCTCCGGCCGCAAACGTTAATGTGCCAGAGGTACTTGTGTAATCACCAGGAGCAACCGCGGTACTATTGGCCGTGGCATAATTCACCGTCACCGATTGCCCGCTGGCTGCGGACAACGTCACGGTGAAGGTCGCGTTGACAGAGCCAGCGTTTCCTTCCGTGACTGTTACATCGTTGATCGCTAATGTTGGAGTTGCGTCATCATCGGTGATCGTTCCTTGGCCTTGAGAGTCGCTGATCGTGGCGTTGGTGGCACTGCTGAGATTGACAAAGAACGTCTCGTTCACCTCATCCAGCAGATCGCCCTGGACTAAGACGGTAATCGTCTTGGTCGTCTCACCCGGAGCAAATGTCAACGTATTCGAGTTTGCTGTGTAATCACCTGGAGCAACGGCGGTGTCATTAGCCGTGGCGTAATTCACCGATACCGATTGACCGCTGGCTGCGGACAACGTCACCGTGAACACTGCGTTGACTGAACCGGCGTTCCCTTCGGTGACGGACACATCATTGATGGTTAGGGTCGGTGTTATCGTTGCTTGCAGCTTGACGACGGCTTGTCCCTGCGTGAAGACTTCGAACGTGTCCGGGCCGATGGTTTGGTTGGGATCTTGTGTCCAGCCGGCGCCGATGTTAACGGTGTCGCCGACATTGCGGCGGACAATCAGTGTGTTGGATTCGTCGCTGATGTTCAGCACTTCCTGCAGGTCGAGCGTCAGTGTATTGTCGCCGCTGCCAGTGATGTCGATTTGTTCGATTCCCAGGATGCGGTTGTCGGCGATCGTGGTGAGGTCCAGGTGCAGGCCGCTGCCATCCAGACGGAGCGTGTCGGTCCCCGTGCCGCCAACGATGCGTTGGAAGGTCAAGTCGCTGACGGCTAGGATGTCGTTCCCCTGTCCGCCGATCAGCACATCTGCTCCGCCGTCCCCGATCAGCGTGTCGTCGCCTCGGTCGCCAATCATTACATCGGCTCCCGCTGTTCCTGTTAGTGTTTCTCCCGCCGACGTCCCTTGGTGCGTGACTGCCGCCGTAAAGTCACCGCCGAAGATGACATAGCTGTCACCCGCCAAGGACTTGGCGTCGCCCGACGCGTCGGCCCATACGGCTCCGATCAGTAGGTCGTCGAAACCGTCCCCGTTCACGTCACCCGCGCTGCTAACCGAATAAGCGCTCTGATCAAGCGCGTCGGCTCCGAAAATAGTGACTCCGCCCGTCCCCAGGTTGGCCAGATCGAGCGTGGCCGCCAGCGCGGCACCGCCGAACAGCACGTAACTCTCACCAGCACCAACTTTGGCGTTTCCCGACGCAGCGGCAGATTTGGCACCGATCAACAGGTCGTCAAATCCATCGCCGTTCACGTCCCCGGCGCTGCTCACCGCACGGCCGCTTTGGTCATTCGCGTCAGCACCGAAGATAGTGATCCCGGCAGTCCCGAGGTTGGCCAAATCGAGCGTCGGCGGCAGCGAGGAACCGCCGAAGACCACGTAGCTGTCACCTGCATCCGATTTACCGTTGCCCGACGAATCGGCATTGCGGGCACCGATCAACAGATCGTCGAAGCCGTCTCCGTTCATGTCCCCCGCGCTGCTCACGGAATAGCCGCTTCTGTCATACGCGTCCGCACCGAAGATGGTGATCCCGGCCGTCCCCAAGTTCGCCAGATCGATCATGGTCGGCAGTGAGACACCGCCGAAGATCACGTAGCTATCACCTGCAGCAAATTTGGCGTTGCCCGACGCATCGGCATAGTAGGCTCCAATCAATAGATCATCGAAGCCGTCCCCGTTCACGTCACCAACACTGCTCACGGAACGGCCGCTCCTGTCATTCGCTTCCGCTCCGAAGATGGTGATCCCGGCCGTCCCCAGAGTGGCCAGATTGATCGTCGTAGGCAGCGAGGAACCGCCGAAAATCACGTAGTTGTCACCCGCAGTCAGTTTGGCGTTGCCCGACGCATCGGCAGCGAAGGCGCCGATCACTAGGTCGTCGAAGCCGTCCCCGTTCACGTCACCAGCGTTACTAACCGAAAAGCCGCTTTGGTCGAGCGGGTCGGCTCCGAAGATGGTGATCCCCGCCGTCCCTAAATTTGCCAGATTGATCGTCGTCGGCAGCGCGGCACCGCCGAAGATCACGTAACTGTCGCCCGCGCCATTTTTAGTGTTGCCCGACGCATCGGCAGTGCGAGCGCCGATCAGCAGATCGTCGAAGCCGTCCCCATTCACATCCCCAGCGCTGCTCACCGAATCGCCGCTCTTGTCATTTGCGTCCGCTCCGAAGATGGTAATCCCGGCTGTTCCTAGGTTGGCCAAATCGATCGTTGGCTGCAGTGTGGCACCGCCGAAGATCACGTAGCTCTCACCCGCATCCGATTTGGCGTTGCCCGATGCATCGGCAGTTGGGGCACCGATGAGCAGGTCGTCAAAACCGTCGCCATTCACGTCCCCAGCGCTGCTCACCGACAAGCCGCTTAGGTCACCCGCATCCGCGCCGAAGATCGTGGTCCCCTGCGCGGCCGTCAGTGCCGCCAGGTCGATCGTTGTGATCTGCAGTGCGGCAACGGCCTGAACTTTGAGCGTCGCGGCGCCTTGGGTGTAGACCTCGAAAGTGTCGGCACCGATGGTCTCGTTGGTACCTTGCGTCCAGCCGGAGCCGATGTTGACGGTGTCACCCGTGTTGCGGCGGACCAGAAGGGTGTTGGATTCGTCGCTGATGTTCAGCACTTCCTGCAGGTCGAGCGTCAGTGTATTGTCGCCGCTGCCGGTGATGTCGATTTGTTCGAGTCCCAGGATGCGGTTGTCGGCGATCGTGATGAGGTCCAGGTTTAGGCCGCTGCCATCCAGACGGAGCGTGTCGGTGTCCGTGCCGCCAACGATGCGTTTGAAGGTCGGGTCGCTAATTGCCAGGATGTCATTCCCCTGTCCGCCGATCAGGACGTCGGCTCCGCCGCCCCCGACAAGAGTGTCACCGCCCTGGTCGCCAACCATCACGTCAGCTCCCGCTGTTCCGGTCAGCGTCTCCGCCGCGTTGGTCCCAGGATGTGTCACGGAACCCGTGAAGTTCCCCCCGAAGATCACGTAACTCTCACCCGCTGACGATTTGGCGTTCGCCAATGCATCGGCAAACACGGCGCCGATCAACACGTCATCGACGCCGTCGCCGTTGACGTCCCCCGCGCTGCTCACCGATCCGCCGCTGGAATCAAACGCGTCCGCGCCGAAGAACGTGATCCCGGGCATCCCCAGACTGGCCAGGTCGATCGTCGCCGACAGCGACGCCCCTCCAAAGATTACGTAACTGTCGCCAGAGCCCAATTTGGCGTTCCCCGACGCAGCGGCCCCCCTGGCTCCGATCAACAGATCATCGAAGCCGTCGCCGTTGACGTCCCCTGCGTTGCTCACGCTGCGGCCGCTTGAATCAACCGCATCGGAGCCGAAGATCGTGACGCCACCCGTACCGAGATTGGCTAGATCGATCGTCGCCGACAGCGACGCCCCTCCGAAGATTACGTAACTGTCGCCCGCATTCGATTTGGCGTTCCCTAACGCATCGGCACGATAGGCCCCGATCAGAAAATCGTCGAAGCCGTCGCCATTGATGTCCCCCGCGCTGCTCACCGAAAAGCCGCTATAGTCGCCTGCGTCCGCGCCGATGATCGTGATCCCGGCCGTTCCGAGACTAGCCAGGTCGATCGTCGCCGGCAGCGACGCCCCTCCGAAGATCACGTAACTGTCTCCCGCGTTATCTTTCGCGTTCCCCAACGCATCGGCAAAGGGAGTCCCGATCAGCAGGTCGTCGAAGCCATCGCCGTTGACGTCCCCCGCACTACTTACCGATTTTCCGCTCCGGTCATACGCCTCCGCGCCGAAGATCGTGACCCCAGCCGTCCCGAGGCTGGCCAGGTCGATCGCCGTCGGCAGCGACGCCCCCCCGACGATCACGTAACTGTCTCCCGCTTTATCTTTGCCGTTCCCCGACGCAGCAGCATGGCGAGCCCCGATCAGCAGGTCGTCGAAGCCGTCGCCGTTGACGTCCCCCGCACTGCTCACCGAATCTCCGCTAAGGTCACTCGAGTCCGCGCCGAAGATCGTGACCCCGGCCGTTCCCAGGCTGGCCAGATCGATCGTCGTCGGCAACGACGCCCCTCCAAAGATTACGTAACTTTCACCCGCAGACGATTCGGCAAAGAACGCCCCGATCAAGAGGTCGTCGAAGCCGTCACCGTTGACGTCCCCTGCGATGCTCACCGAAATGCCGCTGTTGTCGTTCATGTCCGCGCCGAAGATCGTGATCCCGGCCGTGCCGAGACTGGCCAGGTCGATCGTCGCTGGTAGCGACGCCTCCCCGAAGATCACGTAACTCTCACCCGCATTCGATTTGGCGTTTCCAGACCCATCTGCAAGGTAGGCCCCGATCAGTAGGTCGTCGAAGCCGTCCCCGTTGACGTCCCCAGCGCTGCTCACCGAAATGCCGCTCCGGTCATTCGCCTCCACGCCGAAGATTGTTGTCCCCTGCGCGGCCGTCAACGCCGCCAAGTCAATCGTTGTCAGCAGGCGGCGACCTTCCAAAGACTCGATGAGCAAACGACGACGCTGGGGTTTGGACGTACGCTTCTCGCCAAAGATTCGTTTTCTGAGCTTGGAAAGATGATTCGATGGTTTCATATTTTTTCCCTAATCGGTAATCGATTGTTCCAAACCTATTCGTAAGACTCGACGGATCTCATCCGTCTTGAATCCAAGTGCTTGAGGTCGCACGACGCCGGCAAGTGTCACCACGTCGTAGAGTTCCGTTACGACTCCTTCGATGCGTATCCAATGCACCACGTCGCCACTGCGCAAGTCGATGATCTGGATTCCACAGCGTGCTTCGCCGTCACTGCTCTTCAGATTTTCATCCAGTTTCAAACCCGAGAAGGTTTTGTTCTCGCGAGACTTCGACATCCCTACGACTGCATAGTCGCCGTGAAACGATAAACCGCGCAAGTAACCAGGGCAGAATGCGACCTCTTCAAACTTACCAGTCGCGCGATCGATGAATCCGAAGTGACCGGTTCCTGAATTGAGTAACCAAAGTTTGTCTCGATACACACGTGGTGAATGCGGCATCGATAAGCCCGTTGAAACGATCTCGTCGGTCTGCACATCGATCACACAACCGCCATCATGCCTTCGGTCGCGCCATCCATCGGCCACGTCCGATTGACTGACTGCCGTGACGTATTTTGCACGGCCGTCTTCTAAAGCCAACCCGTTGAGGTGACAACGATCTTCCGCAGCAAGCTTGCTGATGAACGGCGGCCGCCAAAGCGGAACAAAGCTGTGCGTGTCGCTGATCGTCGCTAAACAACCAAACAGCGTGTTGACAAAGACCACGCGTTCCGAGGCTTCGACGGCGACATCATGAATATCCAAATCGCCTGTCGTGTAGCCAACCTGAGGCACAAACAGCCGATCGTATCCATCGGCGACTTGGCCGGACTCCAGTACATTCTCAAACCGCCACATCTGATACAGCGATGACATCCAAATCGATTGACTGTCGGACCACAGGCCCAAGCATCGATTGAAGGTTCGCTCAAAAACCGACAGTCTTCCGTCGGGTTGCAGACCGAGCAAAAACAACTTACCCGCTTGATACGTC
The DNA here is from genome assembly GCA_041751935.1 of Pirellulaceae bacterium. GTDB lineage: Bacteria > Planctomycetota > Planctomycetia > Pirellulales > Pirellulaceae > JBBSJZ01. The sequence goes on along the minus strand of JBGSIA010000201.1, from coordinate 32,701 downwards.
GTAAACGCAAGACTAAGCCGCGAAGCGGCCATCCAATTGGTGAACTGACGCGAGGCGTTGATCTCTAATGCGAGTGTCGCTGTTTGACTCATCGAAAAGATCGCTTAGGTACAGAAGGGAAACGAAAGTATCGAGTCTACCCGAGATGTACCACGGAAACGACTTGTGTGAGGGAACACGCCGTCGCTCAATCGCACCGACAGGACTTCCGTTGGTTGCCTCATTAAACATTGCGATCACGTTCGACACGCTTGATACGGATGAAGAATCGATATCGACGCTGATGCCATTGCATCCATCGACGAAGAGTTGAGCAGCGGCGGTTGGGCATCCTGACTGTCCGATAAAAAGTGTGGACGAGATAACGTCGTACAATTCATCTAACGAACTGCGTCACGCGAAAATTTTGAAATGAAATCAAAACGAGATTCGGCAATCGGGCAGTGCACTGACCAATTGCTGGTAGCCGTCTGGCGTAAACTTCGTTTTGCGGATGCTGAGTTCACGTAACGATTGCAATTTTGAGAGCGCCCCGATGCTTTCGTCGCCGATTTTTGTCGCATCAGCAAGGAGGAACTTCAGCCTAGGATGACTGTGCAAATGTTCGATCCCCACGGAAGATACAGATGTTCCCTCGATACTCAGTCGCAACAGTGAGGGAAATCGCTCCAGTCCGATCAAGGCATCATCATCGATCGCGGTATAGTTGACATACAGCTCGCGCAGGTTGTTGAACGAATTCAGTTGCGAAATACCGGCCGACGTCACTTGAGTCTGCTGTAAGTCGAGTGTTTCCAGCGACCGCCCCAGAGGCAACAGATGCTCCATGCCGACATCGCTGATGTTCGTCTGTCCAAGGTACAGCCAACGAATGCTGCGGTAGGTCGACAATACGATGAGGTTCGAATCGTCGATCGGGTTGCCTCGAAGATCCAACTGCCGCACGGACACGAGTCGTGCCAGCCGGTGCATATCCTCAGGCCCGACTTTTGCGTGCGGCAGCACGATATTGAGGATATAGAATCGGTAGTCGGGGATTTCTTCCAATGAGTACGCGCGGGAAGTCGGATGCAGTAGCACGTTTCCACCGCGGCTGACGATCCAAATAGCCGCTGCGCGCTCAGTTGCGGCGACCTCAGGCTTCAACTGCATGTCGTCGGTGTATGCATCAACGTCGTCAGCATCAGCTAGAAGCTTTGGGACAATCGCGGTCGAGCTTGGCTGTGCAACCGTAATTCTGGTCGGAGGGCTGGACGCGGTTTTTAGATATCCGATCGCGCCACCCAATGCAAAAATGCCCAAAGCGCCCGCAGCCAGCCAAACCGGCCAATATCCTCGCAAACTCGCAGTGCCCAAACTCTGCCCCGCGTTGGAGCCAGGAACCGACGACGCGTTGACTGTCTCCATCAACAACGTTTGGTTGTATGACTCGCTATAAAGATCCACTTCACGCAGTTTGGCAAGTAGGTCGTCCCAACATTCCGGCCTGGCGTAAGCGGACATGCGCGAGATAACTTCCTCCGCTGTTTGAATTCGTTTTTCTGGATCGCCATCGAGCAAATGACTAATCGTTTGACACAGATCCCCAGGAATCGTCGGAGGCAGCACATGTCGAGGATTGGATGACGATTTCAGGTCTGCGCGCCAGGGCGAGGGTGGATGGCCGCTGAGCATGAACCACAATGTCGCGCCCAGGGAATAAAGGTCCGCAGCACAACTTAGCTCAGTTCCATCGAATTGCTCGGGAGGCATGTAGGCAACTGTCCCCAGCACTTGACCGCTGTTGCTGAGCTCGTCATCAAAATTTGGATGTATCACGCGAGCCAATCCGAAGTCGGTCACTCGAACGACTCGGTCAAAACCGACGATCAAATTAGACGGCTTGATATCGCGGTGAATTAACAACCGCTCATGAAGTTGCTGCAATCCAACCGCCGCCTGCCGGATCACCTCGCAAGACACGGCAACGCTCAACGGTCCCAACGCCCGGACCAACGTTCCAACGTCGACACCGTTGATGAAGTTCATTGCCATGTAATGAACCCCATCGACGCAACCGCCATCGGTTGCCGAACCGAGATTCGGATGATCAAACTGGCCCATGAGACGCATTTCACGCTCAAACCTAGCGATTGATGCGGGGTCACCTAACCGTCGATCGGTCAACACTTTTACGGCAAACGCTTTTCGTAACAACTCGTGCTCGGCAAGATATACAATCCCCATTCCGCCGGCCCCAATGCGTCTTAGCAAGCGGTAATGACCAATTAGACCGCCTGGCCCCGGAATCCACTGCGACTTGTGCATTCCTTCAGGCAATGATTGCCCTGGCGTTGAGTGACGAACGATCTCGCGAGCGGCCAGGCGAGCACGCTGCAGACCCTCATCGACCTCGCTCGGAGTATCTTGCGCATTTCCAGCGAACACTCGTAGAAGGTCTTCGAGTGAGCCGTCATCGGCGCTGATTTCGCCGTCAGTTTCCATGCCGAGTCAACCGTCTAGTGACAATGAACTGCCCGCAGGTATAAACGGACTCGCGTCACGCGAATCCGAACTGGAGAGCCTCCGCACGGAGTTTCTGTACAACACGGTACTTTGCTTGACGCACTGCACCCAACGAAATTCCCAAATCGTCAGCAATCGACTGAGCTGATTCGTCATCGACGGCCAACCGCCAGAACGCATTCCATGTTCGTTCGTCGACGTCATTGCGAATAGCGTCCAGAGCCCGACAAAACCCGATCATTCGCGTCGAGAGGGTATTGGTCGTATTGGAGAGCTGCGAATCATCCATTTCCATCGCCGAATTTGCATACGCAGCTTCATCGCCAATGTTGATCTCGGGCCGTTTGTCCCGAAAGTGATCGAAAACGCAGTTTCGCGTTACGGTGTACAGCCACGCGGAAAGGCTTTCACCTTTGCTGCGGTCGCGTGAGATAGTATTAAACGACCTTATCGTTCGCAAAAATACGTCTTGAATGATATCCTTGGTGTCGTCCGCGGAGACACCAGCAAAACGACACCATCGATACACATGGGGTGTATAGCGATCCACGAGTTCGTACCACGCCAAATCATCACCATGACGTGCGCGGTGAATAATACTCGAGCAAATAGTAGTGTTGGATTCACTATGCATGTCGCCAGCTTCCGGTAAAACGGCACTGCACCCTCTGGTATACTACTATACGCCGATACTCGTATCGATAGTGCCGATATGTCCACATGCGATGATGCGAGCACTTGTCGCCTCAGATCACTGATTGGCTCAGCAACGCAATGAATTCGTCAGCCGCCCGCGTGTTGACGACATCGTTGGCGGACAGCCCGCCACGTCGAGCTTGTTTGATCCCGTAGCGCATAACGTCCATGCCGTCCGTACTGTGAGCATCGGTGCTGATTACAATCCGAATACCGTGGCGACGTGCGGCGGCTAAATGGATATCGTGCAAATCCAGGCGTGCGGGGTTGGCGTTGAGTTCCATCCACGTGCCGTTGGCGGCTGCAGCCCTCATCACCGCATCCATATCCACATCGTACGGCGGACGTCGATTGATCAGCCGGCCTGTGGGATGCGCGATACAGGACACATGCGGGTTCTCGATCGCACCCAGGATGCGGTCCGTAATCTGTTGACGAGGCTGTTTCTGGCCATAATGAACACTTGCCAGCACCCAATCGGCTTCGGCAAGGCAATCATCGGGCAAGTCCATGCCTCCCTTTTCCAGTATGTCGCACTCGATGCCTTTCAAGATTGTTAGCCGATCTTGGTACTCAGGCCGAATCTCGTCAATCATTTTCCATTGTTCGCGAAGCCGCGCTGGATCCAAACCACTCGCCATCGAAACGCGTTGGCTGTGATCAGTAATTGCGATGTACGACCAACCGCGGGCTAAGGCGGCATCGGCCATTTCACGAATCGATGCCGTTCCGTCCGTTGCATGTGTGTGCATATGCACGTCGCCGCGAATGTCGGCTAGCTCAATCAACTTGGGCAACACACCCTTCTCAGCCCACTCGAATTCCTGACGATCTTCACGAAGTTCGGGGTCGATCCAGGGCATTCCAATCGATGCGTAGACATCCTGTTCCGTCTCGCCAGCAACCCGCGACTCATCATCCAGCCGAAAGACGCCGTACTCGTTGATCTTCAAACCACGATCCTTAGCCAGTCGACGCACGTGAATGTTGTGGGCTTGCGAGCCGGTGAAATACTGTAACGCCGCGCCGAACTGCTCCGGTGCAACGACGCGCATGTCGACTTGAAAACTCTTGCCAATTCGAATGGATACTTTCGTGTCACCGCGCGCGATCGATTGCGTACGGCCTGGATACGCCTCGAAGTGGTCCATCGCCACATCACGATCTGAGGCCACAACGAGCAAATCCAAGTCACCGATGGTTTCGCGGCCACGACGATAGCTGCCAGCGAACTCGAATTGGGTGATCGCGGGGCAGGGACGCATGTAATCCGCCAGCGATGAGGCAAGATCGTCACCAGCGGCCCAGGTGATCCGTTCGTTCGCAGCTTGGGCGATCGACAACCCGTCCACGATCGATTGCTCCGTCTTTTTGCCGAATCCTTTCAGTGCCGCAACGCGATGTTCGTCGCACGCAGCGCGCAACTCCGCAAGCGATTTGATTCCCAATTCGTCGTGCAGACGTGCTGCTTTCTTGGCACCGAGTCCAGGAATGCGAGCCATATCGATCACCACGTCCGGAACGGCAGCGCGAAGTTCAGCAAGTTGCTTGAGCGTGCCGGAGCGAAGTAACTCCGCAGTCTTTTCGGCAAGCGTTGTGCCGATTCCGGGCAAGTCCGCAAGATCGCGATCGACGTCATTGACGATGTCGATGACTGGCTCGTCCAAATTGCGGATCGCTCGCGCACCGGTCCGGTAGGCTCGGATGCGGAACGGATTTTCGCCACGGAACTCGAGCAGGTCAGCCAGCTCATCGAAAACGTCTGCGATCGCGGAGTTGTCCAAGATACTGCTTCAACAAAGGTGTGGTTTGACGACTATTCCCCGATGAACTTATCGCGACAATTTTCATCAGACCAGGTGTGGGGAGTGTCTGTAAAGCATGTTATACACTTTCGATTGTGAATTGATAACTTTCAACCGGGATGCCCTTCATGGACCTTAGTTCGCTGCGCAAAGAATACTCAAGTGAAGTGTTGGATATCGATTCGACGCACCCTGATCCCTACAAACAGTTCGAACGATGGTTTGAACAAGCCATGGGCGCGGAGTTGTTGGAGCCCAACGCGATGGCGTTGGCAACCGTTGATAACCAGGGGCGTCCAGCCGCGCGGACTGTGCTGCTAAAAATGTTCGATGCGAACGGATTCGTGTTTTTTACGAACTACAACAGCCGAAAAGCGACACATATCGACGGCAACCCGAACGTCACGCTGTTGTTCCAGTGGCTGCCGTTGCAGCGACAAGTTGAGATCGATGGAACCGCACAGCGAGTTTCGAGCGCAGAATCGCTCAAGTACTTCATTTCGCGACCACGAGGCAGCCAGCTTGGTGCGTGGATATCTCATCAAAGTCAAGTGATCTCCAACCGCCAGTTGCTGGAAGCGAAGTTGCAAGAGCTGAAAAATAAATTCAGTGGTGGTGAAATTCCGCTACCCAGTTTTTGGGGCGGGTACCGCATCACGCCGCGTAGGTTGGAGTTCTGGCAAGGCGGCGAAAACCGGTTGCATGACCGTATCGAGTATGTATGCAGTAACGAGAACGCCCTGGATCGTAAACGTGCGTCAGAGACTGATGCTGATAACTGGACGCGACAACGATTGTCGCCGTAGCATTTTGTCTCAAGCTCACTCGGGTTGGAATTCTTTTGGCAGTTCGTACTTGCCGTTGGCGGCTTCACGCGTGGTCACCAGAATCGACCGTTTTCCACCTGCTTGTGGATCTTCGGCGACAACCCAAATCAGCGCCTGCTTGGGATCGTGTGTCGACGTCGCAGTTTTGTCAGGGTTGGCTGCGAACATCAAATCGCTCAGCACGGTACGAAGTGGGATGTTCTGTTTATTCACGTTACGAATTTGCTGATTCTGTGTGATGCCCATCTTTTGTAGATCGCCTCCGATGATGCGCATCGGTGGCGTTTCGTTTCCAGGGGGCAGCGACCGACCGAATTCCTGGACAACTGCGGCGATCGCGAACTCCAGCGATTCCTGATCAAAGCTGATGGACATCTCGCGATCGAGCATTTGATCAACGGTTAGCTTCTCAGTTGTTGCCGTGGGAGCGGCAGACATCGTCCCTCCACCACCACCACTGGGTGTATTCATCGCCAGCAACGAGGCAAGCGTCAATTGAGAAAAACCGTTGGCTGGCATGTACGCATTCAGCACCACGCTGTCAGCATCCAGTCCGTAGCGAATTTGATCGCCGGTGAACTTGAGCATCATGGGTAAACGATTGGCAAGTAGCCGCCACGATGGATCGGGGACCGCGCCGACGATGAAGTCGTCGCCCCACTTGGGCAAACCACCAACGGACTGGCGAATCGAATTCATCAATGTCGGCGGATTGACACCGCCGCTCGGTGCCATCCGCGACTCCAAGTAAATACGCGAGCCAGAGTCGCTGTCATCGATCGCGGCGGTCAACATTACTACATTAACGCTGGGAATCCACATGTCGCGAAGCGGTTCACGCAGACTCGGAGCCGACGACTCCAACAGCGATCTCGCGTCGGCGAGCAAAAAGTTCGGCGTGAACAGTGCAGTGAGATCACTTGTTTCACTTGCCGATTTCCACAGACTTGCCAGGTTCGGCGTCAACGGAATTGGGCCACCGGTTACTGAGGCGACCTGCTGAATTTGTTCCAGTGGCCCGACGGCGAAGGCGCGGACGGTGGTTTCTTCATCGCCGGGAAGTACATAATACGCGTCTGCACCGACATCATCGCCAGCAAAAATCTTCTCGCCCTCAGGCGTCATCGCTGGCGACACGCCCCAGGATTGCTGGAGCGCGGCCAGGGGCTCGGGTTGTACCAGCACGATCGCTAGCGTTACGATCGGCTTGCCACCGGCACCGGGATGCAGAGCGACGGTACACCGCTCGATCTTTTCCAGCGACACTTTCGTTCGCGCGGTGACTTGCTCGATAAGTGACGGTAATTCGGGAGTCAGCGTCTTGACCAGCATGCTGCCGGCAGTCGTGGTCGCAAGCCGACTCAAGCGGATTGAGACAATGCCACCTGGACCGGGCGGCAACAGACTCAGCGGTGGCGGCGTGGTCGTACTTGCGTACGGTGGCACCCAAAGCAGTTTGTCGCTGTCGACCAGCTCGTAGCCGCCAGCGGCTGTCGTTGGCGGTTTGGTGGTCGTATCGGTGCTGGCCGTGGGACGATTGAACTCTGGCGGTGGTATTCGCAATTGAGGTCGAGGTCGCGACTCAACCACAGTGGCCGGTTGATTGCTGCGAACCAAGGCAACGATCACCATCAGGAGCAACAAGATCCCCAATCCACCGATTACCAGTGGGGCCTTGGATTGTTTCTTGCGACGCCGGCGAACCCGTGTCGGGGCAGCGGCCGGCTGCGGCGCAGGCGCCGCTTCAGCAACGAGGGGCGTTTTTTCCGTTACGGGTATTTGCTCCAGCGGTTTCTCTGCTGCTGGTACTTTCTCCAGTGCAGGTGATAGTTTCTCACCAGTGGGCGCAGGCGACTTCACGCGTGCTGGCTGCGCCTCGAGTTCGCTCGCGGCAACCGGTACATTGGCGGTCGTGCCGCGGGGGGACTTAGCAGGTGCCGACGGTTTAGCAAGTGCTGACGGTTTAGCAGGTGCTGGTGCTACCGGCTTCGCAGATGCTGACCCAGACGGCCGATTCGGCGTGGCGCCTGTTGGTGCGGGCCGTCGATCGCTCGCAACCGGTTTCGCTGGCACCTCACTTACGTTCACCTTCTCTGAGGGCGCTAAAGGTTTAGGCTGAACCACCTTCTCCGGCTGAGCCAACTCTTTAGACTGCGTCATAATTTCAGGCTGAACCAAACGTTCGGTTGTGACCGGCTTCTCGGGTGCAAGCGTTGGTTTAGTTTCTGGCGTCCTAGTGGTATATGTTTTCGCCAGCGCCAACAGCGCGGGCATGAGCTGTCCAGCGTCCTGGAATCGTGCTTGCGGATTCTTCGCCATCGCAAATGTCAACACGCGCATCAGCGGATCGCCAGCGTCACCTTTGGCGACACACTCTGTGATCTCCGGTGGAACGTGATGTTCGTGAGCGATACGCAGTGCCGTTGAGTCTTTGCCTTCAATCGGGCGCCGACCGATCAGCATGCGAAAGAACAAGCACCCCAGGGCGTACACGTCGCTTGACGCAGTGGGTTGATCCCGCGCCGCTTCGGGTGCCAAGTAGAACTCGCTATAGTCGTCATCGTCGAGCCATGTTAATGATGCAGCGGCGACTCGGTGCAGTACGGCTGTCGCGAGCGGACCACTTCTCAATGACCGCAACAAGATTGCTGAGCCAGTGTCGGTCACCCAGACGCGGTCGGCTTGCACTTCTTGGTGCACCAGTCCCGCGGCATGAAAGACTGTCAGGGCATCGCAAACGGCGGTCACGATGGCCAGTGTTTCGGGGGCCGCGAGCGACTTTTTTTCTTCCAGCAGTTCTTCCAGCGAACGACCGGGTGGCAGCGGCGAGAAGACGAGCGCCGGTTGCTGTTTGATGCTGGCGATCTCGGTGCTCTGGATCGTCGGTGCTTTTGCCGATGACTGGCGCTGCAATGCCTCGGCAATGGCGAATGCGGTAGGATCGTTGTGCAGCCGCAACAGTTTGCCGTTTGCCGGCGCCGTTTCCGACGATCCCGCGATCGATTGCACGTCCATCCAACGAGAAAGCGGTGGTGAAGTTTCGTCGCTTCGTTGGACGAACGTTGCCAGCCTCAGTTTGCGAAAATCATCCGAGAGAATCCGTTTAGCTTGGAATTTGGTCAGTTCGCCAGAGCTGATGAGAAATCGCGCCAAGTGCACGGAGTCCGTTGGCGGTGAGCCCCCGTTGGCGTGGCTGTACCCTGCTGCGAGCGTACGACAACGTTCGGAATCGGCCAGACCCAGGCGTACAAGGCGGGTCCAAAATTCGCTCAGTGCAATCGACATGAATAGCTGACGGGGGGCATTCGGAAATACAGAACCAACCGGCGGTGTCGACTGATTCTAACGATTGTGGTGTCTGGTGGGCGGCACGGTTAAACTCGGGCCGGCGAGGTAGCGTTTGAACAGAGCAAAATAGTCGGCTGGACGTCAATTGCGTGCTTTAATTTAACGGTCAAGGGATTTTGACACGCGGCGCCAGCGTCGCAAAACTTGATGCTCGCTCACCGAGATTGAACTTGAATATCGCATATCTGACCACCGAGGCCGTTCCCTTTGCAAAAACAGGGGGACTTGCTGACGTCTGTGGGACGCTTCCGGTTCGCATCGCTGCGTTGCGGCACCAAGCGGCCCTGTTCATGCCCGCCTTTCGTTCAGTGTACAACAGTGGCCAGACAATCGAGACGACAGATGTCAGTTTCGCAATCCCCATGGCTGATCAAAAAATCGTCGGTGCGCGGTTGCTTAGAAGCAGACTGCCCGGTAGCGACGTTCCGGTCTGGTTGATTGATCAGCCGCAATACTTCAATCGCAGCTCTTTGTACGGAGATTCCAGCGGCGATTATCCTGACAATGCTGAGCGATTTGCGTTCTTCTGTCGCGCCGCAATGACCGCAATCTCGCGGGTGTTCCCTCATCCCGACATCATTCACTGCAACGATTGGCAAACGGGGCTCGTGCCGGCCATCCTGCATGCGGAACCGGGCCTTTATCCGTCGCTAGATTCAGCTGCGACGATTCTGACCATTCACAACCTCGCCTATCAGGGCCAGTTTTCACACGACGCGTACCGCTGGACCGGATTGGAGTGGAAGCACTTCACGCCTTCGGCATTGGAATTTTACGGTCAGCTGAATTTCCTCAAGGCTGGTATCATTTCCGCAGATCAAGTCACGACGGTCAGCACCCGATACGCGCAAGAGATTCGCTCGCGTGAGCAAGGATGCGGACTCGACAGCGTCTTGCGTAGCATCGGTGATGATCGGGTCCATGGAATTGTTAACGGCATCGACGAAGACATCTGGAACCCCGCGACCGACCCCAAACTTGTCGCTAATTACAACGTCAACAGTTGGCAGTTTGGGAAGCTGGAAAACAAGCGGGCTCTGCAGGAGCAGTTTGGACTTGCACAAGACGATGACTTACCGCTGGTTGGCTGCATCGGGCGACTAGCTAGCCAAAAAGGTTGGGACATCATCATGCCAGTCATCGATTGGCACCTGAGCCAAAACCGACCGACACAGTGGATCGTGCTGGGAAGCGGCGATGAGTACTACGAACGAGAGCTGCTTCGGATGGCGCACAGTTACCCTGGACGGTTTGCCTTGCATGTTGGGTTCAGCGACACGTTGGCGCATCGGATCGAAGCCGGTTCGGACTTGTTTGTCATGCCCAGCCAGTATGAACCGTGTGGTCTGAATCAACTGTATTCCCTGCGTTATGGTACCGTTCCGATCGTAACTCGGACCGGCGGATTGTCGGACACCGTCACAGAAACGACAGCTGAAACCCTATCCAATCATTCGGCGACCGGATTCTTTTTGGCGGCGGCGACAGCACATCATCTTGACGCGGCAATCGGCGAAGCACTAAGAATTCGCTACCACGAACGAAACAATTGGGAAAAAATTGTTAGGGCGGGAATGAACCAGGATTGGTCGTGGAGGAAGAGCGCGAGCCATTACGCAGAGCTTTACAAGCGAACTATCGCCCTTAACCGCGACCACCGGATTACCTTGCCATTTGCTAGCGAAAAAGCTTAATTTTCGCCCGTTTTTCAGGTTTCGCTTTGCGGTCAATGGTGTACGATCCGGCTGCCGATCACTTAGGCTGTCGAGGAGCGTCGTGGTTGAGCTTGAGCAATGCCAAACCTGCGTTACATGTGGCTAACGGGATGAGTGAAATAGGAAACAACCCCGCGGGAACGACCCTTTGCCGAACCTCCGTTTCCACAGCCGCAACAGAACCTAACCCTTCTGAACTACCCATTGCATCGGTGGAGTCGGACGCGTCAGTCGAAACCGGTGTACCGTTGGTGCAAAGCCACGCGGAATCTCGCTACGACCCCATCACGGGTGATTGGACGATTTTTGCTCCCAATCGCCAGAAGCGTCCTAACGAGTTTCAAAACGACGGTATCGGCCCCAAAATTCACGTCGACTGTCCGTTCTGTCGCGGCCAAGAATTCATGACGCCAGATCCCTTGTGGGTAGGCCGCGTCAATGCAAACGACGGCAGTTACGACGTGGCAACGGGACCGCGGTTGGCAGAAGAGTCCGCAAGCGGTTGCATGACCCAAAATTGGTCGGTCCGCGTCGTACCGAATTTGTTTCCTGCCGTTGAACCCGAAAGGAATTGCTCGAAGGCTGGCGCCCAATCGAGTGCCGGTCAATTCTCGGTGCATCATTCTTCGGCAATCCAGCACGCCCCGTCAGCTCATTCGGCGTTGTTTCTCAGTGCACCGGTGACGGGCGGGCACGAAGTGATCATCGAATCGCCTGATCACGTTCGTTCGTTCACGGAACTGGATCTCAGCGACGCGACGCTAGTGTTGATGGCATACCGCGATCGAATGCGGTATTGGCGCGCGAAGAAATCAATCGGCTACATCAGTGTTTTCAAGAATGTCGGCGGTAACGCGGGCGCGTCGCTGCATCACTGTCACAGCCAGTTGATTGCCACCAGCCAGATGCCCAAGAACGTGCAGTCGGTTTGCAACAATATGCTGCGACATCATGCGACAACGGGCTGTTGCATGCAGTGCGATATTTTGCGAGCTGAGATGCGTGAAAAGACGCGGATCGTTTATCACAGCGATGCGTTCGTCGCGTATTGTCCCTTTTCAAGTCGCTTACCGATGCTGTTGCGATTGACCAGCAACGAACACCATGAATGCTTTGAGAGTATCGATGATGCGAGCTTGGAGAAGCTGTCGCTACTGTTGAAGCGAGCGATTGGTTGGGTCGAGCGATTGCACCCAGGCGCATCGTACAACTGTCTGTTTCACACGCGACCACCTGGTGCTCGGGGAGACTCCGGCGCGTTCCATTGGTCGATCGAAATTTTTCCACGGGTCACACGCTTGGCCGGTTTCGAGTGGAGTAGCCACACGATGATCAATCCCGTGCTGCCAGAAATAGCCGCGTCGCACTATCGCGCCTGTGTCGAGGCCGAGGACCCGCGATTGGCGCTGTAGGAACTGGCGCTGTTGCATTTGCGCCATGAAGATTGGCGCTGAGAGGATTTACAGATTGTATGGACTGTGATGGTTGTGACGGTCGATAAATCCCACGGCGGAGCCGGTTGAGGGCTTCGCGCTGCTTGCAAAATGCGTCCCTACACTACCGTTAGATTTACGCTATGAAACCCAGCGTCCACTTGTGTTTGGTTCTTCACAACCACCAGCCGATCGGAAACTTTGATGGCGTTTTCGAGCAAGCGTACCAAGACAGCTACCTTCCGTTTCTGGACGTATTCGAAGACTATTCGGCACTACGGATTTCGTTGCATACGTCTGGCCCGTTGATGATGTGGCTGGCCGAAAGGCATCCCGAGTACGTCGATCGATTGCGGATGCTGGTTACCGACGGTCGCATCGAAATCGTCGGCGGTGCTCAATACGAACCGATCCTGACGATGCTGCCGCGTCGCGACCGCATCGGACAAATCCAAGCCTACAGCGTTTGGCTGCAGCGGACGCTCGGCACGCGACCGCTAGGGATGTGGACGCCCGAACGCGTTTGGGAATCGAGCTTGATCAGTGACGTGGTTGATGCTGGCATCTCATACACAGTTCTGGATGACTTTCACTTTCGCGCCGCTGGTTTGCATGACCACCAGCTCACCGGATACTTCCTCAGCGAAGACGATGGTCGGGTGATTCGCATTTTCCCAGGCTCCGAGCAACTTCGATACACCATTCCGTTCCGCCCGGTGAAGGACACGATCGAGTATTGCCGCTCGATCGCCCAGCAGTCGCCTGGCGCGATATTGACGTTTGGCGACGACGGAGAAAAATTCGGAACGTGGCCTGATACTAAAGTTCACGTTTACCAACGCGGCTGGTTGCGATCATTCTTCGAAGCGCTGACAGAGAACCAGTCGTGGCTGCGCACCGTGACGCTGGGTGAAGCCGTTCGCGAGACGGCACCAGCAGGAAAAATTTACTTGCCGGATTGCAGCTACCGTGAGATGACCGAGTGGTCGTTGCCGGTCGAGGCGCAAGAAACGTACGATGACGTTTATCACTCGTTGGAGACGCACCAGAAATGGAACGAATTGAAACAATTCATTCGGGGCGGATATTGGCGAAACTTTAAGGTCAAGTATGACGAAGCGGACGAGATGTATTCGCGGATGATGAATGTCAGTCGCCGAGTAGCCGAAGCGCATCGAATGGGCGTGGACGCAGGCGAGTTGGCCGAGATTCGCGATCACTTGTATCGAGGACAATGCAATTGCCCCTACTGGCACGGTGCGTTTGGCGGGATCTATCTGCCTCATTTGCGCAACGCAATCTACAGCCACTTGATCCAAGCTGATACGTTGCTCGATCAAGTGATTGCGGAAACAGCGACCGAGCCTCGCCTGAACGTCGAAGCTACCGCTGACGACTACAACTTTGATTCTCTGCAAGAAGTTCGACTGAGCAACGACAAGCTGTGCGCTTGGCTCGCACCTGGCCGCGGTGGGCGGATGTATGAGCTTGATATTCGCGACATTTCGCACAATTTGCTCGCTACCATGCAGCGACGTCCGGAAAGCTATCATCGAAAAGTTTTGGCGGGTCCGAGTTCTGGCAAAGACAACGTTGCCAGCATCCATGATCGTGTTGTGTTCAAGCAAGCTGACTTGGACCAACGTCTGCAATACGACAATTATGCTCGCAAGAGTTTAATGGATCACTTTTTCGATAACGAAGCGACTCTCGAAGCTGTTGCCCGCAGCGAAGCGATGGAACGCGGCGATTTTGTCGATTTGCCGTTTGATGCCAAGCTTCGTCGCGGCAGCGACCGGGTCCAAATTCAAATGCATCGCGACGGTAACGCTTGGGGCATCCCAATCTCCATCACGAAAGCTGTCACAATGATGGCGGGAAGCGATCGCTTGGGGATCACCTACTTGTTGGAAAACCTGCCTCAAGACCGAGCGTTGCACTTTGCGATCGAGATGAACTTTGCTGGCCTGCCCTCAGGTGCGGACGATCGTTACTTCAGCGACGTCGACGGCAACCGTTTGGGAACGCTCGGCGAAACATTAGATTTAGATGACGTTACCGGATTATCGTTGTCCGATCGCTGGTTAGGAATTGATGTCCGATTGCGAACCGATCGTCCCAGTGGCATCTGGGCGTTCCCAATCGCGACGGTTAGCCAGAGCGAAGGTGGATTTGAACTCGTGCACCAGAGCGTGTGTGTACTGCCGCACTGGATCGTCACCGGTGATGCGGATGGTCGTTGGTCGGTCCAGTTTGAGTTGCAAACTGCCTGCGAACAACGCACTGCCGTTGAATCCGAAACTGAATCGGATGTCATTCGCTTGTAATCACTCAACGTGTTTCATTTCAACAAATAAAAAACACTCCGACGAGAAATCTCTCGCCGGAGTGTTGTCGGACTAACCGAAGCGAGCAAGCGTCGCGGTTAGCTAATGATGAACTGGTGACATCTTCCGAAATGATTTACCAGTTGAAGTTGCATCCGATGTACGCACCGTGCAGCACCAAACTGTCGTTGGCGTGAATGCTGCCTGGGTTCAGCGACGTGCCGAAATCTTGGCTCATTTGATTGAAACTTGTGGCGATGCCGTTGATACCCATCACGCGGTAACCGCCTGTGATCGTCCACGCATCGCAGACACGATATCCTAAGCCGAGGTCGACTTCGCCCAGTGTCGACAATACGGTGTCGCTGTAGTGGGTCTCAGCCAAGTTGGCAGGTTGTCCGAACAAGTAAGCAATTTGCCCGTCGGTGCCGACGCGACGACGAGCTTCCACGTCGTTGCCGTACACACCAATCTTGCCGCCAAGGTTGGCGCCCAAGCGATCGCTCAAGCAATACATCAACTTGCTGCCGAATTGGTATCCGTACAAGTCGTTCTTGATGTTGACGCGATCGTAGATGTCCAATGCTTGGTAGCCAGCTACACCATCAATGTTGTACGCCAACTCGGCATCGTCTTCGACTTGGAACCAGCGGAAACCGTGGCTAGTCATCACTTGCAAGCGGTTCGCTGCAGGGCGAGCGAGTGGTCCGCCAGCGTGTCCAAATCCGTAGTTACCGCCCCAACCTTTGAATGGGTTCAGGCCGCAA
This sequence comes from Pirellulaceae bacterium, assembly GCA_041751935.1. Taxonomy (GTDB): domain Bacteria; phylum Planctomycetota; class Planctomycetia; order Pirellulales; family Pirellulaceae; genus JBBSJZ01. Next base: position 17,278 of record JBGSIA010000201.1, on the reverse strand, counting down.
GCGCCACCGCTGCCACAGAGCGCCGTGCTGCGCTGGTATCCCATCAATCCGAAGCTGAACAAGTTCAACTCCAGACCTTGGAAGTCCATATCGCGAGTAGCTCGGATGTTCGTCGCACCTGTTGTTTCGAGAACCCCGCCAGAACCGTTGATGTACTGATAAACTTGGTTTGCTGTAGCGTCATTGTTGGTGTCTAAGTGATAATCGTGATACGCCTGCATTGCCGCACGAAAGTCGCCAGCACCACCAGTGATCAGCGTCTGCTCTTCGTCCGGGTTAAATCCAAAGTAGGTGACACCAAGCCCGTAGGAGCCGCATTTGAAGTAGCGACCAGCGGAAACTTCGAATCCGAGTGCGTTATCGGGATCGACGCTATCGGAGTACAGAGCTGGTTGTCCAGTGACTATGCTCATCGCCAACACTTTGTTGGCGTTGTTGTTCACGTTCAAGAACAGCAAGTTCGCACCGCCGAACCAGGGAAACAGTTCGGGTCGGCCGCCGCTGAGTTGTGCACCGAAAGCGCTAATCGGTACACTGCCGCAGCCGCCATCCCAAGGCTGGCTCAACGCCGACGAGTAGGGACTGTTGTAAGTGGGGGCGCATCCAGCAGAACCCATCGGTGCAGTTGTACCGCCATTCGGAGCGCAAGGCGCCGATGGAACAAATTGGTTCGACGGCAGCGGAGTTGCGGTGGAGTAAGGGTCCGGATGTTGGTTGACGTACGGCTGTGGCACGGGAGCGTGCGCGTTACCGTTATTTTGATTGATATGCGGAATTCCCGGAGCAATTTCTTCAGTTGCTCGGGGCGGCAATAACGTTTCGCCCTGTTGCGATACCTGATGAACCGACGAACCGTAACGCGATGTCGCAGCGACGGGGATCACGTTGGGCTGGTTAAAGCTATTCCAACGCGTTTGAACTTGCGTTTGAGCGTACGGGTTTTGCGTCAACGTGCCTGTTTCCGATGCTCGCTGGGCACCGTTGTATGGGCTGTAAGGTGACTGAGCCTGGCCGATGGTGCAAATGCTGACGCCCATCGCTACCGCAAAGGCTTGTAATAAATTAGTTCTCACTTCTCGACTCCTTCGTGAGTACTCCGCCAACATGTCTGGACGACTGGGGAGGTTGAACCGAAATACTGCGTTCGTTCACCGGGCATCCAATACCAAGTGAATCCGAACCTGATGTCCACGAGTTTCATCGACAATGCGACGCAACATTGGGGACGTAATCGCGGAAAACACCCGCGAGTGCGTCGTGCTCGCGGTCTATAGATGGAACAGGAAATTCAGTTTCGCTAAACGCTAGAGATTGCGATAGTGGCAAGAGGGCCGCGACCGTTAAAACTTATCACGCAACGCTTAAGGCCAAGAAAGGTGGCAAGTCGAATAACCGAGCAAGAAAAACTTAACCCAGGCCGTTGGAGACCTGGGCTAAGTAAAGTACTGGGCGTCGCAAAATGTTGGGCGGCCAGCCCGCCTTGGGCGAGGCCGAACCCGTTTCCTTACTGCTGCCGAATGTCTGCGGTCAGCAGTGCCTTGGCAGTAACGCTCTTATCACCGCTGGTCTTGATCACCACAGCCGCTCGCTGTGAACCTGTCACCGTTTCGGTCGGTGTAAAGGTGGTGTTGATTAAGTGCGTCGTCTTAGCTTCGACGGTGGGTTCAAACTTCACATCCCAGCCCTCGCAAGTGATCGACTCGATCTTGAAGGGCTCGCGTCCGTGAACGACCAATCGCTTTTCGTATGTTTCGCCGGGCTTGAGTCCACCGATGGCGATGGACTGGGGCGAGATCGTCAACGCGCTGTCGACAGAGCCTGTCACGGTCAGCGGAACGCGGGGCATTTGCTTGTCATTGGTGATGACAACGATTTCGTCTTGAAAGAATCCCGTCGGGGCGTCTTCGCGAAGCGTCACGTTCAATTCGTAGGTAGCCTGGCCACCATTGCGAGTCAATTGCTTCAGTTCTGGCTGCAGCCACGTTTGGTTAGCTCGCACGTCAACGATTTGCCAGTCACTGCGGCCAGCGTACAGAATTTTGGTCGACTTGATCGTTGCATCGCCTTGGCTGACCTTGGCGAAATCGATGCTTCCGGGGTGAAACACCATGTCTTGGCGGATATATCCGTCCACTCTCAGTCGCACTTCGCTAAACACGGGTGCGCCGATGCGCACGGTCAAGTCCGCTCCCTTCTTGCCTTTGAATGAACCGGTATTGAAGCGAGCGAGGATCGACCCGTTACCTCCTGGCGGAATATTTCGTGTCTCGATGATTGGCGTCGTGCAGCCACAGCTCGCACCTACCGACGTGATGACCATATCCGCAGAAAACGGATTGTAAATTGGAAAGCGAAACTCAGTCTTGGATGCGACGGCGACGGCACCGAAGTCATGCGACCGAACTGGAAAGGCTTGCTGAGTCCAATCGGCGGCGTAGACCGATCGGCTGTTTATTAAACTCGATGCAATGGAACTGGTTGTGACCACAACCAGTGCGAACGTGACCGCGCGGAACATGGCAGTATTTTCCCCGTAAGTGGATGCTGGGTGCTTACCGAGCGAGAAACCTATTCTAGCTGTTAGATGGGCTGCACACCAAATGCATCGTGATCGACGATTCGTCTACCTTGACGAATGCTTCCCGAGGCAATCTGCGTGCCGAAACTAGAATTCGAGACACCCTGGCACCCAAACGGCGGATCTCCGCCAGCCGCTAGACCATGGTATGAAGTTTCACTACTCGACAATCTAAAGTTAGCGGCTAAAAGACGTTAGGCAAGCCGAGACCCAGCAAACTTTGCCTAAAACACGCAAATAACTTTTTCGATTAGCGACCTTAGGGAAGATGCGTATGGCGGCAGTGCGGGTGAGAATTGAGACGCTGGCGTCTCACGCTGGGTTGGAATACAAAAAAGCCGGGGTGAGTTCCTCGTTTGAGAAACCCACCCCGGCGTCGATGGTGCTAACGTCCTACGAACCGTGTCGTGCCCCATAATCCTGAGGCACAGGCAGATTCAATTAGCATCCACATGAAGGAGCAACTTCGCAGCCACAAGCGGGAGCTGCATCGCAGCAACCGTTGCCGGCGTTGAACAAGCGATTGAGCAGGTTACGGACTGGCGTTGCAGCCGGTGCACAGCAAGGTGCAGCCGCTCCACAAGCGTCGCCACAAGCGTCGCCACAGCCACAAGCACCGCTCATGTCCGAAGCCGACGAAACACCACTGCAGCAGCTTGGAGCTGGGCAGCAAACCGTTACCGGAACTTGACGGCAAACAACTCGTGGCACGCACTTGGTCACGGTGTAAGGCTCGCATACTTGACGGCACTTAGCAACCTTGACGGTGTATGTGTAGCATTCTTTGCGGCAAGTGGTTTCGCAAACCGTACGAGTGCGAACTTCTTGACGGCAACCACAAACGGTGTAGCAAACTTCTTTGCTGTGGCACTCGGGAACCATCTTGCAAGTCGTCCAGCAAACAGTCTTGCTGCGGGGCTCGCAAACCATGCTGCAAACCTTGTAGCAAACCGTCTTGGTACGGCACTCAGGAACCATTGTGCAGCAAGTGTAGTTAACACATCGTTGCTTGTTTTCGCAAACCATGGTGCAAGTCGTGTAGTTCACGCACTTGCTGCGTTGTTCGCAAACCATACGGCAAACGTTGTAGCAAACCGTCTTGGTGCGGCACTCAGGAACCATGTGGCAAACCTTGTAGCACACTTCCTTGGTGTGGCACTCAGGAACGCGACGGCAAGTGGTGTACGGCACTTCGCGGGTGCGGCATTCCGCAACCATCTTGGTGCACGTTACTTCTCGCTGCTCGCAGCTCGGAACCCAAACCTTCTTGCAAATCGTCGTCGGGCAGCCTTGTACACACTCAGTGTGGCAGCAGCCGGGGACGTAGACGCAACGGCAAGTTGCCGCATCGTAGGTCCAGCTTCCAGGTGTGCGAACCGTTCGCTTCATCATCTTGCCAGGAACCGTTTCTTCAACCGTGCTCCAAGATCCACCATTGACGGTGATTGTCTTGGTGTACGTTTGCGGAACCATCACGGTGTAGTTTTCCGTGCGGACGTGGTTTTCAACAACGTTGCTGTAAGTCGTGTAGTTGACGGTGCGAGTCTTGGTTTCGTACGTAGGAACCATGACCGTGTAGTTGATCGTCTTTTCACGCTTTTCGGTTACGGGCACATTGACGGTATAGTTGATCGTCTTGGTGTGCGTTTCGTAAACCGGCTTCTTGACAGTGTAGTTGATCACGCGAGTTTTGGTCTCGTATGTCGGAACCATCACTGTGTAGTTGATCGTCTTCTGACGTGTCTCGTACACCGGCTTTTGTACCGTGTAGTTGATCACTTTGCTGTGTTGCTCGTAAACAGGCTTGTTAACCGTGTAGTTAACTGTCCGTGTGCGAGTTTCAGTCGTCGGTACGTTCACCGTGTAGCTGACTTCACGCTGAGTGGTCTCAGGAACCATTCGCGTGCCAGTTCGCTCTTCGTCAACGTAGTAAGTTTCGTTACGTGTGCGAGTTCGTGTTTCTTGAACTTGCTCGTAAACCGTTTCACGAACGGTTCGCATGACAGTGTACGATCCGCCGCCGACGCTTCCGCCGTCCGCGATCGCTGCACCGTCAGCAACCATTCCACCGTCGGCAACGACGCCGCCGTCAGCGACGACCGAGTCGCCACAGCTGCTACAGCCTTGGTAGCTGATTGCGCCGCAGTAAGCGGCCTTTGCTGATTGAGCCCCAGAGACGATCGAGATGATCGTCAATGCGGGCAGAAGCCATAATTTTTTCATAGTAACTTTCTCCACAGGTCAAAACAGATTGGGGTGTTGTTGCAAGGACGCAGCATCCGTTTCGCCACCGCCGGGCAACCTTGCCCCAAGCGACGATCCGGCCATCGATATCTGTGTTCGCGAATTGCCCACCATGAGTTGGCAGTTCGATTCACCCTCCCGTGCGAACGTCTCAACAACGTCTGTGGAGGACTGGATCGATGCGCGAAACTTTTCGCGCAAACGAAACTGATTCCGATGCACTGACTACATCGACTACGTATGAAGCGTTACACAGAGAATCTGCAACGCCAAGGAAGAATGGGGCGTTTGGGGCGACGTTATGCACCGTCCGTTCAAGCTATAACGGTTGTGTCGAGACCGACCGTTTCAGTGAAATTTTCATCAGATGACTCGCGTATACTAACTCGATGACCAACCAGAAACTTGAACACTATTTCTCATGACGCCGCCTGAACCAGTCGATAACCGCTCGCGCGAAATCCAGTTGCCCAGCGTTGAAGGTAATCAATCGAGTGCTGCAAACCTCAATGAAGTGAACTCAACTGAAGACAACCTGAACGAAGGTAACCCAAGCGTTGTCTTGCCGCCGGCAGTGGTTGGCCGGCTCGGCCTGTACTATCGTGAGCTGTATCGCCTGCTGGAAAGTGGTGTATCGCGTGTCAACAGTGGTGAGCTAGGCAAGCTACTCGCTGTTTCACCCGAAGTAGTACGCCGCGATCTGCACGCGCTCGGCGCCAAAGGTCGTCGCGGTGTTGGCTATGGAGTCGCGTCGCTAATCGAAACCATCAGCAATGTACTGGGCAGTGAAACGTACTGGCGAGTAATCCTTGTTGGCGTCGGCTCGCTGGGCGATGCACTGCTGCGATACAAGGGTTTCGACCGACTAGGATTTCGCTTAGTCGCAGCAGTGGACACGAGTCCCAAACGTATCGGTACCGTGATGGGCGGCATCACTGTCAGTGACGCTGCACAGCTAGAATCAGTTGTAACGACTACGCAGCCCGCGCTAGCAATACTGGCGGTGCCGTCAGATCAAGCTCACGATGTTGCTGTTCGTTTGATCGCTGCTGGCGTGACTGGAATTCTGAATTTTGCGCCCATTACTTTGCAACTGATCGGCAACACAGCCGTGGTGAACGTCGACTTGGCCAGCGAGCTACAGCGGTTGGCTTTTGCCGTGCAACAGCAGAAGTGACTCAATGCAAGGACTTCAATAACGTTTCAATCTTCACTGACTATTCATCAAGTTCGCGTTGTCATCCGAATCCAGTTCGTTACGTTCACTGTCCATGGAAATTGCCAGTGAGAACTCTTCGGAACCACCCTGTGACGGCGGACTGGATGCGCCGACCGTCGCCCCGCGCGCTGATTTGAAATCCAACGAGTCCATTGGTAGCGGAACGTTAATCGATGACTATCTGATCGAGCGTGAGATTGCTCGTGGCGCAATGGGCGTCGTCTATTTGGCAACGCATCGCGGTTTGCAGCGCACCGTTGCGCTGAAAATGATCCTGGACGCGCCAGGCCAAACGGAGATCGTACGGAAGCGGTTTGAGAACGAAGCTCGCGCGGCGGCTTCGCTGGATCACGCCAACATCGTGCCGGTACATGATGTGGGAAACTACCGGGGATATCCGTACTTCACAATGGCGTTTATCGATGGCGACAGTTTAGCGACGCGACTGGCAGACGGGCCTTTGATGCCGAATGTCGCTGCGACGGTGGCTGAGCAAGTAGCTTATGCGGCGGCACATGCGCACGCGCATTCGATCATTCATCGCGATTTGAAGCCTGCGAATATTTTACTTGATAGATCCGGTGTGCCGCACGTCACGGATTTCGGAGTCAGCAAATCGCTGGAATTGAATTGCGATTTGACGAGCAGCGGCGAAGTCATCGGGACTCCGCATTACATGCCGCCGGAGCAGGCGGCTGGACGCGATGACTCGGTCTTGCCTGCCGCTGACGTGTATTCGATCGGTGCCATTTTGTATGCGATGCTGACGGGTCGTCCGCCGTTCCAAGCCGCGACGCCTGTGGAGGTGATCGCTCAAGTGATGACGGCTGAACCAGTTCCACCGTCGAAACTTAATGCAGGAATCCCACGCGACTTGGAGACGATAACGCTGAAGTGCCTCTGCAAATCGCCACGAGATCGCTACGTGACTGCGGCTCAACTCGGCGCGGATTTGCGGCGGTTTCTCGATGGCCAGCCGATCGTCGCTCGACCACCGGGCTTAATTCGGCGAGCGGCGTATCTTGCTGGTCGGCACTTGATGTGGGCGAGCGTGTCCGGTTCTGCGGCACTGTTGTTGGTAGTGCTTAGCTCTGTGGTGATGTGGTCGCTCGTTCGCGCCCAATACCGCATCATGGATCTCGAAGACGAGTTGGCGGCAGCACGCCAGACGGTTGATAGTGAGCGCGGCGCGAGGACACTGGGACCATGAAGACAAATTGGAAGATCGCTGTGGTGGATGGTCCAGACAAGGGCCGCGAGTTCCCGATTCAAGGCAGCGAGCCGCTGGTGATCGGACGCGGCAGCGACAGCCACACACAAATTCGTGATCCACAGCTAAGTCGCGTGCATTGCCAAGTGGAACTGCTGGACAGTCGCGTCGTGTTAGTTGATCGCGGCAGCAGTTCCGGCACTTTCGTTAGCGGCATACGGTTAGACGGACCCCACGAGTTGAAACGTGGTAGCGAGTTCTTGATTGGTGAGTCGCGGTTGCGATTAGACAGCGACAGCCCCCTGGACGCACCGACGTTGACGCCGCAACCAGTACTATCGCCGCAACAAACTGTGCCGACATTGGGTAAGTTGATGGAACTGCAGGGCGAAGTCTTTCTTCGCTTTCGCATGGATCAGCTCGTTGCGACCGGTCGCAATAGCGTCGTCTACAAAGGATACGACACCAAGCGAGACCGAGTGGTGGCGATGAAGATCCTTCGTCCTCAGGTCGCTTCGACCGACGTGCAGCGAGATCGCTTCATTCGCGCAATGCGAACGATGCTGCCAATCATCCATCCGAACATCGTGCGAACTCGCAAGGCAGGTCGACGTGGCCCGTACTGCTGGGCGGCGTTGGATTGGGTGGAGGGAATGAGTGTCACGAAGCTGATCGATAACATCGGCATCGGCGGAGTCCTTCCCTGGCAGGACGTTTGGCGAGTTGCGGTGCATGTCGGACGTGCGTTACTGGAAGCAAATAAACAGGGCATCATCCATCGCAATGTCACGCCGTCGAATATCCTACGTCGCAACATTGACCGCTCGTTCTTGCTGACGGATCTGATTTTCGCTCGGGCACTCGAGTATACGGACGCTCCGGCTCTCACACGTCCAGGCGATGTGATTGGTGAACTCGGGTATATGTCACCCGAACAACTGTTGGACTCGGCGAATGTTGACGCGCGTTGTGATCAATACGGTTTGGGCTCGACGTTGTACGCGTTGCTGACCGGCGCACCGCCTTATCGAGGTTCGAACATAAGCGAGTTCATTGAAAAGCTGCGAACGACCCAGCCACGCTATCCTGCCGAGTCACAAATGGGGATGGACGAACGATTCTGTGACTGTGTGATGCGGATGTTGCATCGCGATCCAGCCGCTCGGTTCGAGTCGCCGCAAGTACTGCTAAAGGACCTAGCTCGTGTCGGGAAACTGGGCGGCATCGAAGCAGATTGGTCCGACTGGGTGTGAGTTGATCGGGTGTAAGTCGTATGGCTTCACGTTGACTCCAACATCGAGGATTTTGTATAGCAAATTCGTCGTACACGATTCACGAGATCTCGATAACGGAATGTCGATGCAAGCCACAACCGCCGAAACATCCCAGACGCTAACCACTGACGCTGGTTTGGACCAGACGCTTGGTGAAGTTACCACTCGCGCCCATGATGCTTTTCAACGTCTTATTCGTGGCGATGTCGGTGGCATCATTGAACTTGGCGAGGAATACGTTATTCCGGCCGCGCTTGCCTTGTTGGCGATCTTTATCGGCTATCTCGTTGCATCTTATGTTTCACGCATCATCAGCACGCCGGTTTGCCGCAGAGTGGACGAAACGCTTGGTAAGTTCGTCGGTCGCGTCGTGTTCTACTGCATTCTCATTGGCGTCATCGGGGGAACGCTCAGTCAAGTCGGAGTCAAAATGGGTGGCCTTGCCGCCGTGCTCGCGGCTGCTGGTTTTGCAGTTGGGTTGGCCTTTCAAGGTACGCTGAGCAACTTTGCTGCCGGAGTATTGTTGCTCGTTTTTAGACCATTCAAAGTAGGCGACATGGTCAATGTTGCTGGCTTGATGGGTAAGGTCAACGAGATTGATTTGTTTACCACGACATTGGACACTCCCGACAACCGGCGAATTATCGTGCCGAATAGTTCGATATCCGGAGGAACGATTGAGAACGTTAGCTTCCACAAGCACCGGCGAGTCGAAGTGCTCATCGGTGTTGAGTACGCCGCCGACTTGAAGAATTCCCGTGATGCTTTGCAGCGAGCTGTCGATTCGTTGGCCGGTGAGTGTATCCAGGGCGAAGGCCGCGGTGCTGCGGTAATCCTTGCTGGATTTGGGGCCAGTAGCGTCGATTGGAAAGTCCGCATGTGGGTCAAATCACCTGACTTTTTCAAACTAACCGAGCAGCTTACCGAAGCCATCAAGAACAGTCTCGACGCTGCTGGGGTTCAAATTCCGTTCCCGCAAATGGACGTGCACTTGCATCGCGCCAAGGCATCGACTTCCGTGCAAGTCAAGACTTTGGATGTCTTCTCGCCGACAAAAAGTTTTGCAGAGACTAGCACCGGTCAAGTGAGTGACGAAGTTACGCCAGTGGTGCGGATGCGCCCGCGACAGGTGCATCAATCCGATGCCGTTGTCAACCAGGCAAGTGCAGATTTTTCAACCTTAAAACGGGCTTCCTGATTATTTCTACGTTGTGACTCGCTCCAGCCCAGCGACAGACTATCATGTGCAAACTTGTCATCACGACTCGTTGTCGTGAAGCACTGAAATCGATCGCGTGGGAGCGAAAGAAGCATGTGGCAAACGAGCCGCGGCAATCGAACATTGTGTGGTGCGGAGGCTGACCTTGTCAGCAACGCAATTGATGCAATGATCGATGATTTGCTGATTCAATTGGATGAAGATTTCGATGAGGATCAGACTTGGGAGAACCAATACGGTTTACAAGTCTTTGACTCATTGACAGCGTCTCAGCGGTTGCGGTTGCTGTACGACATCGCCAAGTACTTGCTGTGTCCAACCGACGACGTGTTGCCGCTTTCGGCGGCCACCGAGGCTGCGGTTGCGGCGATATTTGTCGAAATCCGTGATTCGGTGGCGATCGAAATTGACTTGTGTGACAGTGCGGACGAGGAGAGTCAGGAGCCGTTGCAATCCTGGCGCGACCTCGTGCTCACGGCCGCTCGTAGCGGAATCTTGGAAGTTGCCGAGATTTCTGAAGGCGACGAGTCGATTGCTGTCGAGGAATCGTCGGATGCTTGCGAGTTGCCCGGAGTCGACTGCCGAGACAAAGAGCTGTGGACAAACATCATCGATCAGCTAGCGGACACGATACTGTGGGACCGCGACTTTGAAATGGCCGATAGTTTTCTGGATGCGGACCCTGGGATTTCGCTTCAGCGTCGGCGGTTACTTGGGATCGACGACGACTACTTCACGCACATTGCTCCTGATCCACGACCGGATGAGATCGAGGCTCTGGTCGGTCAAACCCGTGCCATCGTCCGTGGAAAGCCTCGCTAGGGCGACTCCATCATCGCCACTGCTATGTAGCGTGATTTTCGTCTTGCTTTCGATGCGACAAAATTGCAACACTCCGTCGCTACGTTCGCTGCCCATTGTGGACGCCGCGAAAAACAATAACGCTGACTGTCGCAAGGATGCAATCGATGGCGATCCATTCGCTGCCGGATTTGACTTCTCTTTCCATTAACGAACTGTACAACGTCTACCTGCTGATCGCACGCGCTGATCATCACTGGCGGATCGCTGCGCTTTACGGAAAACAGCCGCGACCGGCCGGACACAGCGAATTTCGCCCGTTGCCCTGGGAACATTTCTCCGAACGCTTCGCTATCGCGCAATCGATCGTTGGCGGTGAGATGTCGTTGCGAAACCGGTTAGCCCGACAAGCCGCAGCCTATCGTATCGATATTGATACGGAACTCCGCCGGTACCGCAGCCAAGCAGCCTAGCAGTAACACTACGACAACCAACCACCTGTCAATGGAGTGACTACCACGATGCACCCGCTGCTATCGATTTTGCGAGCTGCACACTGTCGCAGCACGCATCACTACTTTGCCATTGATGCATTGCCATTGGTCCAAACCGATGCAGGTACACGGCTCGTTCGTCAATTGATGCGTCATCACAAACAGTACCTTGTCGGTGCCAAGGACCCCGACACACGTTTTCGCGATTTTCAGAATCATGTGGTCCACGTTGCCGATGGTTACTGGGGCGGTGCGCCGCGTCTTGCTCACAAGTGGTACGATCGTTTGCAGGGCGATTTGGAACGCGGCGAATACTCCCGAGCCGCGTACGCCGCTGGCGTACTTAGCCACTATTTCACCGACCCAATCCAACCTCTGCACACGGGCCAGTCGGAGCGAGAAACCGTGGTCCATCGACCGATTGAGTGGTCGATCTGTCAGTCATACGAGTCGCTGTTGAAGCAGTGGCAAGACGATGAATTGCGAATAGTATTTCAATTATCCGAAGGCCCTGGGTGGTTGGGCGAGGCGATCTTGCACGCGGCAAGGTTCGCACATCGCAAGTACGCGGTGCTCGTTGACACCTACAACCTAGAGCGAGGAATCGCTCGGCCTCCGGAAGGCCTTTCGGCTGAGTCACGCGTTGTGCTTTCGGAACTGTTCGGGCTAGCGATTACTGGTTGGGCTCGCGTGCTCGAGCGCGCAGCCGCTGATGTTGAAGCGAGATCGGCCAAACCGATTGAATCAACGGACGTGATGTTGGCGACTATCCTGGCCACGATCCGTGTTCCCGATCGTCTGTGGCTCCGCCGCGTCGAGTCAAAACAGGAGCAAAAGGAACTGCAATTGCTGATTCAAGAGTATCGTGAAACTGGCACTCTCACGAAATACCTGCCAGACGAAGTTGACGTCAAACAGCGCGTAGCTAAGGTGTACGCTTCTGAGAAGGAGTACGAACTGCGGCTGCAAGCGAAGATGGCCGCGATGACCGTGAAGTCAGAACAGCCAATAGCGAAACCGGTCAACATCGAATCGATCAGCGTCGATCCCGACAACGTTCCCGCAGTTGCGAGCGTTGCAACGCTCGCGAGCGAACCAGTTACTTTGCCGTTCATCCCTTGGCATTCCGCAGCACCTCGTTTGAAGCTTTCTGATTTGATTGTGGACGCACCGTCAATCGGTGCCAAAACAGCGGCTCGATTTGAGAAGATTGGTATCAACACGGTGGAAGATTTCTTGTGCGAAGACGCTCAAGACTTATCCGAAAAGATTGCGACGAGTTGGATCACAACGGACTTGGTTCGCCAGTGGCAGGCGCAAGCGAAGCTGATGTGCCAGTTGCCAGCGATGTTGGCCCGCGACGTACAACTGCTTGTTGGTTCTGGGTATGCAACGCCGGAGTTGATATCAGCGCGAGACCCCGAGGCCCTGCATCGCGAAATACTTCGCTACTCAGCAACTTCCGCGGGAGTTCGCTACTTACGTACAGCCCAGCCGCCTACTGCTCCGGAAGTTCGGACGTGGTGCGGAGCTGCGACGCAATACTTGGCAACCAGATCGTCGGCACGTCGCGTGGCGTAGCAATACCCGATCAATCGAGTTACGCTACTGATTCTCAGCACTTCTTGACGCGACCCGCGGAACCAAACACTAATGCGAGCCTCAGAAGCGACGCGGCTGTATTTCGACACCGCCGCAAACCAATTGGATTTACCGCCGGAGGTTCGCGAGATGCTGTTGATGGCGCGCCGCGAAGTTCAGGTACAAGTCTCGATTGAGCGCGACGACGGCAGCATTTCTACTTTTGTTGGATTTCGCGTCCAACATGATAACAGCCGCGGTCCGATGAAGGGCGGGCTGCGTTTCCACCACGAAGTCGACTTGGACGAAACACGGGCGCTGGCCAGTTTGATGACGTGGAAGACCGCCGTTGTCGATCTGCCTTACGGTGGTGCAAAGGGTGGCATCGGTGTCGACCCGAATTTATTGTCGACTCGCGAAATTGAGCGACTGACGCGTGCGTTTGTCGATCAAATTCATGACATCGTCGGTCCAGATACCGACATTCCTGCCCCCGATATGGGAACAGACCATCGCGTGATGTCGTGGTTTCGCAACCAATGGGAAAAGTATCACGGTTTCAACCCCGCCGTTATCACCGGAAAGCCGGTCGAGGAATACGGCGCCAAGGGACGCGAGGAAGCGACCGGACGAGGTGTCGGAACGCTTACCGTGAAACTCTGCAAGCGACTTGCGAGAAAAGCTGAGTTGACGCGAGTTGCGATCCAAGGTTTTGGCAACGTGGGTGCTCACGCGGCTAAGTTTCTGCACGAGGCCCAGTTCCCGATCGTGGCAATCAGCGACATCACCGGGACCTATTTTGACGAGACCGGTTTAAATATCCCGGATATGTTGCGACACAAACTGCAACATCCGCGAGGATTGCTCGAAGGATACGAACACTGTTTGCGGATGCCGACGGATTCGTTGTTAACGCTAAACAACGTCGACGTACTGATACCTGCTGCTCTTGGTGGCGTGATCACGGCCGGTAACGTGGCCAAAGTTTCGGCACCGGTAATCATCGAAGCGGCGAACGGGCCGATTTATCCTGACGCAGATGCTGTATTTGCCGCCCGAGGGACGACGGTGCTGCCAGACATTCTTGCCAACGCAGGCGGTGTGACGGTCAGCTACTTTGAATGGGTGCAGAACCGCCAACACTATCGCTGGACACTCGATCGCGTACGCCAGGAACTGGATCGTACGATGAACGATGCGTTTGAGAACGTTTGGACTACGGCACAGCAACACAACGTCTCACTGCGAACAGCCGCGTACATGATCGGAATCACCCGGGTGCGTCGGGCTGCCGAGCTAGCTGGTATGACGTCGTGAGTGGTTGCGTAAAAGGCAGAACATGCCGAGTCTAACTACCGAGAATTACGTCAAGGCGATTTACCAAATCGGCGGTGATTCTGGCGACGTGTCGGTATCGACTGGTGCGATTGCCGGCCAGTTGGGCATTTCGCCCGGAAGCGTGACCGCGATGCTAAAGACGCTCCGCGATGCGGGTCTGGTCGAGTATGCACCGTACGAAGGCGTGACGCTGACCGAAGCTGGACAGCGACTTGCTTTGCGTGTGCTGCGTCGTCATCGATTGATCGAGTTGTTCTTGTCTCAAACACTGAATTTGTCTTGGGACGAAGTGCATGAAGAAGCTGAACACATGGAGCATGCGGTGAGCGACCGGTTGGTCGATCGCATCGACGAGCATTTGGGGTTCCCTCCCAGTGATCCGCACGGTGATCCGATCCCCAAACGCGATGGTACGGTTCAACCGACCGAGCAATCCACGCTTTCTCAATGGCCCGTTGGCGAGCCCTTTCGACTCGTTCGAGTGCTGGACCAATCGAGCGATTTTCTAAGATACTTGACGGAGTCTGGATTGGAACTCGCTGCGACGGGCGTTGTGGTTGAGCACGCACGGCACTCGGCGACCACGACGGTTTCGGTGAACAATCGTGCGACAACGTTCAGCTCCAGTGTTGCTGACAAACTGGTCGTCGCAACGCAGATATAGACTCGCCGCAACTATCTCCCCGGCCAAGCTAGATTTGGTATCTTATACTCAGAGACTCCTCAACGAACCATCGTTGTTTCGCTTCTTTCACCTCGCACCAGGTCGCTCCGTGATGAACAACTGGATTCTGTTATCGCTCGTCATTGCCATAACCACTCCGCGAATTTTACGCGGCGACGAAGGCATGTATCTGTTCAATGACCTGCCGCTGAAGACGCTCAAACAGGAATATAATTTCACACCTACCGATGCCTGGGTGGACCATTTGCGGCTTTCGTCGGTGCGATTCAATAGCGGCGGTTCCGGCTCGTTCGTCTCCAGCAATGGACTCGTGCTGACCAACCATCACGTTGCCAGCGATACGCTGCATAAACTGAGCAGTCCCGAACGTAACTTGATTGCCAACGGCTACACAGCCCAATCGTTTGATGAAGAATTGCAAGCCCCAGATTTGGAACTAAACCAGCTTGTATCGATCGAAGACGTGACGCAACGAGTCAATGAGGCCGTGGATGCGAAAGCAACAGCCGACGAGGCTGCGAAACAACGCCGTGGTGTGATCGCCACCATCGAGAAAGAATCGCTCGACGCGACCGGACATCGTAGCGACGTGGTGACCTTGTTTGGCGGTGCCAAGTACCACCTCTATCGTTACAAAAAGTACACGGACGTGCGATTGGTTTGGGCGCCAGAGACAAAAGCTGCCTTCTTTGGCGGTGATGCAGATAACTTCGAGTACCCGCGGTATTGTCTCGATGCCACGCTAATGCGAGTGTACGAGGACGGTAAGCCCGCTAAGCTTGATCACTTCCTGAAGTGGAGCGAGACGCCGGTTGCGGAAAACGATTTAGTTTTCGTTAGCGGACATCCGGGGCGGACCCAGCGAATCTTCACGACGTCGGCATTGGCGTTTTTGCGAGATGATCGATTGCCCTTCGTGCTTGATTTTTTGCGTCGAAAAGAAATCTTGATGCAACAATTTGGGCTGGAGAGCAAAGAGTCCGCCCGACGCGCTCGTGATGAACTGTTCGGTATTCAGAACGCTCGCAAAGCCTACACCGGGATGCTCGCGGGGCTACAGAATCCGCAAACCTTTGTTGCCAAACGCGGCGCCGAAGACCGCATTCTTGCTGCGGTTAAAGCGGACCCGAAACTGGCGCCACTTGCCGCGGCTTGGGACGAGATTGCGAAGGTGCAAGCTGAAAAACGTGAGATGCTCGACAAGAGTGTTTCGCTTCGCAGTTCGTTAGCCGATATCGCTTTGGAAATCGTGTTGCTTGTCGACGAAGATCGCAAGCCCAATGATGAGCGATTGCGAGAGTACTCCGATGCTGGTCGTGAGTCGTTGCTGCAGGAGTTGTACAGTACGGCGCCGATCTACGATGACTTGGAGCAGGTCAAGTTAGCGGATGAGTTGGCACGACTGATCGAGTACCGCGGAGCAAACGATGATTTGGTGGTTGAACTATTAGCGGGAATGAGTCCGCGAGAGCGTGCGGCATTCTTGATCAGCGGCTCAACATTGCATGACGTCGACAAGCGAAAGGAACTCGTCGATGGCGGATTTGACAGGGTGCTCGGTTCGGATGATCCGCTGATTGAAATGGCTCGAAAGATTGAAATTGAGTACCGTCGCGTCCGAACCATCAACGAGGAACTGGAAGAGCGCGAGCGACAAGCGTACGCAAAAGTGACTCAGGCGATTACGGCGATCGAGGGAACCGGCGGTTATCCCGACGCTACATTCACATTACGATTGGCCTTTGGAAAAGTTGCAACGTACGAAGAAGACGGAAAGACGATTCCGATTGCTACGAATTTTGCCGGTGCTTTTGAACACGATGCAGCACACGAAGGCCAGGACGATTTTGACTTACCTGAGTCGTGGTCGAAGGCGAAGTCGCAAATCGATCTGTCAACGCAACTGAATTTTATCTGCACGGCGGACATCATCGGTGGCAACAGTGGCTCTCCTGTTGTCAATCGCGACGGCGCTTTGGTTGGCCTGATCTTTGACGGGAATATTCAAAGTCTCACCAGTGACTATCTCTACAGCGACGTTCAAGCCCGCGCGGTCAGCGTTTCCGGAGTCGGCATCCGCGAAGGCCTGCGTTCGATTTACGACGCCAAAGAATTGGCTGATCAACTGGGGAACTAGTTCGAGTCCAAGTCGCAACGCGGCGATTGGCACTAGCCCGGGCTGTTCAAGGGTGGGTGTTGACACAAAGTTCGGCGTTTTCGCTGTTATTCCTAATGGCGAATCCCTGGCAGGAAATAGCAGTGGGCGTCAGCCCTTGGAAAACGGAATAAATCGGTCCGCAAAGTCCTGAAAAGACGATAGGTAGCACTAGGGAAAATGGATCGTTTGTGCTTGGTGAGTCCAACAAACCAGACAACTAGGAAAAAAACTCACAGAATCTAGTTTCTTTTTAAATTTCATTCCTTTACACTTCCATTAACGGGGTTGGATGTTCATCTCCAGCCTCCATCTGTTCAGACTCCTTGTTTCTTTTGTTTAGGAACAGCTCAAGAATAAGTTCCCGGTTTACCGAAATCGAATGGTTTGATAGTTGTATTGAGGTAAGTGGTCATCGTAGCGGATGCAGTCACCAGTAAGAAAATCTTCAGTCGCCTTCACACCTCGCTCATAGACCTT
>JBGSIA010000200.1:0-36236 GCA_041751935.1 Pirellulaceae bacterium | reverse complement strand
GTGCTTACTTCCAAAGTAATTGAAGAAAACGAAGAAGTAACACGTTTGAGAGATTCTCAAGTTTGGAAGCAGGACGAACAACGAAGAATCTGGCTGGCGCCAACCCGTTGGTTTTGGCTCAATTGAATCCGTCGGTCACATGAAGATCGCTTTCGGCTAGTGGCATCGGATGTCGCAGTTGACCAGTGTCGATGCCCAACCGTTCACACTCTTTCTGGGTAAAGCAAGACAATGGGCCAACATTTCCAGAACTGATTCGAAGCCCACGTGAGTCCACCGTCCAGTTCAATCCGTTTTGGATAACGAGTTGTCGAAAGTACATTTCGGCGAATCTTGATCGGTAGTAGTTGCCCGTACAAAGGAACAGGAGCTTGTTCTTCGATGTCGTCATAAAATCAACGTTGGGTACGAAATCATGAATTGTGTTCGTTTGCAAGTTGGCGGTTAGGCAAACCGGTTAAGGTGCGGATACAACCGGCGCTTTAACACCAAAAGCGAGGGAAGAACTTCCCCGTCGTCTCAATGTATCGTCGATAGTCATCACCGAAGCGTTGAATCAGCATTTGCTCTTCCTTGGGGGTTCTGATCGCAAGCAACATCAGCACCAGCAGGCTGCTGATGCCAATGAGCCAATTTGCCGTTAACACGGTAACGGACGCCATCAGCAGCGCTGCACTCACGTAAAACGGATGACGTACCCAGCGATAGGGACCATCCGTCGCCAACACGGCATCGTTTCGAGTCACCACCGTGTCGGTGAGGTTTTTTCCCAGACTCGATAGCGTCCAGTAAAACAACGTGGTTGATGCGATTGCGACAACCACTGCGAGCCACCGTAGTCCCATCAGCAATGGAATCGATGCCCAGGAGATGGAAGCGGGAAACACCAAATAAGTATTGATTTGAGATGCACCGCAAAAATGCGGGTCAGTTCTGGATCGTTTTCGGAATTGGTTGTTCGTTTCGACATGTTGTCTGATCACAAACAAATGATCAACGCCAATCGTCCACCCAGGGTAGTCGCTCTTTTGCTCGTACATCGAAGGCAGTATTTACGGCTTTGCTTCCAAACACAGATGAGAGGCACTTCATGGCCTGCCTGAATGCCTCCAGGAAGATTTCGCAATCAAGTTCAGGGTTCCAGCCAAATGCTTCATGAAACGGGTAATTACCGTATCTGTTGCCCAATGGCGTCGAGAGAAACTGGCGAATGCCTTCTCGTCCAGTGAACTCCAAACCAGGGAAATAAGATTTGACTCCATTGGGTAGAGTTGGATCTATGATCTTTCCGTCTTTGACGATCCAACCATGCTCGAAGCACTCACCATTCTCAGTGACAATGAAGCCCTCAATATAAGTTGCTTCAGAGTAATCTGGGAGCGATCTTATTGCCCTTCGAGCATTGAAATAACATTGATTTGCTTTGACCTCTACCTTGTTGCCAATACGTTTCGACTCCATCTCATCCTTTTCATTTGCGCACGTAAAATGATGCCATCTTGATGGGTCGGCCAACGTTACAGATCGCTCCTCCACAGCCATTAGGTCGGGCAGTGTGACAAACTGGAGATGGTTGTGCTGTTCAGGCACGTACGGAGTGCGTTCAATAGTGATCTCAGGCTCCCACTGTTCATCCTGTTCAACCGGCACTCCAACTTTCACGCAATTCCACCATAACTTTCCTGTGTCCATTTCCTGAATCGTGTCCTGATTCGGTCCTTCAGCGATGGCTCGAATGACCTCGTATTGGGCAATGCTCCTCGTCAGGGTTACGACCAGAAGGATTTTGCTTGGGTGCACTTCGGATGAAGCTCTGGCTCGGTTGTCAAATGGTAAACCACTAGTGAGGCTGATCGTTCGAGTCACAGCGTCAACCACAGGCAGGTTGGCGTGTTTCGCTGGGTCGTAGTTGCCCAAAAACAGATCGATACCATCGTCGAATTCCTCAATCCATTCTGGTACAAGTCCTTGCTTGCTCAATAAGGACCACAAATCGGCTGGCTTGATGGCGTCAAGGTTTTCAATGCACGTTGTTCCAACGATGGCTTGCATCTCATCTGTGAATGCGGCGGTTCTTACAAGGTGTATCACTTTACGAAGCATCACAGTCTCGGCCTTTGATACCCGAATGCGAGCCGCCGATAGGCGAATATTCATGGACGGATTTGGTGGTGATCTCAACGATGAGTATCGCTAAATTTGCTTCAACCCTTTCGACGTGCCGACCACGCTTCACAAAGATAACCGAAGACAAACACATCGCAGTGAACGGAACGTCATGAATCTTGCAAAATCAATATCGAGGTACTTTTTGGCGATCTTCATGATTGTGGCTGGCACGATGCATTTCGTGAAACCTGACTTCTTTCTGAAGATCGTACCACCCTACCTGCCGTTCCCTGAAGGGCTGGTCTTTGTCAGTGGCATTTGCGAGATCGTACTCGGCGTTCTGCTCCTTGTGCCTCGATACTCGCATCTTGCAGCGTGGGGAATCATCGCATTGTTGATCGCCGTGTTTCCTGCAAATGTGTATCTCTTCCAGAACCAAGACATCGTTCCCGCACCACCTGCTGTTCACCTGATTCGGCTGCTGTTGCAGGGAGTGTTCATCCTTTGGGCGTACTGGCACACCCGAACCGTGAGACAAGTTGCGTGACTCTGAATCTGAAGCAAGTCTTAACGGAAATTCTCAAAGATTACGCTCTTCCACTGGGCGGTGATCACGGGGTTGCTCACTGGGCAAGGGTGCTTTAAAACGGACGACGATTGACGGTGGAGACGGGGGCAAATTTGGAGGTCGTGTCGTTGTTCGCAATCTTGCACGACTCACGCCGAATCAACGAAGTCACTGATCCAGAACATGGTCTTCGTGCCGCTGAATTTGCCGTCGAACTTCGAGGTAGCGTCTTCAATCTTGACGATCACGAGTTCAGGCTCCTGTATCGTGCTTGTGAAGGTCACACGCTTGAACGGAATCATCACGACGTAACGATTCAGACTTGCTGGGACTCGGATCGCCTCGATCTAGGTCGAGTTGGGATTACGCCGCACCCCAGCCGCCTTTGCACTGAAGTTGCTAAGCGACCTGAAACAATCAAGTGGGCTGATGGACGAGCCAGCTTCGGAATCGTTCCAACATTCGTAATGGATGAGTGGGGAATCGATTTGGCGAAAGAACGAGCGTGGTGAAGTCTTTGCAAACAATCGAACTTGCAGATGGAGGCATTTTGCTTTTCGGCGAGACGTTTCAGCCTTCAGGACTTGCTGATCGTTATTTCTCCGAGTTGCGAGATCAAATCGCTTGGGAGCAGAAGCCCGGCATCTTTGGCCATATGCAACCTCGGCTGATTGCATCCTATGGAGAGCCGGGCATTGTCTATCGGTATTCTGGTCGGGACAACGTCGCACTTCCTTGGACCGCAACTCTGCTGGAGATCAAGGAGAAGATCGAATCCGTTCAGGGTTGTTACAATTACTGTTTGCTCAATCGTTATCGCAATGGTCAAGACAGCATGGGAATGCACGCCGATAACGAACCTGAGATGGGCAACGTGATCGGATCATTGTCGTTGGGGGCGACCCGGACTTTTCGGATCAAGCACAACACGACAAAGGAGACAATGAGTTTCCAAGTCGGCAACGGCACGCTCATCATCATGGCGGGAACGATGCAGCAGTTTTGGAAACATGAGATTCCGAAAACGAAGGAACCTGTTGGGGAGCGGGTCAACCTGACGTTCAGACAGATCGTGAAGCCAGCATGACCCTCACCGTTGACGTGATCTGGCCGTGGGACATTGTCGCTCATGTCGAGCCGGTGACGGTGGCACGGACTGGATTGGGCGTCGTGCCAGGGTAAAAGTGTTGCTCATCCGTGGTTCGTCACTTTTTTGCAGTGGGTTCCCAAAGAACACATACGTCGCTGTACTGATTATTGCGACGTGCAGCACAATGACGCACCAGAAGACAATCAGGAACGACAGTTTCTTTGTCTTGTGCCGGAAGTGTCGCTGTCCCAGCAACTTACTCCCAACGAGAAACATTTCAGTACACGCCCGTCAGCCGAGTTCCTTCTGAGCATAATGCACGTAAGCGAAGGCATTGGATTTGTTTTCATCAACTTGCTTCTTCACGCCCGATGCAACAACGACACTGACTTGCACAAATGCACTGAAGCCAGCGCCAAATGCCAACTGAGTAACCGGCAGACTTGCAACTTCGCACTTCCCAGCGAGAGCTGCGCTAGTCAGCCATAGGGTCGGCGACCTGATTTGAACAAGTGACTGAATCGACTGCATGGTAATATCGAACGCCGCATCTACGAACGATTTGTTAAGTTCGCTCAAAGCCACACGCTCCCGATCACCAAAGTCGCTGACGATAGACTTAATATCTTCAGGTGAGGTAGCTTTACTAAGTGATGCCTCTAAGCTGGAAACGCACTCACGAAAACGACCAAGCTCGTCACGCCTCTTGCGTTTGAATTTAAGAATGGGGCCAATCGGAGTTCCGGGTTTCGGGCATGGCAGCACGTTCGAAAACAGAAGGTCAGCGACACACATTCCCGACGTTCCGTTACCGACACGAAAAGCAATGTCTCGATATTTCGACTCCGCTCCTGAGGTGCTTGGTACCGTATCGTGCGCATCACGTCTCGCCAAATGCTTCGCCAGTATAGACATGTATAAATGCGATGTACTCCTTTCAAACAAGAGCCATCCCGGTTCCACTGGGTCTATCTTTGCATACCCTTCTTGAATCATTAATCCAAAGAGGCCTGGAGTTCCTTTGCGGACGTGAATAGGCGAATCCAGAATCCACGCCCGTCGATCTCCGAGCGTCGACTGAAACGCTGTCGAAAGTAAAGCGGTAACAAAATCATCGCTAAATTCTTCTCGCTCTGGTCCATACGACTCCACAAGTGATTCAGGAAGGATGGGACGGTACAGCCCTTCGGATTCCAATCGATAGAGGTCATCGGACACAACTGCCAGCTCAGGAATGCGCTCACCCTCGAACGTCTGTTGCAACAGTTGCCTCTCAGTCCAGCGAGTTATCGAAGCAGGCACTATCGATGCCAATTCATCGAAGTACAGCACTGCTTGCCTAAGCCACGTTCCAGATGGAATAGCGATTTCAGGGTAGTATAGTGCAGTTTTTTTCATAATCGTCCCTGTGCAAAACGACAGTCAAATCTACTAGAACTCAAAATTTAGAACAGTGTCCATTGATTGTTGGACCCGACTCAAGCTCATATTCATCGCCCTTGCCTTCTGGTATACCGAAAACAGCTAGGATCATCGCCTCCACTCCGATCCGAATTCGACATCGAAGTCGCTTATTTCGAAGTCTTCAACGCTTCCGTCGCTTTGGCTCAAGATGGCAATCATTCCGATCTTTAATTTTGCTTCGCCGACAAACTCTTCTTGCCATTCATGTGAGAACACTTCGTCTTCGTCGGGGTAGTAGCCCTTCTTCGTTTCGTGGCATTCAATCTTGGCGGGAATCGTGAAGTCGAGGCCGCATGCGATTCGTTCGCCGTCAACTTTCCAAACATCGGCGACTTCCCAGTCTCTGAACATCGTTTCAAGCTCGTTGAGCCTTAACGTATCGTAGACGGGCGATACCTGCGACAACACACTGCGGCCTCGGAGGTGACTATTGATCTCGATTCTTATGCTAGGCTCGTTCTCAAGAAAAAAGTCGGTTGGATTGAACTCGTGGAATTCACCATCTTCTTGAATTGTCCTGAAAATTGCATCAAGCTTTTCCAGTTGCGGCTTAATTTCTTTCTCAACGAAAATTGAAAGCCCATTGTAAAGAGTCACTGCATCACCACAGATACCTGCGGCGATACAATCTCGTTTCAAATCATCAGCAAGGAACCCGTTTTGACCAAAATCATTGGAGTTCTTGCTGATTAGCACGACCTTTGCTCCATCCCCTTGAAGTTGAATGATTTCATGTAGAACTGTTTCCCATAGTAATGCGTCTCGGAAGCCTTTCCTGCCCTCACCGTCAAATGGCTTGCGTCGTTCAAGTGACCTCGACAGGAGCGAGTTCACAGTTACCTTGTCAAATCCAATAACTTCGCCACCAAGCCACTTAATTTGTTTTTCGAGATAGGATCGAAACTCGATCACGCATTCAACTTCGTCTATCTCAACTTCTGGAATTGCCTTGTCGCTCGTCATCATCTTTTCGATGGTACTCAGCTCCGCCTTAGCTGATTTGACATGCTTGGCCAAATGTTCTCGGTAATGGTTGATCGTTTCTTCCACAACGAGCGAAGGAACAATCAGTTTCGCCGAGTTGCGAGCAATGTAACTGCGCAGCAATACAAAGTTTGGTCCTTTGAGAAGCAAATCGGGGAATGTCTCTGTTGTGTCAATAACTATGTGCATATATGGTAAATCAGGCTGGAGATTCCGCAACAAATAAAGGTTTTCCTCGCATCACTTTCGATTGCTCGGACAATACAGTTAGGCTGCGTGACCCACGAGTTAAGGCGACGTATAGACTTTCAGCGTCACTGTGATCCGCAACGTCAAGCACTACAGCGTGATCAAACTCCAATCCCTTAACGAGAAGCGGCGTTCCTAATGCAGACCGTTCTAGCCTACCTCCATATTGTCGAAGCTGATTACGAATGTTCCAAGCCGTCTGTTGAAGCGAAGCGGATGGGTTGATTTGATGCTCCTTTATCGCCCGCTTCATTTCCCTCCAAAGTTCTCTTCTGGCTATCACCAACTTATCTTCTAGTCCGCATACGGCATCCATTAATTCGATCACTAATTCAAGAGACGAGGAATTTCCAATCGCCTTGATAGCATGCAGGACACGTCGGAAGTCCGGACGCCTTGGGTTTTGCGCTTTGCCGGACGCAATCATTCTTCCCATACTTTTTATATTTGCAGGGATGCAAGCAATGCATAATTCAGCGAACTCAAGTACATCAATTGCTCTCTGAATACCAGTTGAAGTTTGAATTCGCTCTGACCATTTGAGCAAATCTTCGCACTCAACTGTTTCCAGAGAACGGTATCTTCCCCCCAACGACCTCGCTAAATAGTGACATTCGTTGCCCCATTTCCGAAGAACAATTGCGGTTTCACCTTTCTTAGGCTTTAATCCATAGCATGCATTCCGTCGTGCATCATCTCTTAGAGGGGTCGTTGGTAGATATTGTATCGGTGCATCCTGTAGGTTAACTTCTTTCCCGGCAATCAAGTTTGCCCTGACTCTTAGAAGCCACTGGCCCAATGGTTCATTGTGATTCAACCAGCGATGTGGTGTAGAAAGTTCCCCAACCCTAGAGAAAGTTGCCTCGACATTGCTCCAAGAGCAGAAATCATCGTTTTCAAAAGACGCAAAAATTGACTGCAAAGGATCACCAACAACTCTCACTGGCATGAATTCAGCCAGGCACTCAATAAGCTCATGTTGACTCAACGTGCAGTCTTGATATTCGTCAACGAAGACGCCGTCGTAGGACGCTACAAGAACTCCGTGTATCGCCATTCGTTTGAAGACAGCAAGAGCATGGCTCCGTAGTTCCTTCCAGTCGCTACCAGTAGGGATCGCTGTCGTCCAGCCTGAGAGTATCGGGTATGATGTTGCGTATCTCAACGCCAATCCATCGACAGTAATCACCCCATATTTGGCGGGCGGGACGCCTCTTCGCACTAAATGACCTCGAATCGCTCTGACACCTGCATGAGTATGCGTGAGAATCAGTTGCCGACCCCTAGAGATTGACACTGCTTCGGCTAAAAGAAATGTTTTACCGCAGCCAGCCGGAGCAACTACGAATCCACGAGTCGAATCTGCGAGTAACTGAGCTTCTTCACTCGGCATACACCCAAGCCTCCAATTGCGAAAGGGTTGTTGCCAGAGGCGTCGTTGGAATTGCTGCTAACTGTTTTGCAATTACATTGCCCAGTTTCTCACCAGTAGTAATGTCTTTAAACCACTCACCTTTCTTTGATTTAGCTGCTTTGCCGATTGCTCGCCGCAGTTCATCCTCGGAAGTACCACCTTCGATTATGGCAGGTACTCGACAGCTACCATTCGGTATCGCTGCCGCAATATGATCTTTCAATGCTTCACGAACTGTCGCCTCTGTATATCTTTCAACGGCAATAGCAAGAAATTCTTCTAATGCAGCGAGGGTTATATCCGTGCATGCTCTTTCTTCAGTTGCCATATTGCCAGGCCACAGGAATACAGCAATTCCCGCTTTCGCCATGTCCGCTTCAGAAACAGATACAGGCTCATCCGAATCCCCAAAATATGCAACGTCAAAACCAAGTCGGCTCAACTCCATACAAGTTGTGGGGCCGCTGCATCTACCATTTCCATTAACAGCAACTACTCCGCAAGTTGCGAACGAGCTACCCCCGTGTAGCTTTTCCCAGTAGTCGTCAAGTCCCCGGAGCATCGCTTCCTCGGTCTTTCCCTCGCAGACCAATATTTTTCGAGCCAAAAACGCATGTGGCGTTGATCGAGCAATTGCTTGAACCTCCTTTACCTTTGCATCATCGACCTGACGCACTGTGGTCAATCCTTGCTTGCTCCGAACAAAGCGAAGTGAATGCACATCGAGCGCCATTATTGGTGTTGGGCTGTGGGTAGTCATCATTACTTGACCGCAATCCGTTCCTGTCACTCCGGGCTTGGAAAGTCGATCTTCGCATAGTCGCTTAATGAGGCGTCGAATACGATGAGGCTCCAGGCCGCTTTCGACTTCATCGATCAGTAGAATGGAATTAGGCCCTAATCCCTCGTGTTGAATCGCAAGTCCAGTCAATCGCCTTGACCCCAGGCCGACAGACCTAATTGGAATGCGAGTATCGTCATGTAGTACCAGTGCGCCCGTTCCAAACCCTTGACTACGAGTATCAAGACCCGCTTGTAAGTCTGGTAATGCGACTCCAAACCGAATCGCTGCATCTTTCGCACGATTTGCAGCTTTACAGAGTTCTGCATTTTCAGTCGCAAATACCGCCTCGTTAGCGGCACGATGGACCATTGCCAAGACGCTGGTGGTGTCGGAGGAATTCTCGGTGATGCGGGCTAAGGCAGAACCTTTTGTCCAAGTCAGGTGCCGATCCACATCATTTCCAAGCCGTGCCATGCAGAATCGCTCCCGATCTTTCCAGGAAAGTGGTTTAGCCTCTGCGAAAGAATTCTTGACCAACTCCCAATGCGGCTCAAGATCATCACTTACTCGAAGCTGAAGGGTAACCACTGCTTCACAATCATCTTCTGGATCATCGAATAGCGGTTGCTGTTGCTTATATCCACGAAGATACAATCCGCAACGGCTTTCGCTCAATAATTCCGAAGATAGTTGACCAACCGTTACTTGAATCTTGATTGGATTTCCTGTCTCTGCGTTATAGAAATCCGTATCAATGAATGGTGTATTCCATCTAGGCAAGAGAGCAAATTCAATTGCGTCCAGCATCGAAGATTTTGTTGAGTCACCTGGGCCGATCAAGCAGATTAAGCTTGAATCGACGTGCCACTCAAGATTTTTAATCCCTCGAAAATTCTCAATGGTTAAGTGGCGAATCAACATTGAATTGCGCCTCGCTGATTTTTCCGATCCAAACACTTTAACTGCGTTTGCTTTGAGGCCCAATCTGTCTTACTCATGAATGACTCCTATTGCCAGTACTTGTGTTTCGGTTTGCACTACTGCACCCCCAACGCCTTGAATACAGCGTCAACGGGGTCGGCGTAGAAGCCTGTTTGGAACTTGGCGAATAGTTCGCCGGGGATTGTGGGGATGTCTCGGACGCTGGCCATTGGCAAGAGGATGCGTTTGGCTCCAGAGTCGAAGGCTACTTGCAGTGATTCAGCTAGGTTTTCGACTGGAACGATGTTGCCGCCGAGGCTCATGCTTCCAAGCACGACCATTTGTTGCTGAATGGGTTTGCCGAAGACGGCTGAACATAGGGCAACGAATGACGCCAAGGTCATCGCTGTGTTTGGTCCGGTGTTGTGGAGTTCGACAATGTGCAAATGGTAATCGTGGTCGAGAGCCTTGATCGATGCACTTACTTGGTTGGCGTTGGCTTTGTAAAAGTCGAACCCGACCTTGATGGCTTCTTTGGCGGCTGAGTTGGAACCGAGGCCAGAGGTCTTCAGTGAGCCGTTGCCTGGGGTTACTTGGGTTTCAATTCGGTACAAACCGAGATGACCACCTGAGCCGGTAGCAATGGTGTGCATGACACCAGGACTTAGCGGACCATCGGGAATCAGTGTTCCGCCACCTTGTTCTGGAACACTGATGAACTTCTCTTCCATCGTTTCAATGTCGATGTAGGAGAAGTGAACATCGAAGAATTCCATGCCACCGATCTTTTTGAGTTGTTCCTTCACTCGTCGTCGAACTTCGAGGGCATACTCCAAGCATCGACGAACAGCATCCTTGTCGTACTTTTCATTCGGATAAAGAAGCTTGAGCAGACCCGATACGGTGTGCTTGACGGCAATCGTGTCACGCTGGTTTAAATCACGACCCAGCTTGAAGTATTTGCTGATCGCATCGCCAAAGTTGCGTTTACGCATCTCACGGACCCACTCAGCCAAGAAGTCCACGATCAGACCGTACTGATTGGTGAAAAACTCTGGCCGCATCTTGGGAATTTCCCAGCCAGGGATATAGGCATGGAAACGATCAAAGAATGCGGAGTCGATCATGGTTTCGGGAAACGGTGCCAGCAGATGGCTCGTCTTGACCAGTGTGTCAACCGATTGATTGATGTTGCCGACAAAGACCATTGCGGCTGAGGCACTTACCGAATCACGACCACGGGCAAATGAACCCGATGCCATGTAGTCCTTCATGATCTGGACGCCGTCTTTGTCTTTGAACGAGATGCCAGCCACTTCGTCAAAAGCCACTACGTCCCAGATGCCGACCAAACCGACCTGGTTTCTTGCCAAGTTGTAAAAGAGATTGGCTACCGTTGTTTGGCCACCAGAGATCAAGATGCTGTTGGGACTGATCTCTTTGTAGATGTGGCTCTTGCCTGTCCCTCTTGGACCAAGTTCGCAGACGTTGTAGTTGTTCTCGATCAAGGGAATCATGCGGCAGAGGATGTGCCATTTGACTCGTTCCTCGAATTGGGTCGGCTCGTATCCGCAGGACCGAAGCAAAACATCGATCCATTGCCCTTCAGTGAACTCCTCACGGCCACTGAACAGATCGTCCATGTCCATGCCGGGCATTTGAATCGGCTTCACGTCTTCGACGATGAACGGGGAACCTTTTTGTCCCTCTTCAAAGAAATACTGCATGGTGATGATCGACCAAATGCCACCCGCCAGCAGCTTCTCGTACTTCTTGACGAAGCTGGTCGAAATCTCGGCACCTTTGACGCCAAGATTGAATAGCTGAGCCTCGTACACGTCACGCTTTTCGTTGAGCGTGACGGTTACCTTATCGATGACCTTGTAACTGCCACGTTCACGGATGACGGATTTAATTTTCTCCGCTTCATCGGGACGCACGTAGTTCTCAGCCAAAATCCTTTTGACGGTTTTTAAACCGTCCTGAATGGTTGGCTCGTCATTGGAGGCGCAGTGCGATCCAAGTAGATATTCGAGAACGTAGACAGGGACATTGGCCCCTTCTTTGACCAGCTTGGTGAGGTCTTTGCGAACAACCTTGCCAGCAAAGTGCCGATTCAGCAAGTCATCCAGAGCAGCGTCAACGGTATTGTTCATTGGGAATGGTCCTCACCATTCTTCGGCGATTTATCTTTCTTGCCGATCAATTGTCCGTATTCATCAGCGGTTAGCTGCTGGATGTGATCATTGGCAAAAACAATGATCGGGGTGTTGGTTTGCTTAGCTTTGGCAACGACATCCTTGGCAACTTCTAAACAAGCCAACTGCGCCTGCTTTGAAACAAGTTTGTCCGTATCGGCGTTACTCATGATTCGTTCCTCCGAGTGATTGGGAAAAAGTCCCCCAACGGTGACTATCTATGATTTCGACGGATTCGCCAGAAGACTGAGCAATCAGTTCGGGTGGCAACATCGAGCCATCAAAGCAATACCAGTGATCAACGATGAGGCGATACAATTCCTGAAAGTTCTTTAGTCCTGCTGCGTATCGCTTGCGAATTGTCTCAATAGGAATGTCATGCCCACCTTGTTTGACCCGATTCGCAACTCGAAGCAATGCCATATCCGAACTAGGGAGCCATAGAAAGAAAAGGTGAACTCGATAACCCATTTCTTGCCACTGTGGGACTCTGCGATGGTAACTACGTGCGGCCAACGTTGTTTCAAAGGAAAAGGTTGCTCGTTGCTCAACTAACTCTTCCATCCGTTGCAACATCAACTCAGACGCCCTGACATTTTGCGACTGAGGAGCAAATGGGGATAATCCAGCAGCGATCAAATCGGCATTGAGAAACTCTGTGCAATGAACAAATTCTGGCAGGAACTTGGTCGCAAAAGTTGTTTTTCCTACGCCGTTTGGACCTGCAATGACGTAGATCATCGGCGAGGCAGTCGCTTTAGAAGTCATCGCTGAAGGCCCTATCAATGATTACGTCCACTGTGGATTGCTCGATGTCGGATTCGGCATCACGCAAGCGAAGGACATATTTAGTTTTCTTGTCGTACTGTCGATCTTCGAGAACCAAAACAACCTGCTTGGTTCGCTGGTCCATGTTCTCAGATGTGCTATCGAACGTGACCTTTTCGATGTTGGTCACGGGATCGTTGCCTTGGTAGATCGCTACCTTGAGCGTGACGCTTTTCACTCGATCACTTACTGGCTCCGTTTGAAGCAATTGGAAGCGATACTTGGGCGTTGTAATGCGATGGTTCACACCGAGTACCTGAACCCCAACTTCCTTCGTCTTGGTGTCAGCCTTGCCTTTGCCCTTGACTTGACGCACGGTGATGACGGGAACCGCAACTTCCTGAAGCATGGTGCCACCGTGCAAGTAGCGAGTCACACCGCCGCTGAAACGGAATAGGTTCACGGCTTTGGGCAGCCAGAACTCCATGCCACCTTCGGCTTTGGCAGTTATGAGCGTATTGCCGTGGTATGCCTCATCCACCGTGGGCAGGTTGCGACCAAGCAAGTAGCGTTTCTTGTCGTGAACAGTACCGGCTGGTTTGTGGTCGAGCTTGCTTCTGTGAGTCTCGTCAGGTTTCGACTCGGTAAACAAGAAACCGTGATCGGCAGTGACGACGATGTAATTGCCATTCAAGCTGTTGATGATGAAGCGAATCAAGTCACCAAGCTCGTTGATTGCCTTGCGAACCGCTTCAAACGTATCCCCTTCGGTTGCTTGCTTTTCACCACGGCTATCGATCTCATCGTGGTAAATGTAAACGACCTTCTTACCAGCTACCGCATCACGACCCTCTTCCTTTTTCATCTTCAGCAGGTCGTCAGCCCGTAGAACAACGCCATCGACGGAGGCGAGAATGTCATTGCGTTGCTCTGAAGTTGCGCAGCCTTTGCCGTCGATAAGGATGCTGCCCTTTGCGTCGTACTCCAGTTTCTTGTGCGGTAGCAAGCTGGCCATGCCCAATGCGGTATGCGACGGCAGAACGCTTAGTTGAGACGACAAGTCTGCGGTGAAGCGATACTTACCGTTGAGTTCTTGAGTTAACTCCTGAGCAGCTTCGTACCGAAAGCCGTCGCTGATGATGACGAATGTTCTTCGACGTTCAGATTCCTCTAGTCTCGGTTCAACGAACTTGCTGAAGAATTCGTATTCGTTCGAGACTCCATTGATCTTCCACTTCTCCAGAAGCCCTGAATCGACAAACTTGCCCCAAGCCAGCGCAAGTGCATTGATGTACCAGTTCGAGTAAACCGCTTCGACTTGTTCACGTAATGGCTTGAGCATGTTCCAGTTCTTGCAAACATCGGCGTACTCGCAAAAGTGCCGATAGAACTGGTCGAATTGATAAAGCTGCGACTCGTAAGCCTTGTACATCGAAGTTGGATCATCGAATTCGAAACCATCTCGATGGATGTTGCGCAGATTGAAGAAATCAGCGGCAACGGCCAAGGCTTCGTAGACCGCATGAAGCTCTTTGCGAGGAATGCCAATGAAACCGGATGAACTTGGTAATGCCCAATGTCCTGATTGGCGTTTGGTGGCGATCTCTCGAACATCCACCACGTTGACGGCATCGGCAGTGGACAGAACCCGCTCCTTGAGGTTCCGAGCAATCTCGGTTTCCACATCCATGAAGGTTTGAACGTCGATCAGATGATCGATATCGAAACCATGGAGTTGGTCGGGCAAGCTGATTCGTCGGGCCACATATTCTGACAGTTGGTCATAGCTGCTACCCTTGCTTGCACTGTCACGCCACTGAGCGAGACAAACGACGGCATTGGCCCGACCAACTTGCGGCAACACAAGATGCTCAAGCGATGTAGCTTTACCATGCAAGTGTTGGACAAAGTCAGTGACGAGCAATCGAATCAGCAGGTTCTCCAGACTTGGTGACTCTTCCGAATAACCGAATGCCTTTTTGATGAACCGCCAAAACGGTTCTGCTAAATCGAACTTCTCTACTTGCTCCCAAATCGGAATTGGCTGACGAAGATCGATTTCATCCAAATCAGCGAAGTTGTGCAAAAGAGTCCGCAGGATGTTGTACAGTTCCGGCTGATCAGCCTTTACCGTGACGGCTAACATTTTGCGGTCAATGTCATCGGCTTGATCTTCAGACGCAACAATCACTTTCAGCCTATCGAGACGCCCTTTGTTGTCGAAGAACTTCTGGCGTTTCTTCAAGTGATCGGCGAGGCTTTGTGCTTGAAGTCCCAGTTCTTCAAGCAGAATCGAAGCCTTGTCAGCACGAAAACGATGGCTGTACAGCCGAATATCCAGCAGCCAGTCGTCATCAAAGTTTGGTTCCTCAGTTGGCGAATAGATGAGGAATCTGCCGTTTGGATCATCCCGTTCAATCTGCAACTTTGCTTGGAGTGATCCGGTTTGGTCAAGCCGAATCACCTTCACACCCTCAACCGGTGCAAAGATCGATTCGGTCAAATAGCCTACGAACTCACGATCAGGATCATTCCAGAAAATGATCCGTTGTTGTTGGAACAGCTTTTCGAGGGCGTCGTTGACTTGCTTAGTGTCCATCAGCCCTCGTCCTTCGTTCCGCAGATGGCTTTAACTTCGGCGAGGATGTCACCGTATTGTGGATCACTGAACTTGCCGTAGTTCACTTTCACACCGTCATCGAGATCGAGTTTGATGCGAAGATCGGCATAGTGACGGAGCTTTTCGTCGAAGGCTTGCAACTCGGCAAGCTGCTTCTTGATCTTGTCCCGTTCCTTCTCCAGTTTGCGTTTGACAGTGACGGCCTTTGTCACTTCGATTTCACCACCCGCACCTTTTTGTTCGGGTGGTCCTTGAAGATGCTCAAGGCGAGCCGTCATCTTGCCCATCAGTTGAATAACGTACTCAGTGCGCATTCGGGAGAGCGTTCCTTCGTTATACCGATGCAGGTAAACGAGGCACTGAAACGCCCTTTGTTTACCGCTAGAGAACAGCCAGTAGATCGGACGTTTCTTGTACATCGACAAATGATGTTTGTAGAATCCTGTCGCCAGGTAACGACGAATCGTGTCTTTGGGTTGTTCGCCATTGCCGGGCGATAGGCTGTCAGCGATAAACTTTAGATTTTCACCCAAATGTTCTTTAGGCCATGCCACGCTGACAAACTCGAAGATGCGACTGGCTACATCGTCTCGAATGCCCCAATCCGATTCGAGCAGTGGAGCAATGCCATCGTCATCAGCACGAAATGCCGTGTACTGGCTAAGGTCGAAGCCTTCGTTCCCGGTTTGAGCGTAAATCAATCCAGGTTTATCGGGGCTGTATCGTCCCATCACACAACCGGTGGCGTACGAAAGCAGACGCTTGATATCTTCTGCCCGGTCGGGTCGGTAAAGCGTTATCTGGTCATCTTGAACTTGAGGTGAAAGATCGTCTTGTAGGCCATAGGCTTGAATTACGATGTGATTATTCTCTTGTTCAGCATTTCTCATGCTCTGAATTCTAGAGTTGCAAGTTTCCACCCAAGCTGCCATTGAACGGCTGATTTTATCCGCAGCACATTCGCCTAAAAGTAGTGCCTCCCCTGAAAAATCCCAAGAAGTTTCGCAGCTATCCCAATCAATCTTTGCGCACGCAACGGCATTTAAAGCAAGCTGATTAATTTTAGATATGTCTTGGCTAAGGATTTCCATTGCAACTGGAAGAATGTCAATATTGCCCGGCTGATAATTAAGCGTTGGATTAATCGCTTTTAAAAGATAGTCTGGAACCTTAGAAGCCAGAAATGCAAGCAGCAATGATTGGTGAACGTCAGATACTGGAAACGCACTCGCAGATGGATCAGCAAAAATACAACCGGCAGGTTGCAGGCGAGCGGAAAAAGACGAAGAGGTGATTTTCGACCAGTTTATACCTTGTTGAAAGAGCCTGTCTAAATTGAAGTTGTGAGCTAATGTTCGACTGCCCGATGAATGGAGTTCTGTTTGCAATTGATGGCCGTCATTATGCCAATTTACTACCTCGGAAAGATTTCCGTACCACTTCCGAAACTCCCCTCCCTTTACAATAGGGAACCACTTATATGAAGACTCTTTAGCTTCAGGGTGAGCTAGGCCAAAGCCTATTCTGTCGATAGAGACTTCCCACCAACGCCTTAAAAATCGATTGTTATCGCCGGTAATGAGTCCAATTCGAGTTTCTGCAAACTGAGAAAACTGGGGCATGGATTTAAAAGCACACCTCACACGATCAGTGGACCAATAGGCAATTGGGCTACCTGGAATTGATCGAAAATCGTCTGACGATGCTTTATGTCGCCAATCGCATCGTTCATCTCGGATAGCCTCAAGAGCCTTGCTCGCTTGAATGTCTTCACCATTGAACTCTTCGAGGCTGATGAATGCGCCTGAGTACCTTGGCATTTGAGTTTTTTGAACGACAAATGCACAAATCGGAACAAAGGCTGAATCAAAAAATGCGTGGTATTCAGGCTGGATCAGTGATGCAAGAGTGTTCTCGTGAGAAATTCGGCTTCGCAGAGTTTCATATGACTTGATAAACATCCATGTGAATGGCGTCATCAAACCAACAAAACTATCTTTTCGAATAAAGGAAAGAATTCGCTCAGAAAAAACTGCGAACAAATCGGATTTGCTACCGTTGAAGGCCTTCTTTGCAAATGACTTAAGCAAGGGGTTCATACCATTGTTACCCATGTATGGTGGGTTCGCCACAAGTGCGTCATAGCTAGAGTTTAAGAGCCTCGCCTGTTGCAAAAGTGGTGATAGGACACGGGCAGGGCCATGCGTAAGATCACCATAGTTAAGAACATCGTGGAGTCGTTTTTCGAGTTTGGGCAACTGCATCGACAGTGTCATCGGAACTTGGATTAGCGAACCAAAAGTCTTGGCATTTGCAAACAAAGAAACCAAGTCAGCGATATCTTCTTTGGTAATTCCAGGCAATGTGCGAATGGCAATTGCCTGAGCGGCGTTTGCTTCCGCCGCATGGGTAAACAAATTGCTCTCTGTTTCAAAAAGAAGGCCATCCGGTCTTGGTGGTTCAGCGTTTTGTTTTTCCGAGGGCAATGGCGACATCAACGCATAGTGTATCTGATCTGCATCTAGCCCCTTGCTTTCGACAAATGAAACGACGTTTGGTTGGGCTTCAACATCGAAGATGCGTGGGTAGTCAGCACGAGCCTTCATCATCAATGCAAAGGCAGCAAGCTGTGCGGCTCGATCATCAATCTCTAAGCCAAACAGATTCTTTTGCAGAATCAACGCTGGGATATCTTTGGATCGATAGCCTCGTTCTTCGTAGATCGCTTTGAAAAGGTCGTACGCTTCAACCAAGATATGCCCCGAACCACACGCAGGATCAAGAAGTGTCAGTTCCTCTGGATTCAAGCTGGTTGGCGTGATTGCCTTCAATTGCTCTTGAACTTCAGGCGTCTGTTCCGCAGGCTCGATGTAATACTCCATCTTCGAGCGTAATGACGACTGCGGATAGGTTGCCAGCCATTGCCGTCCGATGGTGTTTTGGACCAGATACTTAACGATCCAGTTGGGTGTGAACAACTGAGTGGCAGCAGGTATGTCCTCGCTCTTGACCACCTTGCCAATGACTTCATCTTTCTTTTCGGAGATATAAAACTGGTACAACCAGCCGATGATCTCAACCTCTTTCCAATCCTCTTCGTCGATCTCACTCACCAATTTGCGAACCAGCGAATCGGAGTTCAGCAAACTGTCAGGAAGCAATAGCTCGGTTTCGTCGTCGATCTTTTCGAACAGAAATGGCATCGCTTTGCTGAGTGCATTGAACTGCGCAGTCAACAACAACCGATAAAGCTCCTCTTCTTTGGTTCCGTCTAGCTTGAGTTCAACGACCTTCTTTTGATCTAGCCCCGGTAGGTCAACGTACTGTGCCTTCGCCAGGATTTCGGGTTGATCGTGTCCTTCTGGATGACTCAGCACTCGGAAGCCATGCTCCAAGTAACCATGCAATTCCATGTATCGAATTGCGACCAAGCGATTGAACCAGGTATAGGCCATCGCTTCCATTGTCTGGCTGAAGCCATTCTTTTCGATTCGTTCCTGAAGTCGCTTGCGTTTCCCGCCCAAAGCCTTTGGGAACGGCTTGCCATCGATCAGAACCACATCACCCTTCTCGGTCATTGGTTCAATCTTGGCCGCAGTCAAACCATACTGCGCAGCCTTAGCAGTGACCGCTTGTATGAAGTCCTTGCGGGCCTGTGGTGCGTAGTTTTTTAGCTTTGCTCGGTTCATCTGCGTGTTCTCTTATCGAATCTGGATGCGTTCGCCACGGTCAAAGGCTTCTTGAAGCTCTTTCCGTAGTGCATCTAGGAATGCGTTGATGTCGTCTTGGGTATCCAGAAAGGGAGATTTGACCAGCGATGCTGGCTTGATCTCTTTGCGAGGCTTGACGACCACTTTTGGTTCATCTCCGCCACCAACTGCAATCTGTTTCTCTTGCTTCTTCTTCAAGAAGTCTTCGATCTCGTGCATCGCTTTGTCTAATGCACGCTCAGCTTCCTGCACTGCCTGCGAAATGTGAGCAACGCTGTTTTGCTGGTTCACCGAGGCAACCAATCGTTCAAGCGGCTGCAAACAGGCTTTCGAAAGTTGTTCCTCTTCGCTCTTTAGTTGGCGGATGACTCCTGTGCCTGATGGTAGATCACCAACTGCGGCTTTGGTGATTTCAGCGACTACCTGCTTTTGCAGTTCACTTATCCGTGCAAGTGCTTCTTCACGTCGCTCAACGATGATGTTCGTGTTGATCGTCTCGACTGCGGCAATTAGACCTTCCGCTACATGAACGATTCGGTAGGGACTGGGAGCAGAGAGAATCTCTTTCATGCGAGCTAGCGCCGCTAACGCTTTCGGATCACGCTCTAGTTCCATGCGGTTCAAACCAAACTTGTCGTACGACTTTCGCAGCTTCTCCCATGTAGGACGTTGAAGCCTGTAGAAGTTGTCGATGTCATGGAACTCTTCAGACAGGTCAAGCAATGCCGCTTTGTTTTCTAAAAATCGTTCAATGAACTTCGATGGCTCGTCTGCTGCAAGCAGTGCTTTGATCAGACTTAATCCATCGGTGATCTCTTTTTCACCGGGATACGAACCTGTATCAGCTAAGGACTTGTAGTTCGACAAAGAGGACTGCCATTCACGGCATTTGCCTCTCAAGAACTCAAACAATCCGTCTTCGCTGTCAGGTCCCATTTCGGAGAAGACATCTTTGCCGAGGTTACGACATTTCTCGATGGTTGGTTTGTCAACCATCTTTCGTTTCGCAACGGTGATGCTGCGTTGCTTGCGTGGTGCGGTGACGTTCTCGAAAATTTTATCGATGGTGATGGGAGCGCCGTTCATCATCAGTTGAATTTCGCCAAGCACCAGCAAACTGGCGACCAAGATCAGCACTTCATCATCGGGCCATCCGTAAGGGCGTTTGCCGTACTTTTCAAGCATGTCGAATAGAACAATCGGATGATTGGCTCTATCGGACAAGGCAATGAAGTCACGGCATTCCTCCATCGCTTGCATGTTCGATCCAGCGATAGCAGCCTTCTGAAGGTCGTTGGAACGTAGGATTGCCTGAAGTTCTTTTTTTGGTTCTTCGGCAAACTTCCCGATGTATGCCATCTTAGGGAACGTGTTGTCGATCAGGTATTCGAGTGCCGAATCCAGCGCCGATGAGGGAGACGTTGATTTGATTTCGACCTTTTGGCCAGCCGCAAAGTAAAGGGCATCCGAGACTAGTTGACCAAGTACGTTCTTGAGCCGTTCCCGGCGATCACGGTTCTCTTCAGCCATCGAACGATGAATGCGTTTGGTCGTTTCCGGCAGAGAATCATCTGATTTGGTGCGAAGGTATTTCTCGGTTTGGATGTACTGCCGTAGTTCACGTTCCAGCGTCGGATCATCGTCTAGCTTGATGACAACCTGACCTCCATCGGCACCACTGTCACGTTGGAATCGTGCGTCTTCCCAAAGCTCTGGTTCTGCGGTTGCGCCCAAAGGTGTGAAGACCTGCACGGTCAAGTCTTTATCGACACGGCTTCCATACGGGAACCCATCGCAAACTCGATTGAACGTGAAGTCCATCTTGTTTGCCGAGTAGCGATACTTGCGTGACCCCTTGAGTACGTCATCAAAAATGATCTCGCCAAGCACCTTGGCTTCTTCGCTACTGGATAGCTCAACCGTTTTAATTTCTCGGTTGATGTCCTGTTCTTCGTGGGTAAGGAAGTAGAAGTTGTCGCCACTACGTCCAATGAGCGATTGCTTTTCAAGTCTCAGAAGAGACTCTTCGACCTGCTTTTTGAGGGCGAGCTTGTCGGCGTCGATGCGGTCTATGCACAGAACCACCAGGTTCTCGACATTTCCTTTCATCTCATCGACGTAGCGAATCAAGAACAGCACTCGCAGTAATTCAATGTCGAATGGCTTTAGGCTGGCGTTGTCTCTGGCTTGGTCGATGGTTCGCTTGACTGCGGTGTCCAGGAACGAATCAATCGATGGATAGAATCGATACAGCGGAACTAGCACGCCAACGTCAGCATCAGACAAAGCTTGTCCCGCTGATTGGAACGCATCCAAAATTGATCTTTCACCACGAGAGAGGTGTAGTCCTGTTGCGCCCGCCTTGCGAATGGCTTCAAAGACTCGCTGTACCAACTGGAATTGGTAAGGCGCAAACGGATAGTTACGGCTGAAATCGTCGGCATCTTTGTACTGACGAAACGTCATGCCTACGTTGTGAAACATAAGCTGATTGCGAAGGATGTCACCCTTGGCTTTGTATGTTTCAGCTAACCAATCGGTTACCTCTTTCTTGTCATCGTCTTTCTTGAGCAAACGCTCTTGAATCACTTCATCGACGTTGGAACTGGACAAAGAAAGTCGTGTTTTGAATCGACCTTGAATCTTGGAAAAGTCATGCGACTTGGTGGTTCGTAAATCGCCAAGCACAGCGTCAATGTCTTCTTGAGATGTAACCACAACCCAGGCTCGACCATTGCAGATGGTGCCAAGCTCTTCCGTGATGGTTTGCAAGTTGAGCATCAGGTGGGTATCGCCACCGATGAACTGACCAACTTCATCGACAAGAAAAATGATGCGATGGTTTTTGCCTTGCTTGTCGAGATACTCTTTCACCCATTTGCAGAAGCTCTCAACCGTTAGGGTGAAGTGGTCTTTTGCGTTGTCGATCCACTTCACACACGATTCAACGCTTTGACCGGTGACTTGACCGAGTGCTTGCACCACATGGTCACGAGAGAAGTGATACGCTTTGCGACGATCCCGCCAGGATTTGCCCGCAAGAGATTCGAATGCGGCTTCAAACTCCGCCAGCTTGTCGATTCCGTCTAGGTAGCGCTCCATGTGGGCAATGTGCGCATAGTTGGAGCAATAGCCCTGCATTTCGTTTAGGACTTTCAAGAAGACCGTGAGAATGGCTTCACGTCCGGCACGAGCTTCTGCTTTGCTGTCGATGTTGAAGAGGATCACATCGGTATTGGAGGCAACGGCACGCTTTACGTCAGCGAACAGCATCGCATCCTGAATTTTGGATTCGAAGAAATCGACGGCTTTCTTCGATTGCCCGTCGTGGTGATGCTCTTTATTTTGGAGCAAGTAGGACAGGATTTTGATGAAGTGCGATTTGCCCGATCCGAAGAAACCCGAAATCCATACTCCGGTTCTGTCAGAGAAGTCATCTTCTTTGGATAGCTCCATCGTCTCGGTGTATGTCGAGAAGAACTTGCGCAAATGCTGGTCAAGCTCACGAGTCACAACGAACTCATCAAGCTCTTGCCAGATCGTTGATTCATCGAGTTGATCGGCCTTGACCACGCCGTTAATTGGACGATCAATGGACTTCTTGAATAGCTGTTTGATTTGCATGGTAGGGCGATCCTATGGAACAAGCCGAAAGGCTCGGTAGTAGTTGTCACGCTTGATTCTGCCGAAGAGCCGCAACGATTTTTCGTCGTAGAAGCCGGGATAAAACATCACGAGTGGAGGCTTGGCTACAATCGGATGTAGGTTGTTCAGCAGCGTGTGCGATTGAATGAGTGGATGAACGCTACCGATTCCCGAAACCAGGATCAGGTCTTGATCGTTAGGCTTCACAAGGTCGCCGAAGCGTTGGGCGATGGTCTTTTCTTCGAGTAGACCCTTGAGTGCTTCGAGCAATGCTTCGTTGCCTTCGTTGCGTTGTGTCCGAATGGCGTCTTCCAGTACACCCTCTTCTTCGAGGTACTCGATTAGGAAGCTAAAGAGGTTGACATGAGCTAACTTGAGCTTTGGCTTATGCTTTGGAATGTGTTCCATTAGGAACTGAATGTGTTGGCGGACACGCAATTCTTCTTCAGGTGGATAATCGAAAATGAAAAAGGCGATTTCGCCAGATAACGCACGACCACTCAGAAACTCGTCTGATGTGATCTTCGGTAGGATTTGATTGAGTCGGTTGACGAGCGTAGAGGTCATGATCCCACCTGAATGCAACGAAGCACGTACTGTTCATGTTGGCTTTCAAGGTATTGCAATACTGGCCTGACGATGTGAACGCCTTGGAGTTTGCGAGTCTTGGTGCTTTCGATGTAGCCCGCTTCCGCAGCGATGGTGTAGACGGTTGATCGAAGACGTGTGATGGTCGAGTCGCTCCATTGCGGCATTTCGGGGTCACGGCTGCGGCAGCTTTCGATGTAGTCAGCCCATAGCCGTCGTGAGAGCGTTTCCTTGAAAGTGCGATACTGGTCACGAATAACCAGATCGAGAAAGTCACCCAAAAGGTGGCTGGCCTTGATGGCTGCGGCTAGGCAAGCGTGCGTTGCCTCCACTACCGATCCATCATGGATAAGTTTCCATAGCGGGGCCTCAACCAAGTCCAGTCGTCCCCGAATGAGGACCGAAAGTCGTTTTGCGGTTTTTGGGCTTCGTGCCTGAAGGACGTTCTGGTCGTAGATTGCGTTGCGCCACTCTTTGCCGGTGACATCACGGAGCAGCAAGCCAGCAATGACCCTGCTCTCTGGTACTTTGAGCGCCCCCGCCGTGATGTCCGCACTGTACCGCAAATTAACCGCCTTTGGCCATTTTCGAGTCGCATTTGGTTTCTGGCTTCAATGGTTATGGGCCATGTCGAGCAAGTCTATCGGCTGTTTAAATACCTGTAAATATGGCGGCTTTGTCGATGTTTTCGGCTAGAAATGCCGGGGAGTCCGTTATACTGCGATCTCGCCTCAATTTGGATCACCCTTTTTGGCTTCGCTGTAGACAAGGCGGCTGAACGATAGCATCGGCGAAACGCCAAACCCATGCATTTTACATTTCTCAACAATTGCGACTCTTGCGCCTTGACTTTGTAAATCGCCCGTCCGATACTTGTCTTCATCGAAAGCGTGTGTCCACAGATTCCAGAAAGGACTAGAGCATGGAAAACGAATCGCTAGACCTTCGAGAGCCGGGTGGGCAACGATGGAAACACTTTTTGGCGGCAGTTCGGGACAAGAAGCCCGTATCTGATGTCGTCAGGCAATTGGAGCTAAAGCTGCCGAAGTCACTGAGGAAAGCGATGACGGAGTTCGGGGAAAATGGGGTTCAGTTTTCAGATTTCCTTGAGAGTCGCAACGACCACCAGAGGCTGAAGGAACTGGTTCGGAAATGTGAAGGACACGATTATGCCAAGCTTCTGGCGGATACGTGCGTTGTTAATCCAGACAAAAGCGATTTGGATTTAGCCAAGCAATATGCGAACTCGGTAGTAGATCGAATTCAAGCACGGGTGCAACATGAAGTCTTGGACAATGAATGGAAGGGACTGGATCAGCTAAATCGGCATCTTGGAGAAGTAAGGGATGCATTTGAAAACGAAATTCACCGTATCGCATCCAGCTTGGTCAACAATCGATTGCCAACGGTACGCAAGTCGGATAAACAGCAAAAGGATAAAGATGCAAAAGCACTGCTTGGCACTTCACTGCTTGGACGGAGCAAACAATGACTCCATTCAAGATCAGTTTTCATCGTGTCGGTGAGCCTCATCGATTTGAGTTGCTTTCTGGTAAGGATTTCAACTTTGACCTATCAGGGCTAAGCGGCCTTCTTAGTGGCTCACTTGCGCCACCCTTCAACGATTTCTTGAGAATCGCCGTGTCGGTTTACGTTGCTGACCGCCTTTTGCGGCGGAAGCGCAGATGCCACCCTGGGAACCACCGTCGTGAAGTCAACTTGACGATTGAAGTTGCTGAGCCAGATTTTTGGAAAGATGGTTTGCTGCAACGACTTTCAGAGTCTTTGAACTTTGTTTCGGGTGATGCATGGGATTTGTCTTTGACCAACCTCGATTGTTCGTTGGCCCCCGAAAGGCAACTTTCACTTTCGTTCCCCATGCCGAGAGATGTGAGAGTGTGCCTTTACAGCGGCGGCCTCGACTCGGCTGCGGGTCTTGCTCAGCAACTATCTAAAGAGCCAAATCGAATGACCATTCCGGTCACGATTTGGCATCAAGGAGGACAGCGAGGTTCTGTTAAGCGACAGCTTGCGATTCTCCAACGCACGTTTCTAAAAAGCGAGGTTAAGCCATTCATTGCAAAGGCAAATTTGTTTGAATCAGCGAGAACGAACGGGAAAGAAGAGCCATCGCAACGAACCAGATCACTTCTTTTCTGTGCCGCAGGAGCAGCGGTTGCATCATTGGTAGGCGCATCTGAAGTTGAAATGTACGAGTCGGGTGTTGGTGCGATCAACCTTCCCTTGCTTGCGGGGCTAACGGGTGCAAAATCGACTCGTAGTTCGCATCCTGCATTTTTGAGGCAAATGACTGAGATCGTGAGCCTGATAGCCCAGAGGTCCATTCGGTTTCAGTTACCTTTCGCCTGGCAGACTAAAGCGGAGGTCGTCTCGCTATTGAAGCCACTCGATCTTGAGGGCCTTGCGCAAGCGACGGCATCGTGTTCAAGCTACCCACTAAGGGAGAAAGGGGCCAAGCAATGCGGCTGTTGCTCGGCTTGTATTTTTCGTCGTCATGCGTTGCTTACCGCTGGAATCGACGAACCTATCGGTACGTACAAAGTCGATTTGTTTCAATCTAATTACTATCTGCGATACCGCAGAAGCACCCAGTATTTAAAGGCCTTTCTCATTCAACAATCAGAACTTAGGAAGATGGTTTGTGGACTGGAAACGCCAGCGTT
Organism: Pirellulaceae bacterium; assembly: GCA_041751935.1. Classification (GTDB taxonomy): domain Bacteria; phylum Planctomycetota; class Planctomycetia; order Pirellulales; family Pirellulaceae; genus JBBSJZ01. The sequence goes on along the minus strand of JBGSIA010000200.1, from coordinate 10,440 downwards.
TATTCTCAACCACTTATACGGGACGGAAGTTATTCAAAGCGGAGAGTCAGCCGAGCCATTCATTGGACTATTGAAGAGGTATTCGGACGAATGGGAAAGCGTGATTGCTACCGCACGTACGTCTGGAATTGCATGGACTCGATTAGTCGCATCGGAACCAAACTTGATGCAAGGAGTGAACCGTGTCTCAGCTTAGCGTAATTGATCCAAGAACGCTTGGGCTTCGTATTGCTGAGGCTCGCAAAGCAAGAGGGAAAACCCAAAAGGATGTTGCTGATCATATCGAGTGTAGCAGGCCGACTTATATCGCCATCGAGAAAGGTGAGCGACAGGCAAGTGCTGAAGAAATAACGAAGATTGCTGGTTTTCTAGGTCGGAAGGTCCATGAGCTTGTTCGCTCAGGTGAACCGATTGTTGAATTGCAACCTCATCTTCGTGCTGTAGCGGGAAAGCTCAAAGAGAAGGATGAACAACTGCTGCTTACTGGGATTGATGAGCTTCAGCGTCTTGCTGAGGACTATCGTGAACTTGAGCAACTAATGAATGCACCGCTCCAGTTCAACTATCCATCGGTCATTGATTTGAACAGCCGGGTCGATCCTTCACAATTGGCGGAGTCGGCATCAATACAGGAACGACAGAGACTTGGGCTTGGCGACCAGCCGATCACGAACCTACGAACCATCCTCGAATGGGATGTCGGGCTTCGTATTTTTTATTGGAGTTTGCCACCCAACATTGCCGGTATGTATGCACATACGTCGGACCTTGGCTGTTGCATTCTTATCAATCGCTCTCATCCACCGGAAAAGAGGCGAGCTTCACTTGTTCATGAATACGGTCACTTAATCGTGAATCGTTACGACCCAGGCATTGACTATTTGAGCTTTCCTGGGCGCAAGCCACCCAACGAAAGATTTGCCGAAAGTTTTGCACTGAGCTTCTTGATGCCCGGAAGTTCGTTGCGAAAACGATTTCACGAAATCGTTTCGATCACCGGCGATTTTCAGGTAGCTGACCTCTGTAGGCTTAGCCACTTTTACTTTGTTTCCGTAGAAGCGATGGCGCTGCGACTGGAACAACTTGGTCTTTTGCCACGGGGAACTTGGCAAGCGCTCAAGGAGTCGGGGCTTTCACCTAAACAAGCACAGTTGATGTTGGATTTGCCTACTCACCCAATCACGGACAATCCGTACCCAGAACGATACAAATACCTTGCAGTCCAGGCTTACGAGCAAGAGAAAATCAGCCAAGGCCAACTTGGGCGATTCTTGCGATGCGATCCATTAACGGTGCGAGATATCGTTGCGCAGTGCCGGACCAGTACGCTTGTAGAGGACAGTGGTGTTTCAAGGCAGCTAGAGCTTCCATTTGAAAAGTCGCTTCTCGCTGAAGAGGAGAGTCGCTGAGAATGAGCGGACTTGTTTTAGATGCTTGCTGTCTGCTCAACTTAATTGCGGCTGGCAAAATCCTCGATGAAACTTCCAGGACACTCAGTTGTACGCTATTCGTTCCCAAAGTTGTCGCAAGGGAAGCGATCTACATCCTACAGCCGGACGATGAGCAGCCTGATCTACTGGTTCGCAAGGAAGTTGGTATAAACAACTATGCTGAGAGCAGCTTAATAAGCTTTTGCGATGTCGAAGGTAGCTACGAAGCTGAGTTGTATGTGCAGTTTGCTGTTCAACTTGACGATGGCGAGGCGGCTTGCTTGGCAATAGCAAAGTCACGCTCAATGACAATGGCATCGGATGATCGAATTGCTCGTCGTCTGGCGATTGAACACAGCGTTCCTGTTTTGGGAACGCCTGAAATTGTCAAAACTTGGGCTGAAACCTGCTCTGCTACGGATCATGACACTGCGTTAGTGATTGGGAACATTCAGCGTTTCGCCAAGTACACTCCGAGGAGTAACGTAACCGATGCGGATTGGTGGTACCAAAACAGCGTTATTCGCTAACCGAAAGTTAAGAACGCTGAGATTGAATTTTACAGCGTTGCGATTCCAGAAAGGGGGGCTTCTGGCCTACGGCTAAGATTCAACGAACAAGTTATGCGCAAATGTGTCTTGGTATCATCGCAGAGTTTTGAATTGCTTCGATGGTAGCTAGTAACAAGAAAAACGAAAGTATGACAATCGATATCTGTGATGAGTTTGGAGACGAATTGCGTCATGGTCGCCTAGTCGTGATGCCCATGTCTCGATTATTGTTGGAGGTTCCTTTCAAAATCGACAAGTTTCGCTTTTACCCGGCTAACTCGATTGACTTGCGTTTGCTGAACATTGCGAAACCTGTGTGCGTGGAGGACTTCTTTATCTCAGACGATTTGGCGGTCATTGAGGGGGAGGCAATAGCTAAATTTGCATCGTGTTTAAGCGGGGCGAAGACGGAAATCTTCGAGACATCGGCATCCGTAGCGTTCGTAACGGAACAAGACCTCACGATGGCGAACGGGACTCATGACGATGTTCTTCAATGTGTCGCCGTTCTTTCGCAGGAAGCCGAAAGAGCCATCGATCAAATTCGCCTTGACTTTTGCCGTTTTGATTTACCGGAAACCCTGCCGGGAGTCGCTGGTACATGGGCGGGATCGGAGGCGTACGCTTGCGCCGTTTTGTTCGATTCGAGTTCAAAGCGAGGGCATATAATAGCAGGCGAGGCGTTGCTGCACTCAGTCGTTTCAAAGGGACTTGGATTGGAGCTTAATGCAGTTCAGTTCTGTTCGACGCACAAGCTGCCTTCATCCGATGATGGAGAAGTTGGAGGAGTTGTCCAACATGCAATGCGTCTTTTCTCTGACGTGATGAACGCAAACACGAATACATCAAAGTTTCTTCGAGCAATGACATTGCTTGAGTTCCTCGGTTCCCCATTCAAGTACCAGAAGTTCCAGGAGAGCAAGAAAGGTGTTATCGCTCATGTCGCAAGAAACTTTGATGATTATCAACGGCTTCTTCAGAGATTCAAGCAGTTCTCTGATCTCAAATGCGAAACGACAAACGCTCAACTTGGGTATCGAACACTGCTGGTGCATCATGACCGATTTCTGGAGGAGGTGATTCACAGCCATGCTGAGCGAAGATCGTTGTTTCTCGAATTGCAGGGTTATGCACATGCGGTAATCTCCGATCTCGTGTGTCGCAAACATTCGAAGTGGGACGAAGTTGTGAAGTACCGTTCAGATCGCCGTAGCAAGATGCTTTCGGAAGCCAAGGAGAGAAAATGCCGATGAAAATTCTATTCCTCCACGGCTGGAACTCGATCCCTGGCGGCGTCAAACCGACTTTTTTAAAAACCGCTGGTCACGATGTCATCAACCCAAAGCTTGATGACGACGATTTCGACGCAGCAGTAGAGACGGCTAAACGGGCATACGACCTGCACAAACCCGACGTGATCGTCGGTTCATCCCGTGGCGGTGCCGTCGCAATGAGCATCGACTCACGAGACACACCGCTTGTCCTTCTTTGCCCAGCTTGGAAATGGTGGGGATCGGTCAAACATCTGAAGTCGAACTCCGTGATCCTACATAGCCGCTTTGATGAAGTGATCCCTTTCCAGGATTCCGAAGAGCTTGTTTTGAAGAGCGGATTGCCAAACGAAACGTTGATCGATATCGGTGACGATCACCGATTGGCTGATCCAGAGTCGTTAGCGCTGATGCTAAAGGCGTGCGAATCGATGACGAGGGAGTTGATTTAGATGTGGCAATGGCTCATGGATAAGCTTGGAAGAAGCGGGAAATCTGCAACAAGTTCTAGTGGCGACCAACTTGTCTCGGATGCCGAGTACGAGTTCAAATTCGGAACCCAGCCGATAGAACCGGATGGACTTCGTGATCTGAAGATTACGACGCTCAGCAAACGACTATTATTACTCGAAAACTTCGACGCTGACCTCAATATCGCTCAGCACGCTATGTTTGATAATCCGAAAGACATCGCTTGGGCAACTCGAAGCCTTCGCTGGTCCAAAACGTACCACAGTCTAAGTTCGAAGCCACAACCTCCCGTCCGATTGCACAACAAAAACGTCGTGCTGTTATCTCCGTATTACTCGAAGCAGCATCCGCCAAACGAAGATATCGCACTTTGGCTGAAGACGATGGATTGGCAAACAGAACGCCCATTCGTGTTTGAGGTTGCTTGCAGTAAGAGTCCTTTGGAAGATGGTTTCTTTACTTGTACAAGGCTTACGGTTGGCGAGGTTCCACCTGACCCAACCCTGGGGCTGAATTGGGAAATCCAAAGTCTCGAAACAAAATCAGTGGCATCAACGCTGATCGCCTTTGTGGAACATGAACTGACCCAGCCTTGGGGAGACCACTGCGAAGGTTACTTGAGAGCTTGTTATTCCGACGTGCCACCAGAACAACTGACGCACCCGATATTTGCGATGCTTGACTTCCCCATATTTGATATGGGAATGGTTCAATCTACGTTTGCAGCCTCCGTAAACTCGCCAAATGAACTTCGACTTTGGAGTCGCCCCACGTACTACCACAAATGACTGGTCACGCAGGTGAAATCAGCTATGCGGCCTAACGGACTGTTTGAGGCGAGTTATCGCTTAACGCCACGTATCAATGCACCAGAGCCATTGCGTCCAACATACCAGTCACCATTGGGCGAAACGATACAGCGATCAACCCACTCACCACTACCGACTCCACCTTTGGGCCAACGAAGTTCTAGCGTCTTGTTCGTAAAACTCCAAGTTGCACGGCCTGCGTTAATGGTACCTCCTGGCTTTAGTTCAACATTTAGCTTTCTGCCATCCTCAACATAATGATCCCATGTCCCCAAGATACTGCTTGGGCTTATTTTAGACTTTCTGTTGTCTTCGAAGTCGCCATCGCCTATCGGTTCACCAATGAGTGGCCAACCTGATTCCCAAATGATTGGGCGTATCTGAAGGGTGGGTACACCATTACTGGTCTCATCATAAAAGTGATGTACAAGATAGTCAGATTCGCCGACGGTAATCACTGCATTGTGGCCTGGACCTTTGATAGAACCATAGCCAGAGAGGACAAGTGAACCTCCGCCGTCAAGCATGGGTTTCCCACTTGCATCAACGTATGGACCTTGTACCTGCCTTGCCCTTCCAGCCATCACCTTGTAGGTGCTATCCACTCCTTTGCAACATTGATCGAAAGACACGAAGAGATAGTACAAACTCTGTTTTCGAAAAATGAATGGTGCCTCGATAGCAGTTGAAGGGCGTTTAGCGATCCCTTGGACTCTACCACTTGGCTTTCCTGTCTTCGGATTGATCGATACAAGCTGTATCCCGCCCCAATGTGAGCCAAAGGAAAGCCAAGGCATTTTATTTCCGTCAAGAACAATATTTGGGTCGATGCAGTTGTAGTTGGTTGAGGAGTCTGACTTAACGACCAATCCGCCATCCGTCCACTTGTAGTTGGGCGAATTGGGGTCGATGGAGGGAGTCGTTGCGAGTCCAATGCAAGATTGTTTGCTTCCAAATGTCGAGATCGAGTAGTAAAGATGGAACTTGTTGTTGAAGAACGAGATGTCAGGTGCCCAAATGTTCTTTGCTTCAGGTACTTCATGCAAAGCCCAATCCGGTATTCGGGAAAACACTGATCTTGATGGACTCCAACTGAACAAATCTGCCGAAGTGCGAACTGGAATGTCTTTACCGGTTGAAAACAGGAAAAACTTGTTTCCGTCTCTTGCGATTACTGGATCATGGACGTGCTGAACACTTCCCTCTTGGGCGTGTGCGATCTCCCAAGAGCCTGCAAGCAGGACAGTGATGGATACTACCTGCGTTAAAATTCTGCACGAACCGGTGGTGAACATTTGCATGATGGTGATTTCGGAAGCTATCCGTGTCGGAAAATGCCTCACTGCATAAACTCGTTCAAGTTTTTCCGCAGTTCTTCGTCTAACGGTACTAGAACCATCCAATGCGCTATGAAGCACTTGCAAGTTGGATTAGTGGATGCCCGCCCTTAGTCCTTTCTCGACACGAATAGTTTTACCTTCGTTCTGAAACACTGTAACGGTTCCATCCTGAGATATAACAGCCACGAACGCATTTTCTTCACTCATTGCAAATGAAAGCGCAGATTGATGGCGAGAGCCTCTGTTCTGAAGTAGTGACACGAACTCGATTGAATTATCTTCAGAATCAACAAATTTAAAGCTAGACGGCTCAATGTTTGTTTTGTCGATAATTGCTCCAAATCCCGCAAGACGCAAATCAGTTCCTAGTACCAATGCTCCATCTGTATTGGCCAGATGTGCTGTTGCCTCTATTACTTCCCTGAGCATAAGCCCCTCGTGTATCAATTCAGTTCCTGCGGCTCCTGCGAAGCCTTTGCGGCTGGTGCCGTATCCGTCTTCACTGGCAGTTTCCCAATATCGAATAACCGCATGCTGTAGCTTCAGACTTTCAGACTTGTATCGATAGGTCAGTCTTTCGGTCTCAGTCTTTTCGGTGATGATTAATATACCACCGTGGCCAAGCAGATAAATTTGGTTGATAAGCTCACAAATAACAAGCTGAGCATCACTGTCTCCGGCGACTTCATTCTCCAAAGCTGGCTCAAGTAGATCGACAATGTTTTCATTCTGGATATTTTTTAATCTATCCGCAATTTGCAACTTGCGTTTGCTTCTATATTCTTCGCCGAGCAGACTGTCGATTCGCTTATTTAGTGTCTGGCCAACGCTTTGAGTCGCCACACTTTCAAGTAACAGGCGAAACTTTGTGATTGTACCACTCTGGTATGTGAAAATCTGTCGGTGACAGAGTACGTCTAGATTTCCGGGACCCGTGATAGACACATGGAAGCCCCCGATCTTTCTGCGTGGCCCTCCTTGCGTGGTAAATCGACCCATTAGGATTGCCATCGAAGGTGCAATCCCAACAATCCTTGGCTCATCGTCCTGTACTACAAAAGCAAGCCGACACCAGTCACTTGTCGCATGCGCAAGCTTAGCAATAGCAATTGGTTCAAACGCAATTGCGGTAGTAAACCTCGCAATTAACCTATCGCTAGCCATGCCACAACTGGGAACCAGGATTGCTTTTGGCCAACGCTCTTCGTCGCTTATGGTGCTTGCGTAAAAGCAGGCGGAAACAATCTGAGACACGGCTTTACTCGAAATAATATACTTCCCTAGAGTGGAAAGTAGTCCTTTGCCTGGTTCGTTCAGTTTTTCGAGATGCGATTCCATCTGGTGAAGCAGGTCGTCTATGCTTTGCATTCAAGCCTCGGTCTTTAGTTTGCTATGCACTTTTACGATTAAGAATTAATTGCTGTGGTTTAGCCGATTCGGGAATCTCTGATAGCAGTTTGCTTTGTCCGCATGGGACATCACGCCTTGGCATGTGGTCGTTAGCGGTGGAATGGAGAACGACTTTCGCTGTCTCCGTTTTCTTGGCGGCATTCTACCAGCAGGAAACCGCTACGTGGGCGCTAGGAAGCAGACTGCCCCAGTGCTTAACGCTTTCTTTACTTTTGTATCTGCCGACATGGCCCACAAGAAAACCAACCTGCCGACGAAGATTTGCCCCATTTGCAATCGCCCGTTTGCTTGGCGGAAGAAATGGGCGAAGGTCTGGGAGCAAGTGCGGTATTGCTCTGATGGGTGTCGCAGGAAGGCGAAAGCTTTCAGCCTGATAACCCCAGGTACCCCAGATACAACGGGTCTGACTTGAGGACTCAGTAGGCTTGTACCTGTGTATTGCGTTGCCCATTCACAACGGAGCCTGCAATGCCAAGTCAATCTGAAATCCAAGAGTCCATCACTGCCCGCATTATCGAAGGACTACAAAACGGAATCGTGCCGTGGAAAAAGCCGTGGCGAAACGATCCGAACTGCGGGACTCCTGCCAACGTCGTTTCTCGACGCAATTACAGCGGCATCAATCCGGTTCTCCTCGACCTCGCTGCGCAGGCAAATGGCTTCACTTCTCGTTTCTGGGGAACCTATGACCAATGGCAAAACCTCGGTGGTCAAGTCAGAAAACGTCCCGACCACGTGAAGGCAGGTCACTGGGGAACGAACATCATCTTCTTTCGTCAAGTCAAGAAGAACAAGGTCGATGCTACGGGCGATGAAAAGACCGAATCGTTCCCACTGATGAAGTTCTACACCGTGTTCAACCTGGATCAAGTGGACGGCGAGAAGCTCGATCACCTTCGTCCCAGTGGCAAACCAACCGACGATGTCGCTGATTTCGATGAAGCTGAACGTGTGATTGCAGCAACGAAAGCCGAGATCGCATACGGTGGCAATCGTGCTGTCTACACAAGACCTGTTGGAACATTCCCCAATCACAGCGGTGGTGACTTTATCCGAATGCCGTCACGCCATCAGTTCGATCTGGAACACGAGTTCTACGGCACATGCTTCCACGAACTCTGTCACTGGAGTGAATGCCGTCTTGGTTGGGAAGGCAGTTACGCTCTCGGCGAACTGATTGCTGAAATTGGGGCTTGTTATCTGTGCGCCCAAACCAACATTCCGTCATCCGATGATCTCACCAACCACACCTCGTATCTGTCGTCATGGTTAAAAGCGTTGCAGGATGATCGCAAGTTCATCTTCAAGGCGGCGGCTCAGGCATCGAAGGCTACGCAATACATTTTGCAGTTCAGTCGCATTGAGGAAGTAGTTCCAGAACTTCAAGAAGCAGAAGCGTAGTCAGTAGCGTTGTACCTGTGCCTTTCACATTAACGCACTCAAAACAAGAATTGCAGTCATGCCGATATTTCAAATTGAACAATACGAAATCCACACTCAAACGTATCAAGTCGAGGCAGAAAACGAGGCTCAAGCTATCGAAAAGGTGCTTGCTGGCGAAGCAGAAGCCATTGACGGTGGACTTGAGTACATCGAAGTTGCCGAAGATTTGGGTCTGCCTGTTGATGAGTACCGAGACTTGGCAAATGAGTTGCGTGCGCTCGATGTGACTGTTGGTCAGGATGTAATTCCTTCGATCCGAAGCATCGAGCAAATCGAGAGGCAACTCCACCGATGAAAACTGTCGTTGTCACTGTTGAAGGCGGGGTCGTTCAACACATCGAAGTACCCGAAGGGGTACAGGTGATGGTCTACGACTACGACGTTGAAGGTGTCGAACCAAGTCGGCTTGAACTGGATGGCAACGGCAATCAGCGAATTCTTTCAGTCTGGGAACGTGATCGCTCCTGATTCGGGGAACTGATCGTGAAATGGTGCCTGTTACTTGCACTGCGATTCACAAAAAACCATGCATCGCAGGGTTTTTTTATGCTTTGTCGTCATCGGACTGACTGCCCCGTTCTGACTCCATGAGTCAGTAGAGTTGTACCTGTGCTGGTTGAAAAGACCACTCACCAGCACAGGAAATGACCGATGCCAATCGCAGAAACGTCCGTGAAGGACGCAGCTAAAGCCACTGCTGGCAACTGGCGTAAATTCGATTGTTTCGTCTGGTTCAAGGCTGACGAACTGAAAGATGCCGACAACTGGGCAATCATCTACACGCATCATCGTGAATCAGGCTTACTCGATCAGAGCAATGCGTCAGTGTTTCGTAAAACGCTGCAATCATTCACCAAAGGCGATGACCCTGATGTCGTGTTTGAAAGCCATTCGCATTGGGCTGTAGGTCACATCGATGGATTCAGCATTCGGGTGTTCAAACGAGGGCGAGTTACCAAAGCATTTCGCAAGTATCACGAACTCCTCGAACAAAAAGAAATCTACTCGATTCTTGATGAAACCGATTACTCGAACCGTGAGTACGAAGCGACTGTCTCCAACATTGCTGATGCAGCGTGGCGATTGAAAGATGAATTCGATTTGCCAGAAGATTGGGTCGGTGACGTTTACGAATGGCTTTCAGAGAACGAATGCGGCGAGATCGAAAACGTGGGTGACCAAGGTGGTTATCCCAGTGAGGAATCATTGAGGCAAGCCTTTGATGCTCTTGGGTATTCGCCCAGCAAGGTCAGTTGAGTTGTACCTGTAGTCGGAAGAACACAACACAAAAAAAACGGACCAACGATGTTAAAAGATTTGCACGAGACAGCCTTCGTAGACTACCGCTTAGCTATCGGTCAATTGATTGTTGCTGGGATTAGCTGCCAATGGTGTCCTGCTCAAAACGAACCATCCCGAATACCCGCCCACATCGTTTGCAATGACGGCACAGTGATCCCCACCTTTCGAGATGGTGCGTCATACAAGGTCAAGAGCGAGCTTATTTTCGATCTGATTGGCAGTTGATGGTTTCCGAACCTTTGACGCTCTCGGTTTTTCACCACTCAAAGTCAGGTAACTATTCAGCCTGTTGAAATTGATCTTGGCTGAAACGGGGAAATTGATACTGTTGATGCGATCATGGATGAATCGCAGTCCACAGCCGTCGCCGAACCGCCAGTCGATAACAGTCTACTGGAAAAGCTGCTTCATAA
>JBGSIA010000199.1:0-2883 GCA_041751935.1 Pirellulaceae bacterium | reverse complement strand
GCTTTTGCATGGCGTCCGTTCCGAGTGAGTTGTTTGGCCGCGAAACCAAAAACATTCATTAGGACACGGACGCCATTTTCATCCAATAGCAATCTGTGATCTCGCCGCAGGACAGCCTGCTACCAAGCCGACTGCACCCTTGGGAAGTGTTATTTCGTATCGATGGAGTACTAACGCCGATCGCCAGCGTTACTCGAAGCGAAATGACTGATCCGGTTGCGCGGCTAATGGTGATGGCCGGCTTGCCGAGTTATCGCTCTGGGCAACCACAAGAAGGACGGCTCACTCAAACGCCTAACGATGTCGAAATGCGATTGGGTACGTTTCCGACACTGCACGGACAACGTGCCGTCGTGCGGTTGTTCGGCACTCAAACTCCGTTGACGACGATCCAGGATTTAACTCTGCCTGAAGATGTCGCTGCCGACTTGACGGAGTTGTGCGACTCGCGCGAGGGTGTGGTGTTGTTAGCTGGACCTGCCGGCAGTGGAAAAACAACGACTCTCTACGCCTGTCTGAGGCACATTGCTGATGGTCCCTTCAAGCGAAGTGTGCTGGCGATCGAAGATCCTATCGAAACGGTTATCGATTCTATCAGTCAAAGCCAATTGCATCCGGCATCAGGAATGACACTGGCCACGGCGCTTCGCAGCGCGGTGCGGCAAGACCCCGAAGTACTGTTGGTCAGCGAAATACGTGATGTAGAAACTGCGGACGCGGTGTTGGTATCGTCGTTGACCGGTCACCTATGTTTCTCGTCGATACACGCAAGTCACTGTGCGGGGGCGCTGCGCAGGTTGGTGCAAATGGATTTGCCACCTTACTTGTTGCGCAGCGGTCTGCTGGCGGTTTGCAGCCAACGTTTGCTTCGCCGACTTTGTCCAGAGTGTGGATCGGACTCTGATTCGTCTGAAAAAACAACAGGCTGCAATACGTGTGGCGGAATCAGGTACTTCGGTCGTATGGCGATCGCAGAGTGCGTGCGATTCGATATTGGCGAAATCGGTGACTCGGTGATGAAAACATTGGCAAAAGATCAATCGGCTAGCCAGATCCAAGCCGCAGCGGTCCAGGCCGGTATGATGGAACTGCGCCAGCGAGCTTGGCAATTGGTTGACGCTGGACACACGGACGCTGCGGAAGTGTATCGTGTACTGGGACGTCAAGCGGGAAGTCGTTGACGTCGTTCATTCGAAACATCGGTTCGGATCGTGTCTTCATGATGCAACTTGCTACTCATAATTTATCGCAGTTACTTGACGAAATTGCGGCGATGATCGCTGCCGACCGACCCATCGCCGCTGGACTGTTCGAGCTAAGCGACCGATCGCTTGGCCGATTCGGACGCGTAGCCAAGGGGCTGGCGAAACGTTTGCAAGCTGGCGAGTCACCAGGGAACGCCATCGCATCGATCAGTGGTAACGCGTCGCCTCAAGTCAGCGCAGCGTTCGAGCTGGTGCAGAGATCCGGCAGCGCAGCACCAATTCGCAGTGTTGCGAGATCCTTGCGGACTCACAGCGAAACGCAAACGCAACTAGCGATCGCGTTGGTCTATCCGGTGATCACTCTTTGTATCGCATATTTCATTGTAACGCTGGTGATACCGTGGTTCGTGTTGTGCAACTCGCACGTCGAATTGGGTACGCCATCGATTCATCCTCAAGTACTTGCCGCGTTGCAATTCATGCGTGAACACTTTTGGCTTCCACCGCTAGTGCTCGGACTGCTTGCCCTCGCTTGGTTCCTGTACGTCCATTTTTCGTCGACCAGGGTTTGGTTCAGCCGCAGTCGCGCGGACGCTCGCTGGGCATTGTTTTGTGATCTACTTGCACTGCATGTTGAAGCGGGAACTCCGATGTCGGATGCGGTCGCTGCGGCTGCGAAGGTTTCCGGTGACGCATCTTTTAGCGATCGAGTCACTCGAGCGGTTAGCGAGCGGGCAGAATCTGCATTCTTGCCGCCAATGTTGCGATGGTCGTTGTCGAGATTGAATGGTGCGACAGGTGGCGGGGAATCCATTGGTGACCCAGCGTTGGAACTGCGATTACTTGGCGATTGGTATCGCGAACAATCGTTGTCGCGACAGCGGTTTTGGATCGATTGGTTTCCAGTATTGGTGTCTATCTTTGTGATGACCACCGTGATCATCGTGGTGTTGCTCGTTACGATTCTGCCACTGTATCGTCACCTTTCAGAGTTGATGTAGCGAACATGTCCAACATAACTTCCGCCTTGTCACCATCGTTAGCCGGTGTGTTAAAGCTCGTTGCGTCAAGAGAAGACGCCATCTCGGGCCTGCGTGCCCTCGCGCATGAAACAACCGCCCGCGAAGGCAAGCGTTTGTTGCAACTTGCTGATCAACTCGAACGAGGTGAACTTCCAGCACTGGTCGCCGGAGAAAAGTCGACTTCTGGATGGGTCTCCGAATCTAGTCCCGTTTCCAGGCTGGCGCGATTCGCGATTCTGGAACGCCAGCGATCCAAGACTCGTTCTCGTTTAGCAGCGGTATGTGCACTCGGTGGCCTATATTTGCTGAGTTCGATTGTTGTCAGCGTCTTTTTGCTCAGCACAGCGGCACCGTTCTCTGCCCTGTTCTTGACCGAGACCGGTCTCACTGACCAAACACCAGGAGAGATTGCCCAAACGATCGACTTCTTTCGTGGCGCGTATGGGACCGCTGGCGTTCTGGTCGTTATCTTGGGCGCGTTGCTGCTGGTTCGCTTTTCCTGGCGTTCGCCGATGTCTGCACTTTAGGGGAACGTTCGTCGCTTTGGGATTGATATAGCCACAAAAAAGGCTCGCGTGGAGAATGGAGGTTCTCACACCACACCAGTCACCACGGAGCCAAGGATGGCAAATCGTAATCCCAAGGGTCGCCCGCCA
>JBGSIA010000198.1:0-11331 GCA_041751935.1 Pirellulaceae bacterium | reverse complement strand
GCTTTTGCATGGCGTCCGTTCCGAGTGAGTTGTTTGGCCGCGAAACCAAAAACATTCATTAGGACACGGACGCCATTTTCATCCAATAGCAATCTGTGATCTCGCCGCAGGACAGCCTGCTACCAAGCCGACTGCACCCTTTGTGACCTGGATGACGCTGCTGTTGATTGGAGCCTGCTTTTCGATAGCGCTGTTTGATCCTGGACTCGTGTCCAACTGGGCCAGTTCCGCAGGTCTTTCGCCCAATGCGATTAACATCAAAACGTTCATCCACATGAGTTGTTTCAGCGCATCGCTAGGATTGCTAATCGGTGCACTCGGAGCCAGCTTTGAGTCACAGCATTATTTTCGCCACATTATTTTCGTCGACGAAGAAATTTAGCCAGCTAGCAACTCAGCATGCTGCGTGAGCACGTTGAGTTCACCCTGGAAGGAAAATTCAATCGCTTCCTTTTGGCATGCATATTGCTCTGCGTGTTGCTTAATTATGTACGGCGTCTGTGTGAAAAAGTGTCTGTATGTCTTGTGTGTGCGATGACGAACGAGCATGATTTGCCGTTCCATTTTATAATTGTGTGAACAAAGTGTGAGGGCAATGTATGTCGACTCAAGAGAACGCCGATGCCGCATCCCCCGTCGTCGTGGCGAACGGTCAAATGATGAAGGCAATCGTCTATGACGATTATGGCGATGCGAGTGTCTTGCATGCTGCTGAGCTTCCGGTTCCGCAACGTTTGCCCGGCCAACTGTTGGTTGCCGTCACGGCATCGAGTGTCAACCCGATTGATTATCGGATGCGTCGCGGCGAGCTGAAAGGACTTCTGCCATTCGGCTTTCCACGTGTTCCGGGCTTTGACATCGCTGGCACTGTGATCGATTGCGCACCCCATGCACCGTTTCAGGTGGGTGATCGCGTGATGGCATTCTTGGATCACATGCGTGGTGGAGCATGTGCGGACTTCGCGGTCTGTGCCGTAGATGTTGCAGCGAAGATTCCCGACACGATGCCCTTTGACGAGGCCGCAGCAATCCCGTTGGCCGGAACAACGGCGCTGCAATCATTGCGAGATCACGGCAAAATCGCTTCAGGGAAACGTGTGCTCATTAACGGTGCCAGCGGGGGTGTAGGAGCGTTCGCTGTACAAATTGCGAAAGCGTATGATACGCACGTTACAGCAGTTGCTAGTGGTGACAACGAAGTGTTCTGTATGAGCTTGGGAGCCGACCGCTTTATCGACTATGAGCATGTTGATTTTACTAAATCTGTCGAGCAGTGGGATTTGATCTTTGACGCTGCTGGTAAGTCAGGCTATTTCGAGGCGCGTGATGTCCTTAGCGAGCATGGCCGATACGTTTCTACCGAGCCGGATGTCAAAGGAATGCTCATGACGTTGTTGACTTGGCCACTATCAAAGTCAGGCAAGGTGATGCTCGCTAAACCCAATACGGATGATCTGCGCCAGCTCATTAGTATGTATGAAATCGGCAAATTGAAAGTGACTATTGATTGTCGCTTTCCGTTAAGCCAGCTAGCGGATGCGCATCGACGGGTCGAAGCTGGTGTCGACCATGGAAAGGTCGTACTAGTGCGCCTGTGAAGGTGACGGAGTTATCCGGTGAAAGCCTGGGTCGGGGAAAGCGTTACCGCTTCGTAGATGACGGTAACTGCGGTTTCAACAGGAAATATGATGAGGACGGAATGTTCAGAAGTTCAAATCGCGATGACATCGCGTCCCATCCACGGTTGCAATGCCTTGGGCACCTGAATACTACCATCAGCGAGTTGGTGGTTTTCGATCAGCGCGATAATCGCTCGACCGGTCGCAATTGCGGTTCCATTGAGAGTATGCACGAACTCGGTGCCTTTCACAGTCGGACGCCGGAAGCGAACGTTCAATCGCCTCGCCTGATAGTCCGTGCAATTGCTGGTGCTGGTCACTTCGCCCCATTCACCGGCGTCTCCACGACCGGGCATCCAAGCTTCGAGATCATACTTGCGATACGCCGGACCGCCCAAATCGCCGCTGGCTGTGTCGATGACGCGGTAAGGGATCTCCAGTGCATCGAAAATTTCGCACTCGAGCGATCGCATTTCTTCGTGCAGAGCGTCACTCTGGTCTGGCGTCGAGAACGCAAACATCTCCACTTTGGTAAATTGGTGCACTCGATACAGCCCTTTGGACGCACGACCCGCAGCACCAGCTTCGGTGCGAAAACAGTGACTCAATCCACACAACCGTAACGGCAGTTTTTCAACGTCGATCGTTTGGTCGGCCATCATTCCGCCAAGCGGAATCTCAGCCGTTGCGACGAGATTCAACTCAGTATTCTCGATGCTATAAATCTGCGTTTCCGGTCCCCGGGGATTGAAGCCGGTGCCATGCAGAATGCTGGTTAATGCCAAGTCCGGTGTCGTGACTGGTGTGAAGCCGCGATCAGCAAGGAAGCTGACTGCGAACTGCTGCAGCGCCAAATCCAATCGAACAGCTGCGTTTTTAAGAAAATAAAAGCCGGCTCCAGCAACACGGGCGCCCGATTCAAAATCGAATAGATCGTGTTGCTCGCCCAGTTGCAGGTGGTCTCGCGCGGTGAAGTTAAACTTGGGTACAAGCGTCTTGCCACGTCCGACTTCGACGGCGTCTTCTTCGCCGCCGGTGGGAGCATCGGGATGCGTCAGGTTTGGGATTGCCGCCAAGATCTCAGTAATCGCAGCTTCCAGTTCCTGTTCTTCCGCCGCTGCCGTATCCTTTCGGTCACGCAACTCCCGTCCGCGAGCGATGATCGCTTCTCGCTCCGCGGCGTCTTTCGCTCCGCCGATGCTCTTGCTGGTCTCGTTGGCTTGGCGATTTAAGTCTTGAACCTGTTGCAGAACTTGTAGTCGTTTCTGTTCCAAATCGACGAGGCGGTCAATGTCGCAGGTCACACCGCGTCGACGGCAGTTTTCTTGAACGGCGTCAGCATTTTGCAGAATGTATTTTCGATCGAGCATAGCGTATTTGTTAGGCGGAGTATGGTGAGTGTTAGTGGTTTACAAGCGACAGTAGATTGCGTGCATCGATTACAAGCGTCCCATAGCATGCCACAGGTTCGCGGAGGCTTGGATTCCGAGATGATAGTCTTGCAGGCGAAACTTTTCGTCGGGGCTGTGCGCGTTGTCATCGGACAATCCCCATCCCAGCAACAAACAATCGCACCGGAGCGTCTGTTGAAACTGAGTTACAATCGGGATGGAGCCGCCTTCGCGGATCAACACCGGTTCACGACCGAAGGCTTGAGTGATCGCGTGGTTCGCCGCTGTCATGAAACGGCTGTTGCGATCAGCCAAGAATGCCCCCGCCCCATGACCAACGTCAAGCTTCCAGGTGATGCCCGGAGGAGCATGTTGTAGCAAATGCTCACGCAATTGATCAGCAATTTTCTTGGGGTCCTGATGGGGCACCAGGCGGAAGCTGAACTTTGCCAAGGCGGTCGATGGGATAATCGTTTTGACGCCATCCCCTTGATGTCCGCAAACGAGCCCGTTGATGTCGAACGTTGGTCGAGCCCAGCGTCGTTCGTCGGTGGTAAAGCCTTCTTCGCCAAAGGTTCTTGGAATTCCCGTTTCGGCAACGAACCCCGCGTCGTCGGCAGACAGTTGCCTCCAAGCGGCTCGTTCTGCGGAAGTCAGGGGTTCGACATCGTCATAAAACCCAGGGATCTGAATGCGGCCGTTGGCATCAACCATGGAGGACAACAAACGAGCAAGTGCGATGGCGGGATTCATCACAGCTCCACCGAACGAACCGCTGTGCAAATCTCGATTCGGACCGGTGACCTCCAGTTCGAAGGTGATGATTCCTCGCAGTCCATACGTGACTGCTGGAATACCGTCAGCATATTGGCTGCTATCGCTGATCACGACACAGTCGCACGCCAAACGTTCGCGGAGTTTTGGTAGCCACGCCTCCAGATTCTGGCTGCCAACTTCCTCTTCGCCTTCGACAAGAAATTTGACTTGCAACGGCAGTTCACCCTTGGTGGCAAGCATGTCGCACACACTTTGAATATGCGTCAGCACTTGACCTTTATCGTCCGTTGCTCCTCGGGCATAGATGTTCCCACCACGTACGGTTGGCTCAAACGGCGGCGTGGTCCATTTCTCCAGCGGTTCAGCTGGCTGCACGTCATAGTGTCCATAGACCAGAGCGACTGGAGCACCTGGAACAGGTGGAGTTTCCGCAATCACCAGAGGATGGCCCTCGGTGGCAATCAATTCGACAGTCAATCCCGCGGCTTGGAACTTGTTGACCAGCCAATCAGCCGCAGCGGAAACGTCCGATGCTCGTCGAGGATCACTACTGACGCTGGGAATCTTCAGCCATTGGATCAGTTCTCGTTCGTGGCGTTCGCGGTCAGCAGGGGGTGATTTTGTGGCAGTCATTGTTGAGTCGGCCGATCAGAGAATCCGGATAAAACAGGGGTTCGATAGCGGGAAAAGTAGCCACCAAAACGCGATCTGTAGTGAGGAAATGTGTAAAATGGGGACTGCCAAGGGCATCGTCAAAGCGCTACAATATACCGCCAGAGGCTGTTGCGCTAACGAGTGGTAAGTTACGCGACAGGCTAACCGATTGCCCCGTTGCCAATTTGTATCGGCAAACGATTTTCCGTTAAACAATTCGAAACGAGAAGGAAGGAGCGCAGCACGCGATGTCCGATCATCAAACCGCTGTGATAGAACCCGAGGTCGCCCCGCCGGAGCTACGGAAACAACAAAAGCAAAAGCCCAAAAAGCAACCTCGATACAACGTCATTCTTTGGGACGATACAGATCACAGCTACGATTATGTGATCGCGATGATGAAGCAAGTTTTTCGGTACCCGATCGAACGCGGGTTTCAAATTGCTAAGGAAGTCGACACGTCCGGCCGAGCGATTTGCTTGACGACAACCTTAGAGCACGCGGAACTGAAGCGAGAACAAATCCATTCGTTTGGAAAAGATGAGTTGATCGCGCGTTGCAAAGGCAGCATGTCAGCGACGATCGAGCCTGCTCCAGGAAGCTGAGAGATCAGGCGGAGACTCTTAACTGCCGTTTCGGGCATTTCGGCGTCGTCGGCTAAAAGACGACGCCACTTATGTTCCGTTCGATCCTTACCAGTGAATCACTGCAACGTTTCGTCGGACTCTCGCATCTTTGCCCGCGCGCGACTGAGCAGCGGACCGATACTGTTCTCGCTCATTCCGACCGTCCGACTGATCTCCTGGTACGACTTACCTTCCAGGTGATACATTCGCACAACATTTGCTTCTTGTGCGTCCAGTCGCAGTATCAAACGCTCGACCTGCTCGGCGTCTTCCATTCGAGTCGGCTCGCCGTTGGTGGCCGCGACTGTGTGTTGGTGCTTGCCCAGTGACTGATGGTTGGTGCGTTGTCCGTGAGTCAATCGCCGAACAATGACACGTCGCGCGATGACGGTAAGATAGGTCGCAAGAGAACAATTGCGGCGAAAACGCCTTAGGGCAGACATATCCTTTTGCAAAATCGCCAGAAACACTTCGGCAACCAAATCATCACGCGTCGATGCATCGAGCTGCAATCCGCGCGATTGTGCGGTGTGATTGGCCACGTGAACGACCAGACCTAAAAAACGGTCAGCAAAATCCTGCCATGCGCGGGGCGAACCATCCACACACCGTTGTAACAGTTGGCGATCGACCTCAGATAAACTCACTGCGACGTTACCATCGATGCTGGATAAGCGGAAAACGCGATCCGTCGTAATTTGGCAGACGAGTCTGCCAACCGAGGGCGTTCTCGTCACCCTAAATCCTTAGAACCTTTTCTCATATGCGACACTCGTCGCTCGGCCGTACAACGAGGCCCGGCAGTCGATGCACCACCATCATGGGGGTGATGAACTGGAACAGTCGTCAAATTAAGTACCTATTGCATATTAGGTGCGGCACCGACCCGCTGCAAGCTTTCCAGCGTTTCGGCGAGTGGTTTGGCGAAAATCTCCCCGTCGATTACCCCGTGGATGCTCGAAATTTGTTCGGACAAGCCGGAATTGTATGCAAATCAGATTTGTGACACATAGCAATGTGACCTAGGTTTGCTTACGCCCTAGTTTTTACTTCACATGCTCTTGGTACAATCCGCATGACTGATACAACCGCAACGAGTACCGGCGAGACCTTCCTGCCAACCGAGGGAGTGCTCCCCTTCGTTTCCAGTGGTTCAGCATCTTTCCAGCCTGATCGCGTCAGCCGGTTGCTGGTCGGGCTGCGAGACGCGGCCATAGCGAGCCAGCCGATCGAGCACGACGACTTTAAGCACGAGAATCACTTGGCATTGGTTCGGCTTGGTGTCGCGACATCCTTGTTCTTCGCATTACGCGTCAAGCACGCTCCGACGGCTTCCCACAGTCTTCGCGTCGCCCTCGCTTGCTCCGCTTGGGCCGAGCGACTGGGATTGGACGAACGAGACCGAGACCGCATCGAAGTCGCAGCATTGTTACATGACATCGGCAAAATCGGCATTCCTGATCGCATTCTTCGTAAGCCCGGCAAACTGACCGTTGACGAACAATTGCTGATGGACAGTTGTGGCGATAGTGGTTGCGAAATCCTGCGAGGCTGTTCCGCTGACGCCGATTTGCTCGATATGATTCGCTATTCGAGCGTCTGGTACAACAGCCGTCGCTTCGGCGAGTCGCTTCGAGGTGACGCCTTGCCACTGGGGGCGAGAATATTGTCTATCGCCAATGCGTTCGATTCGATGACCACCGAACATGTGTATCGTCGCGCACTTAGCCGCGAGCGAGCGATCAAGCAGCTTCTCGATGGCGGTGGTACTCAGTTTGATCCTGAGCTGGCCAGCGACTACAGCCACCTTGTGGGTCAGAGCCCTGAAGCTTTGCAGGCATCGGTTATCCATCGATGGCTACAACAATTGCGACCGGAAGCAGCAAGTGAATTCTGGTCAACCACATCCGGTGACGATGCCACTCAAGCAACTCAGGGACAGCCAAGCAATCGACTCTACTATCAACAGTTGCTCTCTCAGATGCATGACGGTGTTGCGTTCACCGACAATCAAGCGACGATTCTGGACTGGAACACAGCGTTGGAGCAAATGACCGGGATCACACGTGATGCGGCGATTGGCACGTCGTGGAACGGTCCAAGTCTCCGACTGACCGCCGAGGCTGGCTCGACGGAATCTGCGGATTGCCTCGTGCAATTGTGCTTGCGAACTCATTCCATACAGTCTTGTACGATGCTCGTTGAGTCACTTTCGGGTGTGAAAATTCCAGTCGCCGTTCGTGTCTCGCCCGTCGTTGGAAGCGTTCCGGGCGCGTTCGGCACGATCATTGTGGTGCGTGACTTGTCGGATCAGACGAGCCTGCAGCGGCGACTTGAATCACTGCATCAACAGGTCACTCGCGATGCACTTACTGGCATTGCGAACCGAGCGGAATTCGACCGACGCATTTTAGAACTGACTACCAATGCATCAGCCGGTGGCGCAACGTTTTCACTGATCATATGTGACATCGACCATTTCAAGCGAGTGAACGATGTTCACGGTCACCCCGCAGGTGACGAAGCGCTGGTAAAATTTGCTTCGCTGCTTTCCGGTTTCAGCCGCGAAGGTGATCTGGTCGCTCGGTATGGCGGTGAGGAGTTCGTGTTCTTGGCCGCTGCTTGCAACAATTCAACCGCCGCAGCGCGTGCTGAATTGATTCGCCAAGCCCTGGAGCAAACACCCCTGCCAAGTTTGGGGAATGCGTCTGTTACCGCCAGCTTTGGTGTCACCGAGTTTCAGGCTGGCGACAGTGCGGAAACAATTTTGGCTCGCGCCGACCGTGCATTGCTGCGAGCTAAAGACAGTGGTCGTAATCGTGTGATTCAGTTGGGTTCGGGAGCACAAAAGATTGAAGCGTCCTCGTCGCGTCGGAATTGGCTTAGTTGGTTCGATGCCAGCGACCGTCGGCCCGACCGCGAAGTGGATATCCTGACTCCGGTTCCTATTGATTTGGCAATCGAGAAACTGAAAGGTTTCATCGCCGATCACGACGCCGATATCCTGTGCGTGACGGAAAACCAAGTGTCGCTGCGAGTCACAGGAACTTGCAGCGTCGGGGGACGTCGCCGCGTCGATCATCAGATCACATTCAACGCCTTGTTAACCCTCAGCGAAGCCAAGCAGGACACAAAAAATCATGGCCGTGGTTGGAGCAATACGAAGGTCCATGTGCTGCTTAAACCCATTCGCAACCGGGACCGTCGACGCGGCGAGTTGAGGCTGTGCAGCGACAAAGTGGTGGCGAGCCTGAAGAGCTATTTGATCGGCGAAATTGTCGAGGAATTTGCGGAGTAAGTATCCGGCGAAAGAAAACACCTATCCGAAATCCCAGAGCCGATGGCGCTCGCCGCGTGTGTTTCATCGGTATTCGGATAGATTCTAAGTGTCCAGTACCATTTGCCAAGAATTGGCTCTGCGGGTGCTTCGCATAATTTGGACCATACAATTTTTTCTGCTCGTTGCTCACTAGACGCCGTCTTGCAGAGGCTGGACGCATCGCTATCGTGACGTATCGATCGTTTGACCGATTTCACGTTTCCTAGCGGAGAGACTCCCATGGCATACACACTTCCCAGCCTGCCTTACACCTACGACGCGCTCGAGCCCCACATCGACGCGCGGACAATGGAAATTCACCATACCAAGCACCACCAAGCGTACATCACCAAGGTGAATGAAGCGATCGCCGGCACAGCTCACCAGAGCAAGTCGGTTGAGGATCTGATCGCCGACCTTGGTTCTGTGCCTGATGATAAACGCGGCGCGGTTCGCAACCACGGCGGTGGACACGCGAATCACTCGTTGTTTTGGACTGTGCTCGGTCCCGGAAAAGGCGGTTCGCCCTCTGGCGATTTGGCTGCCGCAATCGACAGTGCCTTCGGATCTTTCGATAAAATGAAGGAGCAATTCAATAATGCCGCCGCAACTCGTTTCGGCAGCGGCTGGGCATGGTTGTATGTCGAAGGCGGCAAACTCAAAGTGGGCAGCACGGCAAACCAAGACAGTCCGCTAATGGGGCAAGCGATCGCTGGCATTGTTGGCACTCCCGTTCTTGGCTTGGACGTTTGGGAGCACGCGTACTACTTGCATTACCAAAACCGCCGCCCTGATTACGTCACGGCGTTTTGGAACGTTGTCAATTGGGATGAAGTCGCCAAGCGATTTGCTGCCGCGTAGTACGCACGGCTCAGCTTGATTTATCTTGCGGTAAGACGAACGTGTTCTCTGGCATTGCTAAGAGAACACTTGAGGACTTAGTGGGTTGTCTTGATGCGAATACGGCGATACTCGACTTGACCCCGGTCTCCTTCTAATCCGATTGGTCCAGTTGCCGGAACCTTCAACGCCTCTTCGATTACTTCGCCATTGCAAGTACAGCGTGCAACGCCACCCTTGACCACCACTTCCAGGTCGTTCCACTGCTGCGGGCGATAGTTCTTCAAGTCCTTGTAGGGACCGGCGAGCACAAAATCACGGCACTGCAATTGCGGCTCCCGAATGAAGACGCCGCTATCCGCATTTGGCGTCGCGCGAAACTCTAACCGTAGCGTAAAGTCGTCAGGAAATTCGCGTGTGGTCCACAGCTGCTGGATCTTTCGTCCTTCCGGTGGCGTGGTTACGACCAATCGCCCATTGATCGCCACGTAACGATTCTCAGGAGTCGATTGCTTGCCTGGGAACGAAATGTCTGCCTCCACCAACGGCCAACTCACCGAGGTGTCGTTGCGAATCCAACGCTCACGGCCGGCTCTCATTTTCTCTGGCGTCGCGCGGTATCCCCAGCCTGTCAAATCCTTGCCGTTAAACAGACTCTCGAATCCTGGTTCAATCGGACGATCATCGGCTTCGACGTCCATGATCCTGAGTGTCGCCAGGACCGGATGCAAAGCGGCTTTCCATTTCGCATAGCCAGCAGCATTGGGGTGCAAGAGATCCGGAAATTCCTCGAGCTTAGCATCGCCCGCACTATCAGCGAACAGGGTCCAAGTATCAACAACCGTGATCATCGAATCGCCACGCACGGCTTCTGACAATGTCGAGTTGAGCTCTTTGATCTTCGCTGCAGGTCGATTTTTGGATTCGCTGCTGGGCATGACCAGACACAAAACAATCGGCATTTTCGCGTTGGCGGACTGCAACTTGTCGACGATTAGCTCGACGTTTCCAGCGATTGTTTTGGAGTCGGCTTGCTCTTCCAAGTCATTGGTACCCATCAGCATCACAACGGCAGCTGGTTCGGTACTCAGCACATCCTCATCAAGTCGAACCAACATCCCTCGCGTCGTATCTCCGCTGATCCCTCGATTAGCGACTTTGACACCAGGAAACGATCCGCCGAAGTCATCATTCCACCCTTGTGTGATCGAGTCACCCAGAAACACGATCGCACCGCGATCCTCTGTGGTTCGCTTAGCGAACGTTTCTCGTCGGTTTTGCCACACATTTTGGAACCAGTCCGCACGTCGAATAGGACCAGCACCCGGCAACCCCTCGTCCGTTGCCGGAATTGCAAAGTCTCGCTCTAACGTCACCGTCTCTTGTGCTGTCGACATCGGCACAAAACAGACTATTGCAAAAAGAAATATTTGCTGTCGCACAACGCAATCGATCATCATTTAAAAACCTATTAGCAACTTAAGCTACGAGCGGGAATATGAGCCTGTCCGCAAAAGTTTCGGAACCTCTCCGACGAGCCTCCGAAGAGCCGGTTCCCTTTTCGGACACTTACTCATTCGGCAACCCGCACAGAGCTAGCAATTCTATCTCAATTTCATTCCGTTCGCGAACGGCCTTCGTAACGAGGGAAAAAAAGTGGCGGTGACTTTCACTCGCCAACCCCTGAAACGTCGGCTAAAAGTCGACGCCACGCCGATTAAGAAAAAGGTGTCCGGTATGAATGGCACTTAAGAATTAAGTGCCATTCGTGTCTGGTACCTTTTACGCGAAAAGGTACCGGACACCTGGTATCTCCCCAAGACAATCAAAATTGATGAAAAGGACCATCCGAGCGTTTCCAATGAAGGAATTTGCTTCCCCTTCACTCAGGAGCCTCTCAGATGGCTGGAATCTATCACCGGCCAGTGCAACGTGCATTCCGCCAAGCGGGCTTTGATACACGCATCGTTGAACTAAACCGCTCGGCTTAAGAGTTTGGTTGGATGTTGCTAGAGTGGTTGGCGCTGACCGTCGGCGTTAGCGCTGACGATCGTTGTGAGGTGGTTGTGATCACTGCAGCGTGAACTCGGTGGGTCCCTTCTCGC
>JBGSIA010000197.1:0-6792 GCA_041751935.1 Pirellulaceae bacterium | reverse complement strand
ACGGACTGTTCATTCGCCTTTGGTTGCTCTCCACCTTTTCTGTTGAAAACGCAGTTACCATTGGCTACGGGGCGGTAACGGCTTCCCCGATCAGGACTTTCACCCGATAATTCAATCGCCTTCACAGGCGCACTAGTGGATTTCGCCAGAAATCGCATGTGGATTAGTTCGCGATGAAGGGAATTCTAGCAAATCCACTACCTTGCTTTGTGGAATTCTGGTGAATCCCACTGCGTGGCGGCTTGTTCCAGCTCGGTCTGCATTCGCGCGATACGGTCGGCAAGTGTCTCGCTGCTGACTCGCTCTCTAAGTTTATCGACCAACAATGGAAACGCCAGCGGCGTGACCCGTTCTGGCTTTTCGATCACGATGTGGCTGGCTGCAATTCGCTCCAGCGCCATCATCATTCGATTTGCCTCCAATTGAAATTCCAACACCTCGCGCCGACTCTGCTCAAGCAACAAGTTTTCAGGATCATACTCCGCGAAAACATCAAAAAACAAATTGCTGCTCGCTTGTAGATGGCTGGCTGTTTTTCGTTGTCCAGGAAAACCTGGTTGAATCAATCCCGCAACTCGAGCGATTTGACGAAATTGTCGCTTCGCCATCTCGGTTGAATTCACACAGTGCACGATGTCTTCGATCAAACTCTCCGTCCGCAGGATGCCTTGACCAATCGCAGCTTCCATGTCGACTTCGTGGGGAGACTGAAATACAAAACCGTGATCGTTACAAGCCATAGTGAATGTCGTCGTTTTGAAACGCGAAATCCGGTACGCAAGCAATGCCGATAGCCCTTCGTGAACCAAGCGACCTTCGAACGGGAACACGAAAATTTGATACCCTTCGCGAGTCTTCATCTGCTCGATCAGCAACTCGCTGTCCGTTGGAATGCTGCTCCACCGTTGTTGCAGTTCCAGCAACTCGCTTAACGCTTTCATCTCACGGCCCACAAGCTTTCCACGCGACGCTTCAGCTATTTTTCGTCGTAGCGCGGCACTCAGCTCTGTCGACAACGGCATGCGGCCTCCCATCCAACGTGGAACCGTATCCGGCTTTCCCTTCGCAAGTTTAACGTAGGCGACGTTATCACGGACTCGCAACAACGCAACCAATCGGCCGGCGAACAGAAAGCGATCGCCAGCTTTTAGCTTCGACAGAAAACTTTCTTCCACTGTCCCGAGCGTTTTCCCTTTTTGAAACTTCACTTGCATGGAAGCGTCCGCCACAATAGTGCCGATATTCATGCGATGATTCGCGATCGTTCGCCTCTCGAGCACTTGGTATCGACCGTCGACGATTTTGACGCGATGGAAGTCGGGATAAGCAGTGAGTGAACTGCTGCCGCGGACGACAAAGTCTAGCACCCATTGCCATTCTTGGTCTGTCAACGACCGATAGGCAACAGTCAAACGGACTTCGTCGAGTAGTTCGTTTGAAGAAAACCCGCCGCCAATGGCAATCGTAACAAGATGTTGCGCTAACACGTCTAACGGCTTACTGAGCAACGGTCGCGCCTCGAGGTCTCCACACTTGATCGCGTCTTGGGCGGCGGCGAGCTCGATTAATTCAATCGCGTTGGTGGGCACAAACGCGAGTCGGCTTAAGGCATCCGGTTGATGGCCGCTTCGACCCGCTCGTTGCAGCAATCGGGCGCTGCCCTTGGGACTACCTATCTGGACGACAAGGTCAACAGCCGTGAAGTCAACGCCTAGATCGAGACTGCTGGTACAGACGACCGCGCGTAGCGAACCGCTTCGCAGTCCATCTTCGACCCAACGCCGCACGCACACGTCAAGCGACCCATGATGGATCGCAATCTGTCCCGCCCAATCTGGCCGATGGGCAAGAAGTTTCTGATACCAGATTTCCGCTTGAGACCGCGTGTTGGCAAACACCAACGTGCTGGACACGCTTGCAATCAACTCCGCGACTTGCGGAACCATCTTGGTGCCAATGTGTCCCGACCAAGGAAACCGATCAATCCGTTTGGGGATCACCGACTCCAGCTTCAATCGCTTCTTCGCATAGCCTTGCACAATCCGCGTGGCGGTAATTGGATTTATTCCCACGAGCGACTGGAGAGCTTGCTCTAGATTCCCGAGTGTCGCGGAGACTCCCCACACCCTTAAGTTAGGGTTCAATGTACGAAGTCGCGAAAGCGCGAGTTCTACTTGCACGCCCCGTTTCGTTCCTAACAGTTCATGCCATTCGTCAACGACGACGGTTTCCATGCCGGCGAGTTGTTGGAACAATGACTCATGCGTCAACATCAATGAAAGACTCTCGGGAGTCGTCACCATGGCGGTGGGTAGACGCTTGAGTTGCCTTGCCTTCATGCTTGTTTTACTATCACCGGTTCGCGATTCCAATTGCCACGGAAGTTGCAAACCATCGATCGGCTGTTGGAGAGATTTTTCGGTGTCTCCCGCTAGCGCTCGCAGCGGCGTGACCCAGAGTACCTTCAGTGGCGGAGGTTGTTTTGGATTCCATTTCGTTCGCTCAGGGTTCTCATGAAGCCACTTTAATAACGGCCCTATCCAAACGGCCAGCGTCTTACCAGTTCCGGTAGCAGAGTGCACCAACCCGCTCGCGCCTTGTTGATAGGCGCGCCAAACACTTCGCTGAAAACGAAACGGCGTCCAACCGATAGACTGGAAGTATCTATCCACAATGTGAGCAGCCGTCGGTACTTTGGATTTCTTGAGCATTAGGACGTCAAGAGCGAAAGCAAATCTTGGAGCGTGTTGGCGTCGGATGGTTTCTTGTCGTGGCGCCACCGAGAGATCCGTGGAAAGCGGGTTGCGATACCACTTTTATGACGCGTCGATTTCTGCAAGCCCTCAAACGCAATCTCCATCACCAGCGCTGGTGTCACACTGCGCACCGGCCCAAATGACTCTTTGGTGTTCTGGCGGACAAAACGGTCGACTTGTTGAATTTCTTTGTCGTCGAGTCCGCTATAGGCTTTGGCTACGGGCACTAGCGAGTTGCCGTCCCAGACCGCAAACGTATAGTCAGTGTACAAACTCGCCCGTTTGCCGTGGCCTTTCTGAGCGTAAACCAAAACCGCATCGATCGAATAAGGTGAGACCTTCCACTTCCACCACGTTCCTCGGATGCGACCAACGTCATACACCGAATCTTTGCGTTTGAGCATCAAACCCTCAGCATTCCGCTTGCGACTTGTTGCACGAACCGCTGCCCATGTGTCCCAAGAACCACGGTCAATCAACTGAGTCACTTTCAAATGAGGGTGCTTAACCGATGACAGCAGATGCTCCAATATTGATCGCCTCTGGTCAAAAGGCATCGCGCGAATATCCTTACCTTCATGCTCCAACAAATCGAACGCTTGAAATGTGACCGGGACCTCGGTTAGTAGCTTTTTCCCGACCGACTTGCGATTGATACGTCTTTGAAGTTGAGCAAACGGGAGGACCTCACCACCTGGCAGTGAAGCTAAGATTTCCCCGTCCAGGACAGTTCCATCTGGCAGTAGTTCGGCAACAGCCTCGATCTCTGGCCAGCGGTATTCCATCAGTTCCTCACCGCGTGACCAAATGAATGACTGTCCGCTGCGGCGGATCAGTTGTCCTCGAATGCCGTCCCATTTCCATTCCGCAATGTAGTCGTCACAGTCGCCGAGCGACTCGGGACCTTGTTGATGGTCGATCGGATGAGCCAAGCAAAACGGATAGGGTTGGCTTGAGATGGTGTCTTTCACATTGGGGTCGACCAGTCGTAGATAAAACGACGTCGTTGGGCGCCAAGTGCCCATCAAGCGGTGCGAAACAACATCAGCCGAAATACCCGACTTCGCCGCGATTGCACGCGTGACCAACCGTTTATTGACTCCAACCCGGAATGCACCTGTTATCAGCTTCATCACAACCAAACGCATGCGCGCCGGTGTTTCTTTCCAAATCGTGGTGACTGCTTCGCGCTGCAGTGCTTCATCGATTCCGCGTAGCGGTATTAATCGCTGCTCGATCCAATGGGTAAGCGAGGCTTTGTCGCTTGATTCGCCCGGTGGCACCACCAATGAAAGTGTTTCTGCCAAGTCACCGACCGCATGATAGGATTCTTCGAGCAACCAAGCGGGAATGTTCGCTTCTTCTGCCGCCCACCGGCGAAGTAGCTTTGTTGGTACGATTTGCTTGAGCTTGTTGCCAGCCAAGAAATAGATCGCCCACGCCGCATCGTCCGGGTCCGCCGCAGCAAGGTAGTTTTCCAACGCAACGATTTTCTCGTTCGTCTTCGTGGTCGAGTCGATGGCTTCGTAGAGTTGTGTGAACCGCAGCATGAGTCTGTAGTGGGATTCGCCAGAATTGGCTTCTTAAATTGCATTTTTAACCTCATTGAAGGAATTCTGGCGAATCCCACTAAGGGTTGTCTTCATCTCCTTCGCTTCTGATCGGCGAGTCGATTACTTTGGCATCGCGGCCGTTTTCTTGCAGATAGCGTGCCACGGCGGCACAGTACCCATGTGTCACCCATACCGTTTCTGGATCGCATGCCTCCAGAGCCTGCAAGAGCGATGGCCAGTCAACGTGGTCACTCATCACAAACCCCCGATCAACAGCGCGTCGTCGTCGAGCTCCTCGGACTGCCATCCACCCGCTGGCCATCGCCGTACTGGCATGACCAAACTTTCGTATCCACGGCGTACCATGAGCACTTGGAACGGCAACCACCATCGCACCTCGCCAGTCATGCTTGCCAGTAATCGATCCGACATAAGTTGTTGGCGGCAGCGCCACTCCTGTCTTGCGATAGGCTTCGTTTCCCTTCTCCACCGCACCATGTGTGTAGATAGGACCGATGCTCGCATTCAAACTCGCAAGCAGCCGTTGGCTTTTACCAACCGCGTAGCCGTACAACACACAGCATTTCCCGGCTTCGCGACTTTCTCGCCACCAGTCGTTGATCGAGTCGACAATCATCTGGTCGGGTTGCCAACGGTAAACCGGCAAACCGAAAGTTGATTCCGTGACGAACAAATCGCATTTGACTGGTTGCCAGCTATCGCAGGTCGGATTGCGTCCGAGTTTGTAGTCTCCGCTGATTACTGCGACGCGGCCACGATGTTCCAATCGCACTTGAGCTGAACCAAGCATGTGACCGGCGGGATGAAAGCTAATTTTGACACCGTTGATCGTGACCGATTCTCCGTACTGCAGAAAGTCGAATTGCGCGTCGTCGTTCATTCGCATCTTGAGCAAATGTTCGCTAGGCTTGGTTGCAAGATAACGACGACAACCCCAGCGCGCGTGATCGGTGTGAGCGTGAGTCACGACCGCACGATTGACCGGTTGCCGAGGATCGATGTAAAAATCTCCCACCGAACAGTAAAGTCCACGGTCAGTCGTTTGCAATAATTCTTTCATTCTCTTTGTAGTCGGATTTGCCAGCATTCCCGTTACACGCACTCATTCGTCAAATGGAATTCTGGCGAATCCCACTACAGGGAGTTTAGGTCGGCGGCAAGTTGGGATCGCATTTGAGTTTGGCGTGCAAAGTCGGGCATGCTTAAAATGGCTGCGGGATGCCAAGTCGCCATCGATCGCTTGCACCTATCCGTCGCAATCACCTTTCCTCGATCTTGCGTGATGCGAAAATCGCGTCCGAACAACGACTGCGCCGGAGTTGCTCCTAAGCACATAAAAACTTCGGGTTAAATTTCTCGCAATTCCGCTTCCATCCAAGGTCGACAGGCGAAAATCTCTCGCGAGGCTTCTGGTGGTTGCGTCGTTTGCCTCGCGGCGTTGAGCTCTCCGTAATTTTGAAGTGCTTGACCACATTCGTGATATGGAACTCGTGTCATCGCTGCAACTTTAACGCGGGCTGGATTGAAGATCGTTTATTAAGAAGTTCGTTTATTAATACGTCTGCGAAGGCTGCTAAGCGTGGGCCGCACTGACCTGAATGGCCCCCCGTCCGGAAGTGTGGTGGAAGTACCGATCCGCAACAGCGACAATTCCCGCGGTACAGACGATACTCAGAAATGATGGGCTCGATAGGAGGCACCTCCCACACCTGATGCCGCCGAGGTGCATCGCCAGCGGCGACGAGTTCACCACCACAGCGACGGCAAGGATCGGGATGGCATTCGATGATTTCGTTGCATTGCTCCGGCGGTACCAACTCTCGCGAGTTTTTTATGGCCTTTCTGTCCGCCACGTTTTGACTTTGACTTGGGCCTCTTTATACCGAGCTTGTCCGGCAAGGTTACCTATGAACACAGTCGCCCAAGGCCTTGTACAGTGACTTTGATCAGGCAAAACCTGCCAGCGTACTGCTGCAACCATGCGATCAACGCCACCCGTCATGCCTTGTCAAGTTCAAGAGGCTAGCGCTATCGACTCGCTTGGCAGCGGGCGTCGGAATACTATCCACAATCACAAATGGCTGAGCCGCACCAGCTCCGCGGCTAAGTTCAACAATGTTTTATCGTTCATCGCTAAGCGACGACACGACATAACGCTTTTCGTTACGCATGCGAGTGAATCTACTTAAAACAATAAGTCGAGCTGCGGTTATTCACGACAATTGAGTTGACGCTAGCCACCGAGTACTGCCAGAAAGTCTTCGTCGGAGAGCAACGCGTCGACGGCGCTGGCTTCGGCGCTCGACGCTTCCTCAACCATCATCTCCCATTTCGTGTCGCTGCTGACCGAGGCCATTGACGGCGCTGCGTTACTGCTAAGCTGCGGTGCAGTAGGCGTCACTGATGATGCGGGTACTTCGCCTGAAACTTGAACTCCCGAGACAATCGCCCGACTCTCCAGC
>JBGSIA010000196.1:0-13558 GCA_041751935.1 Pirellulaceae bacterium | reverse complement strand
TTGCGCGAGTTCAGGTAGGCATCGACCGCCTTCTTCGCTTCCATCAGGCTGGTTCCGTTCTGCGTCTTGTACGCTTTGGTTGCAGCTAACTTGGCACCCTGGTCCGCTAGCTCGCGCCAATCCGATGACGACGAGACTTGACGTGGTTGCTTTCGCGGGAACGCAACGGGCCAAATCAGAAAAAAAATTATGAACGCTGAATACCAAGGTGTGTCGGTATCTCGCGCATGTTTCAGCGCAAACCACGTAGGGAAAATGCAAGCGATCGATAGCAACACATAGACGAAGAGCAAAGCGATATGCACGGAACGAGTGTAGCGTGAATGGTCGTCGACGTTTGATTCCGCCGGGAAGGACCGAAAAACAAGTCCAGCCGACGCGAAGTATGCCGCCCAAATGACAAACAAAACGCTGGCTGGGTAATTCGGTGGCTCGGTTTGTTGAGCCGACGCCGGAAACGAACGGCTGTACGCAAAGAGAAGGAAAAACGCAGGAACGAAAATTCCGTAGACCACCCAAGGAGGAATCTTCGTCATCCGCTGTAGACGCTGTACGAACGGTAGCCGTCGAATCGGCCGTACAATCCAAAATAGGGCGAGCACAAAGAGCGTCACAACGCCGACGAGAGTAATGATGTCCATGGTTGCTTACTTTGAATTTGGTAGTTCGACCAAAAATGGATGCGGAGCATACGTTGTCTTTGTAAGAGTCCGAAGCAAACGCAAATGGATTTACAATCCTAGCACCGACACCTTGCAAGTCTTTTCCATTGCGAGTAGCCAGCACCAGCCAATGAACACGGGGACGTAGAAACTAACAAGGAATCGATCGCGGGCGGGCAGGGGGCGGATCAAGTTTAATCTCCCTCAGTCTTCAGCGATCGCTGGCGTGATCGGGAGAATGCGGTTGCCGCACTGGTGCCTCGAATTAGAGCAACGTCCGAGTCATTCCCGACGTTGGGGATCGTTTCCAAAATTGCGTCAAACGCGGGATTGGATTCAGAGGAAGATTTGTTGAGCAACGCATCACACAAGATCGCCTTGTGTTCTTCCTCGATCGTCCGCTGATGCTGCCTCGAAAGTAGCGCCAATCGGTCGATAATTTTGGGTTCGACTTCGTGAATTGCTCGTTCAGACATGCCGATTGACTCCGGGTGCGAAAGATGGATTTAGTCTGCCAGGCATAGTACGTCGAGGTTGTTTCGGTATCAGGAAGAAAGCCATCGCGATCACCTGTCAGCCGGTTCGCCAAACAGGTCGTCTGGCTCGACTTCCACTTTTTTTGCTGGGACGCTTACCTCCCCGGACAACGGCTCAACCGACAGGCGGTGAATTCGATACCGGCAACCACTCGTGTGGATCGCCAACGCTTTGTCGCTTGGCGTTTGATGGTTGAGCGACAAACGCGACGAGTTGCCATTCCAGTCGATGATTTGCTCTCCGTCGACGCTGACTTGAACGGATTCTTTCTTCACCGTCACCACCACTTCAGCCCGTTCGCCTTGCCGCAGCAGTTGACCGTGATGCGTGGTCTCGTTCGGCACGGCCGCGCCATCGACCAGCTCCAGCGAATTTTGATTGTTGTACGCCAGCGTGACCCAGAATGAATTTCCGCCCGAGCGCTGTTTCAGCAACAACGAAAACGGTCCATCGAGTGGTTCGACGATCGCCGTCATGCGATACTCGTCCGGCGGAGTGTAGGGGAACTCTATGGACGAGTCTTTCTCGATGCCTTCAAGCAAGCCGTCCTTGAAATCCCATTTGCTCGTGGTTGCTAGGTCAACAAGCGGCAGAAGATTGTCGTGTCCGTCCGGGACAGCTCGAAGCTTCTTGACGAACGAATTGCGTCGTGACACAGCCTCTTTTACAAACGGCCTTAACTGTGATTGAATACTCGGGTCGAGCTGACTGTAGGAGTCACGTAACTTTCCAACACCTGCAGCGTCGCGAGCGTTAACATCCAGTTGCAGAATCCAGCCGCGGTGGATCGTGGCCGAAAACCAATCCTTGGATTTCTCCGCTGCTTCCGCCTGCGTTTTGTGCCAACCGATAGTCTTCTCAGCCTTGAATTGTCGATAACCGGACTCGCCTAAATGTTTTTTGAACTCTCGATCGACAAGTGTCAGCTCGCGTTTCGATTTC
Source organism: Pirellulaceae bacterium (assembly GCA_041751935.1). Taxonomy (GTDB): domain Bacteria; phylum Planctomycetota; class Planctomycetia; order Pirellulales; family Pirellulaceae; genus JBBSJZ01. Next base: position 11,417 of record JBGSIA010000196.1, on the reverse strand, counting down.
GACAGCATTACCAACCATCGACTGTCTTCACTCAGTTCGCCAATGACTTCTTCACTCGGCCACTCCTCCGATAGCCTGTTTCCTGTCAGAACATCCCAAACGTGTTTGCTGTCTCCTGATTGCGAATAGAGCATTTCATTGTCTTCGCTGAATAGCAGACGATCCGTTTCAATTCCGAACCCATGTCCTGCAAGCGTGGTGACCTTCCGGAAAGTGGAAAGGTCCCAAACACCAATCGAATCAGCCAACTCGCTAATCGCGAGAAGCTTTCCATCATGGCTCGTCGCCGCTGCTGTGATAAGCGATTCACTCCGTGTCAATAAGTGGGTTTCACATCCCCGCCGAGCGTCCCAAACTGAGATTGCCCCATTGTCATTTCCAGATACCACTCTTCCAGCTTCAGGACTAAGCGTCACGCTACGATAGCGTGTCGGCGACCCAGGACTTGTCCACACTTCGTCACCTGTAAGTGCATCCCAAATCGCAATCCGGTTGGTTGTCTGTGCGTCTTCGCCGGTTGATAGTCCGATCGCGCCAGCAACTTGGCTACCATCAGGGGTGAATGAGAGACGTCCTACCGAATCGCTTACTTCAATGCTAGTTTTCACATACAGTTGCTCCACATCGAAGATATGGATTGATTTATCGGTTCCACCGAAAACAATCTGTTTTCCGTCGCTGCTAAAATTCACGCTCAGGACATACCCGCTCGCTATGGATAGCAACTCACTCCTGCCTGTGATGGCATCCGCAAGAAAAACTTTCCTTCCGTCGCCAAACGCGAGCTTTGTTCCATCAGGACTCAGGCAAAGGGTGTTGACATTACAGGTTTTGTGACCAGCGAACGATTTCCTCTCTTCACCGGTAGAGACTTCCCACACTTGAATCTGATTGTCATTTTTCCACATGACATCAGAGACGATATCGCCACCACTTGAAGAAAAAATGCTTCGGCCATCTGGGCTGAAAATCAAGTTGTTAACACCGCCCGAATTCAATTGAATTTTCAGGACTTCTCGTTCTGTTGCCAAGTCCCATATCCTTATTGACTTATCCGAACTTCCTGAGGCAAGAAGGTTAGCATCTGGATTGAATGCAACGCTGAAAACATTGTCCGTGTGTCCAACGAGCCTATTGATGATCTCGCCAGTTTTGGCATCCCACACGCAAATCGAGTTATCATTTAAGCCAGCGGCAATGTGGGTTCCTGCCGAGTTGACGCCGACGTTGTTGACCAACCCAATTTCGCCTGCCAGCACCTCGAACCCGTTGTCGACAGTGGTTAGATCCCAAATCTTTACGAGATGGTCATCGCTTGCGGAAGCAATTCGACTGCCGTCTGGACTAAAAACGACATCGTTGATGCGAGCCGTATGCCCCTTGAGGGTCTGTAACAACTCGCCTGTCGCTACGTCCGAAACGTAGAGAGTGTCACTGTAACTTCCCCATACAATCTTTGTGCCGTCAGGCGTCAAACGAAATCCGCCAAAATCGGGATCGAGGTTGAGCGAATTCAATCGTTCACCGGTCTCGATGTTGAAAAAGGTCACGCCATTGTCGGTACCAATTGCTAGACGATTGCCGTCTGGTGTGAAGGCCAAACCACGGAAGCGATCTCCATTGGCGAACGCGATTTTCTCGACGCCGTTTGTCACGTCCCAAACTCTCACCTTTGCGTCTTCGCAACGACTAGCAATTAGGGTTCCATCGGGACTGAATGTCATGCTGAAGTCAATAAAACCCTGGCTATCAAGAAGATTTCGTTTCAATTCGCCGGATTCCCTATCCCAAATTGCCAGCGACTTTGTTCTATCCAAATCGTTCGTGACGGTTGCAAACTTCGTCTCGTCTGGACTAAAGACGACTCGCAGTGCATAGCCAATCTTCACTTGGAGCGGATTCTGTTGCACACCTGTTTTAATGTCCCACGAAAAGATCGTTGTGACTGAGTCTTGGTCAGTGCGCTGTCCCAGTGCAACAGAAACTCGCTTCCCATCAGGGCTGAACCTCAACGCCGAAATCACACCGACACCACTTCCCTCCAACCTGGGAGTCTCAATCTCGCGAACGACTTTACATGTTTCTGCGTCCCAAATACGGATTGTGTTGTCCCAGCTCGCGGTTGCAATTTGCTCTCCATCAAACCGGTAGTCAAGTCCGAAAACGCCAGCGGTGTGGCCGTAGCAAGTTAGCTCGCTTCCTTCAAACTTTCTTTTCGTGAGTCGCCATTCGAGTCGTCGATGTTCAACCGGCACGCTATCAAGAAATCGCTTCGCTTCGCCGATTCGGTTTTGATCCCAACGCGTGGTAGCGATCATATAATTCGCGTGTGCGAGTGATTTTTCAGAGTTTCTTTGAGCTGTCAAAGCCGCCTCTTCGGCCAGCTTTGCGCGATCACGTTCCGCTTCTACGTCCGTGCGAGCCAGCCGCTCTTTATTTTCTGCATCTTTCGCCTTCTTTGCCGCGTTTTCAGCGAGGATCGTTTGGGCTTCGGCAAGTTTCCGCTGTTGATATTCTCGAAGCGATGAAATGACCACGACAATCAGTAGTGCACTCGTTAGTGCAAGAAAGCTCGTCACAACCGGATTGCGTTTGCACCACCTCACGGTTCTCGCTGTTCGTGAGATCCGCCTGGCTTTGATCGGCTCGCCTTTGCCGAAGCGGGTCAGTTCATCGATAAACTCTTTTGTGGTGGCGTAGCGATTGGCCGGACTCTTTTCCAGGCACTTCAAACAGATCGTTTCGAGGTCCAGTGGAATCTTGCTGTCGAGAGTTCTGGGGGTGACGGGTTCATTGTCGACGACTTGCTTGAGTGTGTCGACGACGTTGGCGGCCTGAAACGGTGGGCGGCCGGTGAGCATGCAGTACAGGATGGCGCCGAGCGAGTAGACGTCGGCGGCGGGGCCGATGTTGTCGGTTTGGCCGAGGGCTTGCTCCGGTGGCATGTAACTTGGGGTGCCCATGACTGCACCGGTGCGAGTCAGGCCACTGTCGCCTTCGACTTTCTTAGCCAAGCCGAAGTCGGTGACTTTTGGTTCGCCGTTGACGTCGATCAACACGTTGGCGGGCTTTAAATCACGGTGGATGACGTTTTTTGAATGAGCGTAGGCGACCGCTTCGGCGATCTTACGACAGAGTCTTGCGGCGTCTTTCGCTGGCATCGGACCAGCGTTCAGTTTGCCTTGCAGACTGGGTCCGTCGATGAAGCCCATTGAAAAATAGTGTTGACCAGCGTGCTCGCCGATCTCGTAAATCGGTACGATGCCGGGGTGATCGAGATTCGCCGCTGCTTCGGCTTCGCTATGGAATCGTTTGACCGCCTCGCTACCCGCGAACTCGCCCGACAAGATCATTTTTAATGCAACGATGCGGTTCAGCTTCACCTGCCGAGCTTTGTAAACCACTCCCATGCCACCGCGAGCGATCTCACTAAGCAGTTCGTACTCGCCAAAGTACTTCACGCGATCGCTTGATTTGATCGAAGAATTCGCAACGACTCCCCCAGCACCGGGATCGCTATCAACTGTGACGTCAAAGCCGCTGCCCGCTTCCTCAGAATCAACGGCGTTTCCCGATTCAACCGTCTCGCCCAGCTTGCCCCGATAAGTCAAATCCAGCGGCATCAACGCAGCAAGCATTGCCGGTCGATGTTCGTTGTCGATTTTGGCAAGAAAGTCATCGACGCAGGGGCTTTGACCTGCCAACCATGCGGCTTCGAATTCGTCACAGATACGGTCTATCTCTCGGGCGGTGCTCATGTGCTTTCAACTACAAAAAGATTCCATCAACCTCAGGGTCTATGTTTACTTTGCGGCCGGTGGGCCGAAAAGATCATCAACGGCGTTGTCGGAAATCACCCGCTCTTTGCGAATGCCCTTCATGAAAAACAACCTGCCGTTATGCCCGCCGCTGATCAAATCAAGCACTCCATCGCCGTCGAGGTCGGCAAGTTCCGGCGTCGTGTCGTCGCCATTCAATTCGCGAATTCCCAATCCCGAACCATCCTGCCAAAGCGTCTGCTGGCTCTTGCCCACGCTCGGTTTCTCAGCCGTGCCATCATTCAGATAAACCGAAACCGAAGCCCAATTCACACCCAGCAATAGATCAAGCCGACCGTCTTGATTGAAATCAATAATCCTCGGCAGCGAGTTGTAAGCGAAGTTCACGTCACAAAACGATTCGCCGTCACTGAACACCGGCGTTTCCGCCGTCCCTTGATTGCGATTCCAGGCAAGACGACCACCATAGGCTCCAGTGATCAAATCTTGCAAACCATCCCCGTCCCAGTCGGCAACATCAACTCGTCCGTGGCAACCATCTTGTACCTTGAATGTCGTACTTTCTTCTGCAAACTTAGGCACTTGATCCGTACCGATGTTCCGATGAATCGACACTTGATTGTCTGAGTATCCGACAACTAAATCAGGCAACGCATCGCCGACGAGATTGGCGAGCACAACCCCGGTGAACTTATCGCCCCAACTTTGTTTGTTACCCGCCCAAATCGGCTCGCGACGCTGAAAATTTGCGACATTACCTTTTGCCTCGTTACGATACAGCCATAACCGCCCATCACCACCGCCGACCAGCAGATCAAGATCGCCATCGGAATCCCAATCGAAACATCGCGTAGCCGCATGGGTTTCGACGGTAATCGGATCTCCATTCGCAACAAGCGGAACGGGCTTCTCGTACGTCATCGTGGATTTTGCTTGGGGCACTTTTCTCGCGGTTAAATCTGTGGACGGAACATCGTCCGACTTCGGTGTCTCTTTTGCCAGAACACGTCCTTTGCCACTGAGCGGTTCGATCGATAGTCGATAGATACGATGCCGGCAGTCCCCAGTATGAATCATCAGAGCCTCGTTGTGCGGCGTCTTATGGTTCAGCGACAACTGTGACGGTTCACCTTTCCAATCGATGATTTGCTTGCCATCAACCGCAACTTGCACCGAACCAATCCGCACGGTCACCACCACCTCGGCTGGTTTGCCCTGAGTCAGCAAGCTCCCCTGATGCGTTGTCGCGTTAGTAACATCCTTTCCATCGACGCGTTCCAGTGAATTTTGGTCCTTGTATCCCAGTGTCACAAGAAAGCGATATCCTCCCAGACGTTGACCGAGATGGATATTTGACGGTTTATCCAGTGGCTCGATAATCGCCGTCATGCGGTACTCATCGGGTGGCGAGTACGGGAACTCAATAACAGAACCTTTCTCGACCGCGGTAAGCAATCCGTCTTTGAGTTCCCACTTGCCCCTCGTCCAAATCGACCCGAGATCGACGAGAGACAGAAGATCATCGTGTCCGTTCGGAACCAGAATTAAATTTTGGACTCTATCCTCATTCTTGGTCGCCGCTTCAGCGAGCCACGCCTCCAATTCGTTCCACTCAGGGCGTGAGCAGTCACGCAGCTGCCGATCAGACTTCGCGAGCAACGACGCCAACAACCCCTCTTGAGCGTATTGCTCGGTCAACTCTGAAAGCGGTAGCACCGTTTCACCGGTTAACCAACCTGCATTAGCAAGCACTCCATCCCCAGACGAATCAAAGCGTCCATCACGATCCATCACTAACCAGTCACCATCATTAAAGACATACACACGTCCGACTTCTTCATTCGACTCGACGGACGTAATCGTTAAATACTCTGGATTAAGCGTATGTCCGAACTCTTTCAAAACCTCGCTATCGGTTGAGCCCCAATTGATTCCATCAGATCCAACACGGGCAATGCCAAATAAGTCACTCGCAACGACAAATCTTCCATCGGATGTAATAATAGGGTTGTCTTGAAATCGTCTTTCGGAAATATTCTTATTTGTTTTGAGATCCGTTAGTCTCCATCCGTTTCCTCCCAGAGAGCCACCACTTCCTGGAATTGGAATAGGGTGTGTTCCAAGCAAAAGCAACGATTGCCCGGTGAAATGAACCATTTTCTGTGGAAGTTCTGGCGTGTTGACCACATTTTCCATAGTCTCCGAAACTCGATAGCAATTCAATAGCTCGCCCGTCTCCGCATCAACCAATTCAAAATCGAAAGTTCGGCGTCGCGAAACGCTGTGACGTGACTTCGGTTTTGAGAGAACCTTTGACAACGCGATAACCGAACCATCCGGCGAGTGGCCGCGATATTCTCGGTCATCCCATTGACGAATCAACACACCGGAATTCGCATTGAACAGACGAAGTTTCAGGGGTTCTCGCACGAAGACACGATGAGATTCGCCCAAAAACTGAAGTCCGACTCCAAAGTTCGTCGTGCCGAGTTGATGGAGCATCTTGCCCGTCTTCGCCTCCCACACCACGACTGGCCAATTCAAGTCATACAGAGCTGGATCAGATTCCGGATTCATATCACTCTGCCTCCCATAACGAAAGTCGTATGCTCCCGTAACCACGAATTCTTGGTCCGACGATAATGCTGCGTCAACGTGAACGCTAAAGCCGTCTCTCTTTGAACCGCGGTTCCTGAGTTCTAGGTATTCTTTGTCTTTCAATTGGACTACTGCAGCACCCGTGCTTAAGTCGATGATCCTGGCAACCACCTCACCGACCTCGCTTTGTTCCGGTTGAACTTCTAAGGAAGGCGTGCGCCCGCCACTGAGTAGGTTCGCAATGCCTCCCAGACGAATCATGCTATCGGGAAGCGATCTTGTTAAAAGTTCAGCACTCGTTCGCTTCGTTGACCTGTCACGAACGACAAACTGAGGATCGACGGTTCTCAGCTTTGCTTGCTTTGGAAAATCCAATTCCGAAAGCGGACGAATCGAGAGAGTCGTCGAATCATTTGGAGGAAAACTCGGGGCAGAATTAACCGATTCTAGGTCGTAAACCTCCAATGCCGAGTGAACTTCTTCAGGAGTCACTTTGCCGATGTTAGTCGCGTAAGTGTCCCGAAGCTGGCGGACAGCCCCCCAGACGCAAGCAAATGCCTTGCCGTCGGGACGAAATGCTCCGACAAATCGATCACTTAGGAACGAACGGTGCAAGGCACCCGAAGGCTGCTTGTCATCGCAAAGCCCTAAACGTTCGATTTGGCCCAAGGGTTGAGTGCTGACGAGAAAGACTTGATTTTTTGAGTCGTGGATAGCAAATTTTGATCCGTCGGGACTGATGCAGACCGACCAAGTAAGCGGGTCAACTTGAAGTGCGTTTTTGGATGGCGGAAGGAAAAAATCTTTGACGTCATTAGTGTTCCAGTTCCAGATCAAGACTCGGTTCGCATAAGACATTAACCCTATTGATTCACCATTGTCCAGAAAGCCCATTAGCCGATACGGATGATTGATATCGACATTCACCCGGTCCTTGCTGCTGTCCGCCTGTAGGTGAATTTTTGGCAATTCAAGATTCATGGCGGTCTTGCCAGGTCCAAATTCCGCGATCCAGATCGATTCAAGCGGGCTTGAGCCATAAACATAATCCCTTTTGGAGGTCGATTTGAGTGTCTCGAAGGCCATTCGTTTCCCGCCGGAGGCCAAAGCGAATGCCCCGACTTTATTGGTCGGACGTTCATCATCGGGTGACACCGGAGCGGGAACGACGACCTGACCGACATGGTGTGCTTTCGCGTCGTAAACCAGCCATTCCCGTTTGTCCGATGATTTCCAGATCGCAACGCATGATCCGTCTGGTGCGAAGGTTGGCTCTGCTTGCTTGAAGGCGTCTATTGAGTGAATGCTCTGGCTTGTAAATACGAACTGATGTTCTTCTGTCCGAGCAAACGGGTACAAAACATTGGGATACCAAAATTCAATGACGCTTTGAGCGTCAATGCTGATGCCGAAATTGAACGTCGGTGACCAAAAAATCTTTTTCGATAAGTACTCGTCCTCGGACTCTGATCTATCTGAACTCGAGCGTCCTACTGATTTGCTTTCTCGGCTTGACTCTGAATTGATATCGAGAAAGCCGAATGGTTTGTTCGGGCGTGGATTGCAGTCGTCAAACTTCAACAACTGTCCACGTTCATCGAATCGCAATTGAATATATTGATGTTCAACAGGTCCGATCCTTCTAGCGAATAGTGCATCCGTTCTTGCGGGCCAGCATCTGACCAATCCATCACTGTAGCTCACTGCGAGTGACGTGGAATTTGGGGCGAGAGCAATGTTATGTGTCCAGGATCTCAATCTACTGCCATGTCGGCTATCGGCTTGACCGTTCCGATCACGAGTCAGTCGGATACGTTCGTCACCGGTTTGTACGTCCCACAACCGGACCGTTGAATCGTAACCGGCCGTCAGTAGTGTCTTGCCATCTGGTGTCCACCGCGAATCAGTGATTGAACCCTCATGGGCTTTGAACGTTTTGACGATTTCTCCCGACGTTCGCTCAGCAACCATTATTTCACCGTCGGTTTTCTGAGCCCTTCTACCGTGCAGGTAAAACGATCGGTCTTTGCGCGTTAAGTGAACGGCCTCTTCAGAGTCATGCAGGGACAAAGAATCCACAGGCGGCTGCTCGGTCGACCCAATGTTCCAGTACTGAGTGAACTGATTCCCATTTTTTCTTGGCACATAAGTGACGCTCGCTTGTTTTCCGTCTTCAACGAAACTTAGGTTGACCGGTGTTCGCCGGATCGGAAGTTGGTTTAACTTGCGAAACTTGACTTCTGATTTCTTTTGCATTGGAACGTCAAACGCAAACAAATCACCGTGGCTGTTTGAAACGATCGCGTCACTGCCCGACGGCGATATTGCAATTTGGGTAGCGCTTCCTGCCGGAAGTTTGATGTCAAATGAGGCTTTCGGGGCACTGGCACTATCGATTGAAAGCAACGCACGATCGTAAAATCTCAATCGTCCATCGGCAGTTCCCGCTATCAGATACTTGGCGTCGTTTGTAAATGACACAGGGGACCGGAACTTGAGTTGATAAGCCGATCGCGGCGTTGGATCGTGTGTGTACCAAACAAGCACTTGTCCATCATTCGTCTCAACGGCAACTGCATTCCCGTCACGCGAAAGCATGGCTGCTCGAATGGATCGTGGCCAGCTTTTCAACTGAACAATCTTTTCCTCGGTTCGGTTCTTGAGGCTGAACTGAATGACCTCACCTAGCTTGGTGAGAAACAAAAGGTGATCCGGTTTTCCGCTGAAACCTATCAAAAGCAATTTCGTGGATTCGAATGTGTTCATACCCTCTGCTGGACTCTTTGCGGTGCTGTACACCACATGTTTCTTCCCTGGTTCGATGCAGCAAAGAGCAAACGCTCCATCTTGACTAAAGGAAACAAGAGTCCCGCTCCACGGAAGTTTTTGATGGTCTGCAAGATTCTTCCCGGCATCGATTGAAACTTGAACAAATTGGTCGTTGTCCGTACCGAGAACGATGGCGGATTGATCGGGCAGAAAACGAATCTGATTGGGAATTCTCGTCAAGAACTTGGGAAGCGGTATCTGAGATGCCAGCTCACAGTACTCGCTGGATTCAAGATTGTTTTGTTCTGAGAATCGCCACAGTTGTAGGCTTGTCCGAGTCGCCGTGACGAGAAGTTTTCCATCGCCGGAGAAGCTTGCTGCTCGCACTGAGTCCCGATCGGAATACGCAATTGGTTCGTTGTTCAAATACGTCCTGTCCGTGTCTTCCTCCTGTTCAGTAATAAACATCGAGGACAATGGTTCGGCGAAGTTGCACAGCCAGTACGGTGTGTTCTGGCTGACCATTTCTAGGAAAGGGTCGCTATCGTATTCGGGGCCCTTTCCGGGTACGCGGCGACCGTACATCTCCACTTGGGGGCCGGTCGCATTTGGGTTGCGAACCGTTGTCGCACGGCACTTTGGTTGCACGATGAAATCGCCCGTGGGCGAACTTGCAATGAAGTGATTTGGAACCTCATGCCGAATATCGGCGAACGGTCGTGCCGTCTCTTCAATCTCACCCGATGCCAAATCAAGCTGTACCAGCATGTGGTCAGCGATCAAGCTAAGGACGGTTCCGTCACCGGAAAACGTCCAGTCGTGTGACGCACCGGGTAATTGCAGGTCGAATGGTTTTTGACCCTGATGCAATGCGTCAATTAATCGCCAACTCAAGTCGATCATCGCCGGCGGACAAGCTTCTTGATCAGTCAGGATTGCTTCGACTTCGTCGTAGCTTTCATCGAGCGAATTGAATGCTCGCGAGAGCTGGAGATTGTAGTTGCGACGACGGAGGGCCTCAGACTTGGATGACGCATGATTGGCTTGCGTTTGTGCAATCGCCCCCTGTTCCTGTGCGATTTTCCGTTGTTTGGATTCGTTTCGCAACGATGCTCCCACGATCAACAACATGACGCTCGTGAGGGCGAGAAAGCTGGTTACCACTGGATTGCGTTTGCACCAACGCGTCGCTCGGTTGACTCGTCCAATCCGCCGGGCTTTGATGGGCTCGCCTTTGCCGAAGCGAATGAGTTCGTCGACGAGGTCCTGAGCCGATGCGTAACGACTAGCGGTGATCTTTTCCAAACACTTCAAACAAATCGTTTCAAGGTCCAGCGGAATCTTGCTGTCGAGTGTTCTTGGTGTGACGGGTTCGTTGTCAACAACTTGTTTGAGTGTGTCGACGACGTTGGCAGCTTGGAACGGTGGGCGGCCGGTGATCATGCAGTACAAGATCGCGCCGAGCGAGTAGATGTCGGCGGCGGGGCCGATCTTGTCGGTTTGGCCGAGGGCTTGCTCGGGTGGCATGTAGCTCGGTGTGCCCATCACCGCACCGGTACGAGTCAGACCGCTGTCACCTTCGACCTTTTTGGCTAAACCGAAGTCGGTGACCTTGGGCTCGCCGTTGCCATCAATCAACACGTTGGCTGGTTTCAAGTCACGGTGGATGACGTTCTTGGAGTGAGCATAGGCGACTGCTTCAGCAATCTTGCGGCAAAGTATTGCCGCCTCTTTCGCAGGCATCGGTCCAGCGCTGAGTTTGCCCTGCAGACTCGGTCCGTCGATGAAACCCATCGAGAAATAATGCTGGCCCGCGTGCTCGCCGATCTCGTAGATCGGCACGATACCGGGGTGATCCAGGTTCGCTGCCGCTTCGGCTTCGCTTTGAAACCGCTGAACCGCTTCGCTGCCTGCGAACTCGCCTGATAAAATCATCTTCAAGGCTACGATTCGGTTGAGTTTTACCTGGCGAGCCTTGTAAACCACGCCCATGCCGCCGCGAGCGATCTCACTGAGCAGTGCGTACTCACCAAAGTACTTGACACGCGACCCCGCTCTCGTCGCAGAGGCGCCTGACTTCCCAACCGAATCCGCATCGCTATCGAGCGTGACGTCGAAAGCCTCTGCGGCTTCCGCTAGTGCGCCTGTGAAGGCGATTGAATTATCGGGTGAAAGTCCTGATCGGGGAAGCCGTTACCGCCCCGTAGCCAATGGTAACTGCGTTTTCAACAGAAAAGGTGGAGAGCAACCAAAGGCGAATGAACAGTCCGT
>JBGSIA010000195.1:0-1724 GCA_041751935.1 Pirellulaceae bacterium | reverse complement strand
TTTGCATGGCGTCCGTTCCGAGTGAGTTGTTTGGCCGCGAAACCAAAAACATTCATTAGGACACGGACGCCATTTTCATCCAATAGCAATCTGTGATCTCGCCGCAGGACAGCCTGCTACCAAGCCGACTGCACCCGATGACGACGTGCAGGAGGTCGTCGTTCAAGAGAAGGGTTATTTGGGACTCATTGCATCAACGGCCCCATCTGTGCTGATCCAGATTGTAATGGTGATGGTGCTGCTGTTTTTCGTGCTGGCGTCCGAAGACATGTTCTATGAGAAGATCGTTCATGTGATGCCTACCTTTCGCGATAAGCGCAAGGCAATGAAGATCGCACGCGACATCGAACGCAAGCTGTCTCGCTATCTGTTAACGATTTCCATTATCAATGCTTTGTTGGGAGTGGCGGTCGGTTTGACAATGTGGGCTTGCGGAATGCCCAACCCACTTCTTTTCGCAATGATTGGCTGCTTGTTCAACTATGTTCCCTACATCGGCGCGATCGCCGGATCCATGATTGCGCTGCTCGTGGGCTTGCTAACGTTCGGCGGAGTAGCGGCCGCGATCGTTCCCGCAATTGCTTATTACCTGCTGACGGCAATCGAAGGCCAGTTCGTGACTCCGTATTTCGTCGGTCGGTATCTGAAATTGAACACCGTCGTCGTGTTCATTGCAGTGGCATTTTGGGCCTGGAGTTGGTCGGTTGTGGGAATGCTGGTTGCCGTCCCATTGCTGGTGACGATACGAACGTTTTGCGAACACATTCCAAGATTGGAGCCCTTCGGTGACTTCTTGTCTGCTCGTGGTGCGGAGGTTGAAGAGATTGAAGTGAGCCAGCGGTCATAGACTTCTTCTGGCTGCACGTTTATCGTCGCTGTGAATGTTCGCACTGGCGACCGACTTCGCGATTAAAATCCTACTACGGGTAGCGAAAGATTTTGTCGTCTGCGGTGATCCAGGCGGAGTCGCCGAGGGACGGGTTGACGACCTGTGTGCCCGTGAATGCGCCGATGGCAGGTAACACGAGTTGTCCGCGCGAGTGCCAAAAGCAAGGCATCTTTCCTAGACGTTCCGCTCCCGATGAAACGCTTATGGCTGGATGAAGGTGCCCGCAAAGATAGAGGTCTGCACCAGCAGGCACCTCTGCCGGATGATGACCGAGCGAGACTCGGTCGATGGACAATCCTGGATCGACGATTTTGATTGGCCATGAATTGGGGAACGCTCCAACTCTAACGTCGTGATTGCCTCGAATGAGTGTCATTTCGACACGGCTGAATTCCGTGAAAAATCTTTCAAGTGATTCTCGTACGTCGGGTGCGATTGAGGATCGGGCGTGGAACATGTCACCCAGGATACAAAGTCGACTTGCTTGAGTTCGGCGCAGCATTCGCGTGATGTTCGCCAACGTTGCATCCGTCGCGCCCACTGGCACTGGTATACCACCTCGCCGGAACGTTGCTTCCTTGCCGAAATGAGTGTCGGCTAGAAAAAGTAAGGATTGGGCAGGCCAGAATAAACCGCGTGCTGCGAACAGGGTGAACGAGTGTTCGGCAAGTTGAATGTCGATAGTGTCAGTCGCTGATAGGGGTAGGGAAGTCCGGTTGAGCCGGACTCCCCTCCCTCCAAACCGTGCGTGCGGTTTTCCCGCACACGGCTTTCCAGTTAGTAGTTGCCCGGATGGGATTGTCCGAAACGATTGTGGGCCTCCCGCAGACTACAG
>JBGSIA010000194.1:0-55663 GCA_041751935.1 Pirellulaceae bacterium | reverse complement strand
TGTAGTCTGCGGGAGGCCCACAATCGTTTCGGACAATCCCATCCGGGCAACTACTAACTGGAAAGCCGTGTGCGGGAAAACCGCACGCACGGTTTGGAGGGAGGGGAGTCCGGCTCAACCGGACTTCCCTACCCCTATCATCAGGTACTTTCTCATTTGCCGCTTGCCTTAGGCTTCCTGTCTGGCTCGCCGGGGGGCCTTGTGCGGCGTCAAAGATAAGTCGCCGGTCACGCACAGATCGTGCCCCAAACGATATGATGGAGTCTCGGTATTGGTGCTTTTTTGTTCTGCCCTCACGATTTTCACTGAGGTAATTCAATGTCCGCGACGCTTTCCCCGCATGCTCCTGACATCAAAATTGAACACACGGAATGTTTCATCGACGGTCGCTGGGAAGCAGCCGCCAGCGGCAAAACTTTCGCCACCGTAAATCCTGCGACGGAAGAAACAATCGCCGAAGTCGCCGAGGGTGATGCTGCCGACATCGATCGCGCCGCCAAGGCCGCCCGGCGAGCGTTCGAGACGGGTGACTGGCCCAAAATGGATGCTCGCGATCGCGGCCGTTTGATGTACCAACTGGCCGATGCAATCGAAGCCCAGATCGATGATTTGGCAGCTTTGGAAACACTCGATAACGGAAAGCCGATCAAGGACAGTCGTCACGGTGACATTCCGCTGGTGATCGATTGCCTGAGATACTACGCCGGATACGCTGACAAGATTCACGGCGCGACGATTCCCATTCGCGGCAATTATCTCTGCTACACACGTCGCGAAGCGATTGGAGTGGCTGGGCAAATAATCCCCTGGAACTTTCCCATGCTGATGACGGCTTGGAAATGGGGACCCGCCCTCGCCGCTGGATGCACGATCGTGATGAAGCCCGCTGAACAGACGCCTTTGACTTGTCTGCGGATGGCAGCGATTGCGCACGAAGTCGGTTTTCCCAAAGGCGTTATCAACGTCGTTCCCGGCTTTGGTCCAACCGCAGGTGCCGCCGTGGTGAAGCATCCGCTCATCGACAAAGTAGCGTTTACCGGTGAGCATCGCACCGCCCAAATCATTACGCGTGACTCAGCGGATACGCTCAAGCGACTGACGTTTGAACTTGGCGGAAAGAGCCCCAATGTAATTTTCGCTGACGCGGATTTGGATGCTGCCGCGATGGGTGCCTACATCGGGCTGTATTTGAACCAAGGCCAATGTTGTTGTGCCGGCAGTCGCGTGTTCGTCGAGTCCAAACGACACGACGAGTTTTTGGAGAAGTTGCAAAGGTTGACAGAGAACCGCCGCGTCGGTGATCCATTCCACCAAGATACCGATCAAGGCCCGCAGGTCGACCAAAACCAGTTCGACAAGATCATGTCCTACATCGACAAGGGCAAGCAGGAGGGGGCGAATTGTGTTACCGGCGGCAATCGCGTCGGCGACAGGGGGTACTTTATCGAGCCGACGATTTTTACCAACGTGCAAGACAAGATGGCAATCGCGACGGACGAGATTTTCGGGCCCGTCCTCAGCGTGCTGACGTTCGACGACAAGGAAGACATGATCGCTCGAGCAAACAACACGTTCTATGGGCTGGCCGCTGCCGTGTGGACACGTGACATATCGCTTGGCCACGAGTTCGCCCGACGTGTTCGCGCCGGAACTGTGTGGGTCAACTGCTACGATGTTTTCGATGCCGCGGCCCCATTTGGTGGATTTAAAATGAGCGGTTACGGTCGTGAGCTGGGCGAAGAGGGTCTCAAAGCGTACACCGAAAACAAGACCGTTACGGTGGCTCTCGGTTAATGAACGAAACGTTTCAGAAGACGACTCAAGAGAACTTTGAATGGGCGACTCAGTTGCCCTGGTTGTTGCTCGCCCTATTCGCTGTACCGCTCATCGCAGTCGCCGTGCGAGGCAAGGTTTACCCGACGTATTGGTGGATTTTTCTTCTCGGTGCGACGGTTCTCACTTCACTTGCGGTGATCTTTGCGCCGAGTCTGATCGTGGTTCTGGTCGTCTTGGATGGGCTGATCATCGTCGTTACTACGATTGACTGTTTGCTATTGCTGCTTGCCACATCGCGAGGAATCAGCGCCACGCGGACTTTGCCACAAACGGTGTCGCTGGGGCAACGCTTCCATAGCGAGGTCACGATTTCTAACCGCACGGGGCTGACATTACGAGGCTTGGTCCGTGATGATTTGTTGCCATACTTCGACGCCACCCCGAGCGATCACCGGTTGCGATTGCCGCCACTGAGTGAGATGACTGCTCGCCGAGAGTTGACGCCGCATCGTCGCGGTGCGTTTGACTTAGAGAGCGTGTATCTGGAGGTTTACAGCCCGTTAAACTTATGGCGCCGACACATCACGCTTCCCGTGGTCAATCGGTTGAAAGTTTTTCCGGACATGAAACAGTTGTCCGATTACGCGTTGCTTGCAAGAACGAATCGGCTGAGTCTGATCGGAGTGCGGCAAACGCGTCGTGTGGGCCAAGACAGTGATTTCGAGCGTCTGCGGGACTACACCCGCGATGACAACTACCGGCACATTGATTGGCGAAGCACCGCACGACGGCGCAAGTTGACCGTCCGCCAATTTCAAACCGATCAAAGCCAACGAGTGATTTTCTTGCTCGATTGCGGGCGGATGATGACCAGCGAGCGTGACGGATACACGTTGTTTGATCACGCGTTAAACGCCGCGCTAATGATGTCCTACGTCGCGCTCGTGCAGGGTGATTCTGTCGGCATGCTGTGTTTCTCCGATACGATTCATACTTACATTCCGCCTCGTGGTGGACCGAGCCAAATGAATCGATTGATCCAAGCGGGCTTTGATCAATTTCCTCGCTTGGTCGAATCTCGCTACGACCAAGCGTTCCTCTACTTGTCCGGCCACTGCAAACGTCGCTCCCTTGTTGTACTGACAACGAACGTTATCGATGAAGTCAACGCGGCCGCCGTGGTCGATTACTTATCCAATATGACAGGACACCATCTACCATTGGGAGTGCTATTGCGAGATCGCGAGATGTTCGAGGCGGCGGATCATCCCGAGGGTGGGCCGCTGCAAATGTATCGCTCAGCAGCGGCGGCAGATATTCTTTTATGGCGCGACCAAGTGTTGAAAGACTTGCAGCACAAAGGCGTCCTCGTCGTCGATGCCTTTCCCGACGAACTCACCGCCCCATTGGTCAATCGCTACCTGGACATCAAAGCCAAGCACCTGCTGTGAGTTAGCGTCAGTCTGTGCCGAAATATCGAGGATGCCATCTCTGAGGGTTTGCCAGCGGGCGTGGCGTGTTGAACACGGATTCGCGGTCTCCTTGGCTCTTCATCCATTGAGCCAATTCGGCTTTCATTTTCGCCAGCTTCTGTTGATTCGATGGTTCGTCGACCAAGTTACTCAGCTCCCATGGGTCAACCGCGACATGGTAGAGTTCGAACTCTGGACGAGCATAATAGCGATCGATGATCGCCTGGGCTCGGGCATCTCGCTCAGCTAATTCTGCCCACTGAGTCCAATACTCACCCGCCATTGGCTTGCGATCGACGTCCGAATGATTGGTGTGAGCGAATTCCGGGTGCAGGTTGTGAATCAGTTTCCAGCCGTCTTTGCGAATGCATCGCATTGGGTAAATGTTCTTGTCGCCGTCACCTGAATGCGTCACAAAAACTCGATCACGATGTTCGAGCGTTTTGCCTAGCAGCAGCGGTGCAAACGAACGTCCGTCAATTGAATCGGGAATCGAGCCACCCACTAAATCGAGCAACGTTGGCAATAGATCCACCCAACTGACAATTGCGTCGGTAGTTTTTCCTGCGTGCACTTTTCCCGGCCATGAAACGATCAGCGGGACACGAATTCCATAGTCATACAAATTCCATTTCGCAAAGGGCCACTGAGCACCGTGGTCGCTCGAATGCACGAACAGAACGTTTTCTCCCAGATGCTTCAGCGCCATGGATCGAAGATCTCCTAAGAGTTCGTCTAGCTGGGCAATCTCCTCATAGTAGGCGGCTCGATGTTCACGGGTAGCGGGCGTGTCCAGGTGATGTGGTGGCAACTGCAAGCTCGCGGGATCGAATCGACTCGTTTCGCTCCATGGAACATGCGGATTCGAGGTTCCAACAAACAAGCACAGAGGTTTTGTTGATTGCCGTTGTTGCAAATACTTTGCAACATTCGCTTTCAGCGCATCGACGGCGGATGCGGGATTCATTCGGTCAAAACCGACCCGTTCAACGTTCTTGCCTTTGCCATGGGCAACTTTGCCGAACGCGACTACTTCGTAACCAGCATTTTTGAAATCGCTGATGAGAAAATGCGTTCCAAGTTTTGGATACGTATGGTTTGCCTCCGCACCGTTTCTCGCTGGCATCAGTCCTGTCAGCATTGCCGCACGGCTGGGTGCACAGGCAGGCGAAGCAACAAATGCATGAGTGAATAGCATGCCATCCGCAGCCAGTTGTGCCATGTTAGGCGTTTGGACATCACTTGCGCCATACATCGAGGTGTCAAAGTACGAATGATCGTCCGAGAGATAAACCACGATGTTGGGCAAGTTCACGTCGGAATCTGCGGCGCGTGCGACAGCGGATACGAACAGCCAAATCACGCTCAGGATCCAGCGCGAACGAATGAGGAGATGTGACATCGGAGTTTTGCAAGGGGAGTTGATGACTACGGATGGAGCTGGACGATGAGTGCTCAAGCATTCATGATGCAAACTAGCCTCACCGTTTGTAGAGGTATCTGTTGAGTACATTACTGGCCCTTGACGGCTTGCGTTTTACGGCCAGCCTCAGCGATGATTTCGGGATTGTCGAGGACCAAATAGTGTCCGTGATCACTGGTGAGGATAACCGCCGTGTCGTCGGCTGATCCCGTTCGCTTGATCCACTGCATGACGCGTTCGAAGGCCTCTTCGCCACTGAGCACTGCACCGATACTGCTATCCAGGTTATTTGCATGGTTGGCCCAATCGACATCACCGGCTTCGATCATCAGCCAAAACCCATGCTCGGCGGTTTCCATAACCGTCAAAGCGGCGTCCGTCATTTCGGCAAGCGTTGGATTTTCTTTTAAGTCGGCGTCCGAGTACCGTTCTGTCCCTTTAGCGTCAAAGGTGGGATCAAAGTTTCCGTCCGCGGTTTGAAATGGCAAGTGTCCTTTACGAGTGCCAAAGTAACCGATCAGTCGTTGGCGATGCTTGGCTGCTTCGCTGGCCGCATTCAAGAGTGACTGGCCGCCATCGACATTTGCTTCGCGTTGCACCACACGATAGCGTCCTCCGTTGACGAGGTCCGATTTTCGTAAGTCCTCTTGATGAAAGTAAACGTTGCCTTGCAAGTAGTTTTCGCCTTGAACCGAATCGTCCGCGTCGCCTTCGCCCCAGCCGCCGCCAATCAACACATCAACGCCCGGCAGTGGCTGTTGGCGGTGTGCCACCGATGGCAGCCCCACCATGTCGCGAGATAGGTCTTGATAGTCCTTGCGTGATACGTTGTTCGCATACGCTGCCGCTGGCGTCGCGTGGCTGACCGGAACACTACTCACGACACCGATAAGGAAGTTTTTGTCGCGTTGCAATATTCTCGCGATGGGTTCGACTTGGCTGCCATCGGCGAGCACGTTGATGGCGCCATTAAATGTCTTGACGCCAGCAGTAAGACTGGTTGCCGATGCCGCAGAATCAGTCACCGTGTGCGGCTGTTCGCGATCGAGGCCCATCAGGTAGTCACGTTGAGCAAATTCATGCCATGGGTCTCTACCGCCCCGAATGAAGTCGTAACCTCCAGTCGATGCTTTGCCTGGATCGATGACCGTTTGGGCGTCGACGCTAAGTTTCGCACCGGAGTACTTAGCGCTGGTAACGACTAGGCCAAAGTCCGTAGACATGCTTCGTTCATCTTGAAACGCTAACCCATGTCCACGACCACGATCGTATGCAACTTGGCCAGTCTTGTAGATCGCTGCCGCTCGTGTCGTCTGCCAGTCCATCCCGTCAAATACAATCAAAATGATGTTGCGGTGTCCTGACTCGATTGCCTTCAATTGCAACTGATATACATCCGTTTGGTCAAAATAGGCAGCCGTTGAGTTGACGGTTCCGTCCGGTACGACTCCGTACAATTGCTGCAGTCGATCTGGGGATGCGTAGACACTCCCCTTTTCCCGCAGTGAATCCAGCGTGATGCCAAACGTATAAACCGGGATCAAGCGATTGCTGTGATTGAGCCACGTGCTGTACCGTTTTTCCGCGTTGCCCCAATGTCCCCATGGAGCAAACTGCTTTTGCACTGCTTGAGATTGCATCTCCCGCATCGGATCGGCGGTGGTCATGGGATCAATCGTTGTCTGGCCAAGTTGCGTGTCAGGAGACTTTTCTTGAGCACAGGTCTCTGAGGAAATGTTCATGGCCAACAGGGTAAGCAACCACAAACAAGTGCCACAATAGAATCGATCGCTTTTTGAGTTGTGGTTGGGTACGATACACATGCGAGGCACTTAAATCACTGTTAGAGTTAATTGAAGGGATGCAATGTCGATTGCTAAGCCAGAAACGTGAATTCGGCGATTTTTCGTTGCACGTTTTCCGCTGCAGCAGCAACGATCGTGCTTGAAGTCACCGCCACATTCAATCCCAGTGGCACCGAATCCGACAAGTACCCTCGCGAGTTACTGTTACCCTCGGCGAAATACTGCGTTTTTCTGGTCACGATTGGTGAATTGTTATGAATTAGTCAAAATTCCAGTAACTCGATGTCACTCGCCGTTAAGCCAGAACTGAGCCGGCGGAACGTTCGTGTTTTTAATCATTGTCCTATCTCAAGAATCTGTGGTCATACGATGCGTAGCGCCGACGTCTCACCTGCCAAAATGATACCTCGGTTTCGTACTGTGAAGTCCACATTCGATCTTCGCAGTAGTAGCACCGTTGGTCGAGTGAATCGGCGAGCGTTTGTATCAACCGCCGCGACCGCTATTGCACTCGCGTCAGGTTTCTCGCGTGCTGCCGACCAGCAGGTTTGGCGTGTTGCCGTGATCGGTCACACCGGGCGAGGTGACTATGGGCACTCGATGCACACGCTTTGGCTTGATTTGCCAGACGCCAAAATCATAGCGCTGGCGGACGCCGATGATAAGGGGCGTGCGCTGACCCAGCGAAAGCTTGGCGTTGAGCAGGTGTTTGCTGACTACCGAGAAATGATCCGGCAGACGCAACCGGATATTGTTGCCGTTTGTCCACGACATGTTGACGAGCATCACGATATGATCGTGGCTGCGGTGGAAGGCGGAGCGAGAGGAATCTACTGTGAAAAACCGTTCTGTCGGACACTGCAGGAGGCCGACAATATTCTCGCGGTGTGCGAACAAAGGGGCACAAAATTGGCAATCGCGCATCGCAATCGCTATCACCCGGCGCTTGCGGCAATGAAGGCGGCTGTGGACGATGGCGCGATCGGCAGGCTACTGGAAATTCGCTGCCGCGGAAAAGAAGATCGACGCGGCGGAGCACAAGATCTGTGGGTACTCGGAACTCACTTATTCAATCTGGCCACTTTCTTTGCAGGGCGGGCGACAGCCTGCTCGGCTGTATTGCTGTTGGGCGATCGCCCCATCACTCGTGCCGATATCGTCGAAGGTGCCGAGGGGCTTGGTCCTATCGCTGGTGATCGATTGCACGCTCGGTTTGAAACTGAATCGGGAGTTCCCGTGTTCTTCGATTCGATTCGCGATGCTGGCACCAAGGCTGCGGGTTTCGGACTGCAATTGGTGGGTACCGCAGGGATGTTCGATTTGCGAATTGACACGGAACCGCTCGTCCATTTTATACCCGGCAGCCCGTTTCAACCGACCGCAAACTCCAGGCCGTGGACTCCTGTAACCAGCGCCGGCATCGGCATGCCCGAACCTATTCACGACATCAAGAATCTTGTCGCTCAGCACCTTCTACCAGCGCGTGATTTGTTCAAGTCAATCGTTGGCGATCAACAGCCACTGTGCAGTGGGTATGACGGACGTGAAACGGTGGAGATGGTTCACGCCACGTTTGCTTCGCATCTCCAGAATGGGCAACGAGTTGCATTGCCACTCGTTACTCGTACGCATCCCTTCGCTCAATGAAAAAGGTGTCCGGTACCATTTGTGCGAAGCACCCACGGGCCAGTTCCTGGCAAATGTTACCGGACACCTTCAATCCGTTACCTTACCACAAGCACCGATTGGTGAGCGTGGTGCAGGATATAACGGCTGGTACTGCCGAGCATCAAACGTTCGAAAACTCCATGCCCTTTGTCGCCTACTGCCAGTAAGTTACTACCGAACGAATCTGCGCTAGCCAAGATTGCGGCGCCGGTATGTTCACCCTCGACCACGTCGACATCAACACCCGCATCGAAGTTTCCGATGCTCTGGGCCGCTTTTGTAGCAAAGCTTCTCGCTTCGACACGCCGACGTTCTTCTTCTTCCTGGGCACTGGGAAAGAGGTCATCGCGGTACACCATCACAGGCGTCACCGCCGTGATCAATTGAGCCGCGGTACCGGCTGGCCATTTTCTTGCAGTGATTTGTTTCAACACTTTGTTGGCGGATTCAGAATGATCGTAGGCAATCGATACTTTCAAAAATTCGTTGTTTTGTAATGTCTTTGGCCGCATTACCAGTACTGTGCATTTCGCATGCGTCGCGACATAGTCACTTACACTTCCTAGCAAAAGTCGCCCAATCGTTGTGTGTCCAGTTGCTCCAACAACAATCCAATCCGCTTTCCATTTTTCGGCATAACGAATCAATTCCTTGCCGATGTGCCCATTGATGAGCTCGCTGGTGACCTTCATGCCAGCCGCTTCTAATATGGACGCAACTTGTTGATGCTTGGTTTGAACCATTTCCCGTTGGTGATCGACGAACTCTGGGTACCACATCTCCGTTGTCGCGTGTACGCCCAACTCCGGCGGATTGACCACCGTTGCCAAAACGACCTCCATCGAAGCACACTCAGGCAACTGGGCCAAAAATTTTGCGGCCTCATCAGCATGGTCGGAGAAATCAACCGCTAACAGTACTTTCATGATCCTAGCTTTCTCATCTTGTGAAGGTCTGAACAGGCAACGTGACGGGAATGCACACTGCGTGCCGAGCCGCTCGTCTTGGTGATTCTTCCACGATACTCGATTCATGCACACCCGTGGCCCAGCGGTAGCCCATAGAATACTCCACGTGCTCTTTAACGTCCTAAAAGCGAACGTGCTTCTAGGACGCACAGCGGGTGTGCGGCCTTGACGTATTGGCACGTACGGCCTTGAGCCGGATTCTGTTGTTCTCGTTTTCTCTTTCAGTGACATAACGATGATCTTGACTTTTCGAATGCTTGCGGTGCTTGTCGGTATCATGGTTGTGATCAGTCATCTCGCTGCGCAAGAGTTTCCTGCAACGGACGTACTTGCAGGGACAGCGCCGCTGGACTGGGACGAGCCACTGGATGTGCGAATGATGCGCGGGGCACATCAGTTTGTGGCGAGAAAGATCCAGGAGGAGGTCGCTGAAAAGAACATGACCTGGACGCGAAACACAACGTCAGTCGATGCTTACAACCGTTCGCTGGAACCAAAACGCAAGCGATTGCAGTTCTTACTCGGCGCCGGAAATCTCTTGCGAGAGCCTCATACCCATATTGCATTTCCTGTTTACGAACAGCCGGTCCAGATGCAAAGAATTGGCGATGACGATGTGCCTGCGGTTCTGTACCAGGGTGATGACTTTCGAGTAACTCGGGTGCGTTGGCAGGTACTTGCCGGTGTGTTTGGCGAAGGCTTGTTGCTGGAACCTGCAGGGGAGCCTACGGCAGATGTAATTGTCATACCTGATGCTGATCAATCGCCCGAGCAATTGGTTGGGCTTGTCGCTGGAACTCCTTTAGCAAATCAATTGCCGCGGCGGTTAGCTATCGGCGGCGCACGCGTCATTGTTCCAGTATTGATTGATCGACGGGATGTTGCTGGGGATAAACGGCTCGGTCAGTCGAATCGCGAATGGATTTATCGGCAAGCGTTTCACATGGGACGCCATATTTTGGGTTACGAGATTGACAAAGTGACCGCGGCGATCGACTGGCTAGAAAAAACCGGCGCACGGAATCGTCGAATCGGTATCGCAGGTTGGGGCGAGGGAGGATTGCTTGCGTTCTACACCGCTGCCCTGGATACACGCATCGATACCACGCTCGTCAGTGGCGATTGGCAGCATCGTGGTGAGTCATGGCGTGAACCGATCTACCGCAACGTATGGTCGTTGATGAAGGAGTTCGACGACGCGGATATCGCGACCATGATCGCACCGAGAGCATTGATTGTAGAACCGTGCAGGGAACCGACGATCGATTTCGTTCGCGACAAGGCGATGCCTGCAGACGTCCCGCGATTGAGCGATTATCCAATCCACGATGCAACTTCGCTGGTTCCTCAGTTTGCTGAATGGTTCGTTCCGTTGCCTCAAACAACCCTGTCGCCAATTGCATACGGCGAACCCGCGACTGCTGCTCTGGCGTCATTGCTGCGAATCACCGTACGACCAGTGGCAGAAACACAAACCATCGCGCCGATCGAATTAAGTGGATTTATCGCCGAACGCCACAATCGTCAGTTACTCGAGCTGGACGACTACACTCAGCGTCTGGTTCGCGATTCCGAATCCGTTCGTGAGGATTTCTATCTCAACAGAGCCTTGCCCCATTTGCAACAGCGCAAATGGTCGACCGAGGCGGTACACCCGACGACTCCCTTAGAGGAGTTCACGAATCACAGTGACCATTATCGCGACATGTTCTATAGTGAAATACTCGGCAAGTTCGATGATCCGCTGTTACCGGCGAATCCTCGATCACGCAAGATTCGCCAGACCGATCACTGGGTTGCTTATGACGTGGTGCTCGATGTGGTTCCGGAGATGTTTGCATGGGGAGTATTGATGCTGCCCAAAATGATTCGTGTCGATGAAAAACATCCCGTCGTGGTCGTCCAGCATGGACGCGGTGGTTTGCCGGAGAAAGTCATGGAGGGCGGCTATAATGGAATCGCAGAAAAGCTACTCAGTCGTGGATTTATCGTCTTTGCTCCACACAATTTGTATCGCGGTGAGGACGAATATCGTTGGCTAGATCGCAAGGCAAACGCGATCGGCAAATCGTTGTTCTCGTTTCTGTTGCTTCAACACGACCAGATCACGCGTTGGTTGTCGAGCTTGCCGCAGGTCGACGGTGACCGAATTGCGTTTTATGGGAACAGCTACGGGGGCGAGTCGGCAGTCCGCATTCCAACAGTGCTCACGAAGTATGCGCTGTCGATATGTGCGTCCGATTTCAACGACTGGACACGAAAAGTGGCCGACACGCATAACTCGCACAGTTTCATGCGGACCATCGAGTGGGAGATGCCGTACTTCAACATGGGCAACACGTTCAGCTACGCGGAGATGGCATACTTGATGGTGCCGCGCCCGTTTATGGTCGAACGAGGTCACCATGATTTGGTCGCGCCGGATCACTGGGTAGCGTCGGAGTATGCCAAAGTGCGTTTAGTGTACGACCAACTTGGTTTGGGTGATCGAACAGCGATTACCTTCTTCCAAGGTGGCCACACGATGCGTGGCGACCAGACGGTGACGTTCTTGGAGAGACACTTGGGCGGTCGATAAAACCAATCCGTAAGTACGATTCATCGCTCCTGTGGTTCCAATGATTCGAACCTGCCGATAGGCTGCTACGCACGATGCACCTTCTACTACCCCTACTGGCCAGCGTTCTATTCGTTTGTGCCATGATCTTTGTGAAGCGATTGAGTGTCTTGGGTGTAGGCTCGATCACCATTTTGTTCGTATCGAATGAATGTACTGCACTCGTTTTTTCGGCGTTGTGGTTTTTTGGTGGAACGAGCCAGCCGGTCGAAATGTTCTGGCAACCGGCAGTGATTGCAGCGTTGTTTGTGCTGGGTTTGTCGTTCACTTTTTTGGCAATTCGACGTGGCGACGTATCCGTGGCGACGCCAGTTTTTGGAGTGAAAGTTGTCTTCGTCACGCTCCTGTTAACACTAATCAGCAACGAGCGATTGCCGCTGTCGGTTTGGTACGGGGCGGTGTTTGCCACAATGGGTATTGCCTTGATTCAATGGACTGGCCGCAGTCAACCGCAACGCGTTCTGATGACGATCTTTCTCGCCCTGTCGGCGGCGCTGTCGTATGCAATGTTTGATGTTTTGGTGCAAAGTTGGGCTCCCGCCTGGGGCGTGGGACGCTTTTTGCCGCTCGTATTTTGGATGCTGGGATTGTCGTCTTTGGCTTTGATCCCCTGGGTCGATTGGCTAGCCCTGGGTGAGAAGAAAGTGCGTCGTTTGATGATCCCAGCGGCGCTACTGATCGCTCTTCAAGCGTTGTGCATAATAGTAACGGTTGCTGTGTTCGGTGATGCCGCACGAGTCAACGTGGTTTACGCGCTGAGAGGCTTGTGGGGCGTCGCATTGGCATGGGCGGCAGCCCGGATCTGGGGAGGAAGCGAATCGGAAGTGAATGCCGCGTCGTGGGCTACGCGAGCCGTAGGTGCGGGGCTACTGACGACGGCAGTTGTGCTCGTCATTCTTGCTCCCAAATAGACGTTGCTTTCGACGGTGACTGGTGGCCAATGTGGTCGGAATGGCCCATCGCGGTCGGAATGGCACAGGAAATTTGCTAAACTGCCGCGAGTCAAACAAATCCCTTTCAAGCATGTGATAACCGCCGTGAAGATAAGCGACTTCCTCGACCACCACTTTCGTCACTTCAATGCTCGCGAAACACTCGCTGCGGCGAGAAGTTATCGTGATTTTGTTTCGGCTCCCAACAATGGCCAAATGATGGTCACACTGGCCGGGGCGATGAGTACGGCAGAAATTGGTCTGTCGCTAGCCGAAATGATTCGACAAGGCAAGGTTCATGCAATCACATGTACCGCCGCGAACTTGGAAGAAGACATTTTTAATCTTGTCGCACATAACGACTATCGCATCATTGAAGATTGGCGGGCACTGTCAGCGGAAGATGAAGTCCAGTTACGTGCCGAAGGATTCAACCGTGTCACCGATACATGCATCCCCGAAACCGTGATGCGACACTTGGAACGCCGACTGACCAAGCGCTGGATTGAAGTGGCGCAAGCGGATTATTCTCTGTCACCAGCGGAATACATGTTTGAGTTGCTCGACGACGAAGAATTGAAGCAGCATTACCAGATTCCTCGCGAGAACAGTTGGCTTGCCGCGGCCAAAGATGCAGGCATCCCGGTCATTACGCCAGGGTTCGAAGACTCAACTCTGGGAAACATCTATGCCGCTCGTGTTTACGATGGAACGGTCGCCAACCATTCAGCGATTTGCACCGGCACGGCTCAAATGGAGTACTTGATTCGCTGGTACCAGAAGGCATCCGAACGCGGACCCATCGGATTCTTTCAAATTGGTGGCGGCATCGCGGGTGACTTTCCCATCTGTGTCGTTCCCGCACTGATCCAAGACCTAAAGCTCGACATGCCGTTCTGGGCGTACTTCTGCCAGATCAGTGATGCGGTGACCAGTTACGGTGGCTACAGTGGTGCGGTTCCTAACGAAAAAATCACTTGGGCCAAACTTTCCGCAGCGACGCCTAAATTCATGATCCAAAGTGACGCCACAATCGTTGCACCCCTGATATTCGCCTACGTATTGGGATGGTGATAGGTCAATTGCGTTACGATTTTGCTGAGAGGGTCGCTGGATTGTGACCTAAGTTTTCCCTAGGCCGCCTTTTTGCCGACGAGGGAAACGTGAACTGCAAACGTACCGCATTGACGCTTGTCGAGGTAACCATTGTTATCTTGATTTTGGGAATACTAGCCGCCGTATCGATACCGCGGCTTTCCGGCAGCCTGCAAGCCGCACGTTTGAGTTTCGCCGCTTCTGCGTTGCAGGTTCATTTAGCACACGCTCGATCCGTTGCGATCACAAGCGGTCGTGTGGTCACAGTCACTTTCGATAACTCGAGCGACTCGTACGCCAGTGCCGATGTTGGCTTTCCCGATCAGCCCGGTTCGACGCTTGACGTCAACGTCCGATCAATGTTCGATCCATCTATCGATTTGCAAGCGAACTTTGATGCCGGTAATACAATTAGCTTTGATATCGAAGGGGCACCACGAGTCGCAGGTGTACCGCTCAATGTTGGATTCGTTGATCTGTCCGTCGGCGAAATGAGCCAGCGAGTGAGGGTTCATTCCGGTCTGGGTTATGTCTCCGGTGCGACCGAGAGCGAGATTCCATGAATCGACAGTCTTCCCTAAAACGACAGCGCAGGGCATTCACCATCATTGAGCTGCTCGCGGCGATGCTCGCAGCGACGGTTTTGTTGGCTGGCCTTGCGGCGAGCGTTTCGATCGCCACATCGTTGTTGGACCTCCAGGCCGACGAAGCTGTGTCGGATATAGACGATGAGCTGAGAAACCGCATCGCGATGGATTTGCGTCATTCGACCGTTCTGACAGATGTATCCAGCTCAAGCGTTTCTCTCGAGCGCGTGGAGCCTATGTCAGGTTTGGCGGAACAGATCACGTACACCGTCAGTTCCAGTGGCCTGAGTCGGTCGACCTCCCAGGGTGCGACGGAGGTTCTCGACTCGCGACAGCCGGTGCTGAGTATTGTTGCCGACAATTATTCCGTGCCCTCCGTTGCCTTGCCAAAACGAGTACGTTGGCGTGCAACATCAACGGCGGTCACTGATGGATCAACGTCGCTGACCGTCGGCCGACCACCAGGCTGTGTGAGTGGGGACTTGGTTCTACTGTGCATCGCCGGAAAATTTGGTGACTCGTCGATCAACCTGCCGTCGGGCTGGAATACCATTGGAGACGTAAAACGCAGCACGCTTGGTCAAATCGTTTGTTATCAGTACTTCAGTCCCGCAAACACGTCCTCGGTCGTGATCACGACTCCCTCGTCGATTCCATTTTCGGCGATCATGCTCAGCATTAGCGATGCTCACCCGTACAATCCAGTGAGCTTCACCAGCACGGAATCTCGTTTCGCTTGGTCTATATTGGGTCCGCATCCAAATGCCCTCGAGCCTGGTGTGTCGAATCCGTCTCGAATGGTACTGCAGATCCTGGCCACTGAGGACGAGCAATGGGGCTTAGCTACGTTTCGTATGCCATCTTATGTGGATGCGGCTCACTTGATCGCGAATCCAGGTAGTGGTCGACAAACGATTTCTCAGGGCGTTACGCTGCGAAACGGAATTGACACTGAAATGTCAGCGTCCAAGGTCACATTCTGTTCCCGGCTTGGGAACTGGGTCCAGACTGCGGTAGAACTGGAGGTCGCACCGTGATGGGCAAGAGCGCGCAAGTTCGAAGTGGTGTATCGATGATCGAAGTCATCGTATCGACGTTGTTGGTCGCGACGGTTTTGATTGTTTCCTTAACAGCATCAAGTAACCTCGTTCGTAATGATGTGCAGAACATCACAGCCGTTGACGGCAAGTTGCTGGCGAACTTCTTCATTGACGAGATCACAAGCCTTGCATTTGAAGATCAGGACTCAGTCCCCGTTTTTGGTAGTGAGCCGGACGAGACAACAACATCTCGGATCACGCTGGATGATGTTGACGACTATCAAGGGCTCAATGTTTCGCCACCGACAGATCGCAGCGGTTTGACTTTGTCTGAATTTGCTGGTTGGTCGGTCGCGATCACGGTCACGCCAGCGGAACCGACGGCTGATGGTTTCACCAGCGTGCCAGAGACAACGGCATCGCTTCGCCGGATCGTTGTTGTCTGTACGTCAGCGACGGGTCAAACCGAGACAGTTGAGGCGATCGTGTCCAATGTTGGTGACACGTCCGATCGCACCCTTCTTCATCAACGACGCCGCGAGATTTCATTACAGTTCCCTCAGGGTGGCGTGATTCGCGTTGATGTACCACTTCGCAATTATCCGCTGGTGAGTGGGTCATAGCATGAGTCACAAACGGTTTGCCTACCGACATCGCCGCCGTGAAGGTTATCTGTACGTTGCAGTGCTGTTCACCTCGCTGCTTGTCGCCACCGTTGTCGCCGCCGCCCTTTCCGTCTCGACGAGTAAGCTTCGGCGTGTCAACGATTCCGCAAGTCGGCTGGGGGCGATTCGATTAGCGGAAAGCGAATTGCACCTACAGGCGGCGCGGATGCAACAATCGCTCGGGTGGAGAAAAAGCCTGCAGAACAACGAATTTTCCTCTTGGAGAAACCTGTCGTCGGGGCGAGTTCGGCACCGCTACAACGATGTTGATGGCTCGCTGAATGATGATCCCTTCGACATGGTGACACTGACGGTACACGCGGAATTGAACGGGGCCGCGATTGCAGTTTCTGCGGAACTCACAAGTCGAGATTCACCGACTAAACCTCTGCGATACAACATCACGACGCTCAGCGACTTACAGATTAGCGACTCGATGCACGTGGCGACTGAATTACCCGTGCAGGTTGGTGACGATTGCAATACTTCGAATGTCGGTTACTTAATAACACCACAACTGGAGTATAGCGATTTGCTAACTGTGGGAGTGAGTGGCGACAAAGACAAGCATTCGGTCGATACCGAAGTCGATGATGTACTGTCTCGTTATCTTGGCGTTGGCACACAAATCAATCGCAATTCCATTCCGCAAGTATCGGGCGACCATGTGATTCAAAACGTGGTTCTATCGGCCACGAATAATCCTTACGGGACCGCTGATCCGACAGGTGTATATTGGATTGATGGAAGTAACAAAGACTTTATCATTCGCAACTGTCGCATTGAAGCGACGTTGGTGATTCGCAATGGTGATACCGTACAAGTTACCGGAGCGATGGTTTGGAACTCCATTGATCCGGCTCGAGCATCATTGATTACCGCAAAGACGATTAACCTAGAAAGCTTGCAACCGATGTTGAGTGAAAGTTCGCAGGGCACCAATTTTAATCCGACTCATACACCGCATCGTAACGGCGTTGCCAATGCAACCAACAATGATTTGTATCCAACAACTCTTGGTGGTGTGTTTTACTCGGAAGAAGACATCGTGATGACGCCGATGGTCAATGACGAGCGATTGCATGTTGTCGGTGCGCTGGTTGCAACAAACGTTCGTATCTCTGGTCGCCTCAGCCTCACGGAGGTGCCAGAGTTATTAATCCGTCCTCCGCTTGGGTTTCGAGATCCCGTACCGATGCAGTTCGTGCATGGTTCGTTCCGCAGGGAGGTGACGCCGTAAGTGCAATCAGTCGGCGGCGATAGCTGCGGCCAATTGCTCATAGGTACGTTGGCTATCGATATTATTTCCGCGATTGTCCAAAGCGATTTGATACAGATGTTGGCCACACGGCGTCGGATATTCACCTGTGACGCAAGCTCGACACAGATGATCCGCTGGCAACCCAATCGCGCGGGCGATGGCCTCGACGGGAAGGTATCGCAGCGAGTCCGCTCCAAGATCGTCAGCCAATCGTTGTTGCGATGAATCAGTCAACTCACCGTTGATGGAAAAGTACTTGGGGGCAATCAACTGATCGATCGTACTCATGTCGATGCCGTAGAAGCACGGTGCGATGATGGGTGGGCATGCCACTCGCACATGAATTTCTTTGGCTCCGCCAACATCACGGATTCGGTCCAGTAGCACGTTCATCGTTGTGCTTCGGACAATCGAATCTTCGACAAGGATAACGCGTTTTCCCTGCAGCACTTCTTTGAGAGGCGTGTACTTCGCTGCGGCCTTCGCTTTTCTGGCTCTGCCGCCTTCGATAAACGTCCGACCGGCGTAGCGATTGCGGATCAGGCCTTCGCGACAGGGAATGGAAAGCTCGAATGCCATCGCGTCCGCAGCCGCTTTGCTTGTATCGGGCACTGGAACAATGATCGTATCGGATGCGTCCAAGGGCACACGTCCGTAGGCACGCTCGGCACGCGCCAGTTCTTCACCGAGTTTGGTGCGGCTGAGATAGACACTACGATCATCGAGTGTACTGGCAACATTTGCGAAATAGATCCACTCAAAGAAACAGTGGGCCGGTGAGCGTTCTTCTGCAAAACGTTCGATACGGAATCCCGTGTCGGGGTCGACGATGATTGCACACCCCGGGGCGAGCGATTTTATTTGTTCCGATTCGAAACCGAGGTTCAACAGCGCCACACTCTCGCTAGCTGCGGCAAATAGCGGTCCTTCCTGGACATAGCACATCGGTTTGATGCCCAGCGGATCGCGGGCAACGATCATTTGGCCTTCGGCGGTTAACAGCGCCAAACTGTAGGCACCATCAAATTGAGCTGTCGCTTGGCGGAGAACGTCAACCCAGCTAATACGATCGGGCGTCTGGCTCAAGATCCGGCCGAACTCATGCAAGATAATCTCGGTATCGGTGTCCAACGACAGGTGGTGGTCACCATCGGCGAGCAATCGTTCTTTGAGCACTCCGTAGTTGGACAGTTGGCCGTTAAAACAGAAACTGAACCATTTTCGTTTGTGGATGTGCCGACGTTCAAACGGCTGGGCGTAGTTTCGGTCGTCTTGACCACAGGTGGCATAGCGAACATGTCCGATGGCTGCACGACCGGCCAAGTGCTTCATGAGGGCATCGGCTTTGGCGCGATGATTCAGTCGAAAAACTTCCGTAACCGTACCGACATCGCGGCGGTTCATCAGCAACGATGGACGTTCGGGGTCATAGGTACTCATGCCCGCGGCCAACTGACCGCGGTTTTGGATATCCAGCAGCATTCGCGGCAAAAGTCGCGAAATCTGGCGGGGACCATCCTCGGTACACATCGGACTGCGGCCACGACCGGACAGGTGGTAGATCGCGGCGACACCACATTCGTGATGCAATTCACTCATGAGCGAGAACTTGCCCGAAGCAAATGTTCGGGTTCCGTGGAGGAGAGGACAGACGCAGGAAGCGATGCATCTAGTTTAGCAGTCCCGACGTAGCCTGCAATTCGCCCGCAAAATCGTACCGGGATATCAAGGCTACTTGAACGGGCGCCAAGGGACGGAATTTGAATGGCGAATGTGCTGCGGAACCCCCGTGACACTGGAGGCGACAAATGGACACAATATGCCACAAAGCAGTGGATTGCCGCGCTTGCTGCGACCAGGGCCTGTCTCCCCACACCACGAAAATTACAGTTGATGTCCGTTTCTGAGAATCGTCGCCAGTCCGTGATAGCCGCCACAAAAAGTGTGGTCGTAAAAGTCGGTACGCGAGTCTTGACCACCGCTGATGGTAAACTTGATTTGAATCGCATCGACTGTTTATCCGCTCAGCTTTGCCGTATCGCTGACAGTGGGCGACAGACGATCATGGTCAGCAGCGGTGCGGTGGGTGCCGGTGTTGGCAAGTTGGGATTAAAACAACGCCCCAGCGGTTTGGCGGAACTGCAAGCAGTCGCCGCGATCGGACAAACGGATTTGATCCAAGCCTATGAGAAAGCCCTTTCGGCGAAAGGACGTCACGCCGCCCAGGTGCTGTTAACGGCATCGGATTTGCGCCGCCGCAGTGGTTACCTGCACGTTCGCAACGCATTTACTCAAATCCACGCCTTTGGAGCAATCGCTGTAGTTAATGAAAACGATTCGGTTGCCGTTGCCGAATTGATGACTACGTTTGGTGATAACGATCGTTTGGCTGCGCAAGTCGCGGGCCTTCTTAGTGACGCGCTGCTGGTGATTCTTTCGGACGTCGAAGGGTTGTTCGACGGTTCACCGCAGGATGTTGACAGTCGTCGTATCCCCTGCGTCGAGACACTCGATGAGAGCATTTATGCACTGGCCGAAGACCATAGCGGTTCGGTTAGTAAGGGTGGAATGGCGAGCAAGTTACAGGCTGCGCGAGTTGCGCTGTCTCATGGTCATCCGACGATTATCGCGCCGGGGCGAGATGACGCCGTGCTCGACAAAATCTTTGCTGGTGATGATATCGGAACACTGTTTCTGCCGCGTGAAAAAACCGTTCGAGGTCGACGCCGTTGGATCGGCAGCGCCGCACGAGTTGTTGGTCGATTGGTGCTGGACGCCGGAGCCGCCAATGCCGTTGAAAACAAAGGTCGCAGTCTGTTAGCAATCGGCATCACTTCCGTCGAAGGATCTTTCGCTCGAGGAAGCGTCGTGTCGATTGTTGACACCGACGGTCGCGAGATTGCACGAGGCTTGTGCAACTATCCCAGCGCCGAAGTCCAGCAGATCATGGGAGCATCCAACGAAAAGATTGCCGAGATCCTGGGACATCGGCAATATGAAAACGTTGTCCACCGCAACAATATGGTGTTGACGAAGTGATGTTGTATCCGAAAAGTCGCCTGACGCTCTTCGCTAAAGGGTCAGACTTCTTTTCGATACTTAGTTACTCGCTTTGATACAGAAGAGATGACGCTCGCCCCGAATGAAGAGTTCGTTGTCAACTGCTGCGGGCGTGGCATCTACTCCTTCCCCGACTGAATTTGTCCCAACCACTTTTAGTTCGGGTGAATCCTTGATGACGACCGTCGTGCCGCTACGGCCGGTCAAGTACACGTGACCTCCAGCGGCAATCGGTGAGGCGTACGTACTGGAGATACCCTCCAATCGCTGAGCGACATAGTGTGGTATGCCCGTGGCAGCGTCCACGCAAGTAAGCATTCCAGATTTGCCTTTGTGAAAGTAAATTCTTCCACCAGAAAGCAACGGCGAAGCGATATCCGGCGTATCGCGATCGATTGTCCACACCACATTTGAAGTGCCTTCGATATCGCCATTGCCGCCCAGCCGAAACGCTCCCAGATACGCTCCTTGGAAACCGCTGCCCACAAATACGAGTCCGTCCGCGGCGATTGCCGAAGCAACCGGTCGCTGAGTTTGACCATCACAACGCCACAGTTCTTCTCCTGTTTCCAAATCGTAGCTGCGAGCAAAATTCTGTCCGTTCATCACCACTTGCTTGCGGCCAGCGTGCTGGACGACCAATGGCGTGGCCCAGCAGGTTGGTTCGTCGCGCGGAGTACTCCAGATCGTCTTGCCGGTCACCTTATCCAGAGCGTACAACGACGAATCGCCTTCATGGTCCCAAGGTAACAACAACAAGTTTCCAGCAAGCGTTGGTGAACTGCCTTCGCCAAAACTGTTGCGAGTTTGCATCGGTTGGAAATCCGCTCGCTTCCAAACGAGCTGACCATCTATGGTGTAGCAGTAGAGTCCACGCGAGCCAAAATGTGCAAAGACGTGCATCCCGTCGGTGCAGGGCGATGCCGAGGCAAAACCGTTTGTCGAATGCGTTTCCTGGTGAGGTGTCGCTTCGGTTGCAATCTGGCGCCACAGCAATTTGCCATCGCCACGATTGAAGCATAGCACTTCGAATCGCAGTTTCGGCAATGGCGCGTTCGAACTTGCCTCGTCGATGGGAACGGCTGTTGTCACAAAGATACGATCGTTCCAAACCACGGGCGAACCCGAACCGCGGCCGGGTATTGCTACTTTCCACTGGATGTTTTCGCCTGGACTCCAGCGCAGTGGCGGCTGCGCACTTTCGCTGGTTCCGTTACCCGTTGGTCCGCGCCAATGTGACCAGTTTTCGGCGGATGCGATCCCAGTCAACGTGAAGAGCGTCAACGTCAAAGAGCTGAGTTGTGAAAGTTTCATTGGACAGGAGTCTCCTTGTCGCCATCGCGGATGAATGGCTCGCGTTCTTGCTCGCCGCTTGCCTGTTTATATTCACGGACCCAGATATTGCGGAAGCGAACAGGATTTCCGTGGTCTTGCAGCGAGATGGGGCCTGTCGGTGCATGTTTTTCGTACTTCGGTGGTCGATTGAACGGTGTGTCGCCTTTGAGTTCAAAGTGGTTCAAAATCAATACACCATTATGCAGCACAGAAATGAACGCTGGCGACGTGAGCGATCCATCCTCAGCGAATCGAGGCGCTGTCCACATCACGTCGTAGACGTTCCACTCACCCGGCGGCCGCGTGACGTTGACGGCTGGTGGTGTTTGTTTGTAGATCGCACCGGCTTGTCCGTCATAATAAGTTTCGTTGTCGAAAGAATCGAGGACTTGCAATTCGTAGCGGCCCATCAGGAACACACCGCTGTTACCGCGTCCCTGGCCATCACCCTTAGCCGGTGTCGGCGCCGACCATTCGATGTGCAGTTGACAGTCACCGAACACTTTTTCGGAGGTCACCATTCCCTTGCCGCTGACCATGGCGCCATCCTGGACCGACCATTTGTCACCGTTTTCCAACTGGACAAGTCCTTGCCGCCAAACAGGACGATGGCATCGGCAGGCGGATCGCCACAGTTTTCTCCCGGCTGAACCACTTCGGGACGCTGCCATTTGATGCCGTTGAGGTATTCCTCGCCGAGGGTGTTCGGGCAATGAAGCACGGCGACGACAGCGAAACTCGCTGTCGATAGAAACAGTCTCTGTAGTGTGAAATTCATGGTGAAGCGAAGCTAGAAGGCGGGCGGGGAAGTTTTAAAGTCCGACTCAAAAGAAACGCGATTATGGCTCAGCGACGACTGCGGAGCAACTGATCAGCGTTCCAGCGATCGCACTATGGCTGGCAATAACGTAAGGTTGACCAGCGTGCCAACCGCCAAAGTC
The DNA here is from genome assembly GCA_041751935.1 of Pirellulaceae bacterium. Classification (GTDB taxonomy): domain Bacteria; phylum Planctomycetota; class Planctomycetia; order Pirellulales; family Pirellulaceae; genus JBBSJZ01. Next base: position 33,018 of record JBGSIA010000194.1, on the reverse strand, counting down.
GCAGCAATCAATGCACCAAACGTTGCTGTGGGCACAAATTCGCTGGTCCCCAACACGCTAAATCCGATGATTAGGGCCACGGTCGCGGAAATCACGGGAAGTGAAATCGCGCCAGCGGCGTGCATGGCGGCAACGTCACGATCTCTTCCATAAATGCTTCGCCGTGTATATCCGGCGAGAAAATGAACGCTGCTGTCGATCGACAAGCCAACCGATACAGCCGCAATCATTGCCGCGCCCATGTTGATTTTGTCACCCACCAGACCCACGACAGATAGGACCATCAGCACTGGCAGCAAATTGGGTAATAGCGCTGCCGTCGCTAGTCGCATCGAGCGAAATGCGATCACTAACAACAACCAAACCAAAATGCCCGAAGCGGTTAAGCATCTCCATTGATCGTCGACGAGCTGGCGAATCCAGATCGAGATCAGTACGTAGTAGCCAGTAACACTAGCCGATGAGCCCGTCGTCGGTTGTTCAGCCATGAACTGATCCAGCTCTTCGCTGACTCGGCTAATCAAGCGTCCTTTTGTTTCGGCGGGCAGTTGTTCCGGCGAGCGAAGCATGATCCGCAATCGCCGCGGCGACGCTGACGTTTGGGGCGTCAACAAGGCGTCAGAAACCGTAGGCATAGCCACGCGCATTCCGGCAAGCCTAATTTCGGTATTGGCGAGACTTAGCAGGGGAACCTCGGCCAAGACCGCTTCGACATCCGCAATGCTGAGCACTTTACTCAGGCGCACACCGTCAACCTCAATTTCACGAAGCCGTTGCTGCAGTTGCAGGACGCTTGCTAAATCCTCGCTCGTGATCGTTTCCTTTGCAGGAATGACCACATCCCAGACCCCGGCACCACCAAACTCTCTTTCCACCAAGTCATAAGCGAGAGCGATCTCGCTGTGAGGACGAAAGTTGTTGAGGAAACTCGTTTCGGTCTGCAAGTCCGAAACTGCGACGAGTAAACTTACGAATGCAGTTAGCATCGCGATACTGACCGACGTTGGATACGACAAGAAACTTGCTGCCAAGCGAATGCATGCACGGCGAATTCGCAGACTCCCGACGCTTTGTCGGCGGCTGAGTTTCATCGCGGGGAACTCGATCGACATGAGTGCTGGCGCGATTAACAGCAGACCCAATAAGACGGCGATCGAGGCGATTGCGATCATCACTCCGAAATCCTGCACTGGACGAATGCGAGAAAATAGCAACGCTGCGAAACCGGCTGCGTCCGTTGCACATGTCCAAAATATCGGAACGACAAGCGACGCGAGCGTCACTCTTGCTGCTGTGATTCCATCGGCCCCTCGTCGTTTCGCGGTGCCGTAGCGAACGCCCAAATGCAATACCGACGCGACCGTGATCACCGTCACAATCGCCGTTAGGATACTGGAAACAATGGACAATTGGATGGACAACAATAGTGTCACGGCTCGGGTAACAATGACCGTCCAGAAAATGACGAATGCCGAGATCGCGACAAAACGCAGGTCACGTAACGTGAACATGACAACCATCGACAGCAGCGCGATCGTCCACACCGCGAGCCGGTTGCCATCACGTTGGATTAAGGAGAAACCATCGTCCAGCAAAACTGGCTCACCGACCAATACCGCTTCGCCTGTACCAGCACGTACCGATTCAGTGATCGCTCGCAGTGAAGCGATGGTTGCTTGGTCGGCATCGCGACCGAGCAGCGCCACAACGCTAGCGTATTCATGATCCGCAGTATGTGTGTAACCAGAAAAAATGTCGTCGAATTGGCGAGCGATCGCATCATCGGGGTCGGCTAGCGGCGAGGCGTCGGCTGTTAACGTTAGCGGCCTAATTTTCATGATCGCGTCGTTCAGAATCGCTGGAGAGAGAACGCCAGCAACTCCTGCGAGCGAAGCAACTCGCGTGCTGAGTTGGCGGTTTCGTTCCAATCCGGCCACTGAAAAGGCGTTCGGGTCACGGTAAACCATCATTGCAATGGCGTTGCCACCAAAGGTTTCTTTCAACGATCGGTACGCGACAAGCGTTGGATCGTCAGCGCGAAACATCGACTCCAGACGGCGATCCAAACTCAATTTCGCCGAGAATGGCCAAGCGAAAACTGCGACGGTCACGGCGAACGTCAACCACCACCACCTCCAGCGAAGAAGCGAGTCAACCGTTCGCCGGGCGGACAATTCCTTTATCATTTCCCGTCGGGGTTCTTTAAAAGACGATGATTTGTTCTAACCACTGTAACGAATGAAACCATTCTTGGACGGCTATCGGGCAACATTTCTGCGATCTCACATCGGTATAGCAGCAGTCGTGACTGTCGCCATAGCCCTTCGAGTTGTTGCGTTCATGTTGTTGCCCGACAGTCTTGACGCGGACCCTGACGCGTACCGCCAGATAGCGGTTTCACTTTCACAAACCGGTACGTTTGGCCTAGTTGATGCCCAGGGAATCGCCCATCCCACTGCGTTTCGACCGCCACTGTATCCCTGGTTGTTGTCGTGGTTTGTTGCCGGAACTCATTTGAACCAGATCGCGGTTGTCTGGCTACACGCAATCATCGGTGGTTTCACTGCGGGTGTTGCCGTTTTGGCCAGTCGGCGTCTGATCGGCGGCAATGGATTGCTTGCTGGCACATTGGTCGCGATCGATCCAGTTCTCGTCCAACAATCGACTTTGGTGATGACCGAGACGCTTGCCGCCTTGCTTGGCGGAGCGACGATTGCGTGGTGGGCGACCCGATTGGACCGTGGTCGACCGATCGAGTTTGGATTACTGCTTGGCGGATTGCTTGCGCTGGCCTATTTGTGCCGCCCAACGTTTATGGCGTGGGCAGTTCTTTTGTTGCTTGCCAGCTTGTTTGCCTCGGGAAGATTTTCCGCACGCTGCCTGCGAACGCTGTTGGTCGGATTGGTGCTCCTGATTACCGCCGGAGCGTGGATGCTGCGAAATGAACGCCAATTTGGTCGACCGATGTGGGCGACAAGTCACGGTGGGTACACGTTGTTGTTGGCTAACAACCCAATGTTTTACGAGTACCTGCAGAATCGCTCTCTGGGCGAAGTATGGGACGCCGAAAGTTTCTTTCTGGCTTGGTCGCACCGTTACGATGGCGACGTGAGGAGTGAGGAATTTTTTCGTCAGGACTGGTCCAGCACGCCTGAGTCAACGATCGGTGGTACCGAAATCCAAGACGACGACTTAGCGAGCGCTGCAGCGAAGGCAGTGATCGTTCGACAGCCAGCGATGTTCGTCTGGTCATGTATTGTGCGACTGGGGCGGTTGTGGAGCCCGCTGCCACATGTGACAGGCGATCGCTCGCGTTGGTTGGTCTTCGCAGTCGGCGGCTATTACGTCGTCATTTACTTGCTGTGTGCTGTCGGACTCTGGCGTCTTGGCTGGCAAGTCTTGCAATCACCATGGTGGGCGTTCTGGTTACTGGTGATCACTTTGTCAGCCGTGCATGCGGTTTACTGGAGCAATCTCCGCATGCGATCACCAGCGACCTGCGGTGTTGCTACGCTTGCTGCCGCCGCGTTACTGCCGCCTCGAAAGTCATCACCGCCGGGATGATCGATCTAGCCAGAACAGCAACCATCCGCCAGCGAACGTGGAAAGTGATTCGCTCAAAGTCCACCAAAGCGGCAGACTGGCCAGAGAGTCCACCCAAAACTGCAATGCACCAAACAGGATGGTGCCATAGGCAACGTAAGACACCAGCGGACGATAGCGAGGCAAATCTACTGCCACGATCCATAGCAGAGCCCCGACAAATCCATAAAGGAGCGACAGATTCCTGGCTAGATAAAATGTCAGAGGTGAATGCGGAAACGGTTCGAAGCCAAGCTCTTCGGCGATCTCGACGATCCATTTTTCCGGCATCACAGCGGCAAAAAACGCGACAAGTGCGCTGGTACCGATAAATCTCAAAAACAGTAACAGCCAGCGATCGGCGGTGTTTTGCTCAGCGTCGTTGTTTTGCTCAGCATCTGGAGACGACTCGGGCATCATGGATGATCTTCCCAAGGCAGTGCGGGTGCTTTCTCCAAGACCTTGATCGTCGCTGAAACCGAATCGGGAATGGTGATTGCTTGCCGAACGCTTAGGTCAACCAGTGCCCATCGAGTCTCGCCTCGCGCGAGGACCATTTTATCAGCCGGCCGACAGATAGCGAACCGACGACGCGAGGCGACGCGCCCCAGTTCACTGATCCAAGTACGGATGATCAGTTCGTCGCCGGCCAGAGCAGCAGCGCGATAGGTTATTTCGTGGCTGCGAACGACCCAACCGATATTTCGTTGCAAGTTTCCCGCTGCATCCCATCCCCAAGACGCCGCGTGATCGCGAGCGGCCCACAGCGTCCACTGCAAATAGCGTAAATTGTGGACATGCTGTTGAGCATCGATTTCGTCGTCGGCGACGCGATGTTGGAAGTCAAAAAAGGGCTTCATACCGATAGAATCAACCGAGTTTCGAGAAAAACCAGCGCACACTTGGCTGGTCAATTGCGTATCGTTGACTGTAGGAAAGACGCATGTCAGTGGACAAGCTCCCATTTCGTTCGTTGCAAAGAAGAGGCTTTCGATGAAACTGCTGCTGCGGCATTTAGCTGCTTTTCGCCTGTTTTCGATGATGATTTTCACCAGTGGATTCGCAGTTTTGACTTGTACTGCCCAACCGCCCGCCACATCTACCGCAAAGGAAAACCCTACCGTGTCCGACTCAGCCGGTTCTGAGAAATCCGCTGTCGCAACGTTTGCTGGTGGATGTTTTTGGTGTACTGAGGCCGTTTACGAGCGAATGCGGGGCGTCACCGACGTCGTATCCGGGTACATCGGCGGCCAGATGCCCAATCCTGATTACAAGTCGGTTTGCACGGGAACGACGGGGCACGCGGAAGCCGTGGAGATTTATTACAACCCGGGCGAGACCACCTACGAGGAGTTGCTGGAAGTCTTTTTCAAGACTCACGACCCCACAACCCTTAACCGCCAGGGTGCGGATGTAGGCACCCAGTACCGTAGTGCAATCTTTTACCACGACGAGGACGAGAAGGCACGTGCAGAAAAATACATCGAGAAAATGAACAAAAGTGGTGAATTTGATTCGCCGATCGTGACCACGTTGGAGCCCGCGGCGACGTTTTTTGCCGCTGAAGAGTATCACCAGGACTACTTTGCAAAAAATCCCAATGCGGCCTATTGTCAAGCTGTCGTGCGAAACAAAGTTCGTAAGTTCAACCGCACGTTTGGCGACAAAATCAAGAAATAGTGTTGCCTCTGTCCGAAAAGGGTTCTGCCCCTCTCCGGGTATATCCTCCATAGGGTCAGATCGCTTTTCGGACAGGCTCTAAGCCATAGAAACGGTAAAAAAGGCACATTTCGGTTCGATACACCCGGATTTTGACGCCCTCGTGGTAGAATCCGTAAAAGTTCTAAATACGCTGTGGCTGGGAACTTGTGTATCGAACCTCAGCCATTCCTACATCAGTTTTCGTCTCATCCCCTCACGACACCCTAACCGGCTAAGCGAACACACATGGCCGCACGCGACGACTCCGTTATCCGCGGAAGCTTAATTGCCTGCTTAATTTTTCTCGTGCTCTCGCTCGCGCTGAACTTCTTTTTCTGGAGTACGGGCAACACCGCGACGCAGGAGAAAATCGCTGCGCAGGAAAAGATGGCCCTGCTTGATAGCGATTTACGAACCAAGGACGACCAGAATCGGATGATGAAAGCGATGCTCGGCGTCGGTGGACTCTCCGAAGCCGAATTCGAGTTGCTTAGCAAAAGCGCCAGCGGTGATGCGGAAATGGAAGCGATCGAGAAACAATTCGTTCAGGACATGGCTTATCTGGGGCCAGAGGTAGACGCTCAAAATCGAAACTATCCGGCGCTTCCGAAGTTTTTGGTCAACACCATTCGTGACTTAAATGCCAACTACGGCAACGCACGTGAAGAAGCGACAACGATTCGTAAACAAGCTGACAGCGATGTCGAGAACGCTCGTCTAGCTCAAGCCCAGGCAGAGAAAAATCGGGACGACGCTACGAAAAAACTGGAGCAAGAACGGACCGAGTTTGGCGAAGATCGTGATCGCATGAAAGTAACGACTGAAGAGACTCGCGATAGTCTGAACAAAACGGTCCAAGACATGAATGTTTTGCGCAAGCAAAAGACTGACGAAATCACCAAGCTCTCTCGGCGTTCGGATTCGTTGTTGGGAACGGTCGAAACACAGCGGCTTGAACTCAATCGGATGCGAAACGACCAGTTCGAATCGACGCAGGGTCACGTCACTTTTGTGCATTCAGGCGGCGGCGTCGTGACGATCAACCTCGGCTCTGGCGACGCCCTTCGTACCGGCGTTACATTTGGTGTCATCGACGGCGACGAGACTCGGCTGCAAGATGCCAAAGTCAAGGCATCGATCCAAGTCACCAAGATTCTTGCAGAACATTTGGCCGAGGCACGCGTTGTTGCTCGGCCCGAAGTTCGTTATCCAATCATCCCTGGGGACCAGATTTACTCGCCGTTTTGGGCGCCAGGTCGTACAGTCAAAATTGCAATCGCTGGGGATATCGATATCGACGGCGACGACCGACCGGATACCGAAGCGATCAAGGGCATGATCAAGGCGGCCGGTGCTGTCGTCGCAGCCGTTGTCTCCGCGGACGGACAAATTGAGGGAGCGTTGGATTCCAGCGTTCGATTCTTGGTCGTTGGTGAAACACCGACGCTGAATAGTTCGTCGTTAGCCAGTGATGGTGAGGATGTTGGACAAGCAATCGCCAAGATTGGCGAGATCAAGGCACAGGCTGTTGAGAAAGGCATCACCGTCATTCCTGCTTGGAAATTGCAGGCCTATTTGAAGACCATCGGTGACCAACTGACAACTCCGCTCGGATCAGCCGTCCGTGGTGCAGACTTTCCGCCGGAAAGGATTCCCGGTTCCAAACGACGGTTGCCGACCCAAGTCGCTGATATTTTCATGAAACAAGACGAAGGGATGCAAAAGAGTAACGAAATCGCGAAACCATAAGGTCGGTCGCGAAATGCGTCGCAGGTTGTCTGTCCGTCTCGACTGGCATTGATTTTGTTTTGACCGTGGTCTGTCGGTCGAAATTCAGGGTTACAATTCTTTGTGCCGCTCAAGCCAAGATTCGCTCACGAGGAGCGAATAATGACTTTGAGGGCCAAGACTGCCAAGAAAAGAGGCGATTGTGACCAGGATCAAGAGTTTCCTTGCAACGACCACGCGCTGGGGATGTTTCGCATTCTTTGTGCTCGCGGTATTCGGCTTCCTGGCGTCGGGACTTTCCGAGATCACTCAGGAAAAAGTCCCAGTTGATGCTCAATCGGTCAACTCCTTGGGCGCGGTTTCTCCAGCGGCCGAGTCTCCGGGGGGTGAATCTCCAACGTCCGAAGTGGAGCGTCCTGAAGTCGCGGCGGCGATCGATCGCGTCAACGTGCAGTGGCGCGCATCGCTCCTGTCGGCTGAACTCGATCCAGCACCGCAAGCGGATTGGATGACCATTTGTCGACGTATCTCATTGGCGCTTGTCGGCAGTGGCATGTCCGTGGAAGAAATCCGGATGCTGGAAGAATTGCCGGAAAAACATCGCGAGAGTCGGCACTTAGAAAACTTGCTGGGCGATCGTCGTTACCACGATTACTGGGCTGAACGCTGGACGCGATTCTTGGTCGGTGCCGATGACGGCCCCTTTGTCGTCTACCGTCGTCGACGCTTTCGCACTTGGCTGGCCGATGAGTTCGAGGCCAATCGACGGTATGACGAGATCGTGCGTTCATTGGTGACGGCCGAGGGATTGTGGACCGATCAACCTCAAGTGAACTTCTTGACCGTGACCTACGACAGCGGTGACGGTAAGCCCGACCCCATTCGCTTAGCAGCTCGAACCAGTCGTGCGTTTCTCGGCTTGCGAATCGATTGTGTCCAGTGTCACGACGATTTTCTGGGCAACGTTTCGCTTGGTTCAGTCGAATCGCCGCGAGATGGTATTCAGCAAGACTTTCATCAACTTGCTGCCTTCTACTCCGCTGCCAAAGCCAACGGCCTGCAGGGCATTCGAAGTGGGGAGGTCGAATATAAGTACAAATACTTGCATGCTGACGAAGAAACCGAAGTTGTTGCGGCGGTACCGTACTCGCCCGAGCTGTTGCCCGAACAAGGGGATGCTAGAGAACGTCTGGCAACTTGGATCACACATCCCGAAAATCGCCAAGCATCGCGCGCGGCCGTCAGTCGAGTTTGGGCGTTGTTGTTCGGACGATCCGCAGGGGATGCTGTGGATGACCTGCCCTTGGGAACGCAATCGACGGCGATGATTGAATGCTTGACGGATGAGTTTCTTGCCGGAAATCGTGACATAAGGCATCTGATTCGTGTCATCGTCGGCAGCAGTGCATTTCGCGTGGATAGTCGGGCCGAATTCGAAATTCGACCAGAACATGAAAACGCTAGCGCCGTCTTTCCACTGGTTCGATTGCGACCGGAGCAAACAGCGTTCAGCGTTATCCAAAGTGCACGGCTCAAAAAAATCGATGATGATTCGTCAATCCTTGTTCAACTGATGAAGTTTGGTACGACGAATGATTTTCTGCAGCGATACGGTGACATTGGCGAAGACGAGTTCGGTGAAGATAGCGTCACCATCACGCAACGATTGGTCATGTTGAATGGAAAAATGGTCAGCGAGCACGTCGATAATAATCCGGTCTTGAACGCATCCACCCATATCCGCATGTTCGCTGCTGACGATGCCCAGGCGATCGACACAACTTATTTGACGGTACTGAATCGCTATCCCAGCGAAGCCGAGCGATCGCACTTTGCCAAACGGATGAGTGAAGCGACGGATCGGCAACGAGCGATCGAAGATTTGTTTTGGATATTGATTAACAGTACTGAGTTTGCTTGGAATCACTAATATGAACTCTCGACAATCCTGGTTGTGCGATCCTCACGTCCATCTCTCGCGGCGGACGCTGTTGGGAGCTGGCGGCGGTGCATTGATGATGTCGGCGATCGCTTCACGGTTGGCGTTTGCCGACGAGCGAGGTGAAACAGACTCAGCCCAGCCATTGAGTGTGATCTTGTTATGGCTGGAAGGCGGCCCCAGTCAGTTGGAGACTTTTGATCCGCACGCTGGGAGCAAGATCGGAGGCGAGGTGAACGCAATTCCGACATCTATAGCCGGTGTCCAGATCGCCGATACGTTGCCCCAGGTTGCGGAGCAATTGCATTTGGCGTCGCTGGTGCGCAGCGTGACCGGCAAAGAAGGCGACCACGAACGGGCGGTTTATAACATCAAGACTGGCTATCGCCCTGATCCGACTTTGTTGCATCCGTCGCTGGGCGCAATACTGTGTCACGCCAGTCAAGGCGGAGCGGATATACCGCGTCATATATCAATCGTGGCAGGCGCGTCACCTGGTCGCGGCGGCTATCTGGGAGCTGCCTACGATGCCTTTACAATCAGCGATCCAGCGGGCCCAGTTCCTGATGTCAGTAAGCGAGTCGACGAGGCACGCTATCAACAACGTGTGTCGGATTTGTATAACGTGGTTGAAGAGCAGTTTGCCCGAGGACGCTTGCGAGATCTGCAGCGCAGCCGAACGTTACACTCGACAGCGACCGATGCTGCGATGCGGATGATGTCGAGTGAACAGCTATCGGCTTTCGATGTCAGCGCCGAACCGAAAACGGTCCGAGATGCATTTGGCGATTCACCATTCGGGCGAGGATGTTTAGCTGCAACTCGTTTGATCGAGGTTGGCGTGCGTTGTGTGGAGGTAACGCTCGGTGGCTGGGACTCCCACGTCAACAACCATTCCTTGCAAGCATCGGGTTGTGCGACGCTCGATCCCGCGCTGGCAGCTTTGTTGCAACGACTTAAGGATCGTGATCGATTGAAATCGACGCTTGTCATCTGTGGCGGTGAATTTGGTCGTACTCCCACCATCAACCCCGTCGAAGGTCGCGATCATTGGCCGCACGGGTTTTCCTTGCTGCTTGCCGGTGCCAATATTCGTGCCGGTATAGTGCACGGTGAAACAGCGGCAGAGCCCAAATTGGATCGCGACAATCCTCTTTTGGATGTGGTGGACCCGGTGGGTATCCAAGATGTTCATGCGACGATTTTGAAGGCACTGGGCGTCGACTTCAGCGAAGAATTGATCACTCCGATTGGTCGTCCGCTTCGTCGTAGCGATGGTCAGCCGATCGAATCATTGCTGGTGTGAAACTCGCAAGCATTGAAACCGTCTTGTCGTGGTGTGACTTGAGCCGTTATGAAACGTAGTGTTTCGCCGTGAGACTCCCGCCCAAGAAGAGTACGATTGACTTGATCGTCATGCCTGTTGTTGCGCCCCGCCACGAATATTGGTCTTTTGCACTGATAAGCATCGTCGCTGCGCTGACCATGGTCGGATGCGGAACAACGCGATTGCAAAACGCGACGGAACAGCTTGTGCTTAGTGACGCAGTCGATCGTAGCGTCTCGCAGATCGACTTTCGACCGCTCAGTGGCCGCAAAGTGTATTTCGACTCTAGTTATCTGAAGACGGTGAAGAACGATAGTTTCGTCAACGCCGACTACGTCATCAGCGGCCTGAGACAGCAAATCATGGCCGCAGGTTGTTTACTTCAAGACAAACCCGAAGAGGCGGAGTTGGTAATTGAGGCTCGAATCGGCACTCTTGGGATGGACGATCATCGATTGACCTATGGTGTTCCCGAGAACAATTCTCTGTCATCGGCGGCTTCACTGGTGGCTGGCGGACCTACCACGGCGTCGCTGCCTGCGATCCCTGAGATTGCGTTTGCAAGGCGAGAATCACGAGAGGGTGTCGCCAAAGTAGCAGCGTTTGCCTACGACCGAACGACGCGCGAGCCGGTTTGGCAATCGGGAATGAGCCGCTCGAGTTCGACCGCTCGCGATACCTGGGTGCTTGGTATTGGACCGTTTCGTCAAGGGTCGATTCGTCGCGAAACAAGATTTGCTGATAGTCGGCTCTTTGGTTGGGGACGCACGAAGAAACCGTCGTTGCTGCCAACCTTCGACGGTACGCCGACTACTGATTACGCTTATCCGATGTTATTCGAAGACCCACAGCTGCTCGAAGGTTCGACCGTCTTGGTACATGATGGTGAAGAATCAGACGCCGAAGTCGACTTGGGCAGCGAACCGTGGGTGGTCCAATGGCCAGCGACGGAGTGAATCAATTCACAACGTCGGGCACCTACGAGCTTCTCGACTTTGGGAGACAGCGAAAACTCGAGTCCTTGGGTGGATACGTTGTCGATCGTCCATCGCCGGCAGCAGAAAGTTTCACGCCGGTGAATGCTGCCGTTTGGAAACATGCCGATGCGAAGTTCGACGTAACGGAACGCAAATGGCTGTTTCGCAACCCCTGGCCAAAGTCTCTTGTCATCGACTGCGGCGACTTTGTCATGCCAACCGTGCCCACGCCCTATGGGCATATTGGCATCTTTCCGGAGCAATCCGACAATTGGCGTTGGTTAATGGCTGGCACTGCTTATTTGGGCGATGATGCCCTGAACTTATTCGCTTACACCGGCGCTGCAACGATGGCGCTGGTGAAAGCAGGATATACTGTGTCGCACGTTGATGCGGCAAAGCCCAACGTGGCGGCTGCCAGTCAGGTGGCCCGGCTCAACGGATGGGACCAACCCCGCATCCGATTTTTGGTCGATGATGCGGCTAAGTTTGCAGCACGTGAACGACGCCGTGGGCGACGCTACCACACGATCGTTTTGGACCCACCCGCCTATGGACATTCGCCCGGGGGGCATTCCTGGAGGATTCAGCGAGACCTGTGGCCTTTGTTAGATGACCTCGTCGAGCTACTCACGCCAAATCGATTTCGTTTGTTGGTGACGGGGCATTCACCCCAGGTCGACCATGGTGACGTTGTGAATTATTTAGCCAATCATCCCCGACTGCATTCGACCTTTCCCCGTTTGCACATTCACGCCGGTCGGTCACAATTGAGGGACCAAGCAGCACGGTCGCTCGATACCGGGTTCGTCGTGCGTGTTGAGCGGGCGGCGATTCCCTAGCCCATTGAAAGTTTGCGAAAGGTCAACATGCCACAACGAACCGAACTTGAATCGCAAACAGAGAAGCAATCGACTCGAGAAGACGCGGCAGCTCTATTGGAGTACTTTGCCAATCTTGATCGAGTCTACGTTGCCTTTTCTGGCGGCGTGGACAGTAGCGTTGTTGCTGCGGCAGCGTTCCGTTCGCGGGAAAAAAATGCCGTTGCGATCACCGCCGACTCGCCAAGTGTCGCACGCAAACAACTGATAACCGCCAAGCGCGTGGCCAGCGAAATTGGGATCGAACATCGCGTCGTGGCGACTACAGAAATGTCGCTTGACGAGTACCGTCGCAATGATGGGTCACGATGTTTTTTCTGTAAGCAAACGTTGTATCGAGCATTGCAATGCGTTGTTGATCATGTGGGGCAAGGAATGATCGTCAGCGGCACTAATGCAGATGACCTGGGCGACTATCGACCGGGAATTCGTGCGGGCCAGATCGCTGGTATCGTAACTCCCTTGGCGACGCTCGGTTTCACGAAATCACGAGTTCGAGCCCTCGCCAAATTGTGGCAGCTTTCTGTTTCCGCCTCGCCTGCCTCGCCGTGTCTTTCCAGTCGTGTCGCGTATGGGGTCGAGGTAACTGAGGAGCGTTTACAACGAATTGAAGCGGCTGAGGACTGGCTGCATCTACGTGGCTATCTCGATGTTCGCGTACGGCTGCATGCTGACGACCTTGCGAGACTGGAGATCACACCCGAGCAGTGGCCGACGTTTGCCGACATGGACCAAGTTGACGCGTTAACACACGCCCTGCGGAATTTGGGGTTCAAATTTGTGACGTTGGATTTACAGGGTCGGCGATCGGGCAGCTTGAACTCGATCCTCATCAATATCGCTCCGCCGGATAGCATGTAGAATAACCGTTTACTTCGTCGGGTTCGTTGATGCAGTTGAGTTCCAATGTCTGATCCCCACAGCGACACCCCGAGAGGCGATATGCCCGATGCCAGCGAGCCAAACTTAAAGTTTGAGCCGACGATGTCGTCGCGTTATTTGGTGGGGCTTAGACTGGGCGACTATCAGGTATTGCGTCGGCTGGGGCGAGGCGGAATGGCGGACGTTTATGCCGCCAGGCACCTAACGCTTGGACGTGACGTGGCCATGAAAGTGTTGCAGCGTCAGTACGCTCGTGACGCGGATTATGTCGAGCGATTTCGTCGTGAAGCACGTGCGGCGGCTCGCTTGAATCACCCGAACATCGTGGGTGTGTACGACGTCGGCAGCGTCGATTCCCTGCACTACATCACGCAAGAGCTTGTCGATGGCGAAAACTTGAGAGAACATCTCCAGCGGCGAGGAACCTTGTCGGCTGACGAGGCGATGGAAGTTCTTGTCGGTGTCGCGTCCGCACTCGAAGCAGCCGCCGAAACGGGAATCACGCATCGCGATATCAAACCCGAAAATATCATGCGTTCGTCACGTGGCGTGGTGAAGGTTGCCGATTTTGGGCTGGCGCGGCTTGGTCCCGACGCGGGTAAGAGTCACGCGAATTTGACTCAAGCCGGTCTGACGCTGGGCACGCCACGATACATGAGCCCAGAACAGATCCAGGGTCATTCCGTCGACGTGCGCAGCGATTTGTATTCGCTTGGCGTCACAATGTATCATTTGCTCGCCGGTCGTCCGCCATTTGAGGCCGAGGATGCGTTGGCCTTGGCTGTCATGCATTTGCATGAAACTCCAATGCCACTGGATCGAGCCCGCGGTGCCAGCGATCTGCCGGAGTCGTTGATCGCCATTGTCGCGCGTTTGATGAGCAAGCTTCCCAAAGATCGATTTCAGTCGCCGCGAGAGTTGCTCGATCTGATTCGCGGCGAGCAATCGGAACCGAACTTCAGTCACGTCGGCGCAGCGGGTGCGACGATTCGCTTGCAGCGTATTTCAGAGGAAGAATCGAAACGCCGCCGTTGGCGAAGGTTGCGATGGGCGGTGATGCTGTTACTGCCGCTCGCCTGCGGTATTTGTACAGCCTTAGCGATGAGCCGTGTCACACCGAAGAGCGTCGGTCGAATGTTACGTCCCGAACAGGTGGCGAAGGCAGACTCCGTCGAGGGTCAGTATATAAACGCTGTCCGGCGCAATGATCCTGCTGCGTGGCGAGCGGTTTCTGAGTATTTCCCACCGAGTGATAGTGCGATCAATGCTGAGTACTATGCCAAGTCCACATTGCAGTTGGCCAGATGCCTCCGGCAAGCAAACGAATACAAGCAAGCCGCTCGCGTGCTGGATGAGCTACTCGCCAATCCGCAAGTTGATCGGCTGTATCAAGCGTTGGCGCTAACACAGCGCTGCGAGGTCCAAGAGTTGCTCGGTGGTGGCGCTGCACTATCTCAGTCGTTAATGCGATTAAAGGCACTGTATGTCGACCTAAAAGCGAATAACCCGGCTGACGCCGCAATATTTGATTCGGTAGTGTCACAGCAGGAGCGAGTAAAGTTGGAGTTAACCAGTGCAGCGCCCGTTTCGGGTTGAGTTTGTTTTTTCGTAAAGCAAATCGAGCGACAAAGATTCGCTCAAGTGACTTCGCCAGAGCGTTGTCGATCCCTTTGACGACAGACTGGCTCTTGTTTGTCGTTACAACCCCTATCATCCAGCGCCGGTCGTAACGATTGTAACGAAGCGTTGACTTGCAATCCTGTTTGCCTGTGCAATCAACCGATTCAGGAGGTTACCGGTGAGGGTAGGCTGAGTAGTCGACCCGACGCACGGTGCGAACGGTCGTTTGCCGAAAATCGTGGTGTGGGATTGCGATTGGTTGGTGAACGATTTTTAGGATTCGCTCTCGGTTTTGGTCATGAAACGGCGAGGTGACGCATGGGCTAGTCACCTCGCCGTTTTTTTTGCACATCTGCGACGATTGCGTGTGCGGCACTAACATGGCAAAACCGATCCACATCGGATATTCTGACGTTCCGAAGCATCCACCCGCCAAATCAATCAAGTCATCATTGCCCCTAACGATGCCGTTCGACGTCACGCTTCACTATAGCCAGGACTTTCAGTCTTCCGTTGCAGCAATCGTCGCTGTGCTGAATGAGTGGTTTGTTCGTGAGCAAACGGCCATGCCCAACTTAGATAGGTTTGAGGACGCGATTTATCTCAAAGGCGCGGACCGGACGCTGATGTACGGAAACTCTGCTTATCTGGCGTCGTTTTCACCACGCCGTTCACCCATCGGTCGACGTGGAGAGGCGTACTTGGATGCCACGCTCACGATATTGTCGATCAAAACGGATGAGTTAATTCTCGGTGGCGCATTGTCAATCGATGTCCATCACATTGGAAGTGCTGCTGATGGGCATCTTTATGAACAACTGACGCATAAACAAGCATTACCCGCCAATGCTGCGGGAGCAGTCATCGTGGGTGTGACTCGTCGGTTAGTTCAATTAGGCATCGATGACAATCCGCATCAAAAATCACTTGAACTGTTAGCGTCAGTTTTCCAGAATCTGCCTCGCGATGACCAGGAATTATGTCGCATGCTGGCGATGGGTGAAACCTCCAAGGATATCGCCGAATCGCTCAACTGCAGCACGCGAACTGTCGAGAATCGCCGAGCGAGAATCATGAACTTGCTCGAATTGGATAAACCCGTTGACATTGTCAAGCTGATGGTTCGTTTCACAGATCGCAGGTTGATTCAGTACGACATTTAGAGATGCCACAGTTTCTGCCGTCACCAGAGCGAATCGAACCGGTGCAAATTGACGATCCACGTTTGGCACCCTACGTCAATATTAGGCATGTCCAGACGCGTCGTGATGGGGATTTTTTTATCGCCGAAGGCCGATTGGTCGTGGAGCGATTGATCGATAGCGATTACAGCATTAAGTCGATTGTCGTTGAGCATGGGTTGAATGCAGCATGGATCGATCGAGTTGCTACCGACGTCTCCATACTTAGTTTGCCGCGATCGAACCTGGAGCAATTGCTTGGATTCAATTTTCATCGCGGTGTGATTGCCTGTGGCATTCGTCGTCGATTTGCCCTCGCCAACGAACTGGATTGGAACTCGGTACCTCTAGCACTTGCAGCAATCGGAGTCACCGAACCGGAAAATATGGGCAGCATCCTTCGGACAGCCGCTGCATTGGGGGTCCAGCACATTCTCATCGGACCATCAACAACCGATCCATTCTCGCGTCGGGTGCTTCGCGTTAGCATGGCAACGGCGCTGAAGCACAATTTCTACGATCTGTACGATCCACTGGGTACCATTCGCTCATGGAGCGATACGGGGGTAGTTCGCAGCGTTGCGACGACGCTCGATCCTTCCGCCGTTGAGATCAATAACTTTCGGCATGATCATCGACCGCTGTTGCTGATGATGGGCAACGAAGCCCATGGACTGTCCAAGGACCTGCTGCGCGTATCAACGGACCGCGTGACGATACCGATGCAGCTTGGGACGGATAGTCTTAACGTCAGCGTCGCCGCAGCACTGTTTCTCTACGAACTGACACGACTCAAAACGCAGTAACCGAATTGTCTCACGGTTGCGAGTGATAACCACACCACATCCAAACGAGCGTGTCGGCTAAGGTCTGTTGAAAAACTTTGCCATCACAATGCTTGGTCGCGCGACTAAACACGTACCGATAGTCGTAGCCTTTCGACTTCAGGGCTGCGGCGGTTCGCTCATTCGCCATCACCCAATTGTGATAGGTCTCCTCCGGATCACTCGCGCGATTGTCGTTCTCGGACACATGCGTGAATATTCGTAGCGGCTTCTTTTCACCGTTCTCAATCAAGTTCATGCTTGAGTGATATTCCCAGGCTCCCAACGGGTACGTGGCTTCTTCCGCTGCGTCATCATCTTGCTGATCGACGAAAGTGCCGGAGTAGGTGATCAGCCGGCGAAACAGATCCGGTCGAAACCAACCCATCGTGAGTGCCGCCGCACCGCCAGAGCTGCACCCCATCGCTCCTCGTCCCCACGGATTGTCAGTGAACGCGATATTCGGAAACGCGGACTTGATTTCCGGCTGATGAAGCACCGCTGGCAAGACCTCATCATTGACAAACCTCGCCAAACGATCCGACATTGTGTCGTACTCCAATCCTCGCTCGCTGCCCTTGCCGTCATCACCTCCATTTTCAATAGCGATCGCAATGAAAGCTGGAAGCTTTCGATCGGGATTGGTTGAGATCGTTAGGTTGTCCAACGCATTGCGAACCAAGTTGAGGTTACTTGGCCCATCATGCATCACCAGGATCGGGGCTTGGGTTCCATTTTGGTACGCAGCCGGTACGTAAACGAAAATCTTTCGCTCCTTTCGTACTCTTTTGCGAGAGTTGAGCGTCGAATCGTCACCGCGAAATATCTTACTTTCCGCCAATGAGATGGCGAATTCAAACAGCTTTCCTTTGGGGTTACCCTGATCTGTCAGGTCGGGATCAATCGAATAATCCGGTCCAACAATGATATTGCCATTGCCTGCGGTACCGGGCTGTTCGCGATACGCGTCGTCGCCACAAGTTACTCCGGTTAGTGACCCGAAAACAATCCAAGCGACAAGAACCGAGTGGGCGGAAAAAACACGAAAGAAAAGTGACATACGAAGACTCACCAAGGTGCGACGGATTCCAATACAACCTTCTCGTAGTGTACTCGAATGGCGCACCGCTCTGGACACAGAGCGGCATTTACTTTGGTCAAGTCAAGCTATTTCGAATCTTTGATCGCGTCTTGCCTTGCCTTTTCGCTATCGGCTTCCAGTTCCAAGAACGTTTCGGGCGAGAGGTATTGGCATGGGGCTCTTGGTCAGTCCAAATAGACAAACTCGTTCGCATTCAGGGCTGCAACACACAGGGTCAATAACCGCATAGGCAGAGGCGATTGCGTCACCGCCGATGCCTCGCCGTTGAGAAACTTTTTCATCCTGATCAGCTCCGACGAGGATGGGTGACGCGAGAAGGCGAACAAAAACAGCGTATCAATCATTTTCGCTTGGTCGTTATTACAGTCTCGCAACAGTCGGTCGCGTAGGCTCACGGAAGCATCAACAACGATATCGCCATTGAGCATCTGCAGCGACTGTAATGCTGTGGTCGAACGTCCGCGGACCGCGCACGAACTGCCGGCGTCAGGTCGATCGAATACGTCGAAAATGGGATAGCGAAGATTCCGCCGAGCAAATATATAGATGCTGCGCCGGTGATGGTCGGCTTGGCGAACACTCTCGCTCCACTGGCCCTTCAACAATGATTGTTTCAACTCTGTCGGCAGCGGCGGCATCACGCTCGGACCGCCGTACTCAGCATTCATCCGGTCGCCGACAAACAACAGCGAATCGCGGATGAGTTCCCCTTCAAGTCGCTTTCGAGGAAAGTGCGAGTACCAACGGTTCTCGGGGTCAATCTCCGAGTGTGGTTCGCTTGCCTGGCGATAGACCGCCGACATAACGATCTCGCGAGAGAGCCGTTTCAAGCTCCATTTGCCGTGCCGCAGTTGAGTCGCGAGATAATCCAAAAGTTCTGGATGTGTCGCACCGCCCGCCACCACGCCAAAGTCGCTGGGGTTTTCGCACAAACCTTTGCCGAAGTGACGTTGCCACACGCGATTAACAATCACTCGCGATACCAAGGGATTGACGTCAGAGAGCAACCAGTCACAAAAGGCTTGGCGGGGATGTCGGAAATCAAACGTTTCCAATGTTCGTTCATCGCACACAACGCGTGGTGGCGCCGCATCGACTCGCGGTCCCCGGTTGCCTAGCTCGCCACGATAGTAAACATGGGGCGTGAATGGCTCTGCAAAGTCCACCAACGTCGCGATGGGCTTGTCTCGTTGCAACTCGCCGATCGAACTCTCAAAGACTCCGCGAAGGCGATAAAAATCGGCTTGGCTGATCGGATCGTACTTGTGATCGTGGCATTGAGCACATTGCATTTGTAGGCCCAGCAACGACGAGCCAATCGTGGACGTGATTTCATTCAATTTGTCGTGACGGCGTAAGTCTTGTTCGTTGAGGTCCGGCATGTCCGGGCCGGCTAAACAAAACATGGTGGCGATGGCATCCTGAGGGCGACCGGTTTGGTCTCCCGTTAATTGGGCACGGACGAAATGATCGTACGGCATGTCGTCGTTGATCGCATCCACGACCCACTGGCGATACTTCCAAGCATCCGGCCGCACACGATCATGCTCGAAACCGTCGGTTTCTGCAAACCGTGCCAAGTCCAGCCAATCTTGGGCTTGGCGCTCGCCATAAGCAGGTGACGCCAGCAACCAATCGACAACGCGTTGGTATGCCCTTGGCGAAGAGTCCTGTTCAAATGAAGACAAATCTTCGAGAGTTGGTGGTAAGCCAATCAAGTCGTACGTCAATCGTCGCAGTAGTACGTTGCGAGCGGCAGGTTTGGACGGCTGCAGCCCCTTTTTTGCCAGCTGAACTTGTACGAAGGCATCGATCGGCGTGCGATCGACACCGCCCAAAGTTGACGTTGGTGGATGGTGCGGAACGATCGGCTGGAATGACCAATGATCACGGTCAAACTCGGTGATCTCGTCTTCGATGACGGTCTCTTCGATGACAACGTCTTTAGTCAACACTTGGCGATCATTCGCTCGCAACAGCGTCACGAACATCGCGGCTAATAACGGTGGAAGAAATACACGATGCATCATGTCAGGATCTCCCGCACGATTTCTACGTCGTCGGTCGGACCAATCAGCCGCTCGTCGAGACCATTGTGGTAGAACGACAATGCCTCGTGATCGACACCGAGTAGATGCAAAAGGGTTGCATGGAAGTTGCGAATATGAACCAAGTTTTCACTGGCTCGTAAGCCGATCGCATCGGTGGCTCCGTGAGCCATTCCGCCTTGTACACCGCCGCCGGCGAGCCAAATGGTGTAGCCCCATGGATTGTGATCGCGACCCTTACCGGATTCGCTCATCGGCATACGCCCGAACTCACCTCCCCAAATCACAAGCGTATCGTCCCAAAGTCCTCGCTGCTTCAAATCCGTCAGTAGTCCTCCGACGGGTCGATCGGTTGCTAGGCAATGTTCGGTATGATTCGTCAGCACATCGCTATGCGCGTCCCAGCCATTGGTATCCCCTGAATAGACTTGCACGAAGCGGACGCCACGTTCGACCATTCGACGCGCGAGCAAACAACGTTGGCCGTAATCCCGAGTTTCCTTGCGATCAATTCCATAAAGTTGCATCGTCGCTGCGGATTCTTGGGTCAAGTCGACAAGGTCCGGAGCCGAGGCCTGCATCCGAAAGGCCAGTTCGTAAGCTTTGATGCGGGCGTTTAGTTCATCATCACCGCCGCGAGATTCCAAGTGTTGGCGATTGAGAAACTGGGCTAGCTCCAGGGATTCGATCTGCTGTTGTCGCGTGAAGCCGCTGGGCGGTTGCAGGTGCAGGATCGGATTCTCTCCACCTCGCATCGTGACACCTTGATAACTGGCTGGCAGAAAACCGTTGCCCCAGGCAGGTGGTCCACCCTTGAGTCCACCGGCTGGGTCCGGCAGCACGACAAATGCGGGAAGGTTTTCGTTCTCGCTGCCCAAGCCATAGGCAACCCAACTGCCGACGCTGGGCCGTCCCATCAAGATGCTACCGGTATTCATTTGGTAGACCGATTGAGGATGATTCACGCTGTCACCGTGCATGCTGCGAATCACACACAACTCATCGGCATGCGATGAAATCTCGGGCAGGAAGTCGCTTATTTCAATCCCTGACTGGCCATGTCGTCGAAACGGTTTTAGCGGACCCAGTAGCGGGTTGGTGGCAACTTTACGGCGAGTTTTGATGGCACCAAAACTCTCCGGCAGTGGCTTCCCCGCGAGTCGCCGTAGGTCAGGCTTGGGATCAAACAGGTCGACATGACTTGGCCCTCCATGCATGAACAACCAAATCACACGTTTGACTCGCGCACGTCGGGGAGTGAACCAATCCACAGTAGGCTCGTGTGCTTCGGACGCTCCCTTGGAAGCCATTGCCGCTAACGCAACCGCCCCGAAACCGCTACCCGCAGAACTGAAAAATGCTCGTCGCGTTTGCGAAAGTTGGCCAGGAGCGTTCATCGAGGTCGTCCGACAACAGCGTGCAAGGGAGGTTTAGACAAGCTATCATGCTAACGCGTCCAGCGAACGAACGCAAAACTATCTCAACAACTATCCCACCTGGCTCTGATGCGTACTCTATTCGCCTTCTGCGTTTTATTCGGTGCCTGTTGCTGTAACGCCCAAACCGAAGAGCCACGCTGGTGGAAAGGCAATTTACACACGCATTCGTTATGGAGTGACGGTGACGACTTTCCGGAAATGATCGCAGCTTGGTATGCCGAGCGAGGCTACAACTTTCTGGCGCTTTCGGACCACAATGTGATCAGTGACGGTATTCGGTATATGCCGCTGAAAAAAATTGTCGAGCGCAGTGATGACACGGCACTCGCCAAGTATCGCAAACGATTCGGTGATGACTGGGTCGAAACTCGCGGCGAACCGACGGAGGAGGACTACTCGGTGCGACTGAAGCCACTCGCCGAATTCCGGCACCTCGTTGAACGGAGTGGTGAATTCATCATGATCCAGGCCGAAGAGATAAGCGACAGCGCGGAGGGGAAGCCCGTTCATATCAACGCGACCAACATCGCTGAAGCGATTGCTCCGACTGGAGGCGCAACGGTCCGCGAAGCGATGCAGAATAATCTGCGAGCGATACTGGAGCACGAAAAGTCGCATGGCCGTGAAGTGCTGCCACACCTGAATCATCCGAACTTTCACTATGCGATCACCGCCGAGGATCTCGCAGCAGTCGTTTCGGAACAGTTTTACGAAGTCTACAACGGGCATCCAGGCGTGAACCACTTGGGCGATGACAAGCATCCGAGCATTGAACGCATTTGGGATTTGGTCAATGCAATTCGGCAAACCGATTTGAAGGTTCCGCCGATTATGGGTGTCGCTACCGACGATAGCCACGAGTATCACGGCAAACCCGGTGCGCGTCCCGGTCGTGGTTGGGTGATGGTTCGCGCCGCCTACCTTACTCCAGAGCACTTGATTCGGGCGATGAAACGCGGTGATTTTTATGCGTCCAGTGGCGTGACGCTCGACGACATCCAGTTCGATGAGTCCGCTCGAACACTGTCGCTGAGCATTGTTTCAAGTGACAACGCGACGTATCAAACCGACTTTATCGCCACCCTCAAGCATGGCAAGGATGATCGCATCGGCCGTGTCGTCGCCACTGCACCGGGAATCAGCCCGAGCTACAAGATGACTGGAGACGAACTGTACGTTCGGGCGGTTGTTACCAGCAGCATTCCACCCGAAGATCCTTCGTTCAAGGACCAGCGTCAACAGGCTTGGACTCAACCGGTTGGCTGGAGCAAATGATCCTCGCTATGGAAACACCAGCGGCTCGCCAGCTTTGACCGGCGTACCTAGATCGGGTGTACCGTCTTCTTTGAAGTTCATCGGTTGCACAAAAATGCTTCGCTTCCATCCGGGCTCGACGCTATCCTTGACATGGTACGCGTGCCACCAGCGTGTTCCATCCGGTGAGGTGGTAAAGGAACCGTGGCCTACGCCGAACGTCGCTTCGGTACTCTCGAATATCGGTTGTGGTGACTTCTTCCAGGACTTCGGGTCCAGTGGGTTTGTTCCCACCAATTCCAATAGCCCCAGTTTGTACGTCGGCAGCCAGGATGCGGCGCAAGAATATACGACGAAAGTGCGACCGTTGTGTCTTAATAATTGCGGGCCCTCGTTCAAGCCGCGACTTCGTAAAGACTCTTCGGTGCGTTCCCAGAGATAGTCGTCGGATTCCGAAATGAGCACGCGATTACCACTGGTTTCTGTCGGTGAACTCATCGGTGCGATATACAGGTTTTGCACATCGCTGTCGACGGTTGTCCAACCACTCCAGATTCCGTACAGCCGCCCTTCGTGCTTAAGAATCGTCATGTCAATCGCCCACAAGTTCTCTTGCTTGGTATCGAAGTGATCGCCGGTGTAGAGTGGACCGTGCAGCGTGTAGTCGCCCAGCGGATCGCTTGTTTTGGAAACCAAGACGTAGGTCCGGTGATTGATGTTCTCGCCATTACTGGCGCCAAAATAGATGTACCAACGATTGTTCAGTTTCAATAATTCTGGAGCCCAGATCTCTGCCGAGTAGGGGCCGCTTTCCGGACTTGTCCAGATCACGTGCTCCCGGCCGAGGTCGGTTAGCGTGTCCGAGACGTGCAACGTAATGATTTCGTTGTCACTTTGAATCCACAAATAACGGCCTCCATCCAAGACGACACAAGGGTCTTGACCGACAGCGATTGGATTGGTGAACGTTGTCTGGCCGTGAGCTGCGGACGACGCGGTTAGCATAATGAAGCAGAACGAAATAAGAACGAATTTAATTTGTTTACTCATCGATTGAAGGTACCTTCATAATGGCTGCATCGGGTAACGTGTGGCGGGTGGTGTGAATGGCGACGCGTCGTACGAGCGATTGCTGCTTAACGTATCGGGACAAACAGATTTACGAAAGTGAGAACGATGGCTGTTGAAATTGATGTTACCTACTTGGGCGAATTGCGATGCCGAGCGTCGCACGGACCCAGCGGATCACAATTGCAAAGCGAGGCGCCGCTGGACAACGGTGGAACGGGCGGATCGTTTTCGCCAACCGATCTAGTCGCCACAGCACTTGGAACGTGTGTGATGACAATCTTGGGTATAATGGCGAAGCGTCACCAGGTGGACTTGGAGGGAATGCATGTGCAAGTGACCAAAGAAATGATCACTTCCCCGGTGAGGCGGATTGGAAGGTTGAAAACCGTCGTAACTATTCCAGTCGGTCTGCTCGTCGAAGATTCAATGCGAACTCGATTCGAGGCTGCCGCTCGAACGTGTCCTGTCCACCAAAGCCTACATCCGGATATCGATGCACCCATCGATTTTGTCTACGCTTGAGAATGCATGAACACTTGCATGAGTCGGGACGCGACAGCGTCAGTTATTGATTTGGCCGATCTTTCGATCTCGAACGAAAGGTCAGTTCGCCTCCCGACCATCTGGGGCGAATAATTCACTTTAGCGAGATGTTTGCGGTCCAGGAAGCCGCGCTATAGCGAAACGATCAGGCATGGTTCACAATACGGGTTCGTCGCGCCGATGGTCGGTCAGCGGCTCCTGTCAATAATCTGTCGGATGATTCCAATGAAGCGTGTAATTTCCTGTTTGAGTGTGTTGGCGCTAGCCGCTGTTGTGTGTGTATCTGCGGTTGCGCAAGATGACGCGCCAGCGAAGAAAAAGAAGGGTAAAGGCGGTGGCGGTAATTCGATTGTCGCACAGATAATGAAATCGCTGGAAGCAGCAAAATTGACTGACGATCAAGAAGCGAAAATCAAAGAACTCGGCGCTGCAGTGCAAGAACAGATCAAGGCTCTTTCAACCGAAGGGCTCACTCCCGAGTTGACAAAAAAACGCGCCGAAGCACTGAAAGCAGCTCGCGAAGCCGGCAAGAAAGGTAAGGACCTTGCCGCCGCTGCGAATGAAGGCTTCTCTGAAGCTGAAAAAACTGTACTCACCAAGTCGAACGAGATCACGACTAAATTTCGCAAGCAAGTATTGGCCTTACTAACTGACGAGCAGAAGCAAGCTCTGCCCGAAGCTGTTGTGCGAACGCTGGCGGGTCCCGAACAAGGCAAAGGTAAGGGCAAAAAAAAGGCTGAGTAATTGCTGCAGCTCTACGCAGCACGTCTAAATTCTTGACGATCTTCCCTCGCCATGGATACTGTTTCAACGTCGATCGATTCGATTCGGTCGACGTTAAGTCGTTTTCGAATCGATCGTTTCGACATCGCGGCCGTTGCCTGACCGAGCGATTCCGCGAAGCGAGTTGGCCTGAGGATGTTTCGTAGCATCGCGCCGATTGAAACGCCGATCGCCGAGCCATGTTCTTCCAGTACCACATCGTGGACCGCGCGCAGGCGTTGCCCTCGCGAGAAGGAGGAATCGTCCCACGCCAAAGTCGCGTGCGGGTACTCCACTTCGCACTGGGTCGCTACCATGGTGCGCCATCCGGCGACGTCCAGCGCCAGAGTGTGAGCGTATACTGCTTCAATGTCGTTGACCATATAAAGAGTGTCAGCTAGCGAGCAGAGCAGTTGTCGTCGCCAAAAAGAAGCTTGCAGATAAGCACCGTCCACGCGAATGGCGGTACGTGCATCAACGAGTTTGGCACCGCTTGCTAAACTTGTGCAAAGTCTCGCGGCGGTGTCGCTCCAGCCTGCCGCAACCACACGGCGGCTCGATGTATGACGAATAACTGGAGCAACAATCCCCGCATCGTGATGCTCGAACTTCTCCAAGGCCGGTTCAGTCCAGCCCTCCGTCGCACAAATTCCCTCAGCGATGACGTGAACAAAGCGACCTTTCGCAGCTGCCGCTGCCGCACTGACCAAGTCCGTCATCCGTGACGAGCTAGCAACGATGAATCGTACTTCGTCACTTAAGTCAAACGGGTCATCGTAACTGCCATCGTGTGCCACCAACACTTCGCAATCCACCGGCCGGTTCTCCAGAACGCTAACCAAGGTGTTTTCATACGCCTCGATGCAATTGCCGACGGGAACGACGATCGACAGCCGAGGAATCGGAGAAAGCTTAGGCACCGAGACCACTCCAACAGTTAGAAACCGAACATGGACCGTTCGGACTCGAGAGATCGCAAAGCATGCGACAGGTGTACCGCCACACGCCATAATTTCGGTATGTTGCCAAGCTAGAGTTGAGGACAACACGGCGTTCGAGTGCGAATGATCAGAGGTTTGTGTTCCTGTCGGGTGAACCGATTCACTAACCGGCAAAGCTTCTCGTTTAGCGGTTTCGTTGTGTTTCACGGCCGGGTAAGTTCTTGGTAACGTCTCGTTCGGATTTGTTGTCTCGAAACTTTGAAATACCAGCATGAAACATCGTACACTCGGCGACCAAGGACCTCGGGTCTCGGAAATTGGCTTCGGAGGCTGGGCGATCGGTGGCGGCTGGGGCGGGCAAGACGACGCCGAATCGATCGCCGCTCTGCATGCAGCGATGGACCAGGGAATCAACTTTTTTGATACCGCAGCGGGATATGGCGACGGTCATAGCGAGCGGATCATTCGCGCCGCGCTGCATGCCAAAACATTTCAAGCGTTTATTGCCACCAAGACACCGCCAGATGCTGGGCCTTGGCCACCCAGTCCCTATTGCCGCTGGCAAGATCGCTATTCGGCCGCGTACCTGCGAGACAATGTTCACGCCAGGCTCAAGAATTTAGGCGTCGAGAAACTGGACTTGTTGCAACTGCATACCTGGACGCGAGCATGGAATGACGACCCCCAACCACTTCTTGTACTGAGGCAATTGCGCGACGAAGGGAAGGTTGGTTTGATTGGCGTCAGTACTCCAGAGCACGATCAATCGTGCGTTGTCGAGCTGATGCGAGATGGGCTGGTGGATGTCGTGCAAATCATCTTCAACCTGCTTGACCAAGAAGCGGTGGCACAAATTCTGCCAGTCGCAGAGGAAACCGGAACTGGCGTCATTGTTCGTGTGGCACTCGATGAGGGTGCACTCACAGGAAAATACACGTCGGAACATCAATTTCCAGCGAACGATTTTCGCAGCGACTACTTTGCTGGCGACCGCATGCCTCGAACTGTGGCTCGAGTCGCCGAAATTCTCAAGGATATCGAAGGGGCATCGCTGGAGTCGACTTATTCGCTGGCTGACGTGGCATTGAAATTTGTGCTCTCGCGTCGCGAAGTTTCGACGGTGATTGTTGGCATGCGAAATGTTCGCCAAGTTGAGATGATCGCGCCGGTAAGCGTTCTGCCGGACCTGCCAGCGGACTTGCTGCGGCAGCTGCGCCGCCACAATTGGCTTCGCGGCGTCTGGTACGGCGGTAAATGAAGCCGCAGCAACTGCGTCAATTGATTTAAACTCGTTATGAAGATGAATCAGTTCAAAGGTCGAGAACTCGATTCATTTGCTCTCCGATCTCCGCTAGTCGCTTGCGGTCACCGCCACGCACTTCTGCGGTGGCCCAACCGCGATAATCAATTTTCATCAACTCCTCACGCACCTTGTCCCATTCGATACTGCCTTCACCCATAGGCACGTCAAATCCGTTGCGCATGCCGGTGCTCATCGCGACTTTCAAATCATACTCTTTGACATCCAGCTTCTTGATGCGCGAGCCAAGCACTTCGATCCAATGTTGCGGCCATCCCCAGCGAACAACGTTGCCGATATCAAAATAGGACTGGACCATCGGGCTATTGATTTCATCAATGAACCGAGCCATGGACAGGGGCTCGATCAAATAGCTTGCCCACACGTTTTCAATTAAGATCGATACTTGCTGCTTTTCCGCGTGTTCCACGGCGGTTCGAATCGTTTCCTGGGTTTCGCGATAGTTTTCGAGGTAGCGCATCTTGGTATCGTACCGCACCACGTGCAGTACCGACGTTGCCCCCAGTGCCTTTGCTTGATCGATGGCACCAATGAGATCTGGGTTGTCCGAATTAATCACGCCATGCACAGGTAAGCCCGTTTTCTCAATCGCAGAGGAAATATCGCGTAGTTCATCAGCATGCGTGTTGTCGAGCATGGACCGAACTTCCACGCCATCGAATCCAAGATCCATCAGCAGCCGAAACTTGTCGTGGGTCGGAAGTTTCTCTGTGACCATATGGAACTTGACCGCCTTCTTGATGCGGTCAGTAAACTCGCCGGCATGGGCATGGTTTTGCGACCCGGTCGTTGATAGGCAAACGCTCGTGGCGATTGTCGACCTCACAATAAAGGTTCGGCGACTCATGTGACTGTCCGGCGAAATCTTGGTTTCGTTGTGAGTGTTCGATGTCATGATTTAATTCTTATTGCGAGGCGACTGGCGTACCGATAGCAATTTGTCTCGGTATCCGCCCAGTCTAGGTTGTTGTGGCCGACAGCTGTTGTGTAGAATTGTAAGGCCGAAGCCGACCGTCCGTCCGTCCGTCCGTCGAATAAATCCCACCACCTTTTGGCCTCTCCACAAGATCCGATTGGATTGACACGTCGCTTAGAATCCAACGACGCACGCTTTTCAAGGGCATCGGAGAAACACATGCTTTGCCTTGGCTTGAATCAATGAGCCATCGTTTCACTTCACGCTGCCATTTCCTTGACCGTTACAAACCACGGCTGCGACGTGGGCTCAGCTCTACGCTCTCGGAGATCGTCGAAAGCTTGCCCGCCTAGCTCGACCAATAGCGACAGTCGTTGCCAACGTGTCGTTCTGTCGAACAAGTGATATTGCCTGACGTGAGAGATTTGCGTCGTCACGCGAGTTCTCCTTGTTACTGATCCGGACCATCAAGCACGAAGTGCTCAATGCGTTTTGCAGCGTTAGCGATGAGCATCTCAATCATCTGCTTAGCGCCACGCAAGATTGGGATAACCACAGACGTGGTCATACTGCCCGCGATCACTTACTTCCCATTTGTGAGTGCGATGCGCATGCAACGATTGATCTGAGCAGGCACATATAGATCTGCGTGGAAGAACTCGGAGGTTACTTAGTCTTACCTTGCTGCGTCATGACGGTGTGCGGCAGCCGCAGGCTCAATATAACTTCGCCTACAAATTTCAATCTCTTTAAATACGTTCAATGTTATCAACGCAAACGGCGGCAGATGAACTTGACTTACGTGTTTTCGATCATCGAATGAAAGGCCAACCGACTCAATTCGGCTGCCGTGCCAACATTGAGTTTGCGTTTGAGGTGTTCACGGTGGGTGTCGATCGTGTGCGTGCTGAGCAGAAGTTGATCGGCGATGGCACCGGTCGTCAGGCCTTCGCCGATCAGGCGGAAGATCTCTTTTTCGCGGTCGCTCAGGCGAGACATTGGATCTTGCTCGACCGACGTGTTGCCGAGCGCTGATGCGACCAAACGGGCTTGCAGAGCATCGCTGAGGAATCGTTCTCCTTTGAGAACGGTCCGAATCGCTTCGATCAGCTTTTCGTTGGTTTCCTGCTTGTTCAAATATCCCAGTGCGCCGGCCCGCATGGCGCGTTCGGCGTACAGCGATTCTCGGTACGCGGAAATCGCTAAGAATTTAACCGTTGGGTTTCGGCTCCGTACACGTTTGATCAAGTCGATGCCGTTGCCGGTGCCCAACGAGATGTCGACTAGCACCAAGTCAGGATTTTGCTGGGTAATCAATGCGAAACCTTCGTCTTCGGTCGCCGCCATGCCACAGACCTCCCATCCGGCTTGGGCCGTGATCCGCATCGACAATCCATCCTGCATCATCGGATGATCGTCGACCAAGAGAATTCGCCACCGAGTTTGAAATTGGTTCATCCTGTGTTCCTTTGCGTTGTAATCGTGCATCGCACGATGGTTCCATGGTTGCGGCCCGCCGAAATCGACAGAACCCCGCCAATCACATTGGCTCGGTACTCCATGATCTGCAAACCCCTGCCGTCGCCGCCGTGATCTCGCAAATCGGCTTCGACAATACCGATTCCATTGTCGCTCACTTTCAATTCCATTTGATGTTTGTCGGTCGATAGCGAGATGCGAATGTCGGTTGCTCCACCGTGCCGCTGTGCATTGTTGACCGCTTCTTGGGCGATTCGATAAAGGTGGGTGGCGACCGTATTGCTTTCGAGGGTCGATGGACCGTGTTGAACGAAGCCGCAGGTAAGCTTTCCGGCCACAGTCGTAGCGCAAGCAAGTTCCGTCAGTGCCGATTTCAAGCCCTCGGCGTCGATCTGAACGGGCATAATGCCGTGTGAAAGTGATTGCACATGCTGGTTGGCTTCTTTCAATCCTCGCACCAGTTTGGCTGACGTCTCCATGCACCGAGACAACTCTTCGTGACTGAACGAGATCGGGTCGTGATGATTGCCCATCGTTTGGACTTTCTGGGCAAACAAGTCTTCTATGGTTCCAGCGATCAGTGACAACCCCGTCAATTCTTGTTGTGTGCCGTCGTGTAATTCTTGTCCGATGCGTCGCTGTTCATCGGAGGCGATTTCAAGAATGTGATCTTTGCTCTCCTTCAGCGACCGTTCGAGCATGAGCCGATCGGTAAGGTCCACAAACGTGATGACAACCCCGGAAACTTGGTCGCCTTTGGAGCGGTACGGAAGAATGCGTCGCAGGTAAAGACGCGAATTCTGGCCAGCGATCTCATGCTGGACGGGTGACGAACCTTTCACCACTTTTTGGCAATCGCTCTGGAGGTCGGCATCATCAAAACGTGGCGTGATGTCGCCCAGGGGCCGCCCCAGGTCAGTCAACCGCAGATTGAAGAGTGCCACCGCCGGCGGCGTGAACCGCTGGATGTGCAGATTGGTATCCAGAAACAAAGTCGCGATCTCGGTGCTGGCAATCAGGTTCAAGATATCATTGTTGGCGACGTCCAGTTCGTTGACTTTGTCCAGCAATTCGAGATTCACCGTGCTGAGTTCTTCGTTAAGCGATTGCAGCTCTTCTTTGGACGTTTCGAGTTCTTCGTTCGCCGACTGAAGCTCCTCGTTCATCGACATGATTTCTTCATTGGATGATTTCAAGTCTTCGTTGGCTCCTTCGAGTTCTGCAATCACGCCGCCCAATTCCTCACTGTTGATTTGAAGTTCTTGCTCCATTTGGTGAACGTAGTTGGGTTCAAGCACCGATTGCAGTCGATCTCGCAGGAGATGAGTCTTTCCGTAGCGGACGCGATGAAGCAGCCTTGTGAAATATCCTCGCTTAAGCTTCGGGTTGATGGAGTCGTCGCCTCGCGAAGGCTTGTCCACAAAGTTAACTAGTAGGAAGGATTCTGCATCGTCCGGAAGCTTCTCTATACGAATGTGAACGCTACATCGGACCGAGTGTTCACCTCGCTCGATTGAGGCCACGAAGCCCGTGTCGGATTCTTCCGATATGCATTTTTGGCAGGCAAATCGCAGTTTGGTTCGCAAACCCGGACGGCACATCGCTAACAAACTTTGCGTCAGTTCACCAGCGGGAAATTCGAGGTAGTCGACGATTGGGCCGGTGACGTAGAGCACTTCGTAGCGGCGATTGATCAGCGCCGCTGCGGGCGAATAGTGGGTAATCAGAGACCTATCGACAAGGGTTTTGTATGCCTGACGCGGTGGGATCTTAGTTGGTGCGTTTGTTTGGACGCTTTGCGAAATGTTCGTTGTGCCGATTGGAAAAGTAAACTGTTTGCGAAGGCTAGTTGGTAACTTTTGAAAAATTCGCCATTTCTTGGAGATGGGCGTGAAAAGGTCACTGGCGTGACCGAGCGATTCCGCCGGTCCCAGGAACAGGAGACCGTCATCGGCCAATGAAAAATGAAACAGCGATAGAAGCCGTTGCTGCATCGCCGGTTCGAGGTAAATCAGCAGGTTCCGGCAGGAAATCAAATCAAGCTTGGAAAATGGCGGATCGTTGATGACATTCTGTCTGGAAAACACGATCGCGTCTCGCAGTTGCTTGCCGATTTGGTAGTGGTCGTCCTCAGCGTTCGTAAAGAATCGCTCCAAGCGATCTTTGGAGACGTCGGCCGAGATACTGATTGGGTAGATGCCCGCCCGAGCGATCGCGATGGCCGCTTCATCAACATCACTTGCGAACAACTGGATCGGCTTACCCGATGATGGTCGATCAACTTGACTATCGCTGCGCTGGTCGAGAAATTCGCTCAGTAGCAATGCAAGTGAATACGCCTCTTCGCCCGTCGCGCAGCCTGGTACCCAGGCGCGAAACGGAAATCGATCGGCCTCGCGAATCATAAGCTCGGGCCTTAGTTTTGCAGACAACGCATCGTAGGCTTCCGGATCGCGAAAGAATGCGGTCACGCTGATCAGCAGATCGCGATAAAGCGCAGCGATTTCCGCGGGGTTCTCCTTGAGAAGTTGAGCGTATTGCGCGGACGTTTCCAGTTGATGCAATCCCATTCGACGTTGAATCCGCCGCAGTACCATGTTTTTGCGGTAGCAACGGAAATCGAATTGCGTGCGCATACGAAGCAGTTCGACAATCGCATCGAGGTGTCCGTCTTCGCCTGGGATACTCATTGCCGAAGATGTGGCGTTGATGAGATAAGGTTGTTGCAGGTATCGCTTTAGCGTTGCGGGCATTTCGGCGGGCGGCAGCACAAAGTCGCTCAGGCCTTCGCGGATCACATTTGCCGGCATCGTGTCAAATTCGGCAGTGGAGGGCTCCTGGGCAATGGCCATCCCGCCGGCAAGCTTTATGTCACGAATGCCGAGCGTGCCGTGGCTGCCAGTACCCGACAAGACGATACCGATCGAACGCTCGCCTTGGTCATTGGCCAGTGATCGCAAAAAGATGTCGATCGCAGTCTCGCGGATTTCAGACTTCGTCGGTTGGCTCAAACAAAAGCGACCATTGCGAATCGTCAGATAGAACTTGGACGGAATCACGTAAACGCGATTGGCTTCGGGGACCATTGCGTCAGTCGCCTCGACCACTGGCAGCTCGCAAGCCTTGGAAAGGATCGCGACCATTTGGCTCTCTTGTCGGGGGTCCAGATGCGGGACCAAGACAAACGCTAGCCCGCAATCGACTGGGACCGCACCGAGCAGTTGCTTCATCGCCGTCAGACCACCCGCGGACGCAACGACGCCGACGATTGGGAACAGCGTCGGCGCTGCAGGTCGGGTCGGTTTTGAAAGCAGTTCAGTCGCCATGCCAAGCTCAACCCATTGATGAATTCGGGTCGTCGGATAGGGGTAGGGAAGTCCGGTTGAGCCGGACTCCCCTCCCTCCAAACCGTGCGTGCGGTTTTCCCGCACACGGCTTTCCAGTTAGTAGTTGCCCGGATGGGATTGTCCGAAACGATTGTGGGCCTCCCGCAGACTACA
>JBGSIA010000193.1:0-43124 GCA_041751935.1 Pirellulaceae bacterium | reverse complement strand
CTGTAGTCTGCGGGAGGCCCACAATCGTTTCGGACAATCCCATCCGGGCAACTACTAACTGGAAAGCCGTGTGCGGGAAAACCGCACGCACGGTTTGGAGGGAGGGGAGTCCGGCTCAACCGGACTTCCCTACCCCTATCCCTAATTATTATCTGTCCCAGTTTCGAGTAAACTTGCGGTGGCGAATGGCGGAAACTGTTTCCGTGAACTGGATTCCACGGCGTGCCGCTTCGCACAACTGGATACGATCATTCTCATACAAACTTTTACCCAGGATTTAATCCAATGCCCTTGAATCACAAGCCAACCCGACGCCTGTTTCTGAAAAGTGCTGCGGCAACGGGTGCCGCAGGAATGCTGCTTCCCTTAACAGGACGTGGATTTGCAGCCGAATCACCCAACGATCGGCCTGTGTTTGCCACGATCGGGCTTCGTAATCAAGGCTGGACGATCACCAGCAAGTCATTCAAGTTCGCCGACTTCGCTGCTCTAGCTGACGTTGATGAAAACGTCTTGGGCCAGAATGTTGAGAAAGTCGAGAAAGCCCAAGGCAAGAAACCGGATGCCTACAAAGACTATCGCGAAGTTCTTGATCGTAAGGACATTGATGCGGTGATGATTGCCACGCCGGACCACTGGCACACAAAGATTGCTGTCGAGGCAATGCTCGCCGGCAAGGACGTTTATTGCGAGAAGCCACTGACGTTGACCATTGCCGAGGGCAAGCTGATTGAGAAGGTTGTCAAAGAGACAGGCCGCGTGTTTCAAGTCGGTACGATGCAACGTACGGAATCCGAACAGCGCTTCCTACAAGCAATTGCCTTGGTGCGCGCCGGTAGGATCGGAACAGTGAAGCGAGTGACCTGTGGAATCGATGCGATGGAGTCTTCGCCGGTCATTCCCGAAACGGATGTGCCCGAAGGACTCGACTGGGACCTATGGCTCGGGCCAGCGGCCAAGGTTCCCTACCGGGCGTTGCCGCAATTGCGAGAAGGTTACGGTGGCGGAGTTCCATTGTTTAGCAATTGCCACTACTCATTCCGCAACTGGCATGAGTACTCCGGCGGCAAGTTGACTGATTGGGGTGCTCACCACGTTGACATTGCCTGCTGGGCGCTCGGGGCCAGCGACACTGGGCCGAGTAAAGTGACACCGTTAGAGTTCACGTTGCCGGTTGAGTACAAGGACGGACAGCCAATGGTCCACGATCAATACAACGCAGCGACAAAGTTCAAGATTGGCGTCGCGATGCCCAACGATGTGGAAATGATTATCACTAGCGAAGGTGACAACGGGATTCTTTTCGAAGGTACCGAAGGCCGCTTCTTTGTCAATCGCGGCAAGATTACTGGCAAACCAGTTGAAGCCTTGAAAGATAGTCCGCTACCGGACGGTGCAATCGAAGAAGTCTATGGCGGAAAAGTAAGCGAAAACCACACGGCAAACTTTATCGAAGCGATGAAGTCACGCAAACAACCGATTTCGGATGTCTGGTCACACAACCGGATGTTGGAGATCTGTCACCTTTCGAACATCGCGATGCGTTTGGACCGAGAAATCAACTGGGATCCGGCGAAGCGGGAAATCATCGGCGATGATCTGGCGAACTCGTTCCTCTCACGCGAGAATCGCAAGGGATTCGAGATCAACATGTAAGCTGGTTGACACGGTTTGTGCCACTTGCGGTTCGCGGGTGGCGCAAACCATCGTTGCCATCGTGAATCAGTGCCTGACATAGCCCGCCTCCATAAATATGACCCCATCAACTCTCAGCGTTTTCAGCGGCGATCTTCCCAAAATCGGTATTCGCCCCACAATCGATGGTCGCCTTGGCGGTGTTCGCGAATCGCTCGAAGTTCAAACGATGACCTTGGCCAAACGAATGGCTGAGCTGATCTCCAGCCACATTCGCTACCCCAACGGAAATCCAGTTGAATGTGTGATTGCTGATACATGCATTGGCGGAGTTGCGGAAGCGGTTGCTTGTGAGAACCAGTTTCGTCGCGAGAATGTCGGCGTGTCACTGACCGTCACCGCGTGTTGGTGCTATGGCAGTGAAACGATGGACATGGACCCTCTGCGCCCGAAAGCTGTGTTCGGTTTTAACGGTACCGAGCGACCAGGCGCAGTGTACTTGGCCGCCGTGCTGGCCGGCCACACACAGAAAGGTGTGCCAGCGTTCGGAATTTACGGCCAGGATGTCCAGAACGCAGGCGATGCAACTCTACCCACAGACGTGCAGACCAAGATTCTTGACTTCGTCCGCTGTGGGTTGGTGGTCGCACTGATGCGAGGCAGGACGTACTTGTCGATGGGTGGTACGTCGATGGGCATCGCCGGATCAATGGTTGATTATGCTTTCTGGGAAAAGTGGCTGGGCATGCGAGTCGAAGACATCGACATGAGCGAGTTCATTGGGCGGATGAACAAAGGCCACTACGATCTACAAGAGTTTGAAAAGGCGCTCGCGTGGGTCAAGGACAATTGCCCTGAAGGCGACGACTACAACAGCGAGACCACTAAGCGGTCGCGTGAACAGCTCGATCACGAATGGGCCGACAGCATCAAAATGACGCTGATTGCCCGAGACCTGATGGTCGGCAACGCGAAACTTGCGGAGATGGGTTTACATGAACAAGCGCAGGGACACCAAGCGATTGCCTCTGGATTCCAAGGACAACGGCAATGGACAGATCATTTTCCCAACGGCGATTTTCTCGAAGCGATCCTCAATACGTCGTTTGATTGGAACGGCAAGCGAGCGCCGTACATTGTCGCTACCGAAAATGACGCTCTGAACGCAGCCACCATGTTGTTCGGACATCTGTTGACGAATACTGCCCAGGTGTTTGCTGACCTACGAACGTACTGGAGTCCTGACGCGGTCGCTTCAGCATGCGACGGATACAAACTCGAGGGGCTAGCCAGCGATGGCATATTGCACTTGATCAACTCGGGACCAGCGGCATTGGATGGCAGCGGCCAACAGTCGGACCATGATGGCAAGCCGACGATGAAACCGTTTTGGGAAATCACCGATGAGGAAATTGAGAGATGTCTCAAGGCCACGACATGGCACCCGTCGATCACAGAATACTTTCCCGGCGGTGGCATGAGTACGCGTTATAAGACGCGAGGCGGAATGCCATCGACGATGACGCGAATCAACCTTGTCGATGGTCTCGGACCAGCACTGCAAATCGCTGAAGGACACACCATTGCGCTACCCGAGAATGTTCACGATGTGCTTGACCAGCGTACCAATCCGACGTGGCCGACAACATGGTTTGCACCCACACTGACTGGACGCGGTGCATTCACATCGACGTATGAAGTGATGAATCACTGGGGAGCAAATCATTGTGTGATGACTGCTGGCCACGTTGGAAACTTATTCATCACGTTAGCGTCGATCCTGCGAATCCCCGTTTACATGCACAACGTCGCTGCCTCGCGAGTCTTCCGTCCTAGCGCGTGGAACGCCTTCGGCACTGACGACTTGGAAGGAGCCGACTTCCGCGCCTGCCAGAACTTTGGCCCTTTGTACGGGCGCAAGTAAGTCCTCCCGTAAGTTAAACTTGCCGGATCATTGATAGCAGTCCAGCGTAAACCAGTGCTGTTCAATCTTTTGTAATGACAAAGGGGGGCCGTAACGCTACTTCTGGTCTCAACTCGCCCAAGAGTTTATGAGAGAAGTCCAGCGGGGACTGTATCACGGAGTTTTTCACGTCCGGTTGTCCACACGTTCCGATTAACCAGTCGCGCCCCACTCGACTTGTGGCAAGCGACGATCGCCCCACCAGGCTAACGTAATACCAATCACGACACACGTTCCGGCAATCCAGTAGCTGGCCGCAGTCGCAATCGCCGTGGCTTCAGGAATTTGCGTTACGTCGATCAGCCTAGCCATGGTGTATATCTGAGTCACGACAAACAGCGCGAAGTAGGCAATGGCAATTACTGTCCCCAGCCAGAATTCTTTGCGTACGCTCAGTAGGAACACTGTTCCACCCCAGATTGGGACAGGCAATGCCAGCACCAACATTGCGTGACTGAATGAAACTTCTGCCAAGGTTTGTGAACTCCAACTCCTTGGTCCCCAAGAATGAATCAGCAACAAGGTCAAAAGATAGCCAAGGGTCACTATGAAGGCTGGTCGTAGGTCAGACCACATCGATGATCGAAGATGCTGAATCATTTCACTTCGCCGCATCGGTCGAAGCAGCTCCTGCGCCAGGACTGGGCGACGCGAGTACGTTCCCATGCACCTGACAAGCGTAGCCACCGTGAACGAGAACGTTCCGAACACAACGCAGTAGAACACAAATAGTTTGCCGCTCACCCACTGTCCAGACATTAGCCCGAAGACGAGCGAGAAGAGCCCCACCAGCAACCATGGGCCTAACAGACACATTAGTAAGATGCTTAATTGATTCGCCGGTTCGCCGGCTCGCCATTGCTGCACAGCATTGGCGACGCCGGAGGACTTGCGCTCTTCCGCTGCAAGAAACGCTTCCAGCCTTCGTTCAAAGAACTTCGTATTCAATCGTCCTGAACGCAGGGCTGCTCCGGACTGATTCAGCTTGCGCATTTGCAGCTGCTGCAGCGTCTGTGAGAAACCCAAACCGACGGGTATCCCAGCTTCACTGAAACTCCTTGGCAGTCGAACTAATGAGCGTATCGCCCAGAAAACCACCGCGATTTCGCAGGCAAGAATCACCAATGCGCGCACTGGCTGATTGCCATGGAAGAATTCATTGGCCCCGAGCAAGTTAACCAGCACGGGACCGACAGTAAACATCGTCATGATCCCTGCGAATGTCAGTGGAAACAGGAGTGGAAACGTCGCAGGACGGAGCGAAAGGAGGGAGGCAATCAATATGCCAATCACGGGTAAAGCGAGTGTGAGTACGATAGCCGGCAAGCCTGCCACGTCGCGCCGCACCACGGTAATCCCAGCGACCAGCGCTACGTGAACAATCAACACGATGGCCGCAATGATCAGATGCGGTTTGGCGAAATTCGGCATTGTGTGTGACGCACTCGTTGCAAAGTGCGAAAACATTTGTAATCCCAGGATCACGAGCAGCACGACTGAGCTGAATCCGGCAAAAGGCGACAGCAATGACTCAGACTTGAAGGCCATCGGATTGAAGGCGACATTTGGATGTCCCGCGAGTGATTGGCGCAGTCCGGGATCATCGATTACACGAGCCGGCCAGCCACCCCAGGGATCGCGAACTTCCACTGCTTTGAGATTGGGCAACTTCGCTAATTCCGATCGCAGCGACTCGCTAATCGGAACTCCTTTGTAGACTGCGTCTGGTGCAATTCTATAGTGAGGAACTCCTTCCCTAACGGCCATTTCATACTCCGAAGCTGGCTTAATGATCACTTGCTCAATTTGAGCAGCTCGACGAAGAGTAGATGGCTGCCGCCAAATTTCGTATCGGGATGTATCAATCGTTCCTGCAAGCGGGCCATACGGGATTGAATCCTGCAGGACGATTGTTCTCAGTCGCGGATGTTTCGCCAACGATCCGAGTTCCGCCGGTGGTATGCCTGGGATCTGAAAGATTTCCAACTCCGGCATCGTTGGTAGGTGCTCAAGGCTGGGGAATGGAGCACCCATCAAGGTCAATTCCAATTGACGAAGCTGAGGAAGATTCGCCAGCGTCTGGCCGACCTCTGGAGACAACTCGACCGTAAACCAATGCAATTCGGTAAGCCTCACGCACTTTGCCAGTTTGGAAAGATGCTCTGGGAGAACTTTGTGATCGAGTTTCAAGGTAGGTGCCGGCTTCCCTTCCGGGCCGATATGATCCATTCCCTCCACGAACTGGCCCTTGAGCGTAAGGCCACGCAGCTCACGCAGATCGTCATCGTTTGCTTGCCAGTCGAGAAACGCGGTTAACCCATCAAATTCCTTTCGCGGCAACCACTGGGTTTGAATCTCGTTCCACAGCAACGGCGTCTGGCGAATCGGCACGTTGGCTTCGCACCAGATCGTCAGAGCGTACACAGCCGCCAAAAGCCAAAGTAGTTTGCGGGTCAGGTATGTCTTGAGCACATGTATAAGTTGATGGACCATTGTTCCGTACCTTGTTATGTATAACCCCGATATTGTTCGGTGATTTACGATATATAGCGGCTCGGCGCAGGCCGTCCGATTCCGCCTATCTTTTTCTACGCGAATTACCGGACGGCTCGCGCCGTACCGCTATATCGTTTAGCCCGCAGCCGTATGCGAGGAACCACTTAGCTCCAAGAAAATCTCCTCCAGACTTAAATCCTCCGCGCACACTTCGGCTTCCCATGTCTCTTCCAGCGATCCGATCAAGTCCTCGTTGATCTGGCTGACCGCGATCAACGCTTCGCTACCAGTAACACTCGTGCGAATCGCCCCAGGAACGGCGAACGACTTTGGCAACTCGCGATGGGAGCGTAGCCTGAGTCGTTTCACTCGGTCTTTCAATCCATCCAATTCTTCAAAGCAAGCGATGCGACCGTCCGCCAGGATGGCAATATGCGATGCTACCCGTTCCAAATCGCTCAGAATATGAGTCGAAAAGAGGACCGTATGCTCGCCGTCTTGAGTCAGATCAATCAATTGCCTCAACGTCTCGCGGCGTCCAATTGGATCGAGGCTCGAAACCGGCTCGTCCAGAATCAACAACTCGGGTCGATGCCCCATCGCCACCACCAGCGCCAGTCGCTGCAGCTGTCCCGGTGATAACGTGCCCACTCGCTGTTCACGAGGAAGGTCCCAACGGACACAAAGTTCAGTGACTAAAGACTGATTCCAATTCCTGTAAAATGTGCCCCAATAGTCGATGACCTGACGAGCTCTCATCCAGTTGTAAAACTTTGCTTCTTGCGGAACATAACCCAAACGTGACTTGGCTTCAGCGGAGAGATCCCAACTCGCTTCCCCAAACAGTTGCAGTTGTCCCTCATCGACTTTCAGCAAGCCGAGCAGGCATTTGATGAAAGTCGATTTTCCTGCTCCGTTGGTTCCGAGCAGTCCCACGACTTGCCCTTTTTCAATGGACAACGTCGCGTCGCGCAGTACGACGTGCGATCCGAATGTCTTTACCGCATGTTGTGCTTCAATGATTGACATGCATCACTCTTCTTTCAGGCAAGATTGAACGACGGCCTGTATTTGTTCCAACGTTAAACCCAACTGACGCCCCCGCGCAACCAGCTCTTGAGCCAGCGGTTTCAATTCGGCCTTGCGTTGAGTTGCGTTGCCAACGACGTTGGTCGGCATAACTCGCATCCCAGTTCCTCGCACACGTTCGACCACTCCTTCGGCTTCCAATCGGGCATACGCTTTCGAGACGGTCATCATGTTGATTTCCAGCTCGATCGCCATTTGCCGAACCGAGGGCAACATGGCTCCCTCCGGCCATCGCCCAGAAGCGATCAGAGTTCGCACCTGGTCGATGATCTGCCGATAGATCGGCACTCCCGAGGAAGGCGAAATCCGAAATAGAGTACTGAGCGATTGCATGGCAGATCTGTCACGTGTCTAGGTGCATTGCGACAATAATACACGTACCAGTTATGCCTGTCAAGCAAAATTCAGAACTTCGACTTGAAACCATCTTTCGGCCGATTCAACCTCGGCAAACGTTGCGGGCTAGTACTGTGTCGGGCTTACAGTGAACAACGACAATTCAGAAGTCTTGCATATTCGATAGCTCAGGTCATTCTTCGACCAGTCATCTGACATGACCAGACCGAAGTGCCTGTTGAGCATCTTACGCTCTAATGAGCAATCCAGATGTAGCGGAACGGCGCGAGTGGGCTGTAGATTTAGACGACTCAATCGATGGACGAGACGCGCCGCTCCTTTTCGGGTAGCTTGTTTTTTTGGGACGCAAAAAGTTCTCTACGTGGGCATTTGACAACAGCGAGCTACGGACTTCTGTATACTCAGCTCTTTGATTACCGCTACCTTCGAGTGTTCATCTTAGAAAACGTCTCCCCAACCTCATGCGACTGCTAATCGCCCGTGTCAATACATCGTTGCTTGTCATCGCTTGGTTAACCGTGGCGCCGTCTGCTTTCGCGGATGACCAGGCGTCAAAGCGACCACGCGTTACCAATCTGCAACTCACTCCACAGTGGCTTGCGGATGATCGGTTTATACGCTTTCGTCACCAGCTCTCGCATGATCGCAGCGAGTATGTCCTCGTTGAGACGGCGACCGGAGAGCGACAAACCGCGCCAGACCGAAAAAGCCTCGCTGATCTACTTGCCAAGTTAGGGATCGATACGACTGAGTCCGCTGCGGACATCCAGCCACGACGAACGACGGAAACAGGCAGCGAAACATCGATTGAGTTTACGAATGAAACCGATTCGCCCATCAGACTGTTTTGGATCGACACGGATGGTCACGAACACCAGTACCAGCAAATTGATGCCGGCGAGACTGTTTCTCAGCACACGTTTGCTGGCCATGTGTGGAGCATTAAGAATTCCAAGAAGCAAGTACTCGGTTATTTTCGCGCCGAAGACGAGTCGACTTCGTTTAAGATCGTTGCGGCGATGCAGCCTATCGTCGAAGAAGGCATTCCACCTTCGGTGCCAGAACGTCGCTGGTCGGTTGATATCGACGCGGTTGAACGTGAAGCGTCGGGCTACAAAGTACCGGGAGATACGTACACTTGCTATGAGCTACGCGTCGTCGACAGCAAGACCGGCGAATCGACACAGCCGCTCGCTGAACGATTCGACTTTGGCCGACCTCGAGTGCACTGGATCAACTCGCATCGTTTCGCAGTTCAGAAAATCGACCGGGGACACCAACGATTTCGTGTCTTTGTCGTCGACCTAGAAACAGGAAAGACAAACACAATCGTCGACGAGCAAACGGAGACCTTCATATGGACGGCGCACGGTCCTCCGGTTCCCGTTTGCACCTATCTCAATCAATCCTCGGAGATGATTCACTCATCAGAGAAAAGCGGATGGCGACACTTGTATCTGGTGGATTTAGATTCGAAAAACAACGCAGCGGCGATTACTCAAGGCGAGTGGGTTGTGCGTGGTATCGAGTACATCGACGAGGACAAGCGGCAGGTAGTGTTCACGGCCAGCGGCAGAGAACCTGGGCGTGACCCCTACTTGCTGCACTACTATCGCGTCGATTTCGATGGTACGAATTTGGTTTTGTTGACGCCTGGGGATGGTCAGCACACGGTGCAGTTTTCACCAGGCCGTGATTACTACGTTGACA
Source organism: Pirellulaceae bacterium (assembly GCA_041751935.1). Taxonomy (GTDB): domain Bacteria; phylum Planctomycetota; class Planctomycetia; order Pirellulales; family Pirellulaceae; genus JBBSJZ01. The sequence continues at coordinate 33,874 of JBGSIA010000193.1, read as the reverse complement.
CCTACTCGCGAGTGGACTGTCCGCCAATTCATGAACTCAGACTCAGTGATGACGGATCATTGATTTGTTCGTTGGCCCAGTCCGATGTTTCGCAGTGGCTCGACGGCGGCCACCAGATGCCCGAAGTGTTTTCGGCCAAAGGTCGAGACGGCGAGACGGAAATTTGGGGAATGATCTGCAAGCCGCGTGGATTTGATCCGCAACAGAGCTACCCGGTAATCGAAGCAATCTACGCAGGTCCGCATGACTCGCACGTTCCCAAAACGTTCCACTCTCGCCATGCCGATGAAGAGTTGACGGATTTGGGTTTTGTCGTGGTTCGTATCGACGGCATGGGAACAGCCAATCGCAGCAAAGCGTTTCACGATGTTTGCTGGCACAACTTGAAAGACGCTGGTTTTCCCGACCGTATTGGCTGGATCCGCGACGCGGCAAAGACTCGCCCCTACATGGATCTGGATCGTGTGGGAATTTTTGGAACGTCCGCTGGCGGCCAAAACGCTGCTGGAGCCGTATTGTTCCACGGCAATTTCTACAAAGCGGCTGCGGCGTTCTGTGGTTGCCACGACAATCGACTCGACAAAGCATCTTGGAATGAGCAGTGGATGGGATATCCCGTTGGACCACAATACGCCCAGTCGTCCAATATCGACCATGCCCACAAACTGACTGGGCGATTGCTACTGATGGTGGGAGAACAGGACACGAACGTGCCGCCGCATTCGACCACACGTTTCGCCGATGCTTTGGTGCGAGCTAACAAAGATTTCGAGTACCTAGTGATGCCAGACGCCGGACATGGTAATGGTGGTGATTACGGCAGGCGAAGAATGCGAGATTTTTTTCAGCGTCATTTGCAGGGAATCCATCCGCCCAATCGCAATGCGGATGAAGTCATTCTCAACGAGAGGTTTTGACAAACACATGCCCCAGTTACTGGCGATCGCGTTTGCTCCGGAAGTGTTTGCGTTGGCGCTGATGATCTTGGCGTTAATCACGATCGATGCGGTGGTCCATGAGCTGGATTGTCGCTCACCAGACGCAGTCCCAGGAGGCTGGATTGCCGTTTTGGTCGCTTTAAGAATCCTTGTTTGCATCGCAATTGTGTTGCTCGCGATGTATGTGCTGTTGCACCCCATCGGTGTGATGGTGGTATTGCTTGCGTTGGCTGCGTACGTACGAGCGATTTTTTTTCGTCGTCGCGAAGAGACGACATCCACAAATCAGTTGATCCGGTTAGTGGCTGACGCTGGCGGCTCGCTCCCAGATAGCATCGAGCCGTTTGCCAGAAATTGCCGTAGCGTGATTGGGCGGCGAGCTCGCAACTTTGCCTACCTGCTTCGTTGTGGCGTGGATACCGAGTCTGCCGCTCGCACCAGTCGATTGTCCCTGTTACCGGATACCATTGCAGCAATTAATCGTCCGCAAGGACTGGGCGCCAATCTGCAGGCTGCATACGGGGATCGAGCGTCGTTGGCGAATCGTGATTCGCTGCAGTCTTCATCGCTGCAATCACCGTCGCTTTCCTGGCCAGCGAGCGGTCAATTGGTTTACCTGCTGGCGCTAGTAATCGCGTGCCTGTTCTTTGGTACGATCCATTTCTTTGTGCTCGATACGTTGATGAAGATGTACGACGAATTTGGGATGAGCGAACCGCTAATGTTTCGTTGGTCACATTACGTATCCGACTGGTGGAGCGTAGGCTTGGCATGGATCATTATCGTCGGCTTGATCTGGTTGGGGATGGTCGTGCTCACCGCGATGCATCCAGATCCTTCGTTAACACGCGTTACGCCTTGGTTTGGTGATTGGTTGAAAGAACGCAACCGAGGTATCGGGCTTGACGCGTTAGCCAATGGACTGAGACGCGGTGAGTCTCTGGCTTCGCTGTTGGCTTCCGCGGAGAAAACAACGCGTTCGTCCTGGATTCGAATGCGGTCACGGGCCGCGTTGGCGAGAGTTTCGCGAGGCGAGGACAGTGCTAATTCATTGCGCCGCGCGGGTTGGGTCAGCGCCGCGGAAGCTCGTTGGTTGCATGCGGCGGAACTGAATCAAGCGTTGCCCACCGCGATGCACGATCTGGCGATCCAGATTCGCCGGCGGTACGATTTGAAATGGCAACTTCGGCTTGCATGGTTGGTCCCCGCGGTAACACTGGTCGTTGGAGCTTTTGTATTTCTCCAAGCCGTAACCCTATTTCAAGCACTATCGGGGTTGATTAGTGGTCTCACCTAATAAACGGAAACAGCGGCAAACGTTCCACCGCGGGTTTACCGTCATGGAAGTCACGGTCAGTCTGGTGATTTTGGCGTTTGCTGCCGCAGCGATGCTGAAATTGATCACCGCACAAACGCGATTGAGTCGTGAGGCTGACGTCCGATTGGTTGCGACCTTGGCGGTTGAAAATGTTGCTGAGCGTATTCGTGCTGTCGATCATGATGGAATCGCCGCAGCGGTCGACGAGTTTCGTTTGGACAGCGGCAACGCGAATTTGCGATTTTCCGTCGAGTCCTTTAACAGCGGAGTTGATGAGGGGCTGCATTTGACGATCGACGCCTTGGATACAAGCAACCCGTCACGCGTTTTGGCGAGCCAACATGTTTGGCGATTGTCAAGGAACAATGAAAATGTTCAAGAGTAATCGCACTGGGTTCACGCTGATTGAAATGGTCGTCACCCTTGGCGTACTCTCAGCGTTGGCATCGACTTCAATGCTGCTGATGTTCGAGATCTCCAAAGCGAGAAAGTTGACTGTGAATCAAGTCCACGATTTGACCGAGACTCGTCGGTTCGCTAATACTCTCCGCAACTTGGCCCACCAAGCGTCTGACGTCGAAGTAGAACCCGCTTCACAGTCAATGGTCTTGGTTACTAGTGATCATCGACATCGATTTCAGTTCATGGAGAACTCAGGGATCATGGAGTACACCGCCGAACCATCCCTTTCCAATGACGCTATCCGACAGGATCGATTCACCATCCGCGATGCACAGAAGCTTACCATGGAGTTCGATGAACCAACCGCGATACTCAGCGTCACTTGGGAAATGCGTCGGAAGATGCCGATGGCACGGATCGAGGCAAAGGTTGGACCACGAACTAACCTCACCGGTGACAGTGCGACAAGTGAGAACACGTCAACCGATAACACTGCGAGCGATTTGTTGGAAACCGTGGAGGCGCAGCCATGAAAATCAACTTTCCGCGTAAACGGCGAGGCACCATCACGTTGATGCTTTCGTTGATGATCATGATCGCGGCGACTGCTGCGGTGGCAATCTTAGCCAAGACAGAACTAGCGACGCGCCGTAGCGAGTTGGATCGAACAGCGGCCCAGCGTCTGCACGAAGTACTGGATCTTGTCGATCGAGAAGTACCCGACGTCTCGTCCGTGCTGCGATTTCCGATCGACACCAGACGAGAATGGTATATTGAAGTCGAACGTACAGGCTCCGATGAATCACCCCTGCTGCGAGCTCGTGAGATACGCGGCGAACGAGTGCTGAGAACGATCGAGCGTATTCGCATGGCACGAACTTAAACCATTCAACAAAACTGAACTGAGATGATCCGAATTCGAAGAAGCCACGCTTTTACGCTCGTCGAGCTGCTGGTCGTGATTGCGATTATCGGTGTGATCGTGGGACTGTTGTTGCCGTCGGTCCAAGCGGTTCGCGAGACGGCGCGGCGATCAGCGTGCGAAAGCAATCTGATTCGTTTGAGCCTGGCGATCACTTCCTATCAGGACCATCACTTGTATTATCCTGTCGGAACACTAAATCCGACGGGGCCAATTCGAAACGAGCCCGACGGTTATCACCACAACTGGATCGAGGCCTTGTTGGAGAATCTGGATCGTACCGTGATTGCCGACGCAATCGATAGCGACGTGAGCGTTTACGCACCGGAGAATAAAGACGTCCGTGGGCTGCGAATGGATCTCTTGTTTTGTCCATCCGCAACAGCAGTGGAGCCTTACACCAGTTGCTACGCGGGCATCCATCACAGCAGCGAGACGCCGATCGATAGCGATAATAACGGCGTTTTCATGCTCAATACCCCGACAACGCAAGACGATGTCACCGACGGACTTTCGTATACTTTGTTTCTGGGTGAAAAATTGTCGCATCCCAGCGACGATCTCGGTTGGCTCAGTGGTACTCGATCAACGATACGAAATGCTGGTGGCGGTTTAAATGCTCGCGATGTGAACATGCAGGCCAAGTTTGATCTTAGTGGTGTGGCCCAGGGGGTTGATCCGGCACTGTATGTTGGCTCGTTGGCCAGTCATCACCCCGAGGGTGTGCACTTGCTGACAGGTGGCGGCGAAGTGACCTTTCGCGCGACTTCGATTGACAATTTTCTGCTGCAGCAACTGGCCAACAAGAGTGACGGCGAGATTCCGAACGAGTTGAAGTCAGAAGTGGATCCGATTGACGCCGTGTCGACTGACACGAAGTGAATATTCGTCAATTCGAATTGCCGCTGAGTGCGATGAAGATTGTCGGCTTGTGGTCCGCGTTTGATTTGCTAATCGTATGCATGGGACTGGACGATTCAATTGCGGCGACCGGAGACTGGGACGGCGGCGTACATCCACTTCCGCTCTTCTGCGGCGGCTTATTTGCATGCTGGCTGATGGTCGCCACTTGGTGGATCATTGGCGGACGCCCCGGTTCAGCCGACGACGAACAAGAGCTTCTCGAACGAGACCGTGTTTTTCGTTTGGTAATACTCAGTATCGTGGCCGTGGAAATGGGCACGCTTGTGGTCGCCACCGCTGCTGGCGCGAGGCTACTTGGCTACTATCTGCTTGGTGCAATGTGTGTGATCGTTTTTACAGCGATTTACCGACAGGTAACCGCACGACGCATTGGCAAAGATGCCGCACAACGCGGCGCGTCGCTTGATATCCAAGGTCTGATGGTTCTGACGTTTGCAGTCGCGATCATAAGCAGTATCTGTCGCAACACGATCGACACCCAAACAGCGCAATTCTTTTTGACGCTAGCTTTCGGCGTGGGAGTGGGTGTGACTTGGCTATCGCTGATGCTGTGGATGCTGGCGCGACGATGGATTTGGTTCGCGACCAGCGTGTTGTTTATTGCCGCCCAAACCAGTTTTGCCGCGTATCTGACCGTTCGCTCGCCTGCGTTTGCCGATGGAACCGCCGTGGTAGTACTGATGGGCTCTCTAGGCTTTTACATGCACGCAATCGTCTTTTTCGCCGCGCTTCGAGCAGCCGACTATCGCCTTCGATAAAGTAAGCGTTCATCAATGGATTGCTACGAACCCAACAGCGAACGTAGGCTACCCAAACGCAGTACAAATGCACTTAAATCGTATTCTGCTCGACGAACCAAATCAACTTCCAGATTCTTGGGATACACGAACACGTCGCGACCGGATGGCAGCTGTGTTTCAATGCCGGTTGCATTTGGATCAAGTAACGAATCAATTGCCGTTTGGATGGCAGCGGGGATATTGGTTCCTTCGCTCTTCAGCTCCGCTGCAATCGTTTGTATGCCCCATGCAAGTTGACGTGCTGCATCGTAGGTCAGCAACTGTTCCGACGGAGTTTCCGCAAGCAATTTCAGAATCGTAACCGCCTTGCGAGCGTCAATCGGTTGTTTCTCGGCAGCGCGCAACGCAGCTTCCAGTGAACGTTTCAGCCCACTGGCGAGCGACGTCACGTTGTCTGCCTTACCGAAAGGTTGGATACTGAATTCTTGAGCAAGCTGTTGCTCGTAACCCACCGCAGACTGTTGCAATCCGCTCAGCCAAAGGGCGGCATTCAATAGCGGCTCGGGCCATTCGTGTTGACGTGGTCTTCCGGGTGCTCCGGCATATCCACGCAATTGTCGAGCACTGGGCTCGCGCAATTCGTGGTGACACGCGGCACAATCGTAGAGTGCGTAGTCGCCCCAGCGTTCTTCGGTGGCTGAATCGATCAGCAAATCGGTTACCTTAATTCTCGCGGCAATCGCCCCAAGCAACATTTCTCGTGTGTTCCAAAACATTTTTCCCGCGTCAATCTTGGATGATCCACCAAGCAGCTGAGGAAAGTTCACAGCGAAATACTTATCCCGCGTGTCGGACTGGGCGAGTGAATCGTGCAACTCCGAGAGCGTCCGCCAATGGTTTGGCATTTGATCACAGAACGTATGCACTTCGACGCTAGGCAACGGAGGGTGGCCCGCGGCGTACATTTCGTGGGTCACAAACTGGTTGTTGTCTCGATTTCCAATATGGCAATCCAAGCACAGACTTGCTTGATTGACCGTGTTTACCAAATCACGCATTCCCGCAGCCGACTTTTCCTCCGGTGCTTTGACGCGCCAGTCATTTCCGGCTCGTTTGCTTGCATGTTGCTCGATCCAGCTATCTTTATCGCCTTCCTGGTGACAGAAATTGCAGCTAATTCCAGGTTGCGAAATCAAGGGGTCAAGCTGGTTGGGCATATCGAAGCCGAGCTTTTCTTCGGAGTTGACATCGCCTCGATAACCTCCGTGGCAAGTCAAACAGTTGTCCCGAAACTTGGCGTAGCCGTCACGCGTATTGACTTCGTACCCGAGCTTGTCACAAATTCGTTTACTGAGGATGTTACTTTCGCCAAGCCACTGAGTCGCATCGGCATTGAGCTTATTAACGATGAATTCAATCTGTGCACGCACCTCGGTGCTGCTGAGTGGTTCAACTCGACGGCGAGCGATGGCGTGCTTGTCGTAATTAAGCCAGAACTTCATTTCGTCCAAACGGCAAAAGTCAGACGATTTAGCGAACGGGTTATTCGCGCCAGTGGAGCCGCCATAGTGGCATTCGCCGCATGCCGTCACGGCCGTCTGTTTCGTCCAGCTCTTCAAAACAGGATCATCACTCACGCTTTGAGCATGAATTGGCGCGACGCAAAGAGCAACAGCTAGCGAAGCAATGTTGACGATTAAAACGTTTCTAAGGTTCATGTTATTTCAACTGTGCAATCATGTTACTCGTCCGAATCGCTCTCCAGAGCGTCGAGCGCCTTTTTCAAGTCTTCCAACGATCGCCGCGGTTGGGCGGGCTCTCGGTCGGGGCGATCTGGGAACTCCGGTTCTTTTTTCTCGCCACCTTTATCGTCCGTCTTCTTCTCAGCGTCTTTGGCATCTTGCTCAGCTCGTTTCTTCTTCCAACGTTCGCTGATTCGGTTCAGTTCAGCGCGCAAGTCCAAAAGTTCCTGGTCCTCCAATCCGTAGGTGGTCCCATCAATGATCGGCTGCAGTTCCATGTTCACGTTGCCCAACCATCCAGCCAAGGTGACACCAAGCTGCATGGCCTCGGCTCGGTTAGCTGTCGGCAGAGAATCGTCCGCGGTCTCGAAGTTGTTCAGCGTACGCATTTCAGGATAACGTAAACCTTGACGCAATGCTTCGGCGGTATCGTACAGCGGTCCGCTCCAGCCTCCGGGCCAACTTTCTCTTGCGGCGACCGCGGCAAGGTAAAACTGTACGGCCGACTCCCACGTCCGCCAAGTTTCATTGCGCCCTGCAGCTGCGACCACGACTTGTCCTAGCCGATCACTGCGCATCACACTTCGTTCAAAGCTTCCGGCGGAACCGTGCAACCAAGCGTGCAGTGCGTGGCGGGCTGTTTTCGCGGCAGCTGCTGCCTGGGCACGGTCGGGTTTCGCCTGTGCCTGCATCGTATCGCGAACTTGATCCAAGGCTCGCCACAGCCGAGCGTCCTCGACCGTCGCGACCCCAGTTTGTTCACGATAATCGATCAACCAGCGCATGCCGGAATCGTTCCATTGTGCTAACGGCGCTAGGCTTTTGCTCGCACTGCTGACAGCATTGCGGTCGTTCTTGAAGCCGAGTTGGTGGTGACAGGATGCACAATCATGGGCCGCCAATTCCGGCCACTGGCTGACCGTATGTGCGTCGGCGGCGCGTGTTTCGATCAGAGCCAGAGCCGCGTCAGTCGCCGCAATTTGGCCAGAAAGCCACAACTGTGCTTCGTAATACGTGCGATCGCTGGCTTCGGCATCGCGCCAGTGCTTCGGCTGCCACGAGTGATACGTCGCCAATTCATAACGCAACGTCGGGTGTCCGGCCGCGATGATATCGTGGTTCATATCGCGATCTTTGTCGCCGATATGGCACGACGCACACATCCGGGCGCGTGTCGTCAGGTCGCCTGCGTTAACAAATCCGGCATGAGTGGCGTACTGGGCGGACCAACCGTTTGTAAAGTGGTTGCCGATCCATCGCTCGCTCGGTCCGTGACAGGAGGCACAACCAACGCCTTCCTGGGAGCTGATTCCTTCAGCGGTCGCCATTCCTTCGTGAGTAAAGATTCCTTTTCGCGGTTCGTTGTGCCGCATCGTTGTATTGTGGCAAGCCAAACAATTATCGAAACCAACTGGATCAATGATTCGATCGCCGTCGATGATCTTCAGCTGTGTCATCATCCGCACGCTTTCATCGCTGCAGATCGTTCGCCACGATTGAGCATGCGGATCATTTTCGAACCACAATTGGTATTCATTGCCGCGGCTGACGTAGGGGGTTGCGACACCTTGTCGCGGTCCGCCGTGACAACTTGCGGCGGCACAGGATTGCGCTCCGCGAATTTTCAAATCTCGTCGCAGCAGCGGACTATGCAATTCATCGAGCGTTCGTGGTGTGATCAGCGAAAACGGAACATGCGGCTCACCACGAAGCGGATTACCGTGTGACTGTTCGCTACGTAAAATGTTAGAAGGATCGGGCTCCCAGTTCGTTTTGGCGAGATCCTTCGCTGACACTGGTTTGGGAGTTTGCTTGGGATCTTTGTGGTCGTTGTTGAGATTGGGAGAGCCAACGCCAACGGCCTGTTTCGTATCAGTGAACGTATCGGCAGCCCATGTCTGTGGCGTTGACATCAGCGTGAAAGATGCCAGTAGAAGCAGGCCACATGGTGTTGCGATGCGGCAGTAGTGCCTATCAAACATGACAGATAAACTCGCGGTGAAACGATCCGGGAAGAGTGTTGAAACGCATCCGCTGCAGTCCCCCCACATTAGTTAAGCTAGTTCTTGCGAGAAGGGCCGAAGCAAAAGGTTGCACTGAAGAACATGAGTTTCGCCAGATTTGAGATTCCAATCGTTACAATCGTTACGACCGCTCCCCCGGTGTTATCGCGTTCCCCGTTGGATAGGATATGATGTGGGACCGAGAGTTATTGCTTGGTTGAGTTATTGCTTGGTTGTTTTCGCACTCAGAATCTAGTCCTCTGTAATCCGATGCCAAAGTGTTAATTAGCCGTTCACAATTAAAAGTCCATGCCTTTTCGGCAATCACCGCAGGACTGCTAACGGCCGCCGGTGTGATCTGGTACGTCCTAGAGTCGTTAGCGGCTGGACGGCTGGTGGGCGGCGGCAGCGTTGCAGGATTGGCGTGTGGTATTGGGGCCGGTTCGATCATCGTGTTTGAGATGCTGTTGTGGCCGCGAAAATGGCTGCGACGATTGCGTTTGATTCCTGCCAAGTATTGGATGGCGGCGCATTTGTGGTTGGGTCTGGCGTCGTTGCCGTTGGCGATCGTCCACAGTGGTTTTCATTTGGGCGGTTGGCTCCCGACCACGTTCATGGCGCTGTTCGTGTTAACGATTCTCAGTGGCGTCTATGGCGTCGTGATGCAGAATGTGATACCGCGGTGGATGCTCCGTAATTTGCCTGCCGAAACGATTTACAGCCAAATTGATTACGTCTCCGAGCGTACCGTCGAAGATGCCCGATCATTGCTGATTGCCGCCTGTGGTCGCCGCAAAGTTTCGGAGGAGGACTCGATTCCGGAACCGGAATTGTCGGCGCCTCAAGCAGTCGTCGTGGGTAAGCTGCGTCAGTCGGGTATGACTCGCGGTCGGACGCTCGAAAATCTTCGAGTGGTTCAAACTCGACAGGACGCCGAGCCTCTCTGGAATGCGTTGGACGAGATCACACCGTTTTTGTTGCATGGTGCATCGAAGCAAACGCCGGTGACAAATCGACAGCAGGCATCGCGTTGGTTTTCGCGACTACGCGGGGTGTGCAGCAAAGAAAGCGGTTTCATCATCGAGACCTTCGAAGAGTTTTGTGACCAGCGGCGTCAGTTCGATACGCAAACCTCGGCGCATCGCTGGCTGCACGGTTGGTTGCCGATCCACGTTGGACTTTCCGTCGCCGTGACGGTGCTGTTGGCTGCACACGTTTGGTCAGCGTTGAAGTACTGGTAAGCATAGATGTCACAACAACTTGAAACTGGCAAGTCGCGGTCCCAACGGATTCAGATCGACTATTACAAAAAACGAGATGCCCTGTACTACTTGAAGTGGGCTATGTCGATCGCCGCCTTCGGCACCAGCGGCGTTTACGCGGCGTACGTGATTGGCAGCGGTGGCCGCAACAGTCACATGAATACCGCGCCGCTATCGATTGCCCATGCGTCGTTTGAGAACGATTGCCAGAAATGCCACAAGGACTACACACCACTGGGTAGCGATGCGTTGCAACTCAACCCCCAGGCGTCATTGGATCACATGGAGGCGTCCTGCCAATCTTGCCACCGTGTCGGCTCGCACTACCGCGAGGCGCTGACTAGCGATAAAAAACCGATGGACCAGAATTGCGGCGTATGTCACAACGAACACGAGGGTCGCGACAACAATTTAGTTGCCGTAAAGAATGATCTCTGCACTCGCTGTCACAGTGATTTGGCGTCAGCGTACTCGCCCACGCATACACCGCATGTGATGAACGATGTTGACCAATTCACCAAGGAGGCTCACGGTGAGTTCGTTTCGTTAGCCTCGGGTGACGTTGGATTGGTGAAGTTTGATCATGCCCAACACATGATGCCGGGACAAGTGGATGCCGGCATGAAGGGCGGCTTTACGATCGCGATGCTGGAACCAGGAACCAGCGATCGGTATCGGCAACCGGGACAAAGTGACGATGATCTGGTGACACTGAACTGTGCCAGTTGTCATGGGTTCGATGGAAACCCCGATCGCAGGGCGGTTCGCAGCGGTGACGAAGAAATTGGACGTTACATCGCGCCAATCAGTTTCGACGAGCACTGCTCAGCGTGTCACAGCATGAATCCAGATAGTAGGACCGATGCCACGTTGCCTCTTCCACATGCGGCACCTTGGGCAGAGATCGAGATGCTACTGCAAGCAAAACTTGACGGCGCCAAGGCGATCGGTCAAGCGAGAAACGCTCGCGACGATTCACAGAAACTGGCTCGCCCCGGCGTCAGTTTCGGCAGCACCGCAGCTGATAAAACAGCCACGCCAGAGGCGACCGTCAAAGCCGCCGTGGAACGCGTTCGTCAGCAGTGCTTGAAGTGCCATGACGAGACATCCATCACTGACGAAACAATCGCTGTGATGCGTGGATCGACGAGTGAGTTTTTGATTCCGCCACGATGGTTCCAGTACGGTGTTTACGATCACGCCGCGCACCGAAAAATGGATTGTCGCTTCTGCCACGAGGCCGCGTACGGCGATGGTACAAGCGATTCGAAACCGCCCACGGACAACCAACGAGTGATGGTTGCGGGAATCGACAGTTGCACCGGTTGCCATCGAGATCCCGGGGAACCGATTCCGGAATCAATCTTGGCGAGTGAGTCAATGCTTGGTGGGCAAGCGACGTGGGCATCCAATGACTGTATCAAGTGCCACCACTACCACACCAACCTGGGAGTGCTCCAGGAATGAGCAACTTCGTGGTGGTGTTTTTGGTCCTGTTGCTTCCGACGGTCTCGTTTGCCCAGAACCTACCGCGGCTGATCGGGGCAACCTCCTGTGGTGCCGCGACCTGCCATGGCGGCTCACTGGATCGTGGCCCAGAATGGAACCATTCGCTTTCGACTTGGAGTATCAACGACGCCCACGCCGGCGCGGCACAGTTGCTGTACGACGATGATTCGCGTCGCATCGTCCGCAGCCTTGCACCGGACACTGCCGACTCGCCTGAAGAATACGACAACGTACTACGCAATCGCTGCTTGAGCTGCCATGCGACGGTAGAACCAGCGGACTGTCAAAGTCGAGGTTTGATCGACGAAACCGTCATTGCTGCTGGTGTCTCGTGTGAATCGTGTCATGGACCGGCAGAAAAGTGGGTCCACGAACACACCCGCGTCGAATGGTCAGGCTTGTCGCGGTTCGACTCCGCAACGGGAATGCGAGACACCGAATCGATCATCGGTCGCGCGGATACCTGTGTGCGATGTCACATCGGTTCGCGGACAGCGGACAATCTGATTCGTGATATGAATCATGACTTGATCGCGGCTGGTCATCCGGCATTACGATTTGATTTATTGCTGTACAACGAAAGCATGCCAATGCACTGGAGAACGTCCAGTGAAAGCGAGCAAGCGTTCAACGAGTCGGCGCTTCGGATGCGAAAGGTCAGTCGAGCGATTAACTTGTCGACTGCGGCTAAGCTCGCTGCTGAGCGCGCCACCGATCACGTGCGAGACCGCGAGATTCCTTGGCCAGAGCTAGCCGAATACGACTGTTTCGCGTGTCATCAGGCACTTTCCGGCGAGGAGTTCAAGTTACCCAAGAGCCAGATTAAACGGTCGCCCTTGTATATCAGTGACGGGTTGCCGATGTGGAATTCCTGGCATGCGACAGGACAAATGGCTAAGGAGCGAATGCTACTGAAAACATTAGCTCCGCATCGTAGCGATCCGAAAGACAAAGCGGCCAGTTTGCCGCGAGTCGCCGCCGATCAGCGTACGGTTGCAGAGTCAGCGATGACAGAAAAATTCGACCCAACTCAGTCGCTTATCACCGGCTTAAGAATGCTGGAAAACGACGGAGTGCTGGATTGGCACGAAGCCGCGATCATGTACATGGACATCGACGCGGCGCTGCGAGATTCAACCAGGGATCCTGCCGTCGCCGCGACCGTCAATGAACAACGCGACCAGTTACTTGAAAAGGTCGAACCGCTCCTGCGATTCAACCGCGAACCCGCAAACAATGCCGAACTCCCTAAACGCAACTGGAAATACCAATCCCCCACGTTGTTCAATGCGAAAGAATTCCAACAAGCCGTCCTGTCGATATTCAAATAGCGACATCGACTCCCATGCCAATCGTCTGAGGCCAATCGTCTAACTCTCCCATGCAATCACCTTCGATCATACCGGCGCTGCACCAACGACAGCAGCAACGTGGCGGTTATCTAACGGATGCCGACATGAAGTCGATCGCCGAAGAAACCGGCGTGCCGCTGCACCGCGTTAATGCGGTTGCGTCATTCTTTCCGCACTTTCGCACGGATCCACCACCGAAAGTCGAAGTGCATATTTGTCGCGACATGAGTTGTCATCTTGCAGGAAGCGTTCCGATGATCAAACGGATCGCCGATTGGGCAGAGGACAAATACGGAAATGACGTAGAGGTTTGTGGTGTTTCCTGTCTTGGCCGTTGTGATCGAGCGCCAGCGGCAATTATCAACGAACAGTTGTTCCTCGGTCGCGAAGAAGCGGACTTAAAAAATTCCATCAACGGCTGGTTGGCAATGGGCACAATCATGCCGGACACCGACTGGGATATCGCGCGGAACAAAGTCGGTGCCTGGGACATGGATGTTTACGACGGTGCAGGTCGTTACGAAAGCGTCCAACGCTACGTCAAGGAGAACATGCAGCCCAAGAACGTACTGGACGCTTTGCAGGAAGCCAATCTGTTGGGAATGGGCGGCGCGGGCGGACGAGCCTACATGAAGTGGGGTGATGTGCTCGATGCAACAGGCACGACAGGCGAAAAGTTTATTGTTTGCAATGCCGATGAGAGTGAACCGGGTACATTCAAAGACCGCGAGATCCTGCTGGCTGCACCGTACTTGACTATCGAAGGAATGATTCTCGCCGCCCTGGTCGTCGGGGCGACACGTGGTTGGATCTACATTCGCCACGAATATCCTGAACAGATTGACGCGTGCCGCCGCGAGATCGCCCGCGCCGTGCAACTGAAGGCCTGCGGACGACGCATTTTTGGTAGCAACCAATCTTTTGAATTGGAGGTCTATACCAGCCCCGGTGGATATATCTGTGGCGAGCAAACGGCGTTGATCGAAGCGATGGAAGACAAACGGGCCGAACCGCGAAATCGTCCACCCGAATTGATGACCAACGGTTTGTACGATCAACCGACATTACTTTCTAACGTCGAAACCTTTGCTTGGGTACCGGCGATCATGCGAGATAACGCGGCTTGGTTTGCCGCGCAAGGAATTAAAGATGGACCACTCGCCGGCGACAACGCAAAACTCATCAAGGGCAAGCGACTTTTTTCAATCAGCGGTGACCTGGAACAGCCCGGCGTCTATGAAGTTCCGACCGGCATTACGCTTGGCGAATTGATCGATAACTATTGCCAAGGGATGCGTGGCGGTCGAAAACTAATTGCTGTCGCGCTGAGCGGTCCTTCCGGCGGATTGCTGCCGGCGAAAATTCCGATCGAGCATTTAAATAAACGATTCGTCGAGAGCGCCTTGCCTAAAGGCGTTACCGAGATCGATATCCGTGATTTGCCGCTGGACATTAACATCTCGCGAGCTGTTGGCTACATGCTCGGTGCTGGAATTGTCGTCTATGGCGAAGGCGCGGATTTGCTCGCCGAAGTGCTGGCAAATAGTCGTTTTTACGCCAACGAATCTTGTGGTAAGTGTGTGCCTTGCCGCATTGGATCACACAAAATCACGGAAATGGCCGCACGAATGAAAGCGGGAGATGTGTCACCTCAGGAGTTCGAGTCATTGCAGCCAATGGCGTTGCAGTTGGCCGAGGTTATGGAGGCGACGAGTATTTGTGGCTTGGGGCAAGTCGCTAGCAAGCCACTGCAAACCTTTTTGAAGTTCTTTCCAGACCTAGCGCGTGCGGCTTGCCGTGGCGGACGATCGGGTGTGAGATAAATCAATATGTCCCAAGGAACCAATCCACGACAACCGCGAAACTCACCGCCGCGAGTCAATCCGTATTTTGACGATCTTGTCATCATGCAGGAGGCCGCGAAGCCATACGACGACGAAGGCTTGTTTGCACGTAATAACGATGGCCAGCTAGTTCGCGAAGTAGAAGCGACCGTGTCGGAACTCGACATGGATATCACGCTGACCATTGATGGTCGTGAAATTACCGTCAAGAAAGCGGTGCCGCTGCGCGATAGCCAAGGCAATATCCAACGAGATCGCGATGGTGCCACCATTCCGCGACCGACGACTATTTACGATGCCACGAGTCTGGCGTTTGTTCGCGCTCCCGGCGACCCGCATCCGATTCCCGCCCTTTGCCACAAAGAACACTTGCCACCAGTCGGTGTCTGTCGCGTTTGCGTCGTCGAGGCCGCGGAGATGAGTCGCCGCGGAATGCGTAAGAAGCTCGTTCCTTCGTGCGTTCAGCGTGTCAGTGAAGGAATGATCGTCAATACGATCAACTCACAAGCTGACCCCGAGGCTGCTGAGCGAGTGAAGGCCGCAAGTCGGACCGTTGTCGAACTGCTCGTCGCGGACCACTTGCCCAATAGTGAACGCGCTGCTCCGGGGAATGAGTTGGCGAAAGTTGCCGATCGTTTGGGCATCGGCCGCTCTCGTTTCTCTCCCCGCGATATCATGCGTGGTCAAGACACCAGCAGCCGTATGATCGCGGTTGACCACGATCAGTGCATTTTGTGCGGTCGTTGCCAGCGTGGTTGCAATGTTGTGAAGCAAAACAACGTTATCGGCCGTGGCGAAAAAGGTTACGAGTCCAGGATTACCTTCGACTTGGATGACCCGATGGGCACCAGCTCGTGTGTCTCCTGTGGCGAATGTGCGGTTAGCTGCCCAACGGGTGCATTGGAGTTCCAAACATCGTTTATCGAGACTCAAATCAAACGAGTTCGCGATGAGATGGTTGCTGAGAAGAAGGACGGCGACATCATCACGGCCGACGAGCTAATCAAGTATCCGTTGTTCTCCGGTATTCCCTACAAGTTTCTGCAGTTCAATGGCGCAGCGGTTGTCCGTCGGATGCTGAAGAAGGGTGACGTGCTCTGTCGCGAAGGCGAATACGGATCGACCGCGTTCATTATTCAATCCGGCCGCTTTGAGATCTTCCTCAACACGGCACGCGGTGCGGTTCGAAACCAGTCCGCCGGCGGACTGCGCGGATTATTCGGAGGATTAAAAACCGTCATCACTAAAGTCGGCGGTCGCGCGCGACTGGGTGATATTGGGGCGGCTTCGTTGAGCGAGAACGAGCGTCTGTTTCGCGGTCCCGAAGATTTGATTCTCGGAGAAATGACATGCATGAATCGCTATCCGCGTTCGGCAACGGTGGTAGCGGTCGAGAGTTCCGAAGTCCTTGAAATTCGCCGCAATGTCTTGTTCATGTTGCAGCGCAACGCGGTTAGCCGCGATATCCTCGACCGGATCTATCGATCGCGATCGCTCAGCGGACAGCTTGCGTCGTTACCAATTTTCGATGCCCTCGATGTCAAAAATCGGAAAACCGCAGCGGAATACTTAAGTGACAAAGCCGAGTTGATCTCGATCGACCCCGGGCAAACGATTTTCAAACAGGGGGATCGAGCGGACGCGTACTATGTCAATCGGTTCGGTTTCGTCAAAGTTACCCAGAATTATGGTCGAGACGAACGGGTGTTGAACTATCTGGGCCCAGGCAATGGATTCGGCGATATCGGATTACTCAGCCGGATGGGCAACGAGTTAACCGATTCACTTGGCGAAACTTCACGTCGCGGAGTGCGGACAGCGACCTGTTCTGCCTTGGATCACGTGGAGTTGATTCGCATTCAAGGCAAACACTTTGCGGCACTGTTGAAAGCCTTTCCCGAGCTGGCTGGTTCGTTGATCGAGAAATCGAAACAGATCCTCGAACGAGACCAGGCATCTCGAAATCGCTTAGCCGCCGTCGCTGATGATGACTTCCTCGACCAAGGTTTGTTTCTCGCTCAAAGCCTGTTGGTTCTCGACTTGGAACGATGCACGCGCTGCGATGAATGCACCAAAGCTTGCGCCGATACTCACGAGGGCGTTACTCGTTTGGTGCGTGATGGATTGAGATTCGATAAGTACTTAGTCGCCAGTAGTTGCCGTTCGTGTATGGACCCGTACTGTTTAGTCGGCTGTCCTGTCGATGCGATTCACCGCAATGGTGAGACGCTCGAAATCGAGATTGAGGATTATTGTATCGGTTGCGGCTTGTGTGCTGAAAATTGTCCTTACGGCAATATCAATATGCACGGCTTTCCGAAACAAGAGGTCAACGAGAAAGGCAAACTTCGTTTGGTGTTTGAGGAACGCGGCGGTAAACGATTGCCCGTTGTCCAACAACGCGCCACCACTTGCGATTTGTGTCGCAGCGTCGATGGTCGTCCGAGCTGTGTCTACGCCTGTCCGCACGAAGCTGCCTTTCGGATGACGGGTCTACAATTGATGGAAAAAGTCAAAGGGTAAATTTGATGAAATATTTGCTTCCGCTGGTTGCCTTGCTCGCGTGTCATCCAGTCGTGCTTGCGGCTGAACGTCCCAACGTGCTGGTTATCTTGTGCGATGACATTGGGGCTCATGAGTTGTCACTATACGGACACCCCAATCATCGGACTCCGTCGCTTGATCAACTTGGCCGGGAAGGGATTTGGTTCACCACCGGGTACGCGACACCGATTTGTCACTCGACACGATTCGAGTTGATGACGGGACAGTACGGGCACCACAACGGCGTTTATCATTTTCCTGGTCGTCCCGGTGGACCGGTTGAGGACGAGGGTGCCGATGACATCGCTAGCCATCTAACGTTTGGAAAACTGTTTCAGCAAGCCGGTTATGCGACCGCTCAAGCTGGAAAATGGCAACTCTCGGGAAAACACCCGACCTTGATTCGCGAGTGTGGATTTGATGAGTACTGCATGTGGGCTTACAAACATAACTTGCCCGCAGGAGTGGAACACGATGGAGACTGGGAAGGAAAATCCGGCGGCAAAACGGCTCGCTATTGGCATCCATCGCTTGTCCAGAACGGTGAGTACCTGGACACCAACGAGGACAGCTACGGCCCTGATATCTTTACCGACTTTATCCTTGATTTTGTGCGGCGCAAGAACGATAAACCTTTCTTCGTTTACTATCCGATGGCGCTAGTGCATGGACCGCATTACAGCACTCCGGATTCGACGACTTCGGCCGCTGATCGTAGCAAAAACGATCGCAACCAGTGGCAAGCAAACGTTGAATACGCTGACAAGATGGTTGGTAAGCTCGTTCGCGGTTTGGAGGAACTCGGCAAACGGGACAATACTCTGATTGTTTTTGTTGGCGACAATGGAACCGGCGGCAACGGCAAAGGACAAACAACGGAGATGGGTGCCCGGGTTCCGTTCATCGTGAATGGTCCCGGGATCGTGAACCCCGTCGGTCAGTCGCAAGAGTTAGTCGATTGTTCAGATATCTTGCCGACAATTTGCGAGGTTGCCGGTATTGCTTTGCCCAAGGGACACATTATCGATGGTGTATCGCTCGTTCCGTACTTGCAAGGCGACACCACGCCTCTCAGGGATTGGATCTATGCTTACCTGGGGACACAGCGAGTGGTGCGGACCAAAAGATACTTGCTAGAGAACAACTCGATGACGGATTTCGGCCAGCTCTACGATTGCGGCGACTCACGCGATGGCAGCGGTTACGTCGAAATCACCAGGTCGCAGACTCCCGAAGCCACTGCGGCCCGTTTGCTGATGAAGGAGATTTTAGCTGACAAGCCAGTTCCTGTCGTCGAGAGTTCGGGTCCAATGGTCAAAAGCACGGAACAGAAAAAGAAAACCAGCGAGCAGAAAAAGAAGCGAAAGGCAACTACAAAATAGCCGCTTGAACCGATTTTCACGCAAGATTTGGTAACGAGTTTCGGTTCTACTTGCGAGCGAAAAAGCGATTAGAATTGTGTCCATGAACACAATCAACTTTCGCCGCCTCGCGGCCCTTGCGGTCAGCTTCTTGCTCTCGCAAAACCCCTCCGCCAAAGCTGAGGAC
The DNA here is from genome assembly GCA_041751935.1 of Pirellulaceae bacterium. Classification (GTDB taxonomy): domain Bacteria; phylum Planctomycetota; class Planctomycetia; order Pirellulales; family Pirellulaceae; genus JBBSJZ01. The sequence goes on along the minus strand of JBGSIA010000193.1, from coordinate 14,826 downwards.
CGCGTAGATTTTAGTAAGCAGATTCGGCCGATCCTGAGTCGAAACTGCTTCGCTTGCCATCGTGAGAACGAGGCCGAGGGCGGGCTGGTTCTGGAGAACATTGCCGCGATGCGAAAGGGCGGCGATAGCGGGCCAGGGATCGCCGCCAAAGACCCGCAGAATAGTCTGGTCTTGTCGCGAGCGATGAGTACCGACGAACCGATGCCGCCGGATAAGAACTCGGTGGGTGCCAAGCGGTTAACGGCCGAAGAATTGGCACTACTGAAACAGTGGATCGAACAGGGTGCCGAAGGAGTTGACACCGTCGCCAGCGAGCCAATCGATTGGAAGCCAATCCCCGAATCGATTCGCTCTACTTATGCGTCGGCCATTTCGCCTGACGATCGCTTGGCTGCGTTTGGCCGTGCTAATCGAGTTAGCGTTGTCGACCTGATATCCAAAGCCGTTGTCACAGAACTTGTGGATCCCAGCTTGGATACAGAGCCCCTCAAGCTTGGTCCCGTTGCTGATGTCGACTTGGTGCAATCGATCGCCTTTTCTCCAGACGGGAATACGATTGCCACCGGTGGTTTCCGGACCGTTCGGTTGTGGCAAAAAAGATTCGATGCAATTCCGTTGGACGATACTCCGATGGTACATGCCGCAGGCCTTGTCGCGACGTCAGCCGATGGCAAGAACGTTGCCGTCGTCAATGCGGTGGGCGACGTTGACTTGTACGATGGCGCAAACAACAAATTGCAATCGCTCAGCGGGCATGACCAACGAATCATCGGCTTGGCTTGGACGGTTGACGCCAGTCGCATCACCATCGCCGACGAAACCGGCCGGATCAGTGTTTGGAATGCAAGCGACGGCAAATTGCTGGCAGAGATGAACGCCGAGAAAGAATTTCGTGACGTAGCGATCGCCACCGACGGATCTCTTCTCGCAGCAATCACCGGTGATGGCACAATCCACTTGTTCCGCGTTGACACCAGTTCAGAGACAGCGAAGATCGAGCGGACGCTGGATTCCGTTGGTGCGATCACCGACGCAACAGCGATTGCCATTGCCTCGCAAGCTCCGCCGCTGATCATCGCTGCTAGCCAAACAGCGGGCGTTTCGATCGTTCAATCAGCGGACAATCAAGTCTTACGAAAACTTGACCACGGCGGTATTGTCGATGCGTTAGCCGTGAGCCGTGATTCAACTCGAATCGTTACGGGCGGACGCAACGGTATCGCAAAGGTTTGGAACACAAGTGACGGCGCTCTGGCAGCAACCCTCACCGGATCACCGGAATTGCGTTTATCAACGGCCGCAGCAACACGTGATGTCGCGAGGCAAAAAGCTCAGGTTGCGGCGCTCAACGCTAAGACAGCGGTACTGCAAGAGACACTAAAAAAAGAAGACGAAGCGTTGGCGAAAGCGAAGGAAGTACGCGAAAAGGCAGCAGCGGCACTTGCCGAGATGGAAAAAAAACGCGTTGATGCCGTCGCCCTTGTTGCCGCTACCGAGGCCTTTATGGCCAAAGCAATGAAGGACACGGAGCTCGCCGATCAAACGATGCCAGCCGTAATGAAAACGGTCGAGATTGGTGAGGCGACCGCCCAAAAGCTGGCAAAAGAAATCGAGCAGCTCGAAGCCTCCTTAGCCGCCAAGAAAACGGAAAAGGCGACCACCGATGCGGCTGTTGCCAAGGCAAAAGCGGACGCCGAGGCAGCAAAGAAATTGGCCGCGGATTCCAAGGCCGCCATCGAGAAAGCTACCAAGGACCTGGAAGCTCAAAAGAAAGCAGCCACTGCGGCTGGGGAAGCAAAGAAGTCCAGCGAAACGGAATTGGCCAATCGACAACAGGCACTCGATGCCGCGACCAGTGCACGCGCCTTAGCCGAAGCGGCTGTCCCCGCCCATCAAACCTTGATTGCTACTGCAACCCGAATGCAGACCACCGATGACCTGCGGTTGGCCGACTTGACGAATCAGTCCACGGCGGCTGAGCGCCGTGTGATTGCCGTTGGTTTTGACACCGACGCGAAACGAGTTGCTGTGCTGCGTCCAGCCAACATCCTAACCGGTTACGATCTGGCGACTTCCGCTCCGTTGTTTGAGTACGCCTTGCCGGGATTGTCGTCGACGTCCGAATTCCAATTCCTCGACGATAACGTTTGCGGCTATAGCACCAGCGGCGGAGTCGTCTGTCGTGCAGCGACACCGCGCTGGGTGCTACAGCGAACCATCGGTGATATCAACGGCGGACCGCTGGCAGATCGTGTCACGGCCCTCCAGTTTCATCGTGATGGAATGTCATTGGCGGTCGGCGGTGGTTTGCCCAGCCGTTCGGGAGAAGTGATGATCTTCGCGGTTGACACTGGAGCCATGCTGAGAAATTTCACAGACATCCACAGTGACACAGTACTTGACCTCGCCTACTCGCCTGATGGACGAACTTTAGCGGCTGCGGCTGCGGACAAGACCATTTCGTTGCTCGATGTCGCTGCCGGTAGTGTTCGCCGAATTCTGGAAGGCCACACGCATCATGTGTTGTCAATTGCCTGGAAAGACGATGGACAAACGTTGGCCTCGGCAAGTGCCGACACGAGTGTGAAGGTTTGGGACACGCTCACCGGCGAGGTCTCTCGCACGATCTCGGGGTTCCCCAAGGAGGTAACGGCGATCGAATTTGTTGCCGCGACTGGGCAAGTCATCGTCGCGTGCGGCAATGGTCAAGTGCGGCTGGCCGAAACTTCCAACGGATCAACGGTGCGTAACTTCGACGCAAGCGGTAATTTTTTGTTCACATCCAGCTTGACAACGGACGGGACGAAAGTGCTTGCTGGCGGCGAAAGTGGGGTAGTAAAAGTCTGGAATGTAGCCGACGCCGCTATTCTGGCGGATTTCCCATAGCCCGATTGCGAACGAGAGTGCATTATTCGCGCCGAATTCTTTCAACTGGCCTTTCGCGGTCAAGATGAATCTGTTAATTTCGGGCGTGATCATCGGCCCGATGTTGCGTTCCCGCGTCCCCTTTTGCCTTACGAGACCGCTTGGTGTTAGCACGGCCCACGGCGGAATATGGCAGTTTCTTGGCTCCCCAGCCTGTTTTGCAAAAACCAGGCTGACGGTTCGCGCTGAACGTGCAGACATCTCGCCAACCCATTTAGGCTCACCGTACTACCCGGCCAATCGAAACAAACAATCGACTGTTACGGCCACCAGCCCTCGGCTTACAGAAGGAGCTTCACTTCAAGATGGCAACTACGACCCAGCGTCGCCTGGAACCCTCCCAGATTCGTCACTTCGGCACCGGATTGAACTCATTTGAGCTCCCCGATCTTACCGAATTGCAAACGAAATCGTACGCAGCTTTTCTCCAAGAGGACGCTGATCCTCACAATCGCAAGAATCAGGGCCTTGAAAACGTCCTGAAGGAAATTTTTCCGATTGCCAGTTACGACGGCAACACGACGCTGGAGTACCTGTACTACGAATTGGGCAAGCCCCGCTACACCAGTCCCGAGTGCCGCCAGTTGCGACTGACTTATGGCCGTCCGCTGCGAATTTGGCTGCGGCTGAACCGTGAGGAACCGCTTGAGGAAGAAGTATATTTGGGCGACCTTCCCATTATGTTGGGAGGCGGTGAATTTATCATTAATGGTGCTGAGCGCGTGGTTGTTAGCCAGTTGCACCGCAGCCCTGGCGTAGACTTTGTTCTCGAACAAGACACAACGACCGACCGCAAGTTGCCTAGCGCGCGAGTGATCCCCGAGCGTGGATCATGGATCGAAGTCAATGTCACGAAGAAAGATTCGCTGACTGTCCGTATTGACCAGAGCGGCAAGTTCGCGGCAACGACCTTGTTGCGTGCGATGGACCCGAAGTACTCGACCGACGCCGATTTGTTGGCAGCGTTCTACGAGACCAAAACGATCAAGATCACTGGCGGTAAGTCGGCGGCGACGATCGAAGGCAAGATCGCGGTGGACGATGTGGTTTACCCCAGCGGCACCGACCGTGCGGGAGAAATTATTGTCGAGGCTGGTCACAAGATCACCAAAGAAGTCGCCGAAACGATTGGTACTTCAGGAGTGAAGAGCGTTGACTGTATGGACCCGCCGAAGATTCCGTTGATCTTCAACACGTTGATGGAAGACAACACGGCCAGCCATGAGGAAGCGCTACTGAGAATTTACCAGCGACTACGTCCAGGCAACCCGCCTCAGTTGGAAAAAGCCAAGACGCTGTTCGTTGAGAAATTCTACGACGAAAACCGCTATCGGTTGGGTAAGGTTGGTCGCTTCCGACTCAATCGCAAGCTGAACCAGAACATCAGCGAAGAGATCATGACGTTGCGGCCCGACGACATGATTTCCACGATTCGCTATTTGATCGATCTGTTCGATTCAGAGAGCGGTGCCGAGATCGACGATATCGACCACTTGGGCAACCGTCGTCTGCGAACGATCGACGAATTGGCGTGCGAAGAATTACGTAAGGGATTCTTGAAGCTGCGACGAACAGTTCAAGAGCGGATGAGCATCAAGGACGCGCAGGACATGACGCCGCGTTCGTTGATCAATCCCAAGAGCGTTTCCGCGGCGATCGATTACTTCTTCGGTCGTGGTGAGCTGTCTCAGGTCGTTGACCAAACGAACCCGCTGAGCCAATTGACTCACGAGCGAAGGTTGTCGGCGCTCGGTCCAGGCGGTTTGAATCGTAAACGTGCAGGTTTTGAAGTCCGTGACGTTCACATTTCGCACTACGGTCGGATCTGTCCGATTGAGACTCCCGAAGGTACGAACATCGGTTTGATCAGCTCATTGGCGATCTACGCTGGCGTGGATGATTACGGTTTCCTTGTAACTCCCTACCGTAAGATCAAGGACGGCAAGGCGACCGACGAGACCGTTTGGTTGCGGGCTGACGAAGAAAGTGAATCGTATGTCGCGCCAGCCGATACCGAGCTTAAGGACGGTGCGTTGGTCGCGGGTCCGAACATGATCGCTCGGTTCCGCAGTGACTTTGAAATTGTGCAACCGGAACAGGTTCACTACATGGACGTCGCACCGGCACAAATGGTCGGCGTCTCCGCTGGGTTGATTCCCTTTCTTGAGCACGACGATGCAAACCGCGCCTTGATGGGCAGTAACATGCAGCGGCAAGCGGTGCCGTTGCTTGTCGCCGAGCCGCCCATTGTCGGTACGGGGATGGAACGCGAAGTTGCCAAGAACAGTGCGATGGTCGTGCGTGCCCGTCGCGCCGGCAAGGTTACCTATGCGGACTCGACACGCATCGAGATCGGCAGTGACCACTATCACATGAAAAAGTACCAAGGTCTGAACGAACGAACTTGCCAGAATCAAAAGCCGATCGTTAACGTCGGTGATAAGGTCGAAAAGGGCCAAATCATTGCTGACGGTGCCGCGACTCGTTTAGGTGAATTGGCACTCGGACGAAACGTGCTGGTCGGGTTCATGTCGTTCGATGGTTACAACTACGAAGATGCGATCATTATCAGCGAAGAGCTGGTTCGTAATGACACGTACACGTCGATTCACATCGAGGATTTTGACGTAGAGATTCGCGAGACGAAACTTGGTCGCGAAGAGTTCACTCGAGATATTCCCAACGTGTCGGAAAAGGCACTGCGGAATCTCGACGAAAGCGGCATCGTTCAAGTCGGTACGTTCGTCAAGCCAGGCGATATCTTGGTGGGCAAGGTTAGCCCCAAGAGCAAAACGGAACTGACGCCCGAAGAAAAGCTGCTGCACGCGATTTTTGGTCGTGCCGGGGAAGACGTTAAAAACGATTCTCTCGAAGTCCCCTCGGGGATCGAAGGGATCGTCATCGAAGCCCAAAAGTTCTCGCGTCGAATGAGTCTGACCGAGGACGAGCGAAAGGCGTTTGAGAAAGAACTCAAAGCATCCGAAAGCGAAGGTAACGCGGAAATCGCTAGTACGTTCGAGTCGTTTGTGCGGGAGCTGGAAACGGCTGCCGGTACGAAGCTCAAGGATGCCACCGGTACACCGCTTGCCGATGGTCAAGATCCGAAATTCGTGGCTGAGCGAGCAGTGAGTTTCCGTATCGATCACATTCTCGATCAAGTCAAGACGGACGCGAAGAAGGCGGAAGTCGAGAAGGTTGTCAAGCAACAGTGGGAGAATGTGGAAGCAGCGATCGACGCTCGCGACCGCAAGCTCAACAGTATGAAACGCGGCGATGAACTTCGTAGCGGCGTGTTGCAAATGGTGAAGGTCTACATCGCCACCAAGCGAGTGATCAGCGTCGGTGACAAAATGGCCGGTCGTCACGGAAACAAAGGGGTGATTGCTAAGATCTTGCCGATCGAAGACATGCCGATGTTGCCTGACGGTACGCCACTGCAAATCATGCTCAATCCGCTGGGCGTTCCCAGTCGTATGAACGTGGGCCAGATTCTTGAGACGCACCTCGGTTGGGCTGGCGCGAAACTTGGCTTCCAAGCCATCACGCCTGTTTTCGACGGTGCAACCGAAGAAGACATCAACCAGTGCTTGGCTGACGCTGGTCTGCCTGCTCACGGAAAGATTCGTCTTACTGACGGTCGCACCGGAGAAGCTTGCGAACAGGAGACGACGGTCGGCTACATCTACATGTTGAAGCTGCACCACCTCGTCGACGATAAGGTCCATGCTCGCAGCACCGGGCCCTATTCGCTTATTACCCAGCAACCGCTCGGCGGAAAAGCTCGCTTCGGCGGTCAACGTTTCGGCGAAATGGAAGTGTGGGCGCTGGAAGCTTACGGCGCGGCATACATTCTGCAGGAACTACTTACGGTCAAAAGCGACGATGTCGAAGGCCGTACGAAGATCTACGAGTCGATGGTCAAGGGCGAGAATACACTCGAAGCCGGTACCCCAGCGAGCTTTGATGTGCTCACCAACGAGATCCGCGGCTTGGGTCTGAACATGCAACTTGAAAAGCGTCAGATCTAGTTTTCGACAGCAGCCCTCAATGAACTGTTGAGGACGTATGTTCCGCATTCAAAATCGTCCGCTTGTCGATCAAGCGGACATGTCTTTCCAACGTATCCCAGAGTTTGGTGAACCGCCTGTCGTTTTCACCGGTCTCTCCAAACTCCCAGCACCTAGCTCCAGGCTCAAAGATATGTCGATCGGCGAAACCAGCAACTACGACCGAATCAACGATTACGCGTCCGTTAAAATTTCTTTGGCGCGTCCGCAAGATATTAAGAGTTGGTCGTTCGGCGAAGTCAAGAAACCAGAAACGATCAACTACCGAACGTACCGTCCTGAGAAAGACGGCCTGTTCTGCGAACGCATTTTCGGGCCCGAGAAGGACTGGGAGTGCGCCTGTGGTAAATACCGCGGGATGAAATACAAGGGCATGATTTGTGACCGCTGTGGTGTGAAGGTCACACACAGCCGTGTGCGCCGCAAACGTATGGGGCACATCGAACTGGCTGCGCCCGTAGTCCACATTTGGTTCTTCAAAGCGATGCCGTCGCGGCTCGGTAATTTGCTGGCGATGAAGACCAGTTCGCTGGAAAAAGTCATTTACTTTCAAGATTACGTCGTCGTCGATAAAGGCACGACGGAACTGGAAGATCAGCAACTGCTGACCGAAGAAGAATATCGCGCAGCGCGAGCCCAGTACGGCGAAGGTTCGTTCGAAGCCGACATGGGTGCCGAAGCCGTTCGTAAGTTGCTCAACAAGTTGGACCTGGTTCAGCTTTCCGAGAAGCTTCGTGTTGATTTGGCTGAAACCGGCAGCAAGCAAAAGAAGAAGGATCTGATCAATCGACTAAAGATCGTCGAATCGATCCGTGACAGCGACAACCGTCCTGAATGGATGGTGCTGGACGTGATTCCCGTGATTCCCCCGGATTTGCGTCCGCTGGTACTGCTGGACAGCGGCAACTTTGCAACCAGCGACTTGAATGATTTGTATCGCCGAATCATCAACCGCAACAACCGTTTGCGAAAGCTCGTCGATCTGAACGCACCTGAAGTGATTATTCGCAACGAAAAGCGGATGCTGCAGCAATCCGTCGATGCGCTGTTCGACAACAACCGTTGCAAGCGTCCAGTGCTCGGTTCGAGCAATCGGCCGTTGAAGTCGCTGACGGACATGATCAAGGGCAAGCAAGGCCGTTTCCGTGAGAACTTGCTCGGCAAGCGAGTTGACTACTCGGCGCGCTCAGTAATCGTGGTCGGACCGCGGTTGAAGCTGCACCAGTGCGGCTTGCCAAAGAAAATCGCGTTGGAATTGTACCAGCCTTTCATTATCCGCCGCTTAAAGGAACTCGGTCACGCCGACACGATCAAGAGCGCCAAGAAAATGCTAGAGCGTAAAGACGAAGAGGTATGGGATATCCTCGAGCAAGTTATCAAGAATCACCCGGTGCTCCTGAACCGAGCTCCGACGTTGCACCGCATGGGTATCCAGGCATTCGAGCCGACGCTTGTGGAAGGTAACGCCATCCACTTGCACCCGCTGGTTTGCAAAGGTTTCAACGCCGACTTTGACGGTGACCAGATGGCGGTTCACTTGCCGCTTTCCATCGAGGCACAAGTCGAGGCCCATACGTTGATGATGAGCACCAACAACGTGTTCGCGCCCAGTAACGGCAAGCCGATCATGAGCCCGTCACAGGACGTCGTCATGGGTTGCTACTACACGACCGTGGAGTTGCCTGGACGCAAGGGCGAAGGCATGACGTTCTACGGTTACGACGAAGTCGACATGGCGTTCGCCATCGGTGTCGTCGATTTGCACGCCAAGATCAAAGTGCGGTTGCCCAAATTCCAGAAGCTGAAAACCGATGACGATTCCGGTGTGTATGGTGCGATCATTGACACCACGCCAGGTCGCGTGCGATTCAATGAGATGTTGCCAAACGGTATGGATTTCTACAACCGTGCGATGCGTAGCGGTGACTTGGCCGGTGCGATTTCGGACTGTTATCAGCGTCTAGGTCGACGGGCGACGATTCACTTGCTTGATGACATGATGCAGATGGGTTTCCGCGAGTCGACGCGATCGGGCCTGTCGTTCGCGACAGACGATCTGGTAACGCCGGATACCAAGCAAAAGTATATCAAGGAAGCCGAGAAAGAGGTCATGAAGCACAAGAAGAATTATGACCGTGGCTTGATGGCGGGCGGCGAGCGTTACAACCAAGTTCTCGATGCCTGGACGCACTGTCGCGAAGCGATCACGACCGACATGATGAAAGCGATGGAGAACGACGTCCGTGAGGGCGGTTGGTACATCAACCCAGTGTTCTTGATGGCGCACTCCGGTGCTCGAGGTGGTATCGAACAGATCCGCCAGCTTGCTGGGATGCGTGGTTTGATGGCCAAGCCGACCGGCGAAATCATCGAAACGCCAATTAAGGCAAACTTCCGCGAAGGCTTGTCGGTGCTCGAGTATTTCTCGTCCACTCACGGGGCTCGCAAGGGCTTGGCAGATACGGCTCTCAAGACGGCGGACTCTGGATACCTGACGCGTAAACTCGCCGACGTTGCACAGAACGTGGTTATTACGTTGGACGACTGCGGCACGACTCAAGGGATCACCAAGGGGGTTGTGTACCGTGGTGAAAAGGTCGAAGTGCGGCTGTCGGACTCGATCAACGGTCGTGTTAGCCGCCAATCCATTGTTAACCCGGTAACGGATGAGATCATCGTTTCGGAAAGTCAGATGATTACACCGGAGATAGCTCGCAAGATCGAAGCGATGGGCTTGGAGAAGATCCAAGTTCGTACGCCGATGACCTGTGATGCACCTTTGGGTGTTTGCCGTCGCTGCTACGGCATGGATATGTCAACCGGTGCAATGGTCGAAGAAGGCATGGCCGTCGGAATCATTGCGGCCCAAAGTATCGGCGAGCCGGGAACTCAGTTGACGATGCGAACGTTCCACATCGGTGGTTCGGTGAGCAAGCAAGTCGAAGAGTCCGACATCAAGGCAAAACGATCAGGTGAAGTTCGCTTGACACGGATGCGTGCTGTGCGAAACACCGAAGGTCGAAATGTTGTGCTGACGCGAAACGGCGAGTTGATGCTCGTTGACGAACGTGGTCGCGAAATCGAAGCCTACGAGATTCCGACCGGTGCGATGTTGATGGTCGAAGAAGGCGACAAAGTGGTTGAAGGTCAAATCCTCTGCGAATGGAACCCGTACTCGATTCCGATCTTGTCCGAAGTGGAGGGCAGGGTTCGCTTTGAGGACGTCGTCGAGGGCGAAACGATGCGCCACGAACGTGAAACGAGCGGTAATGTGCGAATGATGATCGTCGACCACAAGGGTGATTTGCACCCGCAAATCGTGGTCGAAGACGCTGAAGGCAAACCGCTCGACGTCCAGTACCTGCCGGAACGAGCGATGATCATCGCCAAAGAAGGGGCGTCGATTACCCCTGGAACCGTGCTCGCTGAAATTCCGCGTGTTACTGGCGGTGTGTCGGACATCACCGGCGGTCTGCCGCGAATCACTGAGATTTTCGAAGCTCGTAAGCCAAAAGACCCAGCCGTTATTGCGGAAGTGGACGGTACCGTCGAACTGCTGACCGAAAAGAAGCGAGGCAAGCGAACGATCGTTGTCCGTAGCGAGTCGGGTATCGAGCGCGAACACTTGGTCCCACACGGCAAGCACTTCCTGGTTCACTCTGGCGACATCGTCAAGGCAGGCCAAGCGCTCGTCGATGGCCCCCTCGTGCCCCACGATATTTTGCGAGTCAGCGGCGAAGAGGCCGTTCAGCAATATCTACTGCACGAGATCCAGCAGGTGTATCGTAGCCAGCGCGTCGAAATTAACGACAAGCACTGCGAAATTATCATCGCCCGCATGCTGCGTAAGGTGAAGATCGAGAACTCAGGCGACACGAACTTGTTGCCCGGCAGTGTGATGGATCGATTCCACTTCCGCAAAGCAAACTTGCAGCTCGGAACTTGTTTGAAGATCAGCGATCCTGGCGACAGTGACTACACGGCCGGCTTGATTGTGACCAAAGAAGCACTCGAGCAAACCAATGCCCAGATTGAGGCGCTGGGTGGCACTCCGGCCAAAGGCAAGAAGCCTAAGAACGCAACCGCGAGCACTCAGTTGTTGGGGATCACCAAGGCGGCGGTCCAGTCCAACAGCTTTATCAGTGCGGCGTCGTTCCAGGAAACGACGAAGGTGTTGACGGAGGCTGCGTTAGCTGGCAAGGTCGACAAGTTGGTCGGCTTGAAGGAAAACGTTATTCTCGGTCACTTAATTCCAGCGGGTACTGGATTCCGCATATTCCAAGAAGCGGAAGTCAACTATCGACGCGAGGCGTTAGAAGAGCTGGCGGCAGCACCTGTATCAAGTTTGGAGCAAAGTTTCCCGCTCTTGGCCGGAAGCGAAGAGCGTCCATCAGCTCCTGAAACGCCTGAGCCACAGTCGAACCAATCCAGCGACGCGCTGGACAGCATGTTCGGCGGCGGACAAGAGTAATCGGGGACTCGCTCAATGACTATATGCCAAGCCACCGATGCGAGTCGGTGGCTTGTGCGAAGTCAGGATAATCAAACGGCGGACTCGAATCGCCAATGCCATTTGCACAATGTCAGCGTGCAGTTTCAAAAGTCTCCCAATGGTGAAGTGACATTGGGCTGGCCTGCTAGTTCACCGGTAGTGGATGGTGAGTTTTTGGCGTCAATCTCCTATACCGATGAGCTTGAGATATCGATGGACTATCTTCTAAAGCGTCGGAAATTGCTGAGGATCGTCCGTCTCAACGTAGTCGCATGTTTTCTGCTTTTATCGACGTTGTTACACAGCCCAGAGGCCGCCGAGCATTTAACGCAGCGGTTGATCGTTTTGGTTCCTGCCGAATTCCACGACACACTTCACTTTAGTCTTTACTTGACAGCAAGTATCGGCAAATCCGCTTGCACCGATGCTCTACCCACCGCCTCAAATCTGGCAAACGTAAAAAGAGTCATAGGATAATTCGTTGCGTCGGCTTTCAGACGACGATGCATGAAACGGCGAATCTTTGCCGCCGTTCTACCTGAAACCCGATATGTGACCCAGCGTGAATGCATTGACCCACTAAATCGGGGCAACTAGACTCAGGCGGTCTGGGAATGCGAATGCCTTCTCGAGTTGCCCGTGTTTCAAACCGATAGTTCGATGTTTACGCTTCGGAAATCGTCCAAGCTGCCCCTGCAAAAGCTGACCGAGATCGTACTTCTCGTGTTGCTGGCTTGGCCTGCGCCGCTTGCGATTGGACATCGACACGACGAGTTGAGTGTGCAGGTTTCTGACCAGGAAATGATGCAACATCTCCAAGAGCACCACGGTGGTTTTTGTAACGCCGACCATTGGCCTGACGACTGGCACTGGCATTGTTTCTATCCGGGCTGTTCTTGTCTTGGTGTGGGTGGCGAGGACTTGACCGCGCCTGCCGAGGAGATGTTGACGGGGCCACGGTTCGAATTGCCGGCCGTGGAGCTTTGGTGCCAATTTGATTCATCGATACTCAGTCGAGCGAAGCTGCGTCCAAAGATTCCAGAACATCGACGCTACTCATTTCAATATGTTGCGCTGGTTCACAGCCGCCAATCTCTGCCTGAACTCTTGGGCATCATCCGCTGTTAAGTGATTGATTGCGTTCTAAACGTTACGCGGGATGAGTCATCCCGAGGATCTGTTTATTTAACCTCAATCCAACACCACAGCCATGATCTCTCTTGAAACAACGCTGATCACGCGCGCCCATCAACAAACCCTGACGAGTGTGCTTACCACGGTTGCGCTGCTTGCGATCGTCTCACCCATTCACGCTGACACCGCAACGCCAGACGTCGTCGACAACAATGGTTCATCATCGACAGTCACACTGCCCAAGGAGAGCTGGCAAGCATCCGGAATTCGCATCGAATCCGTGCGACGCCAACCGTTTTCAAAAACACTGCGATTGACTGGCAAAGTTTCGCTCAATCAAGATCGTGTTGCCCACGTCTATTCGATGGTCGAAGGCACCGTGGATGACGTGTCGGTGAGCCTAGGCCAAACTGTCAAAGCGAACGACTTGCTCGCCGTGATCCATAGCCGCGAAGTCGGCGCAGCCAAGCTCGAGCTGTATCAGGCTCGACTCCAATTGGAACTTAAGAACTCGCAGTACAAGCTACAACAGAAGATCACCCAAAACGCGAGCGAACTATTAACGTCTTTGCGTCAGGGAACAGACATTGCCCAGATCGAGCAGCGATTTCGCGACCGACCGATGGGCGATTTTCGCGAGCGAGCAATCGGGCCCTACGCAGCGTATTTGAAGTCCGATGCAGATGTCCAGCGATTGCAGGGCGTGGCCCAGAGTGGAGCGGTTTCCGGCAAGCAACTGTTGGCGGCGATCTCCAGCCGGAATGCTGACCAAGCGACGTTTCAATCGCGAATCGAGCAGATTCAGTACGAGCTGGAAACATCGACGTTGATGTCGTCGCAAGCCGTCAAAGATGCGGAAGCCAAGGTATTGGTGGCGGCAACGAGTTTGAAGATTCTCAATGTCGACTCCGAGGAGATCGACAACATCGACCCAGCCAAGCAAGGCGAAACGTTGTCTCACTATCCCGTTCGCGCACCGCTGGACGGTACTGTGTTGACCAAGGATGTTGTGCTTCGCGAACAAGTGCGTCCGGACGTGATGCTGTTGAGTATCGCGGATTTGTCAACCGTTTGGATCACGGCCAACGTGTACGAAGAACACTTGCCGTTACTCGATTCCTTTAAGAACCAGACCGTGACGCTTCGCAACGACGTACTCACCGATCGAACGTTCACGGCCAAAGTGTTTTACACAGGCGAGATCATGGACGAAGCCACACGCACGATCTCACTGCAAGCGATCGCGGGCAACGACGGTCATTCTCTGAAGCCCGGGATGTTCGTCACCATCGAGTTGCCAATTACCCAATCGCCGGACCCGGTGTTGGTTCCCGCGACGGCCGTGCAAGATCACGAGGGTAAAAAGTTCGTGTTCGTGCTCGATGGCGAGAACGAGTTTCATCGTCGCGATGTTCAACTGGGGCTAACAAGTGAACAATCGGTAATTGTCAAACAAGGTTTGAGTGAGGGTGAATTGATCGTCACCGCCGGTGGATTCATCCTCAAGTCACAACTGCTGGCTGAGTTGATGGGAGATGAATGAGCATGATCAAGCAGGTCATCGACATCTCGCTGGACAATCGATTCATCGTTCTGCTGCTATCGCTCGCAATCTTGGGCATGGGGACGTATGCCGCATCCACCATTCCGCTCGATGCGGTTCCCGACTTGACCAACGTGCAAGTCCAAGTGCTCACTAATTCGCCTTCGCTCGGCCCCGTCGAGGTGGAACAATTCATCACGTTTCCGATCGAGAACGCGATGAGCGGCGTTCCCAATGTCGCTGAGATTCGTTCGATCAGCCGATTCGGTTTGTCGGCGGTCACGATCGCGTTCGAAGACGGCACCGACATCTATTGGGCGAGAAACCTCGTCAACGAACGGCTATTGAAAGCTCGCGAATCAATTCCTCCTGGGATGGGAACGCCCGAGTTGGGACCGATTGCGACCGGGATGAGCGAGATCTACCAATTCGAAGTGCGTGCGGAACCTGGGTCGGACCACTCGCTCACCGACTTGAGAACGATCCTCGATTGGCAGATCGCGTTCCAGTTGCGAAGTGTTCCGGGTGTGATCGAAGTCAACACGTTCGGCGGCGCGCTCAAGACTTACGAAGTGCAACTGGACCCCAACAAGATGCAAAACTATGACATCTCGTTGTCTCAAATCGTCACGGCACTGGAACAGAACAACGGCAACGCGGGTGGA
>JBGSIA010000192.1:0-5130 GCA_041751935.1 Pirellulaceae bacterium | reverse complement strand
CTGTAGTCTGCGGGAGGCCCACAATCGTTTCGGACAATCCCATCCGGGCAACTACTAACTGGAAAGCCGTGTGCGGGAAAACCGCACGCACGGTTTGGAGGGAGGGGAGTCCGGCTCAACCGGACTTCCCTACCCCTATCGGGAGAAAAATTGTGGTCGCGCCCTCACCCGAGGTACTTCTGGACATCGTGCTCGCCCTCTCCCCAAGGCAAAGCTGGGGCGAGTGGTAACAGCCGACAAAAAACTTGCTATCGACTTGTTAACTTAATCAACCTACTCACTTCTGCATGAAAGAGCGTTTTGCCTCGTGAAAATCTCTGTAATCACGGCCGTTTACAATCGTGCGTCGACCATTGGCTCGACCATTAGAAGTGTTGGAGCGCAGAACGCAACGGATTTGGAATACATCGTCGTCGACGGCATGTCGACCGATGAAACTTCCAAGATCATTGCCGAAAACTCTTCGTTGATTTCCACATCGATTCGCGAACCGGATACTGGAATTTATGATGCACTGAACAAGGGAATCCAGGCGTCGACGGGGGACGTGATTGGGTTCCTGCATGCTGACGACCATTTCCATGACAATGACGTGCTAGAGAAGGTGCGAAGCAAGTTTTCCAGTGGTGACATTGATGCGGTCTATGGTGACCTACTGTACGTCGATGCGGAAAACCCTGATCGCATTATTCGCTACTGGAAATCGGGTGAATACAGTGTCCGGCGATTTCGTCTTGGTTGGATGCCGCCTCATCCCACGGTTTATGTGCGGCGCGAGATTTACGATCGTTTCGGCGGATATCGCACCGACTTTGGTTCGGCGGCGGATTACGAGTGTATGATTCGCTTGATGGCCAAGCATCAGA
Organism: Pirellulaceae bacterium; assembly: GCA_041751935.1. Classification (GTDB taxonomy): domain Bacteria; phylum Planctomycetota; class Planctomycetia; order Pirellulales; family Pirellulaceae; genus JBBSJZ01. The sequence goes on along the minus strand of JBGSIA010000192.1, from coordinate 4,264 downwards.
TTCGAGTGGGCTATGTACCGCAGGTATTATTGCGAATGAGAGTGGGCGGAGAAAGTAATGCGTCACTCAAGAATCGACTCTTGGCTAATCGCGATGATCGTCGTGCCTGGGTGGTCAACGGACTGAAACCACCATTTGGATTAAGGATCATGAAACCATTGTTAAAGTTGCCACAATACTTATCCGCCAAATCATATAAATTGAAATGACCGGAAGATTGAAAAAGTGCACGGTACCATTTGCCAGGAACTGGCCCATGGGTGCTTCGCAAAAATATCACCGGACACTTTTTTCCGCTCATGCATCATCAATATAAAGTGATACAATCGAACCACTATGCTAACCTATCAACGATTACCGTTGGCGACCGTGTTGACGGTGGCCTTGATGTCAACATCCGGGTTCTGTCGCGAGTGGTCGGTACCGCTTGCCGGAAACAAGTTCCCCGATAAGCCAGACGAGAGACGGTTAGATATTGGTCCTGACGGTAGTTTGCGTTTTCGCGATGCCGCCGATCGCTGTTCGGTCTACTTTTCTGTGAATCGACCTGGCATCGTCCGACTTGCAGTGAAAGGTCGGGCGGAGAATGGAAGCGTCGAAATCCAAGCCGTTGTCGGCGACGAGAAATTGGCGGTGCAGCTTCGAGACAGTTCTTCGCAGGCCTATTCATTGGGCGACATCAACGTCGCAAGACCAGGTTACGTGCGTGTTGCCCTGCAGTGCAAAAAGCAATCTCAGTTGCAGACGGCGGCGATCAGCGACTTGATCGTCGCTTCCGACAGCGACGACATGACGCTGGATTTTGTCAGAAACAATGAAGGCAACATGTACTATTGGGGACGCCGTGGCCCTTCGGTGCATCTGGGGTACCAGCTTCCTGCAAACACGAAACTTACTTACGCCTACAGTGAAATCACGGTGCCCCGGAGTCAGGATGTGATTGGTGCGTACTTCATGGCAAACGGATTCAGCGAAGGTTACTTCGGTATCCAAGTGAATAGCAACACGGAGCGTCGTGTTCTGTTTTCTGTTTGGAGTCCGTTTGAGACGGATAATCCAGCGGACATACCAGCCGACGAGCGTGTCGTAACGCTGGCAAAAGGGAACAAGGTAAGCGCCCAGGATTTTGGCAACGAAGGCTCCGGGGGACAGAGCTATTTGGTTTATCCTTGGAAGTCGGGCGTGACGTATCGTTTTTTGACTCACGTAGAGCCTGATGGCTTAGGGAACACACGTTACACCTCCTGGTTCGGTGAACAACGATCGAACCAATGGCTGCTGATCGCCAGCTTTCGTCGCCCAAAGACGGACAAGTACCTTACGGGCTTTCATTCCTTTCTTGAGAATTTTTCGCCCGACTACGGGCATCTCCAGCGATCGGCGAACTATGGCAATCAATGGGTGTGCGATGTCGATGGCAAGTGGCATGAAATCACTCAAGCGAGGTTCACCGGCGATGGAACGGCTCGGGGTAGGCATCGACTCGATTTTGCTGGCGGAAGTGAAGGCGACCACTTCTTTTTAAAGAATTGCGGTTTCTTTGCTGAGCAGGTTTCGCTTGATCAAATTTTCCAGCGTCCGTCAGTCGCTCAGCAGCCGGACATCAATTTCGAACAGCTGCCGCGAAAGTAAGGCGACCGGCGATTAAGTCGCAACATCGAACGTGCTGTCGACGGCTCGCGGCGTGTATGATAATTAGCAGTTCAAGTTCAATTATTCCGCCCTGCCTGTACCCGCCTAATGAAAACATTCCTTTCCTTTTCGTTGTGTCTTTGTTTTCTCTTAGCCCACACTCCAGCGCTGGGACAGCGTGTGGATGATGGTGTGTCGGTTTCGCCGACGGATTGGCCGTGGTGGCGAGGGCCACAGCGGAACGGGGTTGCTGCCGACGAGCAATCGCCGCCGGTGTCTTGGAGCGAAAGTCAAAACATTCTTTGGAAGTCGCCGATTCCTGGACGCGGGCATGGATCCCCCATGGTCTTTCAGGACGCCGTGTACTTAGCGACGGCGGACCATGTCAAGAAACAGCAAATGGTGATTTGCTTTGACCGTGCAACGGGCAAGCAGCGATGGCAGCGAGTCGTGCACTCGGGCGGTTTTGACAATAAGAATGCGTTGGGAGCCAATGAGAAGGCGTCGTTCGCATCGTCAACGCTTGCGACCGACGGCCAGCGTCTGTTTATCAACTTCTTTAACCAAGATGCGGTGCACACCACGGCACTCGACCTTGATGGAGAAATTCTTTGGCAGCACAAGGTCTGCGACTATGTCATCCATCAAGGCTACGGTTCATCGCCAGCGATTTACGGACCGCTGGTGATCGTTTCGGCAGATAACAAAGGTGGCGGGGCCGTCGTCGCGTTCAATCGCGAGACCGGTGAAGTTGTCTGGCAACGCAAGCGACCGATGATGCCGAATTATGCTTCACCGATTGTTTTGAGTATCGCTGGTAAGGATCAGTTGATTCTGACGGGAGCGGAACTGGTGACGAGTTTGAATCCGCACACAGGCGAAACATTGTGGGAGATTGAAGGGGCGACCACTGAATGCGTCACCAGCACGGTGACCGATGGCAAGCATATCTTCACTAGTGGCGGCTATCCGAAGAATCACATTGCCGCAGTCGTTGCGGATGGCAGCGGTAAAGTCGCTTGGGAAACCAACACTCGTGCGTATGTGCCGTCGATGTTGCATAAAGATGGCTTTTTGTTTGCCACTTTGGATGCCGGCGTAGCGACGTGCATTCGCAGTGATACTGGTAAGGAAGTATGGAAGGCACGACTGGGAGGTACATTTACCGCATCGCCAGTGTTGGTGGGTGATTTGATTTACGCTACCAATGAAGATGGCGAAACCACAGTGTTTAAAGCTGACGCGAAAAAGTTTCAGAAGGTCGCAACCAACAAACTTGGCGACCACGTGATGGCGACACCGACGTTCTGTGGCAACCGTATTTTTGCACGAGTGGCAAGCATTCAAGATGGCAATCGCCAAGAATACTTGTATTGTATCGGTGAGTAACCGCAGTGGTGCTTTGGCTTTTGTAGTTCGACGTTTGGGAATTACTAATGAATAGATTACAGGCCTGTTTCTGTGGCTTCGGTATTGTATTGAGTATTGTGGACGTATCAGCGGCGCTGGCGCAGGACCCGATCAGTCAATCGACGTCGGAGTTGCGTGCAGCGGCGCTTTCAAGTTTAAGTGAAGGTCACTATGACGCGGCGGTTAACGCGGCTGACGCGATGATTCGGCAACAAGATGCCGATTCGCGTGCGTTGCGGTTAGCTGCGGATGTATATCTCCGCTGCGGAAAAGTGGAGTTGGCGACAAAACTGTTCGACCAGTTCGTTGAAATGGAGCCGCAGCAAATGCCGCAAATGTGGCAGCGGGGGATTGCTCTTTACTTTGCCGGCGAATATGAGAAAGCGGCGAAGCAGTTTGAAGAACATCGACGCGTCAATCCGCACGACGTGGAAAACGCGGCGTGGCACTACTTGTGTGTCGCCAAAGCGGAAAACGCAGACGCGGCGAAACAAAAGTTGCTGGCAGCGCCGGACGATCCGCGGCCACCGATGGCTGAGATTTTGCAGATGCTTGCCAGTGGAAATGAAACGGTCGTTTGGGACCGTGTGCGGAGTTTTGCTGAAGGGACACAGACACGAGTTGAAGCCGCTTTTTACGCTGACTTGTATCTCGGTCTCTACGCGGATGCGCACAGTCGTGCGGACGAAGCGAAACGAGCGATGGAACGAGCCGCCAAAGACGCTCCGCATCACTACATGGGCGATGTCGCGCGTGTTTACCTCGAAGTATTAACGAAGCGAGGCGAAGTAAAGCCAGTTGATAAGTAGTTGGCGTGGTCGTTGAATTCAAATTCCCTGAATGAGGAATTTGTTGACTCGGAGCAGCGGCTGTTTGAAACTCAACCGAACGCATAGTAATGGAAGGCAGCAATGAATGACGAGCAACTTCCTGGACTCCACAATCGGTTCTGCTTTCAAACGTTTACGCAACTCGATCGGGCGCGAGATTTAATCGTAGAATTCTTAGGCGATCGGCAGCTGAATTTCTACTCGTCGTAGTGGAATTCGCCAGAGTTCCTGCTTGGTAAAGGAATTCTGGCGAATCCCATTTCGGTAAATAATCGTTGAGGCGGGAAACGAAAAAGGGCAAGCCGGATGGCTTGCCCTCAATGCTAGATTTCGATTCGATCAGCTTGCTTGCTGGGGTATCGATTAGTAGCGATCACCACGATCGCCGCCGC
>JBGSIA010000191.1:0-2927 GCA_041751935.1 Pirellulaceae bacterium | reverse complement strand
GACACTGCGGGTCGCTGGCTTGCTGCTGTGGCTCAGCACATTCGCCTACTTGCTGTACCCGACTTCGGTCGCCTGGGCATCGTTTCCAATTCCAACCTCACTGCGATGGTTCGCAGTATTTGCGGGAATCGCTTCAACGGCTTTGTTCTACTGGACGCTTTCCAGCTTAGGAAAAAACCTCACCGACACGGTGGTGACTCGAAGGGATGCCGTCCTGGTGACGCACGGTCCTTACCGATGGGTACGCCATCCGTTTTACTTGTGTGCGGCACTGCTGATGGCGTCCGTTACCGTGCTAACGGCAAATTGGCTCATTGGCGTTTGCAGCCTGTTGGTGCTGATGTTACTTGTAATCAGAACGCCGAAGGAGGAACAAATGCTGATCCAGCGGTTCGGTGATGACTATCGACGGTACATTGAAACAACTGGCAAGTTCATCCCTCGATTTTGGTGATTGTGCTTTCTGTGGACAATTCTGAAGTAACGACCGGTGGTCTTGCCAACGCATACGAGTTGGTGAACGGAGTCGCCCTGCATCTTGAGAACCCGACACATTTCCATATCCCACCCGATGTAATCAAGAAGCACATTCGTCCTGGTCAGTTCGTTGAACTCAGGATCGATTCGCCGAGATTCTCTGTCCATGAAGACGCTACGGAAAAATGCACCTGCCCATCGTGCAATGGCGAACTTAGAAAACCGATTCTCCGTCACGATCATCCGGCTTCGTTAGTACCACTTCCTGATCAGAAAGTTCCATCACGAGGATGGGGTGAAGACTTCTGGGTTCAAGTGACTGGACGTTCAGGCGAGCATTTCAAAGGAATGGTTGACAACCCACTTGTCGAAGCAAGATTACACGGGATTAATCAGGGAGACGAGATCGTATTCTACCAAGACAACATTCTCGCCGTTCACGACATCCATCGTCACGAGATGGTTGCGGGTATGGATGCGACTGACCTAAAGAAGCTTGCTGAATGGCTTGGGCAAATCAAACGAGCAACGTGATGGCCATGAACAACCTTCTGTTCCTCTGCACCGGCAACTACTACCGTTCACGGTTCGCCGAAATATACTTCCGTCATCTCTCCATTCAACACGGATTGAACTGGACGGTTGACTCACGAGGGCTTCGCATCAGTTCTGGAAACGTCGGTCCACTTTCGTGCTTCACACAACAGGAGTGCGACCGCCTGGGCATCGATACTCTCCCATTACGGCACCCGCTTCCCCTGACGGAAGACGATCTTGAGATCGCCAGTTTGACCATCGCAGTGAAAGAGACGGAACATCGACCGTTGATGCAAACGAATTTCCCAACTTGGGAACACAAGATCGAATACTGGGAAATTCACGACCTTGATTTCGCCACCGCTGATGAAGCACTACCGGTGCTAAAGCGGCATGTCGATGCCCTTTTTGAGCGGCTGATTCAACCACCGGTGGAATAGTGGAACTTGGAAAAATGGAACTTAAGAACCTGTTTGCAAACCTGCCCAAATCAGTTCCCAGCGAACTGACCGAAGTCTTAGCTAACAATCAACATGTCCGTATTGAACGCATCGTTTCGCACGGTCAGATAAGCCCTGAAGGGTTTTGGTACGATCAGGACGAACACGAATGGGTGATCGTGCTGGCGGGCGAAGCAAAGTTGCATTTCGAAAATGACGACAAGCCGCTTCACCTGAAGTCAGGCGACCACGTCTTGATCCCAGCCCATCAGAAGCATCGTGTTGAATGGACGAAGCCCGATGAGCCAACCGTTTGATTGGCGGTGTTTTACGGGACGGATGAGAAGTAAATGTTACTTGATGCCCAGTCAAAATCCTTCTTTAATCCAATCTACTTCTTCTTCGAGATACGGAGAGACTCCACACATCACACTGGTTTCCCTCACGAGATCGACTAACTCGTCGCTTTCTGGTCCTGACCACTCCTGTATCCAATCTTTCGCTTAGCACACCTAATTCAGTGGACTTGCAGTTTCAACTTCGTCAACCAATTCCGATAACCTCAATTTGAAATTTCTTTGCAATCGGTCAGCAAGGTTATAGCTCGACATATCAAGTTCGGGGATATAGCCGAATTTGCGGTGAAGTCTTGTGCCATTTTTGTGATACTTGCGTACAACCGATTTCACTTTCGGCAGGGTGAGTGGTTTGGTGTGGGGGCCAAGAATTCCTTCGACTTCTTTAGCGAGAGTTGTGTTGTATTTTTCAATCAGGCGACCGTTCAGGGCGAAGCTACTCATGCTGAATTCTGGTAGGTCGCCGTACTTGTTGCCGATACGAATCCCTCTGGACCAGTATTCACGAATCAAGTCGTGAGTCCGCACCAAAAGGTCATCATTTGAGTCGCCTAAAGCAATTCTTACAGCCTTAGCAAGCGTAGTGCCGTAATGCCTTCGCAAAATCTTGTCCACAGCACTAGCCGAACGGTTCAATTCGCTTAGCCACTCCAACTGATGAAATTTCGGACGCTGGCCGGTTCGCTTTTGAAATTCCCGAATACCTTGGTGGATTTCTTCGAGCGATGGTATCGTATTGACGATGCTCAGCAATTCTCTAATTGCAGTAGCATTCAGGTTGTCCGTTCCATAACATATTACGCTTGGAACAGGGGAAATCTTCTTCCAGACCTTATCGAATCCCCGGTTTCGAATAGACTCGGCGTCGATACCATCCGGCTCAAGCGACTTGCGATCCAGCACTTTGCTTTTTGGATTGGCAATTCGAACCAATTGTTGCAGTAGTGCTTGTTTCAAATCGTTTTGATCGATATCGTCGGGAACGCCATAGGTGGCGATAACTCGGTCAGCGATCGCTTCGATTTCTGTCCAATCGCTCTTGTCAGCAACGCATTCGTAGCCCGTGAGCAGCCCTCGAATGACATCGCAATACGACTCAGCAAAGATTTCCTGTAGC
>JBGSIA010000190.1:0-31629 GCA_041751935.1 Pirellulaceae bacterium | reverse complement strand
GCAGATGATTTCACCGCAGATAGTTTGTTTTGGGAAAACCTCAGCACCATCGTGATTACCAGTGGCACGATAGTCGTGGAACTTGCTGACGATGCCAACGGAATCGTAACTGCCGACGCCGTCCGTATCGCCGGATCGCCGTTCGGTGGTGGTGGCAGCAGCCTCAACGCCTCGGCGGTTAGTGGCCCACTGAGCTTGCCTGAATCGATTCGAAATGAAACAACGTTAGTGGTTGAACCGGAGGATGGACAACTTTCAGCAATAGTTCTTTATGAGGCTGATGAATACCTGGAGATGGTTGAGTTCCAGCTAGATCCTCAGAGCGACAACGATGGCAGTGACGACGACATATCGGTTGAGCAACTGGTTGATCTCGCTTTTTCTCAAGGTATAGATTTTTAGCCAAATGCGAAAATCCCGTTAATCGGAGCGAGCGGATGTTCATATTTGAAGAACGCAGACGGTGGCCATCGCGATGCTCCCCCACCTTGAATTGAATCCGCATTCATCAAGGCAGGCAAATGCGAGCGGAAGATCACTATTTGACTTGGAGCTGTCCGAGTTCCAAGAGCCGCTGGGAGTGCTATCGTTAAGACATTAACGACAAAAATATTGAGACAGTCACCAATATCTTTTGGAAGAAGCTGACGCATCTCTATACATAGGTGACTTTCGATGTTGTTCGAGGCAGCGGGAAGCAGGCTTGTGGGATGCAAGATACGCGAGGAAATCACAACTACAGTTTTTTTAGACATTACGACGGAGCGTGATATCTATTCTGTAGAGAAGACCGTTTTTTTCGGTTTGGTCAAGTGCTCGTGCTTCTCGCGGCCATGATTTGCGAAATGCGTTTTCTACAATGAGCGCAATCCGCTACCGTTCAGAAATCGATGGCCTTCGTGCCGTTGCAGTCTTACCTGTTATCCTCTTTCACATGGGATACAGCTGGATATCTGGAGGGTTTATCGGTGTTGATGTTTTCTTTGTTATCTCTGGATACCTGATTACATCAATACTGGCTAAGGAGATCAATTCGGGTACTTTCACATTTCGAGAGTTCTGGGCTCGCCGAATTCGTAGAATTCTACCAACCATGCTGGTTGTTGTCTCGGCGACATTGACCGTCACTTACTTCGCAGTTTTTAAGGGAGACCATCGCGTAATTGGCGCACAGGCGTTAGCTGGGCTGTTTTCGATTGCCAACCTTTACTACTGGCGAACAACTGGCGATTACTGGGGTACGGCATCAGAGGAATCGCCCTTTCTGCATACTTGGTCGTTGTCAGTTGAGGAACAGTTCTATGCTTTTTTTCCAATACTCATGTGGGGAGTCGTCCACTGCCATCGCAAGTTGCTTCCCGCGATAACCGTGCTCGGTGCGCTGTCGAGTTTGATTCTGTTTTTGTACGGCGTTTTAAATAATCCGATCTTTACGTTCTACGCACTTCCAACACGTTCTTGGGAACTTGGCATCGGATGCTATCTTGCTTTGTCAATGCCCAAAAAGCAAAGCAACCGTCATTCGGTGTTGGGCCTAGTTGGTCTTGGAATGGTAATTGCCAGTTTTTTCTTCGTTCCCAGGATGAATGGCGGTTTGGCAATAGGCGTTTTCGGTACGGCTTTGATTCTCGCGTTTGGGCAATCTGGATGGTGTCGTTTGTTACTGTCAAACCAATTCGTCGTTCATATAGGTAAGATTTCGTACTCACTCTATCTCTGGCATTGGCCTGTACTCGTCTTTGCGGATCTATTTGGGTTTAAATCGGACAAGTTATGGCTTAGCGTGCCCATCTATTTATTGTCACTTGCGACGTTTCATTTGGTAGAGAAACGAACTCGACGTCGGAAGGGTGCTGTTCCGGTCATAGGCATTTGCTTTCTCGTCGTTGCGGGAGTTGCTGCGTTCTTGGTTGTCGCGCCAGGTGTATATGACAGTTCAAAATTCTCGAAACCCGTATGGGACTTAGGTTTTGACCTTCGTGTCCGGGAAAGTCTTGATCGCGAGTTCCAACGCATAGCAGGGATGGTCGATGTTAGGACTGGTTTCGTGCATACCGACGCGTATAAAACTGATGGCATCATCACTGGGCCAGGCGATGGGAAACCTCAAATCGTTGTGCTGGGAGACTCTCATGGAGTCATGTGGTCGCCGACGTTGCAAAGAATTACTGAACAAGCAGGGTATCGAACTGCATTTTGGTCGATGAACGCGGTATCGCCGATGGTCAAACTGCCCCTCACTGCCGATTCAGGGACTCAGTTTTTGTCTTCCCAAGATAAGCTTGCCTATGACAAGGCTCGGCTCGATCAGATTGCCCGGTGGGGACCCAGTTTGGTGATATTATGTGTACGCTGGTCACAGTACAGGGAGTCAGACACAAAGGACCTGCTGAACTTTCTCGTAAACAACTCCGGAAGAGTACTCCTGATGGAACAGCCCCCCGAACTGCCTTTTGGAAATCGTAATGCACTTCAGTGGGTTATTTACCAAGGCATGGAACCTAAAGATGGCGAATCGCAGTACTTACCAATGGACACAGCCTTGGATCAAGCAAGCCAAAGCCTAGTTGAAAGCATCGTCTCGAGTTACCGGGAATGCGATCGCATACCAATCCGTCAAGTCTATGCTCGCCAAGACATGGCTCTAGTTCTTCGAGGACGTGAAGCCGTTTATCTTGATGATGACCATTTGACAGCGTATGGCACAACGCTAGCTAGTGCTGAAATCGAATCTGCAATCCAGACAGCACTTACTAATGTCGTATCGGCGGGAGTATTTGGTAACGTATCCGAGAAACTTAAGTAATGAGAGCTTTAATGGGATGGATGATGAGAGCCTTCGGTCATATGCACTTTGTAAAGGCTCCACTACGCGAGAGAATTATCGCCCGTTTTCATGACCCCGAAACTGCGTTGCCCGAAAGCTTTCAAGTTACATTCGAGGGATTTCGCTACAAGGGTGATTTCGCCTCTTGCTTAGATTGGCAGGTGTACTACTTTGGGGCCTATGCGCCAGAAGAACTGCGGCTCATCCGCGACGTGCTTGCAGAAGCGCCAACAAGCACGATGTTGGACGTGGGAGGAAACTGCGGGCATCACGCGATGTATGCGTCACGCCATTGCTCGCAAGTCGTGACCTTCGAACCCCTACCTCGAATGTATGAGCAGATTGTCGAAAAGATCAGCACGAATAAGATCCCAAACATTAGGCTGTGCAAGTTCGGACTCGGTGCATCAAACGAGTTCTTAAACTTCTATCCCCCAGCTGACAATCACACAGGCCTAGGAAGTTTTCAGCTGCCGACAGGCGCCGAACCGATCCAGCTTGAGGTCAGGAAGGGTGACGAAGCGGTGCTAAGTGAAAACCTAAGCAACATCAGCTTCATCAAGATTGACGTTGAGGGATTCGAATGTGAAGCACTTCGGGGACTCGCGGAAACGACAGCCCAAATGCGTCCGATTATGTTTATCGAGTGGAGTCCATCATCGCAATCTGGACTTAACGGACAGGCTTTCTCGCAACTATTCCCTGAGAACTATAGTTGCTATGCGTTTGAAGATGGTTCCTACATTCCGCGATGGCGAGCGTTTCGAAAGCCAGGGTACGCGCTTCACCAATGCGACTTGAATCAGCCGCCCATTGCCAACCTATTGCTCATCCCCAATGAAAAGCGTGATTTGGCAGTTACTCAAGCCAGTGCACTTGGAAAACGACTTGAATCTTCGGGGTAAATCTCTATCACGTGGGGCGCACTGGATGTTGGTTGTAGCAGAAGTCGCCAAACTTTGGACTCAATAGAATTCCAAACTCTGGCGAGTTCTGCTGCGAAAGTCACTTGCCGCCGTTGCTTAGTAAAACAATTGCTTTTTAATAAATCAACATTTGCGCGCCGGCTTCGAGGATTACCGTTGCGATGAAGTCAATTCGGCTAGGCGTCCTTTGGGCGGGAATTGAATCGTGGGGCAATCAGCTCATTGCGCTGACGGTCTTCACCTTTCTTGCAAGATCCGTTCCCCCTGAGTCCTTTGGAATCGTCGCAATCGCCGCAGTGGTGACGTCATTCTGCATAGTCTTTGTAGACGCAGGTTGGGGGGCAGCATTAGTACAACGAAAAGAACTTGACGCCGGCCACATGAATGTGTGTTTTTGGTGTAGCCTCGTCATGGCATCTCTCTTTGTGCTGTTGGCCTGGCCAGCTGCGCCTTTCATAGCGAGGTGGTTTGAGCTGCCGGAACTTACGCTAGTGCTCAGGATACTAGCGCTGTCTTTGATACTGACAGCACTTGCGGTCGTTCCCAGCGCACTTTTGCAGCGAGAGTTGGCGTTTAAGGCTTTGGCTGTCCGACGTTTAGTGGCTGGTATCGGAGGCGGAGCAATCGGCCTCTACCTTGCATTCAAAGGCTACGGCGTATGGGCCTTGGTTGTCAAGCAGATGCTGGATTCGTTGATCGCAACATTGAGTGTTTGGTACAGTTGCAAATGGCGTCCCGGCATTGGCTTTACACGTGCTCAGTTCAGCGATTTGTTCCAATTCAGCTTACCCCAAGCGGGCAGTCAGTTCTTGGTTTTCGTGAATAGTCGTTTGGATCAACTGTTCATCGGCGCTATGCTTGGCACGCATACCCTCGGTGTCTACGCCGTAAGTCGCCGCCTGATTCTGTTGATTCTCGACTTGATGACTTCCGTTGCGGCGAAAGTTGCGTTTCCGGTTTTGGCTGCAATGCAGAATCAACCAAAAGAGTATCGAAGTTTTTACCTCAGCGCGATACGTAATACCTCCCGAATTTCGTTTCCCGCGTTGCTGGGCCTTGCCGTTGTGTCGCCCATCTGTGTTCCCGTCGTTTTCGGAGAGAAGTGGACGGAGAGCGCGGCCATAATGCAAATTATGGCCATTGGTAGTTTTCTCCAGACCATAACGATCATCAATTACACGGCGATGGTCGCAAAAGGTAAGGCAGGACTCAACTTGGCGTTCCATAGTGTAGCCGTGTCAATTGATGTTCTACTGTATGTTTGGGTGGTTCCGTACGGACTGACCACATTCTGTATCGTGTATAGCGTACGACTGTTGCTAACATCCTTCATTAGTTTTGCATTACTATCTAGTGTCATAGATCTCCCGTTTCGCGACATTTCCTTTACTCTTGCAAAACCGCTCGGATTGAGTTCGGTCATGGCACTGAGCGTTTGGGCACTTCAATTCGCTGGCTACATGGATGTATCGCTGATAAACCTTTTCATTCAAGTATGCGCGGGCTTAGTTGTCTATGGTGTTCTCGCAGCGATTTTCTATCCAGATCTCCTTGGCTATGTCTGGGGTAAACTTGAACTGTCGATATTGGGAGCACAGAAATGAGTGACCCTCTTCGCTTGGCGATCATCGGTTGCGGCGCAATCACAGAGCAGGGACATTTACTTGGGCTGAAAGGACTCGAAGAGTGGAAGCCCGAGTTGCTGATCGACGTTGATGCATCTCGAGCGTCTGAGATGGCTAAGGAATGGAACGTTCCCGCTCACAGCAGCGACTACCGAGATATTGTGGGTAGATGCGATGCTGCCATCATTGCAACGCCGCACCATTTCCATGCCGAGCCAACTGTTGCATTGCTCAACGCTGGCGTGCATGTGCTCGTGGAAAAGCCGATGGCAACAACGGTCGCGGATTGCGAACGGATGTGCGTTGCTTCAGAGACCAGTGGAAGTCTACTTGCAGTCGGCATGATTCGCCGTTTTTTCTGGAGCAATCGGTTCCTCAAGCATTTGATCGCAACCGGGTCTTTTGGAGCCGTGAAGCGCTTTGAAATCGAAGACGGAGGAGTCTATGCGTGGCCCTCGGCGAGTCGATTTATTGTCAACAAGGAACATAGCGGCGGCGGCGTATTGATCGGCAACGGCTCGCATGTAATGGATATGGTGATTTGGCTTTTCGGTGAGCCGACCGATTTTGAATACGAGACGGATGCGGAAGGTGGAATTGAGACCGACTGCGCACTCAAACTACAATACTCCCACATGACCGGTAGGATTGAGCTCAGTCGAACGAGGGCGTTGAAGAATCATACTTACGTCGAGTTCGAGCATGGTACCATGACCGTTCCATTATATGGGAATAGTCTTGAGATTCACTGTACTTCGAGTGACTTAGTCGTTGCGGGTGGAGCTAAGGATCTTTCAAGCACCTTCGACGCTCAGGATCTGCCCGCGATAATGTCAGCCCAGCTCCAGGATTTTTCTAGAGCCATTCGCAACTCGGTGAGTCCAGCGGTCACAGGGCGCGAGGCGACGCGTTCGATTAAGTTGATTGAAGCTGCTTATGAAAAGCAAGTAGGATCCAGCCTACAAACCGCGTGGATGAGGCAAGTAGTACTAAATGATTGACCAACTCCAAGGCAAAACTGTCTTTGTAACTGGCGGATCAGGATTCGTCGGTGGCAGGCTGATAGAAGTTCTCGTCAAGCAATTTGGTGTCCACGTGCGGGCGTTAGTGAATCGTCCTGCGGCCGCGCTGCGCATGGCGAGGTTTCCGCTGGACTTTGTCTTCGGCGACATGACCGATGGTAGCTTCATGGCGGATGCCATTCGAGGCTGTGACATCGTGTTTCATCTCGCGTTTGGTAAGAATGGGACCGAGGAAGAGCAGAAGCGAGTCACCGTCGAAGGCACACGGGCAATCCTGGAGGCGTGCAAGTTGAATGGTGTTTCGCGGCTCGTCAATGTAAGTACGGCAGCCGTTTATGGCACACCCAACGTCGATCGAATCGACGAACAGTCGCCGCGAAAGCACGGAAGCTGGCACTATCCGAATATGAAACTCGATGCAGAGCACCTAGTGGAAGAGTTCAGCGCACGCGGTGGCGTTGCCGCAACAACCATACAACTTGTCGGCGTCTATGGCCCTTGGGGCGATGTCTTCACGGTGGGGCCGCTCAAGCAATTGCAGAGCGGGGTCATTGTTCTGCCGGGCGCTGGCGATGGGCTGACTAATTGCACCTATGTCGACGATGTTGTTCAGGCACTGCTTTTGGCTGCTTACAAAGAGGCTGCAATAGGCGAGCGTTTTCTAGTGAAAGGCCCTGGCAACGTAACGCGTCTCGAGTATCTGAACGCGTATGTAGCCATGCTGCCAGACGCTCAAGTTGTATGCATGCCGGTAGCGGAAATGAAGCAGAAACAAAAAGCGAAGGCCTGGCGAATGACCAAAGCGTTGCTTCCTCAGTCGCTGAGCGCACTCAAGAGTCACGTTGGATTCAAAGATGCTGTGCGAGGCTCAGTGATCTTGCCGGTCGCCAAGTTCGCCGCAAGCAGATTGAAGAAGAAGGGTAACTCTGCCCCGTCTGCAGCCCAGTCGGATAATGGTGTTCTTGGTAAGGAATTAATCTATCCGCCAGCCTTTATGCTCTCGCGTCTGATGATGAAGGCCGAGTTTGACGACACCAAGGCAAAACAAAAATTGGGATACTGCCCACAGTACGACCTCAAGGCTGGAATGGCGCTCACGCAAGAGTGGGCCAAATGGGCTCGCCTGATTACGTCTGAATAAATGTTCTCACGACCGTCTTCAACGCTACTACTTGGATATCACGGTAATCGAAACTTTGGTGACGACCTCTTTGCTGATGTCATCTTTTCTCAGATTCGAGAGCGTGATCCAGCCCACAGGTTCTATATTCCCGCTGATGCAAGCGGCGCTTTTGCAAAGCGAACTAATGTACGTGTCATTGCAACGAAAATGCTTCCTGGTCTCACTAGGTTCCGCTGGATGCGGGCAAGAAAAGCAATCACCCATATTTTGCTCGGCGGAGGCAACTTGCTCGAATCCGCAAAATATGCTCAATCTATAATCGACGATTTAGCATCTCCATGGGCAAAGAATGTTTATCGTGCTGCAATTGGCCTGGGAGTCGATACGAATTTCCGTAGCATTAGTGAAGATAAATTGGCCGAGTGCTTGGAGCAGTTTGATTTTGTTGGATTTCGAGATTCGACGTCTTACGACTGGGCAATGTCGCGTTCGTTTACGCGACCGAGAATTGTCGAAGCAGAGGACCTCGCTTTTCTCGCAGATGTACCGCATGTTGCTTCCAAACCGGATGCACCCATTGGCGTCTCGCTGTGCGATTGGCGGCAAATAGCCGCCTACTCACCGGGTGTAGATTCTCGTGAGCGCTTATTCAGACTTGTCAATCAAGTCTATGTTGCGGC
Organism: Pirellulaceae bacterium; assembly: GCA_041751935.1. GTDB lineage: Bacteria > Planctomycetota > Planctomycetia > Pirellulales > Pirellulaceae > JBBSJZ01. Next base: position 23,426 of record JBGSIA010000190.1, on the reverse strand, counting down.
AAAAGCTGTCAATCGTAAGGTTCGCTTTCTTGGCCTATGCGCGAATGCACAACAGAATGATGTTGAGGCAATTCGCGAGATTGGTAGGGGTTCATTAATAGAATCCGACTGTGAGTTTTTTTCCTACACGGGCGATACCAGTCAATTGATTCGCGCGATGAATGACTGCTGTAGTATCGTTGCGATGCGACTGCACGCGGCAGTAATAGCGACGCGTTTGCACAAGCCCTTGTTAATGTTGTCCTACCACGCAAAATGTAAGGCGTTTGCCAACCAGATATCGCTTCATCATGATTGCTTACTTGATATTCAGGGGGTTGTCGATCACGAAGTCGCAACGACAACGGTGAATCGTTTCCTTTCCAGCTTAGAACCAGCCTACGGCAATTGCGCAGTGCACGACCGAAATGCCGAAAAAAACTTCAAGTTTCTGGACAGAATGCCTTGAGGTCGAGAAGCGGGTTTGACTTCCGACGAGGGACTGTAACCCAGACGCATTTCTGGGCGATACCACCCTTTGGGATTCTACAATCATGGCCCCTAGCGTCAGTGTAATTGTGCCAACCTACAATCGAGAGCAAGTTGTCTCTGACACGATTCGTTCTGTACTCGCGCAGACTTGCTCCGATTTCGAGATAATCGTCGTTGATGACGGCTCAACGGATGGAACGGTCAAAGCAATTAAGGATTTTGGAGATAGCCGAATACGAGTTTATCAGCAGGCCAACGCAGGGCCAGGTGCTGCCAGAAATCGTGGCATTGCGGAAGCTGTAGGCGAGTACCTGAAGTTCCTAGATAGCGACGACCTTATCACACCGCTATCTTTGGAGCAACAACTGGAGGTCATGCGAAAGTCGGGAGCGGCGTTTGGCTATGGTCCATGGATCCATTGTCGCTTTGACGATCTCGAGTCCATTGAAGTCAGCAAGAACGTGATGCAACAGCATCCGTTGCCGAAACATCGTTCCGCTCTAGACGCATTAATGCAAAGTTGGACGGTCATCGTACAGGCAAGCTTATTTGTGACGGAGCGAGTACGCAAATGCAAGGGATTTCGAACAGATATGATCAACTATGAAGACATGGAACTTATTTTTCGTTATCTGGCAAAAACTCCGTCTGTCTGCTTCGCTGAAGACAGTCTGACCCTCTATCGAGACCATGCTCTCGGGCGACTAACGGGTGAATCCGTAGGCGCAAGTAAACGCTTGGCTGATCGACGAGCACTAGCGAACTCTATGTACGAAGTAGTACAAAAGGAAGGTCTGAAAATAACGCCATACTCGCGATTATCCCTGGGCTTTGATCGCGCGCTGCAACAAAGTGCCTGGCATCGCCTTTTCAAACGCGTAGAGCGACTGCGTACATCTATTCGACGAAGAATATTGGGGACGTCTTGGCATCCAGACTACAGAGTGGCATCAATCACAGAGAATCAAGTCGATGCTATCAAGAATTTGGGTTTTGCAAGAGTATCAGTACAATAGTTCAGTTTACGCTGGAGCCCGCCGAGGTAACGCAGCAAAAGTAGCTAACGATTAACACAAATGATTAACATTGTAAAAAACTTTGTATTTGCGGCTCGATATGGGTTCAAGGGATTTCCTATTGAGATTGGAAGCTGCAGTTTTCGAGTGGATGAGAGTCTTCGCCGTTGGAATTTTGATCAAGAGATCGAGGTCAGGACTTGTCTTGAGTCCAATGTGAATCTCGGGGACCTCGCAATTGATGTAGGCGCTAATTTTGGCATGCACACATTGATTATGGCTACACAAGTAGGTGAACGTGGTAGTGTGATTGCCTTCGAACCCATCCCCGCCAATCTGCGATTGCTGCGCAAAAACGTCCAGCTCAATCGCTTCAATCAACGAACGCGTATCGTCGAATCCGCCATTAGCGACCTTCCCACCAAGACCCTCATAATGGAAATGGCCTCTGATTCGCTCGAGCCGAGTGCGGCCATCAGCACTACGGGGAATCTTAAGAAATCTGCTCACTGCCTCGAGGTAGCCAATAAGTCGCTCGATGACGCCCTTTCCGAATGTCGACCTACTCAAAACTGCTTCATCAAAATCGATGTCGAAGGTGCCGAACTCTCCGTCCTGCGAAGTGCAAAGGAATCACTCGCACGACTGAAGCCAAAATTGTTGATCGAAGTCCATGACTACGCACTGCCGTCGTTCGGCGAATCAACCGAATCCGTCTACGCCTTCTTGTGCGAACATGAATACGAAATAGAACAACTGTCCGATATGGCCAATCACAATGGTCCGTACCATCACGTGCTTGCGAAACCGTTGAGCTAATGCTGCGGTTCGCTCGATTGTATGCCGAGAATCGACGATCTTGATCACTAGCCAACCATTACCAATTGCAGATGCCCAGCTGTTGCAAACAAGACTGGCTCAAGACCCGCGTGGCTGTTTCGAGGTGTCTTGGGAGCGGGAGCTGCTCACTGGACTCGACATCGCATTCGAACCGAACAACGCCTATCATTCGTACAATCTCAATGCCGGTACATTGCGCGGCCTGCACTTTCAAAAGCACCCCCACGCTCAGGGCAAGCTGGTGTCTTGCGTGCATGGTCGAGCTTGGGATGTGATGGTGGATTTGCGCGAGCATTCACCCTCGTTCGGAAAGTGGCATGCCACGGAGTTGAACGCTCAAACAGGGATTTCAGTGCTAGTTCCCGCCGGCTGTGCTCATGGCTTCATCACGCTGGAAGATAATACGACAATCGCTTACCTGATCTCTGGAACGTATCATCCCGATGCAGGACGCGTGCTGAAATGGAACGATTCGCACGTCAATATTCCATGGCCCGTTGAAAGCCCTTTGCTTTCTCTGAAGGACGCGGATGCGCCAGATTGGCAAACATGCGATTTCTAGTCACGGGTGCGAGTGGTTTTATCGGTGGACAGGTCGTACGGTCCTTGCTCAGTCGCAAACATGATGTGGCAGCGATTTCGAGCCATGCACAAGAGAGCCAGGGCAATGGGACGCGATGGATTCAAGCGGATCTATTGTGTTCCGCAGACGTGTCGCGGGCGGTGGATGAGGCCGCTGCCGAGGGACTTGTCCATTGTGCGTGGGACACGGCACCGGGATCCTACTGGACAACCTCAGCCAACCTGACCTGGACAGCGGCCAGTTTGCATTTGTTCGACGCATTTCAAAAAAGAGGCGGGCAGCGGCTGGTCGTCACCGGCACGAGCGCTGAGTACAGTTGGCAGCGATCAGAATCATTGATCGAGATTCAGTCGCTGTTGGCGCCCAACTCGCTCTATGGCATTTGTAAAAACAACCTAAGAGAGATCTTGGCTTCGTGGGCGAATATCCAGCATTTGTCATGGGCTTGGGGAAGGGTTTTCTGTCCTTTCGGGCCAGAAGAAAAACCGGCGAGGCTCATTCCGAAACTGATCAAGCGTTTGATGGCCGAAGAGCAATTGCCCTTTGACAGTGGCCGTTTGATTCGCGATTTTATATCGGTGACAGACTTGGGCGATGCCTTTGCTGCGTTAGCAGAGTCGTCGATCGAGGGCCCGGTCAACGTGGCGTCCGGCCGTGATATGTCAATTCGAGAGTTGGTCACGCTGATTGCAAATTGTCTTGGGCAAATCAACAAGGTTCAATTCGATGTTTTGCCGGATTCCACGTCGGAGCCGCCACGCATCGTCGCAGATGTTGCCAGACTCCGAGATGAACTTGGCTGGCAACCGCAAGTGTCGCTTGAACAACGCATCGCAGAAACTTGCCAATGGTGGCAGACGCGCATGGTCGAGGCGAGTTAGATGGATTTGCGAGTGAGCCAAAGCGACTTTCCTCTACTCCTGCGCAGCGGGTTCTCGGGGAGAGTCGAAAGGTTTGCGACCGGAGTGGGCTCTTGAATCAGTCAATAAAGTCGTTCAAGAACAAACCAGGCTCTGCGCTCCTCAGCCGAACTACGTATAGCCGTACCTAACGCGGGGCAGTTAGTTTCGCTTGGCGGATCGTTTGCACGGAAACCAGACAAGCAACTCCGCCAGTTCGAATAGAAATCTTCAGATAAACACTTACTGGAATGATAGCATGAAGAACCTTCACTGTATGAACTGCGGATCCTATGATCTGCAGCGTTTCATTGACTTGGGTGATCAACCCAATGGGAATCATTTTCCCACGCCAGAGATCAAGGACCAAGAGTTGGTTTTTCCGTTCGCAATGACGATCTGCAAGAGTTGCCACCAAGTGCAGTTGGAAGAATTTCCAGCACCGGAGTTCATGTTCAGTAACCATCCGTACGTCACAGGCGTCAACATGCCGGTGGTCGATCACTTTGATTGGTTGGCGCGACGAACAGTCGAACGATTCCGAATTCCAAAGAATTCACTCGTCATCGATATTGGCTGTAACGACGGAACATTGCTCCGCAAGTTTCAAGATCACCAGATGCGAGTCCTTGGCATCGATCCAGGACGCCTTACCGGTGAGTTGTGCCGCGATGCGGGCACGACCGTGTGTGAGACGTTCTGGAATGAAGCGACCGGTAGGGCTCTACGCCAATTGAACGTGCGACCACGGCTGATTACGGCAACGGCCGTTTTCTATCACGTCCAGGATATCCACGACTTCATTCGCGGACTGGCCACTGTGATGGATGACAAAACGATCTTCTTAACCCAATGCGTTAACCTCAAAGATGTGATTCAGAAGTGCCAATTCGATCACTTCTATCATGAGCACACGATGATCCACTCGATTGGACCGCTGAAGAGATTGTTCGAGGAGCACGGGATGCGAATCATCGACGTTGAACATGTCGACGTTCACGGGGGGTCATTTTTATGCTACGTCGGGTTGAACTCAAACGAGCATGTGACGTCTCTATCGGTCGAAAAGTGGATACGTGACGAAGAGGAAGCGGGGTTGTACGGAATCGATGCCTACAGAGAATTCACTCGCAAGGTTGAAACTAACCGCGCAGACTTACAGAAATTGCTCAAGGATCTGAAATCCAAGGGCAAAAACGTATGGGCATTGGGTGCACCATTGAAAGGCAGTACCTTACTGAATTATTGCGGTATCGGCCCAGACTTGTGTCAAAAAGCCGTGGAAGTAAATAAATTCAAGATCGGCAAACTAACTCCTGGGACACACATCCCCATCGAAGACGAAAAGTTGCAAACCGATCGCCCTGACTACTATTTAGTGCTCAGCTGGAACTTCTTGCCTTTCTTTGTAGAGAAATACAAAGATTACCTTGCATCGGGTGGGAAATTCATCGTGCCAAACCCTTCGGTCCACGTGGTTGGCGCTGGAGGGGTTGTGACCACTTGATGGATGCTGCAGTTTGCCGCTAGCTATGCGAGTGGACCAGATCCTGAACACTGCGATTCAAAAAATCACGCCGGGTTGGTTTCGATTGTTGCTCGCAATGATCGTCGTGCTGTACCACACTTCACGGATCGTGTTCTTCGGCTACTGGGCGGTGTTCGTATTTTTTATTCTCAGTGGCTATTGGCTAACCGAAATGTATCGCAGCAAGTACCAAAAGGCTGAGAACACGGCGTTGGTTTTCCAGGCAAGTCGAGTGATGCGGATCACGCCGGTATTTCTGGCTTCCAGTCTTTTGGGTTTAGTTGTTGCTTGGTGTGGGTTTGGCGGTCCCGATGCGCAGCATGCAACTGATCCAGCGTGGATCGCTCGGGCATTTGTGCCTCTAGGAAACTCTGCGATGCATCCGCGCTTGATTGAAACAGCATGGTCGCTGGATATTGAAATGCAGTTCTATCTGCTGTTTCCGCTGATTTTTGCGGCCGTCGTTGCCAGAAATCGATTGGCGATGACGTGCGTGATCCTGTGTCTAATCTCGCTGACTTGGCTGCTCGGATATCAGCACAGCCTGATGGTCTATGCCGTTTTCTTTTTGATCGGAATTGCGGTTTCTCAAACGAACTGGCAATCTTCGCCCGCAACACTAGTCGTCTCATCACTCCTGTTGGCGGGCCTGATTGCTGGCGCTTTCGTAATGCCTTCGACAAGATCGTCTTTGATGGCAGACGGAAGCATTACGATCGCAGGTCATAATGTCACTCGTGTCTTAGATGTGTTTTTGACTTTGTTGACCATTCCGTTTGTCTCAGTGAATGTTCGAGTAAAGGAAACCAAGTGGGGATACCACGCTGGAAATCTTTCCTTTCCGATTTACCTGATTCACTGGGTGCTGCTCGCTCCGTACGTCGCTTGGTATGGCCAATTGCCTGGACGCGAACGACTTCCCTACCTTATCGGGTACGTCGCACTCTCATTCGCTGTGTCCGTCCTGATCTATGTTGTGATTGATCGACCGATCGACCGTTGGCGGCGAAATTTCGTTGCCAGATTGCCCCAACGAAACTCCTTAGAAACAGTCGAGGTGGTCACGCCATGAGCGCGCGAAAGAGACTACTGATTGTTGAAGAGGCTTTGCGAAATCGAGAAGGACATTGGTTCGAATACAACCGCGCGACCAAAGCGGCGTTGCAAGAAGTGGGCGATACGGATGTCGCGATACTTGGCAACATTACGATGGAGCCATCTGTTGCCAGTGAGCTTGATGCGGTTCCCCATTTTCGGTTCACGGTATGGGATCAAATTTATAATCAGCCTCAAGCATGGAAGCGATACTTAGGTATTCTGAGACATAACAAGCGACTATACGACGATCTTACACGACATCTAAAGCAGTCTGAACCCTATCACACGGTGTTTGCGCCAACCGTCGTGCTTCACCATCTGTTGGGATATCATCGAATCGCAAAGCGCTTTGGCGGTCAGCATTTCGAACAATTGGTCTTGCTAATCCGAAACAACATTGCCCTTTATGACTCCCATGGGAATCGAACCTTTCGAAGGACCGCCCAATTTTGGAATTGGGCGATTCGAAGATTCACGCCGTTGATTGCAAAGGGACGCGTTCGCTTTGTCACGGACAGTAAACGTTTGGCGGATGAATATGAAGAACTCACTGGAATGCGTTTCGACGTTTTGCTACACCCATCTTTAGTTGGGTCGGCGCCCAAGGCTGCCGTGACAGACCATCGCCAGCACACGGGAGAGGTAAGAATTTTTCTACCAGGGCCAGCGCGTCATGAAAAGGGCGTTGACCGATTGCTGGACGCGGCTAAATTGCTTGCCGACGTGCCGTTGGAACGCAAGTTCGAAGTAACTCTCCAGTGGCGTGAAGCATTCGAACTACAGGATGGAAGTAGACTTGGACCTGATGATGTCGGTAGATATGAATCCGCAAATGTTTCGTTCCGGCTCATCCGTGAACCACTTTCAAGCGATGCCTATCTACAGGAACTCCAAAACGCGGACGTGATCGTTCTTCCCTATCGGCGCGAGGTGTACTATGCCCGCATATCTGGCGTCGCAGTGGAGGCGATGATGCTGGGCAAACCGTTGTTGTTTACCAGCGATACATGGATCGATACAGTATGTCAGCAATTTCAGTTGGGCGTTGCTATGAACGACGATGTTGCGGGGTTGACATCAACTCTAATAATGATCGCGAAAGAAATCCCACGACTGCAGTCTAATGCCATCGAGAAACAGCCGGCGGTCGCGGAATACTTTTCCTCTCACGAGTTTTGTGTGCAGCTCATGGATGCAGCGAATGCAATCTGCCGCTAGCCAAGAACTCGAGGTATCGCTCATTGAGAGTTCATGCGCTTATGGTTTGATTGTGCTCAATACAGAGGCCTACGGAGGCATATCAGATTACTTGCATTTTCAAGCCAATGCATTGGTTGACCTGGGGCTTAAGGTGACCATGGTAGGCCCAATTGAGGGTCCGCGAAGAAATGACTCGCGATACCAATTCGTAGCGTTGTGGAATAAGCCGCGAAAGTTTCGAGTGCGACTGATTCAGAAGATTGCCTTCGTTTGCAACCTACTGCGAAACATGCGCGGTTTTGCAGCTTTCCTACGCCAGCGGCCTGAGCGATTTGTACTTTTTGGCGCGTATTTGGAGTACGTCGCGCCGATTTGGGCAGGTCAATTTCGCAAACTCCGAGAGCGCGGTTGGAAGTTCGCCACCGTGATTCACGATCCAGTTCGGGATTTTGTCGTGGGACCACAGTGGTGGCACCGGAAGTCGATAACGGCCGGTTACTCATTTGTGGACTCGGGATTCGTTCACGGTCGGGTTGAAGAGGTTAAGGACGCTAACGGCGTACGATTAGTTAGCGTTCCATTCGGCCAATTCCCCTTCCCGGCAGCCAATCATACTCGCGACCATATTCGTCAGACACTGGGGATTCCAATTGATGCAAAGGTCGTCCTTGCTTTTGGGCACCTTAGAGATGGAAAGAACCTTGATTTGTTGATCAAAGCCATTGCTACGTTTCCGGAAGTACACCTAATCATTGCCGGTCAAGAACAGTCCGATGGCCAAAAACCTGCTGATTACTATAGAGCGGTTGCCAAGGAACTAGGAATTTACGACCGCTGTCATTTCGAAATTCGTTACATTCATAGTTCCGAAATTGGTAATTTCTTCGAGGCAGCAGACATCAATGCGTTGACGTACAGCGGCATATTTCGCTCGGCAAGTGCTGCTCTAGCGGCAGCAGCCTATTTTCGTAAACCAAGTCTAGCTTCTTCCGGAGATGGTCCCTTGAAGAATGTTATTGAGAAGTATGCGTTAGGGATCTGGGTAGAGCCGGATGATGTCAATACAATTCGCGCCGGGATACAGCAACTTCTAGAATTTGTCAATTGCTGCGACTGGGAGCGGTACAGCAGCGAAAACTCATGGTCACGAAACGCGAGGATCGTCGCGAACACAATGGGCCTAATCAAATGATAGACGGAACCGATTTTACGAATTCGTTAGAAAGGAAGGTCCGCTTGGTCTACGAGCGAGATTATGTCGTCGACCGCAGCGGGACTAAAAAGCCCTTGGCAGGCGCCGTCACCTTGGATGAATCTCTCTACATCGCAAATCTCATTTGCGAGAAAAATCTCAAGAAAACCATGGAGACTGGCGTAGCCAACGGCCTGTCGGCACTTGCGATGACACTTGCCGTGAAATCGCTTGGTGGTCACCACACAGGCATCGATCCGTGCCAACGAGTCGAGCACAACGAGACAGCTTTAGTGCTACTGGAAGAATTTGGTGTTCAAGACAGCTTCCGTTTGATGGAGGGGCCTGCGCACCTTGAGGTTCCGAAACTTATTAACGCCAACGAGCGATACGACCTAATTTTCATCGATGGTATGCATCTTTTTGATTTCAAGTTAGTTGATCTGTTTCTTTCCGAATTAGTGTTACGCGATGGTGGCTGGTTGCTCCTACATGACCTGTTGATTCCTTCCGTAAAAAAGACGGCTCGGTTTATCGATCGACACAAAGACTACTGTCAAACCCCAACTCCTAGCTTGCGTCCGGCCGCTTCGAAACGTTTGCGATATTTGGTCGGCGCGTTTCTAAAACAAAAGCCAATGTGGTATTGGTGGCCCAATGGCTTCTCGAACCTTTTGGTATTGCAAAAACAATCAACCGTCAACCATGACTGGCACTTCTTCAAAAACTTCTAGGTTACAGGCAAAATGACCTTTCGTTCTTTTGCTGGCGCGGTTTTGGCGTTTGCGTACAACAAAGTTGTTGGACAACTTCCTTCAAGCTGGGTTCGAAGGCTGTATCTAAAGTTTTACTTGAGTCACGTTGGTACTAGCACCAGTGTGCAAATGAGTTGTCGATTTCTGAATGGGAAACGAGTCCGCCTAGGCAACAGAAATGTCGTTAACTTCGGCTGCCTTCTTGATGGCCGAAAGTATGATATCCGAATTGGCAACAACGTTTCGATTGGCCCCGAGGCGACAATTTTGACGCTTGGGCATGATCCCCAATCGCCAGTGTTCGCCGATCGAGGCGGAGATGTTATTGTCGGTGATCTAGTTTGGATTGGTTACCGCGCTGTCGTCATGCCTGGTGTAACCATTGGCGAGGGCGCCGTCGTGGCTGCGGGAGCGTTGGTAACGCGTGACGTAGATCCGTACACAATTGTGGCTGGGGTTCCGGCGAAGGTTATTGGCACTAGGAATCGCGATCTGACCTATGAACTTAATTTCTCCTCATTTCTATTGTGAATCAGATTTCTATTGTGAATCAGATTATTGCAGCACAATTGTCTTGAATTTGCAAAAGGCTTCCAAATGAAAGTTGTGATTCTTGCGGGGGGACGTGGAACCCGGATAAGTGAAGAGTCCACGATCCGACCAAAACCGATGATCGAAATCGGCGGCCGTCCTATTCTTTGGCATATTATGAAAACCTATTCGCACCATGGCTACAACGATTTCCTGATTCTACTGGGCTATCGTGGGTACGATATAAAGGAGTTCTTCGCCAACTACTGGTTGAGAAACAGCGATGTTATGTTTGACGTGCGGAATAACGAGATGACGATTTGTTCCACGAACACGGAGGAATGGCGTGTCACTCTAGCTGAGACTGGCGAAGAGACGATGACGGGAGGGCGAATAAAGCGTGCTGCAAAATACCTTCTTGACGACGAGTTATTCATGTTGACATACGGAGACGGTGTTGCTGACGTAAACATCTCAAAACTGGTTCAGTTTCACCACAGTCACGACGGCATGGCAACCGTCACCGCAATTCAACCTGCAGGGCGTTTTGGTGTACTGGACATTGACGATCAAGGACGCGTAGCGTCGTTTCGCGAAAAACCCAACGGTGAAGGTAGCTGGATAAATGGCGGATTCTTCGTTTGCAACAAGAAAGTACTTGAGTATCTTGATGGCGACGAAACCGTGTTCGAACGAGAACCGTTAGAAACGATATCTAAAATGAAGCAGCTCCACACCTTTCATCACGATGGATTCTGGCACTGTATGGATACCTTGCGAGACAAAATAAATTTAAACGAAATGTGGGACAGTGGCAAGGCGCCTTGGAAGGTATGGGAATGAACTGTTTTGAGAACGCATACTGCAATAAAGATGTGCTTGTATTCGGTGATACTGGATTCAAGGGTACTTGGTTATGCGCTTGGCTTCTAAAGTTAGGAGCCAATGTTCATGGATTCGCGGACGGCATTAAGTCTGAACCTGCGATGTTCAACGAATTGGGCCTCGGAAACCGAATCAAGCATCACGTTGGAGACATTCGGGACTCTAACGCGGTCACCAATATCATTTCAAATGTGAATCCAAAATTTGTCTTTAATTTAGCAGCTCAACCAATCGTCAGTCGCTCGTATGCGGATCCTGAAGAAACCTTCGCCACCAATGCAATGGGCACTTTGAATATTCTTAATGCCTTGCGCGGAGTCGACTTCAACTGTAATGCAGTCTTGATTACCAGTGACAAATGTTATTTTAATCAAGAGTGGATATGGGGTTACAAGGAAACAGATCGATTGGGCGGCAAAGATCCATACAGCGCATCGAAAGCGGCTGCAGAAATCATAATCGAGTGTTTCATGCATTCCTATTTTTCAAAGGTCGATTCGCCGGTTCGATTGGCGGTGGCGCGCGCCGGCAATGTAATCGGCGGTGGTGACTGGGCAGAAAACCGAATTGTCCCTGACGCGGTTCGGGCCTGGGCGATGGATAAAGACGTGTTAGTTCGGCGTCCAAATGCGACGCGACCTTGGCAACACGTTTTGGAACCATTGAGCGGTTATCTCACCCTTGGCCAACAGATTGCGACTCGACCAGAACTTAACGGGGAAGCGTTCAACTTTGGTCCATCAGCCGATCAGAACGAGTCCGTCTTGACGTTGTTAAGGAGTCTCTCGAGCAATTGGTTCGGGGACGTGACTGCGGAAAAAATCACAGTTGCGCAAACGGATGGCTTCGCAGAGTCTGGACTGTTGAAACTAAATTGCGACAAGGCATTTGCACAATTGAAATGGCTTCCAAGTTTGAGCTTCGATCAATGCACAAAAATGACCGCCAACTGGTATCGGTCGTTTTACAGTCGCTCGGCCGATGTAGTTAGTCTTACGGAAAAGCAGATTGATGAATACGTCACGTTGGCAGGGAACTCGAAAACAGGCTGGGTGGAAGCATGATTGAGGGTGTCGTTGTCACAAAACTCAAGACAATCACTGATGATCGAGGAAGTGTGTATCGCGGATTGCGAAGGTCGGAGTCGACCTTTCGCGACTTTGGCGAAGCATATTTTTCTAGTATCAATAAGAATACAGTAAAGGGTTGGAAGCTACATCGCCAAATGACGTTGAATATAGTGGTTCCCGTGGGTTCGGTTCGATTCGCTCTGGTTAGGGACCCGGGATCGGAACGCTGCGTCTTTTGGGAAGTCGAGCTTTCTCTCGCGAACTATGCTCGATTGACAGTCCCCCCCAATATTTGGATGGCATTCCAGGGAAGGGAGGAATCAAACTTGCTTCTTAACATTGCGGACATCGAACACGATCCGACAGAGGCATTAACTCGTGATATTGTCCATCCTGAGATGCAAATGGTCAATTGGTTGCAATGAGTATCTTGGTAACAGGCGGATTCGGCTTCGTTGGCCAATGGATTACTGATGCGTTAGTGGCAGCAGGAAAAGATGTTTGCGTTCTCTCACGACGCGCATCCTCTACGGAAAAAAATGTGACTTTTGTTCGGTGTGATCTGACGTCAATCGATCAATGCCACGACCAGCTTCGTCACCGAGAGTTTGAATACGTCATTCACCTAGCGAGTCTCAATGAGTCAACAACTGAGAACTATTTCAAGTTGGCCCTAGAAGTAAACACACTTGGTACACGAAACCTCATCGCATCCCTTAATACTAAGAAACTTAAACAGTTTATCTATTTCTCGACATTTCACGTTTACGGCGTTGCATCCGGAAGGATTGAAGAGTCTACCGTCCCGTCTCCTAAAAACGACTACGCTTTAACCCATTGGTTTGCTGAGGAACTCGTTCGTCAGTCTCACGTTATTCACAATATACCCTATGCTATACTCCGTCTGACGAACGGGTATGGGTGCCCAGGAACTGTTGATACTGACAAATGGTACCTTTTGTTGAATGACTTGGTGAAAGGTGCGTTTCAACAGGGCGTTATTCGACTTTCCACGAACGGTCTAGCTCAGCGAGACTTTATCTGGCTCGGAGATGTGTGCGGTATTGTGAGCCAGATTTTGGACGATCCGATGCCTTTAAATGACACCTTTAATCTAGGTAGCGGCGAGACGCTCCGCCTACTTAACGTTGCGGAATGCGTGCGAGACGCATTTAGACTCCAATTCGCCAAGTCGATTGATGTTGTTTTGAATGAGCAAGATGAGTCGATCCATGAAGAACCTCTCGTCGTCGATGTGTCGAAGTTGAAAGCCCGATTTCGATGGGAACCTCAGAATCGGCTGACTGACGAGGCGATTCGGATCTTTGACCTACTAAAGTTGGAAGACCAAAGGAGTTAACGTGTCGTTGCCCAGTGAATCCGTACCCGTCCTTATCATCGCGTATAAGCGATACGACACGACGCGAAAGGTTGTTGATGCTGTTCGTGCGGCGGGAACGCGTGAGGTTTATTTTGCTGCGAATGCGCCCAATCCAAATAGTCCGAACGATGAAAGACAATGTTCGCAGGTACGATCTTTAATCGACGATTTTCGGCCGAGTGTCAAAGTCCACACGCTGTTTAGAACTCAACATCTCTCAGCCAAAGAGTCTATCGTTTCCGCAATCGATTGGTTTTTCGACAATGTCCACGAAGGAATTATCTTAGAGGATGACTGCGTTCCTGCTCTAAGCTTTTTTCCGTTCTGTGGTGAAATGCTCGCGAAGTACCGGAACGAACCCACTGTGATGCACATCGGCGCTAGCAACTTCCAGCCATCACAGAACTGGGACTCTCGGTCCTACTACTTTTCAAGATACTCATACATATGGGGGTGGGCAACTTGGCGCCGAGCCTGGAAGACGTTCGATGTCACGCTAGAGGAACTATCTCAACATGATTTCGGTCGGACCGTAGATGCAAGATTCCGTTCCGACGCGGAGAGGTCTTACTGGTGTCTCCTGTACAGATACTTGATGGGTGGACAAATCGACACATGGGACTACCAGTGGAATTTTTCTGTCTGGGCGAAAGGCGGGTACTCCATCGTGCCTGGGGTCAATATGGTCTCAAATATTGGATTTGGTAATCATGCGACTAATACTACGAGTGCAGATTCTAAATTCGCGAATCTTCCGGTACGCGAAATTGAGTTTCCACTGCAATATGCGGAGAGCCTTGAATATTGTGATCCTGCCGATGCGAACGACTCGGACAACCTCTTTGGAATTTCCAGGTCCTACCGAAGCTTCCACTTAAAAATTCGCGTTGCCAAGCTGCTTTCACGTAGCGTGCGTACCAAACTTAAGAAACTGCTTCGTTGGTAAGGCAGTCGAATCAACGCAGAAACGAACCGCATATTTGCCGAATATTGTGCTTTGCTATGAACTCATTCGATTCCAAGAAACACACCTTCTTTTTGCCCAAATCGTAGTCATTGTCCGGATACCCCTTGATTCAGACGAAGAAATTTCTGTTCCTACTCGTAATCAACAACGCGATCACTCTATCGCTGCTTATCGCGGTCTGCAGTTACTACCGGGTTCTGGGAAAAGTCTATCGTCGACTTGCCGTTGAATCTCGTGTGCCGGGCTTGAACGAAAATTTTGAATCAAATCGCTTTTATCAGTCCAGTCGAAATTTGTTCGATTTGTACGATTCGTCGCAGACCTCCGATTCGCAAATCCAGACGCTGGTGCTTGGTGACAGTCAAGTGTCGCTAGTGAATTGGAATGAATTGCTGCCAAACTTGTATGCCGTTGGACGTGGAATCTCTGGTGACACCGTTGCGGGCCTTTCGAATCGCATCCAAGACTACCGAAAAATCCAACCCAACCACTGTGTGATCATAATCGGTACCAACGACGTGTTGACAGAACGACCCGTTGCAGAAAGCGACGTGGCCTACCGCCAGATGGTCCAGCGCGGACTTGAGATTTGGCCGGATACGAAAATCCTGTTGGTAAGCGTCCCTCCTTTTTCCAAATGGGTGGAAAAGGCGGACGCAAAAAACAAACGCGTCAAAGCAACGAATGCTTTTGTAAGGGATCTGGCCGATCAGTCTCCCAGGACATCGTATCTGAATCTACATGACAGTATCGTTGACGCGAACAAGTACCTTGCCAACGAAATGACGATGGACGGTGTGCACCTAAGCGCCGCCGCATATGTTGTTCTACGAAATCAACTTCAGTCAGCACGCGAAAAATAGTTTTGTTGTTAGTGATGGCGATTTCGAAATCCCAATCTGAATTCTTGAACCTGACACGCTGGATTGCGGCGGCGATGGTCGTTCTGGAGCATGCCAGGAGCTTACTGTTCATTGACTACGGGATGATCAAATCGCCTGGATTGATCGAGAAGGGTTTCTATTTCGCCACCGGCTTTGGTCACGAGGCAGTCGTCATTTTTTTTGTGACAAGCGGCTATCTGGTTGGTGGGAAAGCGTTCGATCAGTTCAAACAAAACAAGTTTGATTGGCAACGATATCTCGTTGATCGCGTCAGCAGGTTGTATGCCGTTTTGTTCGCCGCGTTGGTTGTCGGCGGCATTTTGGACTGGACAGGCAGCGTCTATTTCGACGGGTTTGGATTCTATACCAATAAAACTCCAGAAACTGTAGCCGTCATCAGCGGCAATTTCTCCGATCGCATATCGTGGGCCCACTTCGGCACTAGTTTATTCATGCTTCAAGAGATTTGGTTACCGTCATTTGGCAGTAACGGGCCGCTTTGGAGTCTTGCACACGAATGGTGGTACTATCTACTTTTTCCAATGTTGCTGGTTTGCCTGCGTGGACCAGCGGCTGGACGAATGATTTGTGCGCCAATGGTCGCCGGTCTTTACTACGTGCTCACGCCGTACATATTAATTCTATTTGGCGTCTGGTTGCTCGGTATTGTTGGTTGGCATGTGAACGAACGGCGTTGGATCTCACTGCTGTTATCGATGCCTATCTTTTTTACGGCGCTTTTTGTGATGCGGCTTGAGGTGCCTCTTTTTGCCTATGCGCACCAGTATTTGCTTGGAATCGGATTCGCAATACTGCTAAATTCATTTGCGCAATCGGAACGAGAATGGCCCGCCGGCAAAGCATCTCGCTGGCTTGCCGATTTCTCTTACTCACTGTATCTCATCCACCTTCCAGTCATTCTTTTTGTGACATCTGTGCTATTTACGCGAAGTAATCGTCCCACACGTTACGAATTGAGCATGTGGTCTGGGGCCCTATTTGTCGCCGTGGTTTTTAATGCGTATCTCGTCAGTTTTGTGGTGTCATTGTTTACGGAAGCCAAAACGGGCCGTCTTCGAGATCGGTTGTATCGTTTGGTAAGCGTGCGGCCCTAAAACGGGTTTTGCCAAAGCTAGTAATTCGTGTTGTAAGATTTAATCAATATCACTTTGCTTCGTAGCATATTGGAAAGACTATCGGTAATGGGCTCGAATGTTCAAGGAATGCGGATTTGCTCTTCAGATTCAGTTTATTCATGCATTCCCACCGCCGCATTCGGCCAGGGAATGTCTCAGGCACTGGGTCTTGACCCTGAGAACATCGGAAGGAGAGAATGAACTTGGAGTCTACATGGATCGTTAGCCAACTGGGGGCACGGGAACACTATGCGATTCCGCGGGCCCTTCACCATGTCAATCGCCTGGAACGGTTGATTACCGACTTCTGGTGTCCGCCATCGTCATTGACTCGACACTTCAGCTCATTGGGGCGTTTGCACGAACGCTGGCATGAGGACTTAGCCGATTGTCGAGTGGATTCGTCTGGCATTGGTTTTGTTGGAGAAGAGCTGATTGCGAGATTGCATCGCGCTGTATATTGGGATCGGATCTTGCGACGAAACGATCAATTCCAACGTTTTGCCAGCAAGCAACTTCAGGGCATTGACGAAGGTGAATATGTGCTTTTCTCATTCAGTTACACCGCCCGACAGTTGATTCACCTTGCGCGATCACGTGGATGGTTTAGCATTGTTGATCAGATCGATCCTGGTCCAGAAGAAGAGCGAATCGTGCAGCGAGAGCATGAACGGTATGACCACGTGGCATCGACTTGGCGCCCCGCTCCACCGGAGTACTGGGACCAATGGCACGAAGAGATGGAGCTTTGCGATCGCATCATCGTGAATTCTACGTGGTCTGCTAAGTGCTTGGCTATCGAGGGCATCACAGCTAAAAAGGTTTCTGTTATTCCGCTAGTCTATACATCGCACGGTTATTCGCCCCACACCTCAAAGACATCTAAAGTACGCCTAGTCGGAAAGCGGCATGCGCCCCATCCCATCAAACTATTGTTTCTGGGACAAGTCAATTTGCGTAAGGGAATCGGGCGATTGATTGATGCGATGCGTCTGTTGTCGGACGATCGTCGCTTTGAATTGACTTTGGCAGGCCCGTGCGAAATTGAACCGACATTTTGGTCATCGCTACCCAACGTAAGATGGATTGGACCTTTGAAACGTAGCCAAGTTGCCGAAGCATATCAAAATGCGGACGTGTTCATTCTGCCAACGCTTTCAGATGGCTATGCGTTAACGCAACTAGAAGCGCTGTCGCACGGCTTGCCGGTGATCGCATCACGAAATTGTGGTCAAGCCGTCCAGCATGAGAAAAACGGGTTGATATTGGATGATTTGGAACCCGAAACGATCGCGGAGGCAATTTGCACTTTGCCGGAGTTTCAATTGCAGCCTACACAGAAAATACTGTTTGGGATCGCAGACTTGGGCAATCGTTTACTTGAGCTCGCGTCACATGCGGTTGCGTAGGCTGGGATGATTAACGTATCTACTTACCCGTTGGGATTTTTTGTCGCATGCATACTTCTTTCATTGTCAGGGGCATACATGTGGTCGTGTCGTCGACAGAGTTGGGGGCTTCCTGCGCTTGCAGTAGCTGTTACGATCTCCGTTTGGTACGTGGGCGATATTCTATACAACGATTTTGCTGAATACCGGTCCAAGATTGGCGAGAACGCACTGGATGCCGCTTGGTGGCAAGTTTGTGGCTTCATAGCTGCTTTTTCGGCATTGACACCAACGATCGCGAATTCAATTGCCGGTGCGCCGCTGCCCAGTCAGGCGGTCGCAATTCTGGAGCGTCGTCCTTTAGATCACCCCGCCGTTCAGGCCAGGATCGACACGTTTGCTAAGTCGATGATGATTGCCTGGGTGTTGTTGATCTTCGTCGCGATAGTTCGCGTAAAGTTTGATTTCATTGGACTTTTTGCCCCTTACGTTGGGCGAAGGCCCGATCCATGGATGCGCAATCGCTTAGGCGGCGGTATCGACTCCTTGCTCTCGCTAGCTGCATACATTCAGATTTTTTTGACAACGGGGTTTGGAGTAGTGCTAGCAATTGCCAAAAACTCCAAGATCCGTTTGTTGGCGCTTGCAATTTGCTTCCTTTCCTTCCCCTACTATATCTTTGATCGAACTCGAAATGCGATGTTAGCGGTGATTGTGCCAGGATTTTCCGCTTGGGTCTTTGGACGCGTTCGCGGACGACTATTTACAAAGATCGTTCTAATTGCGTTTGGTCTACTCCTTACTAGCGTTTGGTTTGCATTTGTGATGCAGAATCGTAGCGATGTTTCTATTGCTCGAGCGTTTGCGTCCGGCCGAAGTCTGCGTGAAGCTGCGCGAACCAAACACCTTGGGTTAAATATGTTGGAGGAACTTGGATGGATAAATCGCTTAATTGACAGTGGCGCTTACCGACCCAATATGGGTGAACGATATTTCGCGGAGATTGTCAATCCAATTCCGCGCGTGTTGTGGCCCAACAAGCCGATGATAGGGATCGACTATGCAATTGCACGAGGTCAGGGTGGCGGCAGTCGCTCATCTGCAGGCGTGCATGCAACGATCTCAACTGGGCTGATAGGACAAGGAGTAGTAAATTTTGGTCCTTGGTTTGGCCCTATTGCCTCGGCACTACTTATGGCCATTTGGGTAGGCATACTGGCCCGGCAGGATCGTCTGGGTGCGAACCCCGCACGACTCATGCTTTATGCTCTGGGGTTGATTCTGACCTTCAACATGGGACGTGATATAACACTATTGTCCTTGTACCCGTTTATTTTTGGATGGATTATGGTTCGCCATTGGGAGCGAAGAGAATCATTTAAAACAAGCACCGTTTCGCTGAGGAATTGATTCGCAGTATTGAAAATAACGAGTGTGTTGCTCATCTATAGACGAGCGAGCCCCAAACATAGAGCAGAATTATGCAGCAAACAACAAGCGACTCAACAATTGACGAGAGCATCGCAGTAAGAAAGCATTTTAACATGCGAGCTAATGAATATAGCCAGCTATTCGAGATTGGAAACAAAACAGGTTCTGCATTTATTTTTCGAAAACGTCGCGATATCGTTGTTTCAATTACGAACGTATTTTCAAAGTCTCTGCTGGACTGCGCTTCAGGCACTGGCGAGATCACTGACTGTGTGATTAAGTCCGGTTCATTTGAGCGTATTCATATAAACGATTTCTCGTCTGAAATGCTTGAACGTGCAATTCGTCTGATAGGGAATCATGAAGCGATGACATCGTCATGTACTGATATCTTTAAGATCCAAGAATACGTTCGTGAGCAATCGTTCGACACGATTCTCTGTCTTGGATTGATTGCTCATACCGGTCGCATGGATGAATTGTTTGAAGTTTTGGCACAAGTGTTATCCGACAATGGTGTCATTATTCTGCAATCTAGCTTGTTGGATCATATTGGAACTCGCTTGGTACGGTTCGCGTCCAACGCCAGGCATGAGCGAATGTTTGGCTACCGACAAACGTTTTTTACGTTGCAACAAATACGGGCGGCAGCTGGTGCTGCAGGGCTGGTGGTCAATTCGGTTGAGCGGTTTGGATGCGGCATTCCCTTTGGTGATCGCCTGTTTCCTCGGCTAAATCATTGGCTAGAGCAGTGCTTCCAGGGCATTTCCAGGCACTATGGTGCGGAGGCGGTGATAACACTTTCGCACGCCAAGGGTATATCGAGTGATTAACGCTACGTTTCTTACGATTTCTGCATCGCGAAATGCTGGTGGGCTATTTTTTAGCGTCAAAGCACTCGCCAAATCGCTTCCCGCCGCCGCTGCGGAGGTACGAGTGATAGCGCCCTGGGACCCGCACACAGATGACGACCTTGCAACTTGGGCACCAGTGAACGTCACGACGTTTGGGGCGATCGGTCCGACGTCCTTTGGTTATTCGCCGCGGCTGATTCACATGCTCGCACAGTCGCGTCCAAACATTATTCATGTGCACGGACTCTGGAAGTATAACTCTCGCGCATGCTATCTATACAGCACAAAAAATCATATTCCGTATCTTGTTTCGCCTCGCGGGATGCTAGACCCTTGGGCGTTAAACAACAGTCGAGTCAAGAAGCGTATTGCACGAATTCTCTTTGAGAATCAATCGCTCCGCAATGTATCATGCATGAATGCTCTAAACGAATCTGAGTTACGATCCATTCGTAAGTTTGGATCGAAACGTCCCGTTTGCGTGATTCCGAACGGAGTTTCATTGCCGACGAAACAAATTGACACAGAAGATAAACGGTCGTTGCTTCCCGAGAGAATTCGCGATCGACAAGTATTACTTTACATCGGTCGCATTCACCCAAAGAAGGGCCTCGAGAACTTGGTTGCTGCTTGGTCACGTCTACCACCGGCTAGTCGTGATAACTGGGCACTATTAATAGTGGGCTGGAACCAATTTGGACACGAAGAAGTCCTTCAGAAACTAGCCAAGTCACTTGGTGTATCAGAGAGTATACACTTTCTGGGTCCAAGATTCGGGATCGAGAAAGATAGTCTGCTTCGCGCCGCGACAGCTTTCGTTCACACGTCATACAGCGAAGGGCTACCAATGGCAGTCTTGGAGGCTTGGGCATACGGCTTGCCCGTTGTTATGACCGACGAGTGCAATTTACCAATTGGTTTCCAACGCTCGGCAGCAATCCGTGTGCAAACGAATCCTGATAGCATTCTGACGGGCTTAAGAAATTTAGTTGACATGACTGATCCACAGCGGGATCGAATGGGTCAAGCAGGTCGAGCACTTGCTGAGACCGATTTTTCCTGGACCGCCGTCGCGGCGAAGACCAGCGAAGTGTACAGCTGGTTGCTTGGAGGGCAGCGTCCTGAATTTGTGGACACCGTTTAGTACTGCAACCATGAATCGAATTCAATTAAAAGACTTTCAATCTGGCCTGGGCCGTGGTGCTTCACGGCTAACGGAGTGCTGTTGGTGGATCGTTCGGGCAATTTTTTTTCTTTCACCGTTACCGTTGCCTTCACGTCTTCGCGTTGCGTGGTTGCGTTTTTTTGGTGCGACGATCGGAAAAGGCATTGTTATTCGCAGTGGCGTTTGGATTGCTTTCCCATGGCGGTTGATAATCGGTGATAACGTCTGGATCGGGGAACAGGTCATGTTGTTGAACCTTAATCAAATTGTCATTGAATCGGATTGTTGCATTTCGCAGCGAGCGTTTTTGTGCACCGGCTCGCATCGCTTCGACCAGCCTGGTTTTGATCTCGTCACAAGGCCCATCACGATAAAGAAAGGCTCCTGGGTTGCTGCTCAGGTTTTTGTAGCACCGGGTGTGACGATCGGACCGGATAGCATGTGCATTGCGGGGAGCGTCGTATTAACTGACGTGCCGCCCGAGACGACCGTCATCGGAAATCCTGCGATTGTGAAGCGGCAGTTTGGCAGCGTACAAGCGTAGAGGTCTGCCGCTTGCTTGCTCAATAGTCGACAACATTTTCGCTCCCGTTCTCACGCTTTTCTATTGCCTGTTTGCCAAGCGACTGATTCTCGATGGATGGCCGGGGAGTTTTTATACGCTGCTGTGGGTATTCGCGGAGTTGACGCTGTCGCTGGTGTTGCTGGAAAGGAAGTTGAGAGGCTAGCGGCTAGTGGCTAGATAGAGTTCGAAGACGGATCAATTTGGTTTTCTCTGTGTCTCCGTGCCTTTGTGTGAGGTCATCGCGACAAGTCGCAGGGGATGTAAGTTAGTAATCAGTCGCCAGGAGTCAGTGGACAGAAAGAGTCAGGGAGTGGCGCGAAGACTGAATAAATTGGCTTTCTCTTCGGCTTTGCGTCTCTGCGTGAGATCTTAATCCGTGAAAATCAGTGTCTATCCGTGGCGACAAAATCTCAATCCTCCACACGTCCGCGCCGCTGTGGTTGATCTCGAATGGGGATGCTGCGGATGCGTTTCCCGTCGGCGTGGCTGACTTCAATGGATCGGGGGTTCGATGACAGCATGAATGCGAGGGGAAATGTTTGTACTTCAATGCGAGTCGTGTTTGCCATCGTGCTACTCGCAACTGAACGGAGGCATCTTGGTTGATCCTGGGCGGCTTCCGCATTGCTGCGATAGAGGGTCAGTTGCCAAGGATCGCGATCGATGACGAGCAATTCTTGCGTGCCGACCTTGGCGTAGAAGTCCAGTTTTTCTAGAGTGCGATCACCGGGACTGAAAATCTCAATCGCCAGTTCTGGGCCGCCAAGCCAATGCGAACCGCAATCTTCGGCGGATGTCTTACCGGAGAACACTAAGACATCGGGGACACGATAGTTTTTGGTCCAATCATCGCGGCGATCGCTTACGTTGGCACCACTGAGAGTTTGTCCGATCCCCTGCCAATCTACCGCTGTACCGATAACAATCGCCAATTCCGTGGCAAGGCCTTGGTGTTCGTTGTTGGCCATCGGGGACATGATGTAGACTCCGTCCCAGACCTCATCGTAGCGATCCGCTTGCTGTGCCTTGCGCTCGGCAATCAGTCGGCTAGCAATCATCGGATCATTCACCATTAAGGTTTGCATGATTGCTCCAATTACAAATATCGGCCATGGTCTCGATAAACCGCTTGAGGATCAAGCGGAAAACAAGTGTCAGCGTGCTCGCATCGATTTTGGCGGATTTGTAGCGAACTCGGAGAGTACGCCGACAATCGATCCGGCAGTCATTATTCGCTCAATAATAAGCGTACCCACGCCCTCGCCTGCCTGTCAACGTTGTCGATATTTTTCATTGCTCACGCTGTAGCGACTGCCCGCGTTCGCCAAACGTCTGATCCTCGATAGTTGGTCAGAGATTTTCTTACACGATGCAAAGGGTGTTCGCGGAGTTGACGCTGTCGCTGGTATTCCTGGAGAGGAGACTGAGGAAGTCAGCGAGGTCTCAGGTCTACGGTCTCAGGGGACTGATGTCGGCAAAAAGATGTGGGGCAAAAAAATCTGTTAAGAAGTCAAGCATCTTTTGCGACCATGCGTGAACTTTTGTGGCTAAGTAAACGGTACTTTGCGCTCGTCGCCGCTGTCGCTG
>JBGSIA010000189.1:0-11751 GCA_041751935.1 Pirellulaceae bacterium | reverse complement strand
GAAGCAGCTTTTCCAGTAGACTGTTATCGACTGGCGGTTCGGCGACGGCTGTGGACTGCGATTCATCCATGATCGCATCAACAGTATCAATTTCCCCGTTTCAGCCAAGATCAATTTCAACAGGCTGAATAGTTACGATTTGGATATGAACTTTCGCCGACGTCCAGATTGGTTGTTCGCGAACATCGTCAGTGTCTCTCTGCACGGCGGTGCGATACTGGCTGCTTGCTTGATGGTGAATCCGCGAGACTGGTGGCAGATGGAAGTCAGTCGTGGACAAACGGCAATCGTCGTATTATCTGTTCCCGTTTCGAGTACGGCGAACCCGATAATGATGGAAGTGGTCCCGCTTCCTGAGCAAGATCCCGTAGAACCTACGATCGATGATGTGCGCCGCGAGCAAGCTCAACTGGACATCGAACGCAAATTGGCAGAACCTGACCAGTGGTTGCCGGTCGATTTGGCCGAGCGAAAGATAGAGCGGTCGACAACCATCGAGAACGTTCCGGACGTCAAAGAAACAGTCACCAAACGTTCACGCAAACAACTGCTGGCACCCTCGACAGATTCCTTCGCGACGGCTGCCCCAGTGATCGCCGAAGCGGGGGCAAGTTTTGACATTCCGCCGAAAAAATTGCGAGAGAACAAACCGCCCTCGTATCCCGCTGACGCACAAGCGGCACGGCAGGAAGGACGCGTGATTTTGGTTGTTTCAATCGCTCGCGAAGGAAACGTTTCTCGGTTGTATGTGGGGACGTCCAGCGGACATAGGTCCCTGGATTCAGCGGCAATTGACGCTGTCCGTTTGTGGCGTTTTGCTCCGGCAAAGCTAGGGGGCATTGCGGTGCCAGCGGAAATACTCGTACCGATTCGCTTTACCATCGGCGATTCCTAATAGAAAACGAGCTGAGTTCGATTAAGCTGCTGGACCAGCGGAGAAGTACACCATGTCACGTATTCGGACTACTAAGAACCAGCGCCGTCTTCGTCTGGAAAGATTGGAGTCGCGGCAACTATTTTCGGCGGATGTTCACATCATCCGGCACAACGTCTATGACGCCGAAGACGTAAACGATGATGGTCAAATTACGGCTGGGGACGCTCTGGCGATCATCAATGCAATGCATCGACACGACGGCGGTGACGCGGCGATGCTTTGTGACGTCAATAACGATGGTATCGTTTCCGCCGTGGATGCATTGGATGTAATCCATCGCTTGAATCGTGGCGTCGATATTCTGACGCCTCAGCGCCGACCGCTTGAGTCGTTTGATTCAATGCCGGGTATGCCCACCGAAGTGCGGTCGATTGATGGCAGCGGCAATAACCTGGGCAACGCGCTGCATGGATCGACGGGTCAACCACTGATTCGGATGTCGCCCATCGACTATTCCGACGGTATCTCAACGCCTGCGGGAGCCGACCGTCCAAGTGCACGCGAGATAAGCAACCACCTGTCAAACGATAACGGAGTGAGCACTCACAACGAGCGAGGCGTATCAGCGTTCGTATACATTTGGGGGCAGTTTATCGACCACGACATTAGCTTGACCGAGCCACAGAAAGACGGCGAGTCGTTTGCGATTGAAGTGCCCTCTGGCGATCTCCATTTCGACCCCACCAACAGTGGCACGGTAACAATCCCGTTTATGCGCTCGCAGTTCGATCCATCCACAGGCACGTCGCTGGAGAATCCTCGAACGCAGTTCAACGCAATTACCTCGTACATCGACGGTTCGATGGTGTACGGTTCCGATTCCGTGACCAGCGAAAATCTGCGTACGTTCACAGGTGGGCGAATGACGATTGGCGACAACGGGCTGTTGCCAATGGACGATAAAGGCGAAGTTATCGCTGGTGATATTCGGGCGAGCGAGAATATTTCGTTGACTTCGATTCATACGTTGTTCGTCCGCGAACACAACTTCTTAGCGAACAAGATTGCGGTAGCTAATCCTGAATTGTCCGATGAGGAGATTTTTCAACAGGCTCGTGCAATCGTGATCGCGGAGATTCAAGCGATTACCTTCAATGAGTTTTTGCCGGCTGTTTTGGGAGACCGATCCATCTCCAACTACGACGGCTACGACCCAACGGTTGATCCATCGGTCGCCCACGAGTTTTCGACAGCCGCGTTTCGCTTCGGCCATAGCACGCTGAATGACCATATCGAATTCTTGGACAACGATGGTCGTTCGGTGCAAGCTGGAGTGACGCTCGCTCAGGCGTTCAATCGTCCGGTGATGTTGGAAGAAACTGGTATCGATGCCATCCTGAAATTCGACAGCTCGATCCGATCGATGGAGCTTGACTTGCAGGTCGTCGACAGCCTGCGGAACATGCTGTTCGGCGCTCCGGGCAGTGGTGGCATGGACTTAGTTGCGCTCAACATTCAACGAGGCCGTGATCACGGGCTGGCTGATTACAATGCCACACGAGTTGCCTACGGATTCGCTGCGGCAGAATCATTCGCCGACATTACCAGCGATACGGGACTGCAAGATAAACTCGAAGCGACCTACGGTAGTGTCAACAATATTGACTTGTGGATCGGGTTGTTAGCCGAGGACGATGTTGTTGGCGGGTCAATTGGGCCGCTCGCTGTAGCTATCATCGCGGACCAGTTCAAGCGACTCCGCAACGGTGATCGTTTGTGGTACGAGAACGTTTTCGTAGGTGATGAATTGCTGCAACTGCAGCGAACCTCGCTTGCGGATGTCATTGAGCGGAACACGACGGTTGTTGGTCTGCAACAGAACGTATTTTTCATGTTGCCAGAAATTCGCGGTAGTGTGTTGATCTTCCCCAGTGATCCGGAACAATTATCGCCTCGTTCCGGTGTCCCAGGAGTGACCGTCGAACTTCTTGATGGCGAGGGAGATGTGATTGCCAGCACGATCACGGATGAACACGGCGACTATCGATTCCGCTCGTTCGTTGCAACGGGTGATTTCAAAGTGCGGCTAGCCGATACCGGAGCCACGATTGACGTACTGGTATCCGGCGGCGGCAGTCGGCTGCGGGGTATCGATTTCGACTGGCTGGGCTAGCACAGCACCGCCGTTTGATTAGCCGCTGGCTGGTTAGCTTGGCGTTGCTGGATTCAAATCCTTGAGCGAACGCCCCAATCGCTTGCGACTTTGAGTGTTGGTTCCCGTCACTCGTTTCGGCTTCGATGGTGCTCCTTCGCCGTTGAGCATGGCGGCAACGTTCGGGTGCAATTCATCGGTATCTGCGGGTGTCCCAATTTGCTCAATCGCATCGCTAACACCGAGCAAAACGGACTGACGCACGCCGTCTCGCAACCATTCAAAGAAATTTACGTTCATATTGGCTCATCCTTGTATCGAAACTGGCATGGAATCCTCGTCCCAGGGCCGTGCATCACGGGACCTTCGTCATGGGACACGTCCTTCAATCCAGTATTCTTCTAGCGATCCACAGGACTTGAAGTCCAGAGAGGAAATTTCGAACAGGTTAGTCCCTCGCCGAAGCCTCAGAGGAGCGAATGGTTTTTTAACCTGTGAAACTAGAGGCCACTCTCGAGCAGTCCGTTCACCGTTTCCAAAGGCATTCCCACCGGAGAAGTCGTCTGCACGGCCGCTGGATCGAAAGTCATGCGGGTGATCGGAGCGGGAATGCTGACTTCGGCATCGGCGCGGCGCGGCGTCAGGTGTCGCCCCACTTCATACGCATCCTGAGATGCGCCGGAATCCCACTGTCCCTCTGCCAGTTGAACTTGGTTGTAGGCAAGCAATGATCCCTTCTGGCGATGGAAATCGCGAATCGCAAACTGATAGCCAGCCAGCGCTTGGTAGAACGCTGTTTCGCTAATCACCACTTGTCGCTGGGCTTGTAGCAGGAAGTTGATATTGTCCGTGCCGTCTTTGTAACGTCGGCGAAGGACGTCGACTTGTTTCAAGTCCGCAACGTAGCGGTTGTAGTTCGTCTCCAGTAATTGGTGCGTGAGCGCGATCTGTCGTGATGCTTCGGACAAGTCATGGCTGACTCTCAACTCCGTTTCCGCCAATAACGCTCGCTCGCGGTTGAGGTTCAAACGAGCGTGTGCAACGGCACTGGACGCTGCTCGCAACCCAACCGGAAAACTAAGTTCCATCCCGGCGTACCATTCTTGGAAGTTGCCGTCGGTGAGTGAACCATACAAATTATCTGAGCCACTTTCACTGCCAATCAAATGGTCGCCTAAGCCGCGATATCGGTATTGGCTGAGAAAGTCCAGACGAGGTCGGCGATTCAGTCGCGATGCATACATCTCCAATTCACGACGTTTCACATTGAATCGTTGACGGCGAACTTCCACACGTCGCGACAACGCTTGGTTCAGTGCGGACTCCCAGTCGAAGACGACCTTCACGTCGGTGGGGTCCGTTGTCGGTCGAATCAACCGACCATCGGTCGCTGACATGCCTATTAAATAGCGAAGTCGTTGTTCCAGCGTGTAAAGACCTGATGAGCCAGCGAGCGACTGTTCAACTTGTGCTTGAAATTGGTAGTACTGCGATCGAGCTTGTGCCTCCTCATCAACACGACCAGTGCCGACTTCCAGACGCACCTGTTGATACTGGAAAGTTTGCAATGCTGATTCGCGACCCTTGAGTGAGGCTTCGAGAATGCGATAGCCGATCGACAGATCCCAATACGCTTGCTCGACATCAGAAACCAAGTTGATCATTGCGGCCTCGAAGTCCGCGAGTGCAACGTCTTCATTCACTCGCGCAATCAGCACACCGTTGTATTGGCCGATGACACTGTTGGGCCCGGCGATACGATTGAATTCGGTGCCTGCACCTTGCATCAATGGTTGCCGCCACTCGGCTTCGACCCAACCGTTGAACTCGCTGGAGAACGCACGGAAGGGACGGTTATTGCGGTCATAATTGACGACGTGACGTAGCGAAAACCGTCCACCTTGGGCTGTTTGCTTCGTCAGTTCGTTGGAGAACGTTGCTTGCGTGGCCTGGAAAGCCGACGGAGTAAACGCCGCCGTGATGCCTCCTGGAGCGACGTTGTTAGGTGTATCCAGTTTTTGCCAGAACAAGTTTTGGCGGTACTGGGCATCGAACGCCGACAACGCCGCTTCAACACCCAGCTGTGGGTTGGCATGCGCCAACGCTGGATCATAAATCGTTGGCATCGAAAGCGGTTGTGATACGACAGCAACGCCCATCGTGCGCAGGACAGGACTTTGCTGGACCGCAATTCGGATGACTTCATCAAGCGACATTTCCAACGTCGGCAACTGCGATGGATCCTGCAGGGCTAACGGTTCGACGGTGGCCTGTGCAGCCAACGTGGGTGCCGTTTGACACTCCGCAACCTCGGGATACTCGATCTGCATTGCGTAATTGTCATGATACGAAACGCGAGTATCATGGGGACCATTGGGGGTACGCTGGATCAATCCGCAACCGGCTTGTCCTGCTATCAAGATCGCCAGCAAGCTGCGTTTGAGCTGCTTCGAAATTGCCTTCGACGGTCGAGAATTGTGGAAGCGGTCGCTTGGATTGCGCATGACGGGCTGATCACATTCGAGCATGAACTCCTTTCATCTGTCCAACCAGCCCGAACAATCGCGCTAGGGGAAAGGAGTGATACGCTCGGTATCGACCGAATCGTCGTCAGCACTGGAATATCCGGAGCGCAAATCGCATCGGGATATTCCGCACAGGCCGAACAGCCCGCAGGGTCGCGTTAAGCTTTTACGGCTGTATCAATCGCAACGCGTCCAGGTACGGTTGAACCGCTTGTCCGCCAGACGCCGAACAGAATCGCACAGAAACACAAATCGCCCGTCAGCGTGTAGCCATAGAAGGGTAAAGCGTTGACGAAACAGGCCGTCAAACCGCCCAACGACACCGGATACCAGCCACCGAGCCAAACGCCAAAGTTGCTGACGAGAAAAAACACGGTGGACACAGCGATTGATCCTCCGAGAATTCGCACCCACGAATCATTTTTCGCCAATTGACGACCGATTACGACGGAAGCAGCCATGCCAAGATAGACACTGAGCATTGTCACGGGACTGTAGAAGCCCAGACCTCTGACACCAAACCAGTGCCCGACCACATCGCTTAGCAGCATCGCCGCCAGTGGCAGCAGATACGCTCGATAGCCGGAGATATAGCACCCGGCAAACAATCCCAAAGCACCGACACATGCGACGTTGGGAGGATGCGGAAGAAAACGGCTGGCGGCAACCAAGAATGCAAGCAGATAGAACATCACAACAGCTTTTTTAACGGCCTTAATCAATCCAATACATTGACTACCGTTCTACTTGCTGGAAGCGTCCGAGAAAAGGGTAAGTTGGATTTACGGCAAAATCAGTGCCGTTTTCGCAGCCGATGCGGCCTGCGCGATTACGGCGCGGCGTTCGTATGGCGGTCGTTGTTTTAGCTTCGGAACACACGATCCTGTGCGATAGTATCCAATCGTGTACTCACACTCAAACGGTGGCGAAACCGCCATCAGGTACGGCAAAATCGCGACTTGTGTAAAAAACCTTGTGCCGCTGGCGATTGGCTGCAGGTACGGAAATCGCTCGTGACCGTGTCGCTCCAGCATCCGATCTTCGAAATAACGTGGATGCGAAAACGTGTTCGGAGCTTCCCACGTTCGCACCGACCAATCCCAGTCGATACCCCGTTGAAAACCGCTTTCTGCTAGGGCTTGTAGTGGCGGAGAATCTTCTCCGCGAAAGCCATCCGGCGTTCGTCCGTTACCAATCTCGCCGGTTTGGGTTGTAGCGGCCATTAACGGTGGCAGGGAGAAACGTCCTTCCTGCACCGCAGGACTGCGTGCGGCATCGCCGCCAAATATCGATTGACCACCCAGACGGTCGCCTTCGGGCTTCTCGGGCAGGGGGCTTGGCTCCAGCGTCTCGGTACTCAGGTCCGCGCCTAAACTGGCTGTTTGACGATTGACCGGATCGTTCTGCAAAAACGTCACTAAGCTTGATGATCCCGTGTACTGCGGCAGTTGATCAATCATCACCGGCAATGGCGTGGAGTGCAGCATGTCGTCGTCCGCAGTAGCTGAAGATGGGACAATCGCCACAGCGCTCATGACGAGCGAACTCGCCAACAAGAAACGTGTCGACGCTCGATGCCGACGAGGATTGCTGGTTCCGTTTTCCGAGTTCGTCGCGCGTGACGGCATGACACAGCTCCGCTGTTTATCGTGAAAATCTTAGCCTCGGCGTGCATCCTTGCAGCCGTCTGACGCATCGACTTACGCGTCGTATTTAAGAATCGACCGCTGCGACCCGCTTCGCTACAAACTGTCGCGGCAGGTATCACAACCCAAACAATCGACTGAACCCAATCGACCGTCTGACTCGCACACTAACTGAGTATTCGCAAAGGAGTCTGACCCGAATGGCACGAGCACAAGCTGCTGGTTTGTCGGCTTTCGGGGATTCTTTCCCAGAACAGAACGCCAAAAGGCTGAACACCAACCTTTCGTGAACATCGAGAATTCTAAAATCTACCCGTAGAGCGGGTGCGGACGCTAAACACGGCTTGCTATCCATGTGGAACCAATAGAAAACAGAGGTTGTATTCCTAGTCCCAAGTTCGTTACGGCAACGCACAACATGAGTTTTTCAGACTTTTGGCAAGTAGGTGCCAACGTCATCACTGTGTTTGGATTGCCACTGGCAATTTACACGTTCATGCTCGAGCAGCGTAAGGAACGCGACAACGAAGACGAAGAGGTCTATCAGCTACTCTCAGACGCTTACATCGATTTTCTTAAACTCGTTCTCGAGCATCCCGACCTTAAGCTTCGAACACAAACAGCAACACCTGACCTGACGGACGAACAGCGAGAGCGGATGCAGGTACTGTTCGAAATCTTGATATCGTTGTTTGAACGTGCCTACTTAACGGCTTATCAAGATGAGATGACGGCGAACCAGCGCCGCCGGTGGCTCTCCTGGGATGACTTCATGCGAGAGTGGTGTCGGCGAGAGGACTTCCGAACGGCCTTGCCGCAACTGCTTCAAGGTGAAGACGCAGACTTTGCTGCGTACATCAACCGAATCAGCGACCAGGAGCTCGCGTTAATCTAAAGTCGCCACCGCATTTCAAACGTTCGAAGTCGAGAGTTTCATTTTGCCGCTGCTTTGACGTGACCATATACACCGCTATTATCATCCGTTGGGAGCTTTGATTTTAGAGGCCTGGGTCCCTTTTCATTTCCTTACTCAAACCCATCTCGCTTGATCCAGATTTTGCCAATTGTCCCGTTCAGCCTTCAATCCAAAAACAAGATTGTACTGAAACGGAGCATTAATGGAGGCAAAAGCTGGAGCAATTGCTACTGTCAAACGCAAGCTATGTTATTCTTGCGAGCGAGTGGAGACTGTCGTTTCCGCTATCCGACGAGGAATGACTCCACCGATGCAAACACAACCTGCGACAAATTCCCGAACGGCTTGGCTCGTCGTCTTGCTACTCATGCCGGTGGCGCTGCTGAACTATCTTGATCGCCAGATGCTGGCGTCGATGCAATCATCGGTAATGAGTTCTATTCCGAGTCTGGGCGACGCTGAGAATCGTGAAGAACTCTGGGGGTTCATGCTCGGCCAATTCAAATGGGTCTACGCAGCGTTCAGCCTCGTTGGCGGATACATTGCGGATCGTTACAGCCGCCGTTTTACGATCTGTAGCAGCTTATTTGTTTGGTCAGCAGTTACTTGGTGGACAGGACAGGTTACCACTTACAATGAGTTGCTTCTTGCTCGATCGTTGATGGGGATCAGCGAAGCGTTCTATATTCCGGCAGCCCTCGCCTTGATTGCGGACTATCACACAGGCTCGACTCGCTCGCGGGCTGTTGGATTGCACCAAATGGCAATCTACTTTGGCGTCATCATTGGAGGCTTCGGCGGTTATGCCGCTGCCGATCCGAATCTCGGCTGGCGTCTTGTTTTCTCCGCTTGTGGCGTATTCGGGATGCTTTACGCCATCCCGTTGGTGCTGCTCATCCGTGATGCGTCCAAGTCCGCAGAACGGCTCGCAGCGCCGAAACTCTCTCCATTCGATTCAGCTCGCGAGTTATTGACCAACCTGTCCTTTATCCTACTGATTCTGTACTTCACGTTGCCTGCGTTGGCTGGCTGGGTCGTACGGGATTGGATGCCCTCGATCCTTCAAAAGCAATTCCATATTGGCCAAGGCCAAGCCGGTGTTGCGGCAACACTTTACTGGCAAGTCGCAGCCATTTTCGGTGTGATCGTCGGTGGCTGGTCCGCAGATCGTTGGATGAAAACCAATGAGCGTGGGCGGATCTACGTGAGTGCGATTGGAATGTGCCTGATCGTACCCGCGATTTTTGGTGTGGGTAATGCTGGCACGCTGGCAGTTGCCATCACTTTCTTGATTGTCTTCGGTTTGGGCTGGGGCTTCTTCGATTGCAACAATATGCCAATCCTATCTCAAATTGCGCGACCACAATTGCGCGCGACCGGTTATGGGATCATGAACTTTGTCAGTATCAGTTTCGGTGGGCTGGCAGATTGGGGCTTTGGCATCTTGCGTGACCGCCAAGTGCCGCTCAACGTCATTTTTGGAGGCTTCGCGCTGCTCGCTATCGTTTCTGTCGTCTTGGTGCTCCTCATCCGGCCCCGATCCGACTTGTCCGCTCATGAGCAGGCTTGATGACATTTAAGCTACAGGGCCGTATTGCCGCGACGCCAACTTCAATGGAAGCGGATGGGAAACTCAATTCACGCTCAACGAAGACCTGCGACGAAAACATCTTGCCAAAGTTGGATACCAATTCGCCCCAATCGCTCGTCTCTAATCGTAGTCTCGTCGGATTACAGATACGCTGAGAAAATCCGGTGCCGTTGGGTGAGTTGCCAAATAGCATATTGGTTTGATACGAATCGATTCCCCAAATTCACCTTTTTTCAACTATCGTTTTCTTGCGAGTAAGTCGATCACCGCATCGAGGGTCGTCTCTTCCGAATCCGTTGAGTCAGGCTGCGGAAAGTCTTGACCTAAGTTCGTACTCAGAAGCTGACCGAACGTTTGGCTACGATCCATATTCGGAGAAGCGACAGCTTCGATTGGCATCGCATCGATAGCCTCAACGGATATCTCAGTTAGCGGCAGTTTCGTCGGCGCAATCATTTGAGCGATGGCTGATTCAGTGAGATTCACAGCATCGTTTTTGTCGACTTCACTAGCGACTTCCAACGCTTCACAAGTGGACCCTGGTCCGTCTGAGTTTACATGTGACGGATTGTCCGGCGAATCGGTATGTACCGTCAGCTCACCTTCGCCCGAACTGAGAACCATCGAGCCCAGGCCAGCAGCGGGGAATACGATCGACTTACCGAAACTGGCTGCGAACGGTGCAAAGTCGGAAATGCCGATGCTTGACGAGGGAGTCAGGTCAACGTAGCCAGGCGCTACGTTGGACTGCTGTCCAAACCAATACGCGAACGTCGCGAAGTCGCTAGGAGTGACCGCGCCACTGCCGTTCCAGTCGCCCGTCAATACATAGAATTTGTTGACCGAATTTCCAATCAACGTGAACGTGTCTCCGCCAGTTATCCCTGTGAGTAAGTCAAGCTTGTAGACACCTTCGGTTACTTGTCCAACATCGAACGTAATTTGTAGCTGCATACCGCCATTGACCAGCGAAATCTGGTCGTCTCGCAGCGCAATCACCATGTCCTCATCAACATCCGCATTGACACCCAAGTTGGTGAGTACCAAGTCGGCGGCTGTCGCTGCGGCGATCAACGACGGCAAATCGATGACTAGTTCGCGCAGACTGCTTCGCTGTATCGACCAAGATGACGGCTGCCCAATCGTTCCAGGCAAATCGTCAGGATCCGCTTCCCCATCGGGGCCGCTAGGAGAAACGTTTACAACCGGCGTTGTGATCGGACCATCATCATCGGTGATCGTCGTTGTCGCTTGCCCCGTTCCCGCTTCATTTCCGTTGGTTACACCGGAGATATCGACGATGATCGTCTCATCCATTTCGTCCACCGTGTCTTGAACGGAGGTCACCGTGATGAAACCCGTTAATGAACCCGCAGGAATGACGATTTGAACTCCGCTTCGAGCGTAGTCATCGGCGAGTGTCGCAGTTCCGGTGATCTCTAAGTCGATCGTCACAGGTGCAGTAGATACCGACGACAGCGTGGCGGTAAACGTTGCCACTCCGCCAGCTTCGGCAATCGTCGCGTTGTCCACAGCAAGAGTTACCGTCGGAGTCGACAGGATTCCGTCATCGTCTAAAATCGTCGTCGTCGCTTGCCCGGTTCCCGATTCCATGGCGTTGGTTACACCCGAAATGTCAACGACAACCGTCTCGTCCACTTCGTCATCTTCGTCTTGAGCCGCAGTTACCGTGATCGAAGCGGTCAGTGATCCAGCGGGGATAACGATTTGATCCGTACTGCGAGTGTAGTCATCGGAAATCGTCGCGGTCCCGGTGATCTCCAAGTCGATCGTTACAGGTGACGCAGATATTGACGACAACGTCGCGGTAAACGTTGCCACTCCGCCAGCTTCGGTAATCGTCGCGTTGTCAACAGCGAGAGTTACCGTTGGCGGAGGAGCAACCAGCGTCACCTGATGATCCTCGACTTCGCCATCGGTGGCGAATCCTGTAGGCGATAACGCACCTGCGGTACTGATGCGGAAACGGGCGAAGCTTGTTCCAGCAACGATACCCGATGGCAAGTCAAAAGTCAGTGTTTGA
>JBGSIA010000188.1:0-19913 GCA_041751935.1 Pirellulaceae bacterium | reverse complement strand
GCGGTTGTTGTCGGCACTTGACGTGCGGGTTGTACCGGCAGCGTTGGTGATCGTGGGTGTGCCGTAGGCACTGTAGGCGTAGCGTTCGGTGATTGTACCGCCGCCGTCGGTGAGGGCGGTGATGCTGTATTGTTGGTTGCGGTGATAGTAACGCAGGCCACCGCTGCCGCCGCGCATCACCGGTTCATCGATGTAGCTGGCATAGACGTAAGTGTAGGTCGGGCTGCTAGCCGAGGTTGTGGTCATGATGATGTCCCAGTCACCGACCAAACTCAAGTCACAAAACTGGTCTATAGCCGGGTCGGCAGACTCCCAGTTCACCAGTCGATCTTCGTTATCGTAGGCTCGCGTTTCACTCATGAGCTACATTATAGCTGCCCATCGAAACAGATGAGTGTGGCGTCCGTGATTGTTGACTGGCTTAGGTTAACGCTGGCGAGGACATGGCCAACGCGGCGGCGTCGATAAAGCCACTGTTTATGTCGAGGTCTTTAAGAATGAGTCGGCTTGTGATGCGACTGGACTCATAAATCACCGGCAATCCGCTTCCAGGATGCGTTCCGCCTCCGACCAAGTAAACTCCGTCGAGTTCCTCGAAACGATTTTGTGGGCGTCGATGCAGCATTTGGCCGAGATTGTGTGAAAGATTAAAAGTTGCTCCGCGGTGGATCGCGTACTTTTGTTGCCAATCCAACGGTGTGATGCGGTGTTCAACACAGATTCTGCTGCGAAGATCCGCCATTCCGATTGCCGCCAGTTTATCGAGTGTCAGCTCGCGGAACCGATCGGACTGGACGTTCCAATCGACATTCTCGTGAGCATGAGTGACTGGAACGAGGATATAGATCGAACTGTGGCCGGCGGGTGCTAACGAAGGATCGGTCACGCCAGCATTCTGGACATAGAACGATGGATCATCGCTGAGCACATGCTCGACCTCGATCTCCCGCAAGTTTTTTTCGTAGTCGCGACTGATGTGAATGTTGTGGTGCGGTAACTCCTCATAGAGCCCTTTGATCCCTAAGTACAGCATAAACGTACTACAAGAAAATTTTTTCTTGGCGATCGCTTGGTCGCTCCAACGTCGTCTCAGATCATTGGGAATGTGCGTTTGTATCCAGTTCGCGAAATCGGCATTGATCACGAACGCGTCAGCTGCATGTCGCCCGCTCGACGAATGCAGTGCCTTCAAGCGACGACCTTCCATTTCGACTGACTCAACGCCTTCATTCAAGCGAATATCAACACCCATCGACGTCGCAATTTCCGCCATTCGTTCACTCACGCGACTGCATCCGCCGATGGGATGGAACACACCGTACTCGTATTCAAGAAACGAAAGGATACTGAACAGGCTGGGACACTGAAACGGCGACATCCCCAAGTATTTGGCCTGGAATGCGAACGCGATCACCAGTCGTGGGTCACTGAAATAACGCTGCAGTTCCTTGCCGAGCGAACGCGTCGGATGCAAGTGCCCCGCTGCGGCGAGAACTGACGGACGCAGCAGATCCAGCGGCGAGCTGAAGGGTGATTCCAGGATGGGGCGGAATCGCTGCAGCTTGACGCGATTGTCGTCCATGTATCGACGCAGTGAACCTACGTCGGTGGGAGAAAGAGCTGCGATCTGGCGATCCATCTGGTCCATGTCCGGCGTGCAATCCAGCATTCCACCGCCACTGAACGTCAGTCGGTACTGAGGGTCCAGCCGATGCATGGGAACCTCGTCCATCAAGTCATAACCAACGCTACGGAATATCTCTTGCAGCACACGGGGGTAGAGAAAGAACGTCGGCCCACAATCGAAGCGGAAGCCATCCATTTCAATCGCGGAAGTCCGTCCGCCCACGCGGTCGCTCCGTTCCAGGACGGTGACCTGGCATCCGGCATGCGCGAGCTGCATCGCCGCAGCCAAACCGCCGGGACCGGCACCGACGACAACAACTCTGGATGTTCCCAAACCAATCATTCCTAATTAAGTTTCCGAGGAGGGGTTTGACCCTTTGCAAGCTACGTTCAAAGCTTAATGCAAGGCGTTCACGTTCGCCCGTGACAACCACCATTACCAAGCAACGCAGCGGACCGCTTAATAGCTTCCCTCGGTCATTCCTGCTTCCATTTGACGGCGAACGATCGGGCCGATGCGAATATCGTCAAAGTCTTGGTCAGGTACTTTACTGCGGTCGGCAACTAGCTTTGCCCTTAAGGCAACTTCGAGTGCTGCCTCGACGGTAATTGGTTCGACTAAAGTTCGTCGCGTCTCCATCGTTCCGTCTGCGGCCAGGGTCGGTTGCAGAACATCTTCCATATCGATCATCGTAACTTGGTCCAATTCCACCGCCCGTCGCAGTCGTCCGAATTGCTTCAATGCGTCGGCGTGGTCCGCCGAATCAGCGATCAGCCGGTCTTGGACAGCTTGCAGGTCACCCCATTCCAAGATCGGCAGCCGGACAATTCGCTGCATCACACCGGCTGCTTGCCAATTTTCAACTTCGTCTCGCTTGAGCGAATCAGCAAAGCGACCGAGTTGTTCCAGAACCGCCTGTTTGTCAGCGGGCAACATGCGACTTTGTTCAATCGCCGGGATATAGGTTTGAGTCAGCGTCCGTGAAACCAGAACGGCACGTTGTTGGTACAGAAACCAGGTGCTGACGCCACAGGCAATGAAGCCAATCATCCCCATCAATAACGTGGCAGCGAGCAACCCCGGAAGGCATCCTGGCCCCTCCGGAGTTTCGTCAGATTCGATTGCCACGGTTTCGACGTCGTTCACAAAAAAGCGGCCTAAAAATCGAACTCGATGTTGAGGATTTTGAACTTCATTTTGCCGGCGGGAGCTTCGATTTCTGCGGTATCACCGATTTTTTTTCCGATCAATCCCTGGCCCAGTGGACTGGTGACGAGAATCTTGCCCACGTCATAGTCCTCGTCGCCAGCACCTACGAGCGTGAATTTCTCTTCATCGCCGTAGGCCAAATCCTCAACGGTGACGGTACAGCCAAAAACGACTTCGTCCTTGGGCAGTTGCGAAACGTCAACGATCGATGCTCGGGCGAGCTTGTCCTTGAGTTCGTTGATCTTCGCCATCAACATGCCTTGATTCTCACGTTGAGCGTGATATTCCGCGTTCTCTTTCAGATCGCCTTCGGCGCGTGCTTCGGCGATCTTGTCCGTGACGCGAGGCATTTCTTCGTTCTCTAACCGTGAGATCTCCGCTTTGATCCGGTTGAATCCGTCGCGGGTCATGGGTACCGACTCAATCATGGCACCGTGTTTCCTTGTGCTTAATTCGTAGCGATGTGTGTACCGGCGTCGACGGAGAATACTTGATTCCCTTTCGACTCCAGCAAAAAAATAAACCTTTCCTGCACCGATGGCAAAGAAAGGTTGGACGTCGTTTATCGTGTTGTCCCAGTGTCGCTAGTTATTGCTGCCGTGTAAAGAGTTTCACGATTGCTCTTTCGCTGGTTCCGAAAATTCTGGTAAGCAGCATTGTCGGCCGACGGAATGGCCACTTTATAGCCCGCGAACGGAATGCGACCCATGAAGCCCCTTGGCGTACGACTCGCTGCTGGTGCGATCACGATTTTGCTAGGCGCCCTAGCGGCTGCCCAGGCCCAAAAAGACCGTCAAAAAGCCCCCAGTTCGCCCTGGACCGTGGCCGATGCCGCCGTGTTGAGCACGCCGCCGGCACCCATAGCTGCGATGGGAACCGACTCTTGGAACCTCGACGCGTCGGTTTCGGACCAGAATTTCGCTCCGGCAATGACTCCGGGGGCGAAACCAACCCAAAAATTTCCTGCTGGTCCGTTGGACACCGTCCAGCTTGTCCAGCATACCGAGCCTGTTGCGTCACCCGATTCAGGCCCGATGGACTTCGCCCCACCCCCTGGAATGAACGGCTTTGATCCAGGGTCATTGCCGCAGTTTCCGGGCGCAAGTGATCAACCCACGGAAGACGCAGCGCCAGCTTGGGGCATGCCCGCGTTCGGTTCGGACGCCGATTCATCTCCTGCTCCGCAGGCACCTGCGATGACGATGGCGCTGCCGACGTTGAACGACGTGCAACCGCTACCGGATTCCGCGCCGTCGCCCGAGCAAGCGCCCCAGCCCAAGCAAACCACTGAAATTAAAACCGGTGGACCACCAGCAATGCCGGAACTGCAATTTGAAGGTCCGCCTGGTTTTGGTGCGCCAGCCGAAACTGAGGGCAATCATGACTATGCTCAGCAGGAGCAATTCAATTTGCAACCATCTGCGCCGGGCATGAACAGTCTGCGTGGTAACGAACCGACAGAAATGTTGCCCCCCAATAGCCCACCGCCTGTCGTCGCTTCCGTTCCATCAGCCAATGCGTTTGCAGCTCCGCCAGCCAACACCTATGGAGCTGCGTCCTCCATACAACCGGCCCCAATGCAAGCGGCGCCGATGCAAATCGCAAATTTGCCAACGGCTCTGCAACCAAGCTACGAAGCCGCTCCGCTTCAACCACAACGACAACCGCTGATCGAAACGCGACCGGGTGCGACCATCAACACGCCTGGTGATCGTCGGCTCGAAGGCGTTCAAACGCCAAGCATTGTGATCCACAAACGCGCTCCCAATGAAGTGAAGGTTGGCAAGCCGGCGGCGTTTGTCATCTACGTTCAAAACGTGGGCTCCGTCGAAGCGCTGGACGTCCAGGTCCACGATCGGGTCCCTGCAGGAATGCGGCTAGTCGATGCCTCGCCAGCTCCGACGATTCAAGGCGACACGCTTTCGTGGCAGCTCGGTTCATTGCCTGCTGGCGATGAGCGAACCGTAACGTTACAGCTTGTTGCAGAAGAAGAAGGTGAACTCGGTAGCGTTGCTCGCGTTACCTTCGAGGCCGCTGCGTCGGTCCGCACTATCAGCACACGTCCGCAACTGAACATCGTCCAACGAGCGCCGGAAAAAGTACATATCGGACAACAACTCGAAATAGAACTCGAAGTCAGTAACCCTGGGACGGGTGACGCCCTCGGTGTGATTCTGCAAGAGGACGTCCCGGACGGTTTGGAACATGCCAAGGGTCGACAACTTGACAACTTGATCGGGACGCTTCGTGCAGGCGAAGTACGTCGCCAGATGTTGCGATTGCGCGCTGTTGCACCGGGGAAAATACAAAACTTGGTTCGACTCACTAGTGAAGAAGGCTTGACCGCCGAGCACATGGTGGAGGTCGAAGTTATCGCACCCCAGTTGCAACTGGAACTTGCCGGTCCTTCGCGTCGCTTCCTGGAACGCCAGGCCACCTACCAATTGGATCTATCCAACGTGGGTACCGCCGAAGCCACAAACGTCGAAATCGCCGCCTATCTGGACCGTGGATTCACTTTTGTGGGCACCGATCACGAGGGTCAGTACGATCCCACGCGGCACGCGGTGTATTGGTCCTTGCCAAAACTTCCTGAAGGCGGACGCGGGCAAGTACCGTTGACATTATTACCAGTCGAAGAAGGTGAACGTACCATTCGGCTCGAAGCTCGTGGTGATCTTGGTTTGACAGCCAAGAGCGAACGAAACGTAACCGTTGAATCGCTCGCGGAGTTGACATTCCAAATTGCCGACGCTGCCGATCCCATCGAAATCGGTAGCGAAACGACTTACGAAATCCGGCTTACCAATCGAGGCTCGCGAAGCGACAGCAACGTGCAAGTCAAACTGCAATTGCCGACTGGCTTAGAACTCGTTTCCAGTGAAGGCGACGCGGGGACCGATGGCCGTGGATTAGTTCAGTTTGCACCGCAAGCGAAAATGGATTCCGGCCAAGAACTCGTGTATCGCATTCGCGTTCGTGGTGTCGCGCCCGGCACGCATCTAACTCGCGCGATCGTTGTCAGCGATCAGTCGCAAGTGCCCGTCACCAAAGAAGAGAGCACGATGGTGTACGCGGATCAGTAGTGGCCGTTTCAGCGGCAGAGAGCAGCGTGATTGGCTAACATAGCGATTCCAGATTCCCGGCAACGCGAGTCTGGCGCCACTCGGTGGCTAGCATTACGCTGTTGATACCTGAGCCAATGCCAAGCATCGCCGCGCGGTGACCGTCGCCAAGTTGACCGCGCATTGCCGCCGCCGCCACCGTCAACGGCAGAGCCACGGAACCGGTGTTGCCGAGTTGGTTAAACGTTACGCTGTCGCGCTCGATTGGAAGTGACATGGCTGCCAACATGGCCTCGCGGTGCCTTGTACCCACTTGATGGCAAACGGTGCGGTCGATTTGTTCGCGCGTCCAACCCGTCTCGCCAAGCAACTGGTCTAGCGCCGCTACGCCTGTAGCAATGCCTTCGGCCATCAAACGCTCGGAATCCGTGTCCATCAGCGGCATCATTCCTGCTCCAGCGGTATCATCGTCGCTCACGCACAAGTCGTGGAACTGCGTCCGCGCTTCGGCGATCGCCGCATGAATGGGTGACCCGTTTTGGCTCAAGCTGCGATGCACCAGCAACCAGGCACAACTGCCCGAGCCGATCGTCAGCGAAGCGAACGCTGGCTTCACCGTTTTTCGAGTCAGTTTTGAATCCGCATTTAACGCCGCGATGGAGCCATTGAGCAGAGGGCGACTGTTTTCGGTGCCAACCACCAACCCCGCGTCGATCAAGCCGGCTTCGATTAACACTGCAATCTGTACCGCTCCGTTGAGAATCCCCAAACAGGCATTGGAGACGTCGTAGACCCAACAATGATTCGATAATTGCAAGCCGTGGTGGACCTTCGAGGCCGTCGCTGGCTCCAAAAAATCACGACAAACGCTGGCATGGATCAGGCATCCGATGCGGTGTCGATCAATCCCGGCTGCGGCAATTGCCCGTTCGCCACTGGCGATACTCGGTCCACTGGGGCGCGTTCCCACGGGCCAAACGCGACGCTCGGCGATTCCGCTCATCAATTCCAGTCGACCTTCAGGCAGCTTCAGTCGCTCGTACAGCGGCTGCAATCGCGTTTCGATCGAATCGCTGGACCAGATTTCCTCGGGAATTTCTGCACCAATCGCTTCCAAGCACACATTATCGAACTTCACACTACCGCCTTAAGTCGTTGATATTTCAGTAACTTCCGTCGATCTTTTCTGCTAAATCCTGCAATCAACTGCCCAAAACCGAAATCGTGAAACCAGTCAATTGCTAGCAACAAAACCTTTTGCTAGCACTGTATCTAGTGCTAGCGTGCTTGCTTCGCGTGAATCTGTAGGGATTGATTGGGGTCGGCGGAGTCGGTCACTAATTTCTCCGCAGATCGCGAACGAGACATCGTCGTCTCGTTCCAACCACTGACGGCATATGCGAAATACTTGTTAAGGAATCCATCCAGGGACGGAAGGGAAGGCAAGACTCGAGCCCGATCCACGACAAAGCGCTGTTGTTTTAACAACTCACTTCGTCTTTGGCAAAGCTCACGGTGTGACCGGATCGCCTCTTTTCTGTGATATGGCTCTACCTCTGTGTTAAATGTTCGTGATGACCCCTTTCGCAAACTGCGTCGGATCTCATGGACTTTTCGCCGCAAAACACAAGTCTTTTCCTCAGCATAGGTTGTTGGTGGATGATGCGGGAAGATTTCGCATCAATTCCAAACTCGTTACTTCGATAGAGGACCTTTCGGATGACGTGTAAGCCCTTGATCGGTTTGAATGCCGATTTCCGAAGTGCTGTTCGCAACGTTCCCGCCTACAGCTATATCGCTGCGGGATACTTTCAGTCGGTCATCGCATCGGGAGCCATTCCCGTGATTATGCCGCCGATGAATGATGTCGACTCGATTCGAGGACTGTTGGACACGCTTCACGGATTCATCCTAATCGGTGGCGCCGACTTGGATCCACGAAATGATGGTTTCATGATGCACCCGAGCGTTCGCCTGCTCGATCCAGTTCGTGAAACAAGTGATCGGCTGCTGATGGCCGAGATTGCCGAACGCCGCATGCCCGTCTTG
Source organism: Pirellulaceae bacterium (assembly GCA_041751935.1). Lineage (GTDB taxonomy): Bacteria > Planctomycetota > Planctomycetia > Pirellulales > Pirellulaceae > JBBSJZ01. Next base: position 11,963 of record JBGSIA010000188.1, on the reverse strand, counting down.
GGCATCGGAACAGGTATGCAGTTGATAAATGTGCAACAGGGTGGAAACCTGTTTCTTGACTTGAAGGAAGATTTGCCGAACAGCGTTCCGCACTTCGACTCGCAAGACCCCAATCATCGCCACACACTGGAAGTGGTCAGCGATTCGCTGGTCGGTCGCGTGTACGGTGATGGTGAAATCCGCGTCAGCAGCCGGCACCACATGGGGATTGATGAAGTCGCCCCTGGGTTCCGTGTCACCGCTCGCTGCCCCGATGGAGTGATTGAGTCCATTGAAAGTGAAATGATGGATTGGTTTGCTATCGGTACTCAATTTCACCCTGAGTGCGGAGCAGCCTCCGCTCTGGACATCCGAATTTTCCAAGAGTTCGTCGAAGGCGTCCTGGAGCGCTCCGACAAAGAACTTCGACTGGTCGCGTAACGATTTGACAGCTTTGTTTGTCAACTCACCAAGGACGGAACAGGCTGGCGTTTTGCATTGATCCATTTCACTCTCCATCAACCACACACCGACTCGCGCACGGACTCGCGCTACGGGCCAACGCTGGAAGCACTCGGCCCATCGGTGAATCAAGTTAATGGAGCGTGTGGCACTCTCAAGGACTGTGAGTGTCGGATGGCACGGAATACACCTTCCGAGGATCAACCAAGCTGACCAGTCACTCAACCAGTCAGGACGGCTCTTATGAGGCCGGTCGTTCATCGGTGTTCGATGGACGCCCGGCCTTTCTCTTTACTTTTTGAAAAACGTCTAGATCAGAATCCATCCTTCCGGTCTTTCTCGAACTCAGACTGCCAGCCACCATTTGCCAATCGCCATCCAAAGCGGGATCAGTACGACACCGGCTAGCGATGTTGACAATACAACGCGTAGCGCCGTTGCTGTATCGCGTTCGTACAGTCGGACCAACACGATCGGAAAAATCGCTGTGGGCATCGCTGCCTGCAACATCATCACTTGCCGCAAATCGGTATCCATCGCCCATGCGGATGTCGCAGCAAGCATCAGGACGGGAAACATACCTTGCCGAAGTACGATCGAGGCAGCGATGGTCCGATAGGCACCTTGCCAATCAGCTTCGTGGAAATAATCAACGATAATCGCCCCGCTGAGCAGTAATCCTAGCGGCACACTGCAATCGCCCATGGCCCCGATCGCTTGCATCACGGGCTCTGGAATTAATCGATCGACGTTCATCTGCTTAAGCGCTACAGCGACCACGACTGCCACCACCGGTGGACTCATAATGGCCCGTTTCCAACCGCCGCCTGCTGAGCCACTGATGACAACCATACCCACGCTCCACAACGCTAAGTCGACGCCAACATTGTGGAGAATCAATTCCACCACGGCGTCGGGATAAAAGTGTTCGGCCAGCGGTAGCGGAACGTACCCATAGTTACAGACGCCGACGCAGATAGCGAATGACCGCTGTTTGACATCTGTGTCCAGCCCCACGAAACTTCCCGCTAATCGGGCAAAGAGCCAGGCGATCAGGAATCCTGCGGCGGTTGCGACGAAACCGAATACGGGTGGCAACCATGCGGTAAGCAGCGAATCGAACTGCGATCCTGCCAAAATGCGATCGATAAAGAGGGCGGGAAGCAGCACATTAGCGGTCAAATTTGCCAGAGATCGGTCTGCTTCTCGCGTCAACCATTTCCGCTTGCGGCACGCTGCCCCGATCGCCATTACCAAGAAAACGCCTAAAACGCGGGATACGATGGGCCATAGATCGGAGAACATTCAAGCGTTAGAAGCAAAAGGAGGCGATTTTAGACAGTCAGGTGCCGCATCCTAAGCCACCGCCTCATATCGACCCATTCCCCCATTTCAAAATTGGCCTTCTCTTTTCCCCTTTGACTCCCAGGCTAACTGCAATAAAATGGGACTTGTGGCGAGTTTTTCGCTGCACACCCACTGCCCGTCACATCGGTTCAGGAGGTGATTGTGCTGTACCAGCCAATCGACCTACCCGCTTTCGCCGTAAGTACGTCAGGGTGCTCCCACCGTAGAGCCTCTTTTTGCGAGAGCGTAAGCATGATGAGTTTGAATTCCTTGTTGTTGGCGATTGGCTTTCCCGGAATGCCCGAGATGCTGGTCGTTCTGTTCCTAGCGCTATTGTTGTTCGGTGGCGCTAAGCTTCCCGGCCTGATGCGAAATCTTGGCAAGAGCGCCAACGAGTTCAAACGGGGCATGAATGAGTCGCTTGATGACGACGACGAGAACGATAAGGCATAAGCAATGTTCGGTCTCGGCCCACCAGAATTGATGGTGATTGGAGTATTGGCTGTCGTGCTCTTCGGTGGAAAGTTGCCCGAAGTTGCCCGTTCGTTGGGCAGCAGTTATCGGGAGTTTCGTCGTGGGCTCAATGACGTCCAGCAACAGTTCCGCTTGGCGGAGTATGAGGCAAAGCGCGTCTTGACGGCGGATGAAAAGAAAAAATCATCCAAAGTGGAAGACGACGAGGAGCCCTCCGAACCCACCGCCCCAAAATTCACTCCGCCGTCTTAGCGTTGTGTTACGGGTTCGTTTTAGGATCAGCCTTCCCCGAGAGATGGGTTTCCAGTTCCTGCTGGGAACCCGACGCAAACGCGTTTGTTCGATGGAAGGCAACTCTCACCTGGCGCTAGGTGTCACTTCGATCTTTAGTCGGGATTCAATCTGTACCTGCGATTCAACATCGCGAATTTCTAATTGAACTTCCACAGGCGATTGCGACCAATCGACCAGCACCAAGCCATAATTTGGCTGATGGTAGGTTTTCGAGTCGGCCCGGAATAGGTTCTCCGTCGGACTTCCACGCGGATGCACTTGGTTAAAACTGCTCGAGGTCAACTCGTACAACGGGTATCCTACGAACGACTTGTCCAACCGCGAAAGTTCAGACCAATGACGGTCACCGCTTAACAACACGACACCATGGGCGTGAGTCCGTTTGATGAGATCGAAAAGCCGCTGACGTTCGCGTGGTAGGTTCGACCAGGACTCCTGTCCAGCATCGGATGCAATGCACTGGATACTACTCACCAGCAATCGCAATTCAGCCGGTTGTCGCAATTGTTGCTCAAGCCAAGCCCACTGTGCCTCGCCTAGCATCGTCTTCTCGGGCGTCTCATCAGCGAGATAAGCACCGCCGACCCGTCGCTCGCCCGATTTAAGGGGTGAACGAAAATAGCGGGTATCAAGCATGATAACTTGCACCCGTTTTCCCTCGGGGCCATACGTGTGCGCGGAGTAAACGCCAGCCGACAGGCGACGAGGCGAGCGTAACGGTTCTTGCCAAAAATCCATGAATTCTGTTTGCGAAATATCGCGAAAATCAAAGTCACTGCCGCCGTCGTTCTTGCCGTAGTCATGGTCATCCCAGGTCGCCATTATGCGAGTTGAAGCAATCAACCGCTGGAAGTCTGGCTTACTAGCCAGAACTGCGTACTTTTCCCGGAGCACCGAAACGTCACTTGTATCCGCGTAGATGTTGTCTCCAAGAAACAACATGAGCTGCGGCTTCTCGTTGATAATTGTGGCCAGAATAGGTGCTTCCAGATTCTGCTTGATGCAAGAACCGAACGCGATGCGAGACACCGGGGAATCGTCTGTCACTTTGGGGTACAGGTTCAGGTCAACTTGGATTCCACGATGGTCCGAGGCAATCGCGTCGGCCAACACGTGAGTGCCCAGAACATGTACTCCAAAACCGGAATTGAGCGATGCTCGATTAATCAAAACGTAATCAATTTGCCTTGTCGGTATGTCCACGGGAACCGTAGGGTATCGTTCACGACTTGAGCGAATCCAGTGGCTGTTCAGCCGCTCAAGTACCGAACTCTCCGGAACCGCATTCAGGTCACCTGCCAAAACTACGGCGCGATCAGGGATCGATTCGACAAGTTGGTTGATATACTCTGCACTGGCTAGTCTTTGAGTCGGATCGGAGCGATGATCAAAATGTGTTGCAAGCAAGATGAATCGTTGTGAACTGGGTAGCTCCAGTTCCAACTGCATTACCCCTCGCTGTTCGCCACCACCGATATTCGGAAGCAAATGACTTTGGGTCGACTTGATCGGAAACCGTGAAAGCACCGCGTTTCCATACTGGCCTCCTTCGAGCTCAATCGTGCGGCCAAATGCAACTTGCATGTCAAGCAGGTTCGCAAGTTGTTGAGGCTGGTCGACCGAACCGCTACGAGGAACGTTCTTATCGACTTCCTGCAGTGCAACGACATCGGCACCGGATTCACGGATCACGCGCGCAATGCGATCAACATCCAGCCGTCCATCGACCCCTTGGGCATGATGAATGTTAAACGACAGAATACGAATCCGTTGAGCCTGGTGGGGCTCGGCAAAAACCTCGCATGTGAGAGCCAACGCGACAAGCAGGGAAAGCCGGCCAAGCCAGCTTGATAGGGCATTGTTCAATTGAGGTTCGAATGAGATCGAGGAAGCAACGCAGGAAATGGCGGAACTTGATTGTGCCAAGCCTTCGACGCACGGTAATTGCCAACAAACTTGCGATTGTAAGCTTAGCCAAGCCACGCTGCTGACGGTGATCAAATTTCACAATCAGATTTTATGTCGACGACATCAAAAAAGATGCGTTAAAGCGGTGGAACTTACCTCCGAAACGATTGCTGGCGGAGCCTGCGGAAGTTGCTCGGAGTCCGATGGACGCAGGAATAGCCACACGACCGCTGCGAGCACTAGAGCGCCAATGATGAGCACAACGAAATAGGACAGCGCCACCAAAGAGAATGTTGAGCCCGGTAATTTCTTGTCAATGGGAACTTCTGCGTCTGTGGTCAGTGCCTTTTTAGTCTCGTCCACAATGCCTGTGTCATTTGATTCGCTCATAGTCGTTTCCTTGGCCATTGATTAGAAGTGAGTCCACCGTTGCTGTCTCACGGAAGTGGTTCTGGGTCGATACTGGCATCAATTTTCTGTGCAGCATCGTCGATGATCACTTTTGATTGCTCAACAACCGATGACGTATCTCGCTTAACCTTTTCGGAATCAACTCGAATCGAAGGATCGCCATCTGAAGAGCCAAATTGAATCCAGCCGATCAAGGCTAGTACGAACACCACGACCACGATCACAATTACAGCGCGCATTGAGCTTTCCTTGAATGAGAAATCCAGCGCAGTGACGCAGCGGAAATACCGCCTGTTTCTGGCCTTCGCAACAGTCAACGCAAATCGCGGACCGACTAGGAATAAGAGCAAGAGTTAGTAGGCCGTTGGATGCTGGTAAGGTAGAAGTAAGTTCATAGGCCCGAGGCCAGTTTCCTCGATCAAACGACTGCTCGACTGAGAAGGAACTTCGTTCTCCCATCGATCGCGTGCGAGGGTATATTTTTATCTGCTGCTCACCTTAAGTCGCAGCTTTAACACTTGAGATAAAAGTGGTAAAGCAGCATCAAGGCTGTCGTGATGGCCGAGAATCGGCCATTTTGATTTGCGATCGACCGCTGGTTCCGTAACTGCCCACCGTGCTTTTGTTGGCAGGCCCCGAGGCCCGCTTCGACCGGGAAGGGATGTAGTTGCCGGTCCCACTAACGCGGGAAGACAGGAGGGAGCGTGAAAGAATCGGGCAACAAGGGCAAGTCGGCAATAAACAGTCGACCGGCGTTGGGGCACTTTGCAAAATCTTCGTCGCTCATGTTCTCACGTGCCGTCGTAATCACCAGCTTCAACTCGCCGTTGTGCGGAACGATTGCTGGGCACGTGTTCTGTGGTGAATGTGCGGTCTCCCAGACGCATTTTAGCTCCCCAGATTCGATGTCGTACAATCGTGTTTGGCCTACGTTTGCGGCTTTGGGTAGGAACATTGAAACGATGATCCCTTTTCCTTCGGGCGTCAAAATCGCACCGTCGGGAACTGCTTCATCGTCTGTCAAGTCAACCAAGACATCTTCGTTTTCAAGCGATCCAGTATCGATGTCGATGCGGTAGGTCACGATTTTGCGAGTCGGGGAATCGATATCAATGAGCCACATACTGCCGTCGCGGTGGTAGCGAATCGCTTTTCCGTTACTACAGATTTGGTCATCCCGCATGCGAATCAATTTGTCGTCGCGTCCGCGGTACAAATACAAGCCAGCTTTCTCGTTGTTAAACTCGAGATCCTTGGTGCCGAAAATCAAATTGTCATCGACAACCAATCCATCGTTGATAATCGTGTTCTCTACGTGAGAGTCGACATGGTCGCACAGCTTTTGAAAGCTGCCATCGGCGCAATCGAAAATGCCCAAGCTGCGCTCACACCCGATGACAAACTTGCCCTCGCTCCGGCAAGGAAATGCGAACCCGGGGCGACCAGGCAGCGGAAAGCTTTGGTTGGTATTAGAATTCAAGTTAAAGATATTCAGCGAACCGATCCTAGAATCGCTTCCATGCTGGATCGCTACCCAAGAAAATTGACCTTCGCCAAGCGCATAGGGGCCTTCGGGCAAAAAGCGTTGCTGGGCCGTCATCGGGAAATCCAGCAAATGAGTTGGGTGCGTGGTCATGTCGGTTGAAACTTTCCATATTGAATGCAAAAACTCAGTGTCTCACGGGTGCTGCGTCTACTGCAAGCGGTAGCTTGACGAGGATACACCGCGTGGCGCGGATTGAAAATTCGGTCCATTGGGAGCGGTGGGCGTTGGCGTACAATTGCCGGACGGCTACCTTTGGACAACCTTTAGATACAGGAAAACAGTGGCTATCAATATCATGCGGCGTTTTACATTCTGTGCCGGCCATCGATTGGTGGGCCACGAAGGCAAATGCCAGAACTTGCACGGCCACAATTACGTTGCTGAGTTCTACGTGACCGGACAGGAGCAGGACGCCGTTGGCCGAATTCTGGACTTCAAACTATTGAAACAGAAATGCAACGGCTGGCTTGATGAGCACTGGGATCATGCCTTTATACTTTGGGACAAGGACGAAAACGCGTTGGCTGCAGTTCGCCGTTGCATTCCGCATCGTATCTACGAATTGCCGTACAACCCTACCGCAGAGAATCTGGCGAAGTATCTGCTCGAAAACATCTGCCCGCAGATACTTGCTGGAACGGGCGCAACCGCGTACAAGATTCGGGTTTGGGAGAGCGAGGAAACGTACGCCGAAGTAACGAGCGACTAGCGTTCTCGGTAGACGATTCGACCCTTGGTCAAATCATAGGGTGAGAGTTCGACTCGGACTTTGTCGCCGGGGACGATGCGAATGAAGTGTTTGCGCATCCGCCCGGCGACGTGCGCCATCACTTCGCTTCCGGTCTCCAGTTGGACACGAAAGCGAGTGTTCGCAAGTGCTTGAACAACAGTGCCTTCAACTTCGAAGGCCTCTTCTTTTTTTCCCAAGTTACTTTCTCTGTTAACGTTTGCTGAATTGGACGCCGCGGCGGGCACCACGCAAACCTGGTTTCTTACGTTCCTTCATGCGAGAATCTCGCGTTAGGAATCCACCATCTCGAAGTGCTTCGTGCAGTGCCTCGTCGAAACCGACCAATGCACGAGCCAAGCCCATACGAACGGCACCACTTTGTCCGGTCAATCCGCCGCCAGCAACTCGCACCAACACGTCGACCTTTTCCGAAACACCAGTAGTCGATAGCGTTGACAGAATCGCGGCACGGTCTTGTACATTAACGAAGTACTGCTCGAGTGGCAGTTTGTTGATTGTCACTTGTCCACTGCCCGGACGAATCCGGACGCGTGCAACACTGCTTTTTCTGCGACCTGTACCCAGGTAATCGCCGTTTATCTTGTCCTTCTTGACCGCGACCATGTATTCAAACGTTGCTGTGAGGTGATGTATCTGGAAAAAAAATTCTACGCAGTTATTGAAGAGCTAGCCGCACGAGGCTGCCAGTCATGTCACTTAGATTGTGAAGTTATTTTCTTGCTCTTACGACGCAATTCTTGTGGCTGTTGCGCCGTATGCGGATGCTCAGAACCCGAATAAATCTTGAGTTTCTGAAGCATGTGTCGCGCCAAACTGTTCTTGGGCAACATGCGGCGAACGGCGTGGAAGATCAAGTCTTCAGGCTTTCGTTCTTGGCGATCGCCGTAACTTTCCAGTTTCAAGCCTGGATGGCCAGTGTACCAAGTATAGTGACGCACTTCCATTTTACGGCCCGTCATCGCGACCTTGTCCGCGTTGGTAACAACGACAAAGTCACCGCAGTCACAATGAGGCGTATATTCCGGGCGATGCTTGCCCATCAAAACGACAGCAATATCGCTTGCCAAGCGACCGAGAACCTCGTCCGAAGCGTCGACGATGTGCCATTGTTTCTTAACTTGGCCAGGCTTGGCCATGAAAGTTCGTTGAGCCACCACGGAAATGAACTGGGGTTTGTGTGTTGGGGATACTCGACCAAAGCGTCCGAACAGGAATCGGAACAAATCCTGGATCAATCGAGGAACGCGGGAATTTATCGGTTAGCAGCCCCAACGGCAAGGCCTGTCACTGCTTTTTGATGGCAATCGGGGCAGATTCGGTCAACCCGCCCGCCTGCGGTTTGATCGACGCTACGTCGGGACGCAGCGATACAGCTACTGGAAGAACGACAACATTTGGAATAGCGACAACATTCTAGGCAAATTTGCGGCAGGGTAGGTCAAAGCACCGCTCTATCAATTCGCATTCCAGCCGTTCGTGCTCGCGGAGCTTACCGTCCAGGTTGATCGCCCGAGCAAAAAGCGATCCAAGGTGTTCCTCCACTGCCCCGCGGTACTGGACCTCCTCCGCGGTCTCAGCCAGTTCGGTCACCTGCAAGTAGATTGAACAGTGCTGAGCACGTGCCCTTGTCGACATCTCACTGGATACGTGATTCGCCATACTGACGGGGATCTCCAGATACCCGTACGATTCTTCCAGCGAGAACTGTAGCGAGAGTCGCTCGCGAAGTTCATCAAGCAGCCGCACCAACTGCTTGGCAGCCACGAGCCGTTCGGTTGGCGACTTCAATTCGAATTGAGTTTGATTCAATTGCTCAAGGCGATGAACGGTTTGCCACAGTTCAGGGTTGCTGTCTTTGATCTCCTGCAGGAACGCGGGGTTTACCGTCAGCGTTTTGAGTTGCGTTGTGGTGATCATGTTGCAAACCTGGGTTGATGACGGTTGCATTTGCGTGATTCGTCGCCGACCATCGCGGTAGATGAGTTCCCGCAACTTAACGTTCAGCGACCAGACACGTCAAGCATTTTCATGGCAGCAACGTCTCGATCAAAAAAAACTTTGCACAAGTTCCCTCGTGTTTTCTCAAGTTATTCTCAAAATCAAATTGATGAATCGAAAAAGTTGCAGCAAATCGTTGTTGACATGAGCTGCCTCTGACGCCAAATTCTCACCCGTCACGCTAATCAACCGCAGCCGCCGACTCCGTCGATAGTTGCGATCCCTTTTCCCTCGATGGAGTGTGTTCGATGCGAATCTCGACTTCGGCAACGTTGTTCGTTTTGATAGGTTCGCCTCCAACCACCTTCTCCCCGATTTGACTTCATCCCCAGCATGCCTGTGTTTCGCACAGGGACTCGTTGGGTAAACGGTATCCACTCGGTATCGACTGCACAGTAACAAACGCTATCGGTTTGCACTCGCTTGATTGATTTGCAATCAGTCGTTTCATTTCAGGATATTTTGCGCGCATTCAAAAGATTTGATGCGTTTAGTTTGTCGCAAGGAAATTCGCGACAACGGAGATTGGGGACGTGGCAACGAGGGACCACAGCCAGCGAGACACCAGCATCTCGCAGACACGGACGTCACTCCCAGTTTTAATCACTACCTGCATGCATCACGATTGCCTCCACGCGATGGTGATGCCGCGTTTGATGATGCTTCACATGGACTCGTGGAGTGCGCCCGATGCGCCGCGGTAGTAACGCGTAGCCGGTTTCGCAAGATGCGAAGTCGGCTCGTTTTTTTGGTGAACCAGCGCTTCCCTACCAGATCCCAATTTCCTCACCAAATCTCATTGGCGTGAAGTGAATGCGGCAAAAGGACGGTGCTACGTTTCAATGCGACCAGTTTTTAACGCGACCAGTACGGGTCGATTATTTTGGCACCGTTCTCTGTTATTCTATTCTCGATGTCGATTGAATTGCTCAACCTGTCCAACGCTGAATCCGTCGGTGTGCATGCCGCGCGGGAGATTGCTGTGCTGGTTCGCGCTCGACCAGACTGTGTCTTGGGGTTAGCGACCGGTGGCACTCCTGTAGACTGTTACCGCGAACTTGTGCGGATGCACCGCGACGAAGGTCTTGACTTCTCTCACGTGAAGACCTTTAACCTGGATGAATATGTAAGCTTGCCCAGCTCGCATCCTCAGAGCTTTCGTCAGTTCATGCAACGACATCTGTTCAACCACATCAACATTGCCCCAGAGTCAACCTACGTGCCCAACGGTATCGCGAGCGACTTGTCCTGCGAAGCGAGCGACTATGAACAACGCATTCGGCGACTCGGTGGAATCGACTTGCAACTACTAGGGATAGGAAAGAATGGCCACATCGCGTTCAATGAGCCAGGTTCCGAGGGTAACTCGCGTACACGAACGGTGTCGTTAACGGCTGAGACGGTCGAAGCCAATTCGCGTTTTTTTGATTCGCCTGCGGACGTTCCCCGAACTGCGCTTACGATGGGAATCGGTACGATTTTGGAAGCCAAACGCATCGTACTGCTGGCGACCGGTGACGGAAAACGCGAAGCAGTGCGGCAAGCGATATATGGCAAGATTACAGAGGACTGCCCAGCGTCTTTTCTGCAGGAGCATCCCCACGTAATGTTCCTCGTCGATGCCGCAGCGAACTGCGAAACATAAAACTTAGAACGCTCCACGTCGAATGACTACTACTGCCTCGTCGCTGATTGACCCCACGTTCTTGTTTCGCTTTGAGGTGCCGATCCGGCGTCACGCACTGGATTGGGGCGCAAGGGGATTGAAGTTACCTGAATCACATCGGGTCCCGTCCCTGGGTGCGCTTGCTGATCGGCCGGTATTCGCTGATGTTCGCTTGGCGTGGGAAACTACTGGGATCGGATTGCATATTCTTGTCAACGGAAAACGGCAACTACCTTGGTGCCGCGACTCACGATTGGAGGACAGTGACGGATTTCAGCTGTGGATCGATACGCGATGCAGTCCCAATATTCACCGAGCAACCGCATATTGCCACCGCTTTCTGTGGATGCCTGCGGGTGGCGGCCCCCAGCGTGAACGGCCTGTGGCGTCATTGCTGCCAATTAATCGGGCACGAAGCAACCCCAAGCCAATTGCGAAAGACTCGCTGTTGATTCACTGTTTGCCAAGACACGACGGTTACGAGATGTCGGGCGTCATTTCCGCATCGGCGATGACGGGATTTGATCCCAGCAATCAGCGCCGTATCGGATTCTATTTTGCCATCATCGACCGCGAACTGGGATGGCAAACTTTCTCGATCGGCCCGGAGTACCCCGTTGCAGAGGACCCCAGCTTGTGGGGAGAAGCAACGTTAGTTTCCTAGCGGCGGCGTTTGAGGAACTTGTCATTTAACTCAGTGGTCCTATTGTTCCCAAACTGCGAACTTCTCTATCCTGGTCGATTCTGCCCGAATTGCAAAGAACTGGGAAACGGCAAGCTTTAACATGCAATCCACGCGACCAGATCCCCGCCTCAGAGTCTGTCCGAAAAGGGTCTGACCCTCTCGTTCAAAGGTTTAGCCCCTTTTTTGGCTACAGAGCAAGCCTACTTTCTTCCCCAAATTCACTCATTTATGTTCGCGTGCCATTACACTTGGTGAGTGGATTTATCAAAATTCAATAACCTTTCGTGCGCGGAAGGATCGATACAATCCTAAGAACTCACCTCTCCACTCCACTTTGACGGACACGCGGCAATCGCCCGCGTCGAAATCCTCCATGCAGGCTTCACCCTCCTCGACCAAAGTCGTCCAGTCGGTTTCCGGTATTACTGTTCGTTTGTGCGGC
>JBGSIA010000187.1:0-4895 GCA_041751935.1 Pirellulaceae bacterium | reverse complement strand
CGCGCCCGGGATCAGGTCACCTCCTCACGGTCTCTATCCAAGACCGATTTAATCCCGGCGCTCCCTGGCACTTTTTCTGCCCAATTACGCTTGAATCGACTCAAACGGAAAGGAATTTTAAAAAGTTTTCAGATCGAATTTTGACAAGAGTTAAGACCGTCGCGGACCCTTTGTTGCTTCAGGCATCGGCCTACACTTACGGCGCCCGCGAGACAGGGCTGCTGACAATTAGCATTTGCCTAGTGGTAAAACAGACTGGCAGTACTTGCAGCCCAACCCAGAAGCGATAAATTGTGGGTGCTTTAGAAATAGCTTCACAGAGGGTCTACAGTCTGGAAAGCTGTCAATTTTCCTAGAAAGTTTTGGTCTTTCCATCTGAGGTAATTGCTATGGCAGCGAATAAGCGACATAACGGCGTTGAGATTTTTACAAGCGGTCGCCAACTTTACAAAACTCGATCTGCTTTTAAATTTGAGTTTTTAGAACAGCGACGGCTTTTGGCCGCTTTAAGTTCATCACCTACACAGACTTTGGATTTGGCATTCGAATCAAGTGACATTTCCAGTGCGTTGAGTAGAAATACCGCCCGGCCTGTGCAGTCGGAACTGCTCGTCGCACAAACTTCGGCATCAGCTACAGTTCCTGATCGGATTGGTGTGATGCCACTTCCAAGCCTGCCAATTCCGGAGAACGCTACAAGCATCGATTCTGCCGAAGCCCCCCCATTCCCAATAGCAGATACTTTCCTGCTACACAGCTTACCGGGCGCCACAAAACGCATTTACTTGGATTTTAACGGGCACACCACGACAGGAACAGTGTGGAATACAAATTTCACTAACGGGACGCCAATTGTCACACCAGCGTACAGTGAGGATTTTAGTAATACTTTCAGTGACAATGAACTGGCTACGATTCAAGAAATCTTCCAACGTGTGAGCGAAGATTTTATTGGATTTAACGTTGATGTGACGACCCAAGACCCTGGCACAGCAGCGTTGATGAAGTCGGACAGCAGCGATGTGCAATGGGGCATAAGAGTAGTGATTGGAGGGTCGTCTAGTGACTGGTACGGCAGCGCCGGTGGCGTCGCGTATATCAATTCCTTCAATTACTCCACGGACACTCCAGCATTTGTATTCGCAGACAATTTATCTGCAATACCCGGAAAGTACGTTGCGGAAGCCACCAGCCATGAGATTGGCCATACACTTGGACTTAATCATGATGGTCGAGTGTCGCCGACAGAAACGTACTATCGTGGACATGGGTCAGGGGAAACAGCTTGGGCACCCATAATGGGCAGCACCTATTACAACAACTTGACACAATGGAGCAAGGGTGAATACTTACACGCCAACAACAAGGAGGACGATTTAACGATCATTACGACTCAGAACGGGTTCGGCTATCGCCCCGACGATTACGGTAATCCAACGCCGCTTGTATTCAGTGGGAGTGAGGCAAATGTTAGCGGTATCCTTGAGAAAAACGACGACATTGATACCTTCACTTTTACAACCTCGGGTGGGCATTTTTTTTTCGAAGCGAATCCATTTAGCGTCGGCGTTAACAACGAGGGCGCTAACAATGACATGGGAGTCTTGGTTCTAAAACAAGCACCAGGTTCTGTGGCCGAGCATATAGGATCGACAGATACGCTCGACGCACGTGGTGCACTTGACTTGAGTTCAGGCACATACTCCGTGTTGGTGTACTCAACCTATAAAGGAACTCCGCTGACGGACGGATATTCGGATTATGGCAGCATGGGGCGTTATTCCTTACGCGTTTCGCGTGATGTAGGAGACACCATAGCCACCGCATTCGACACAGGCCTTGGCGCCGCCGCTGGAACAGTACGAGTTGGCGATTTCATCGGCAACGGTATTTATACAATGAAAGAAGTTGATATTTATTCCTTTCAGGCGGCTGCTGGTTCCGAAATTTCATTGCGAACATCACAGCAGTCTGGCTCGCCAACCGTCGATACCTACCTCCGACTTTTTAATGCGGCAGGAGTTCAGTTAACATCTGATGATGACAGTGCCGGTTCGGGGTACTCAGCCATTACGAACTTTCGTCTACCCAACACTGGAACGTATTTCGTTGGCGTCACGGACTGGCGCAACATTTTATATAACCCGACTGTTATTGGCAGTGGTAACACCGGTAACACGGGAAAATACTATCTAGACTTAACACTTGCGATTTTGCCTGAAATCGACGTTCGTGGAAACGGTATAAGCATTGCAGACGGTGACACAACTCCCAGCAGCGTGGACGGTACAGCATTCGGACAGCAGAATGTCACTAACGGTTCAATTACGCAGGCGTTTACAATCGTAAACACCAGTGCGGCGACGCTCGATTTAACTGGCAGTCCGCGAGTTCAGGTGACCGGAGCGCACGCGGCCGACTTTAGTGTTTCTGTCCAACCAAGTTCCACGGTAGCTCCTGGAGGGGTCACGACATTTGAAGTTATATTTGATCCCAGCTTTGGCGGCATTCGCACCGCAATGCTCAGTATCGCGAATAATGACAGCGATGAGGCGCCTTACAACTTTCAAATCCAAGGTACTTCGTTGGATGTGGGAAACACGATTGTAACGGCTCAAAATACCGGCCTTGGCATCGCTGGTGGAACGGTCCAGGTCCGTGAATTCATCGGAAACGGCGTCTTTGCGTCAAAAGATGTTGATATTTATTCTTTTCAAGCGGTCGCTGGGTCAAAAATTACTTTGCGGACGTCGAAGCCAGGAGACTCTCCTAGCATGGACACTTATCTACGACTTTTCAATGCAGCAGGAAATCAACTTGCCGCCAACGACAATGGCGGAGGATCAGGCTATTCGCTCATCAATAATTTCACCCTGGCAAACAGCGGACTCTACTATGTGGGTGTCACGGGTAAAGGTAATAGCACATACAATCCAAAGGTGGCTGGTAGCGGTAAAGTTGGTACGTTTGGAACGTATTCCTTGGCATTGACTCTTGCTGCTCCTCTTGCTCCAGAAATCGACGTTCGGGGAAATTCGGTGAGCATCGTTGATGGCGACACAACGCCGAGCACGACGGATCACACGTCGTTCGGCAGCCAGAATATTGCCAGTGGTACCGTGACCAGAACATTTACAATTGCCAATACAGGTACTGCGACGCTCATTTTGAATGGTAACCCGAAAGTGCAAGTAAGCGGGGCTAATGCGAGCAACTTCAGAGTCTCGGTGCAACCTGCCGGTACCGTCGTGGCTGGTGGTTCGGTGACATTTCAGGTTGTGTTTAATCCAAGCGCGGTCGGTATTCGAAAAGCAATACTTACGATTCCCAACAATGACAGCAATGAGAAGCCCTACGACTTCGTTGTTCAAGGAAACGGAACGTCTGCTGCAGCGCCTGTGTCAGTTGCAGAGGTCAAGGCTTCCAACCAAATCACCAACGCACCATTAGACTTAGAACCAGCGGAGATTAATGACATTGACGTAGTTGGCGTCGTTTCTGTACTTGACGCAGTGTGGACCAACAACACGATGGGTCTTGTCGGCGTTAAAGACGAATCTGCGTTAAACGGGATGTATAACACAGATGCCCGCGAGGAAGGAAAAACAGCTGAGTTGTTGGTGATCAATCGCCCCAATCGAAAGATCCGAGCCACGGCAAATGCGGAAGCGATTGATCTGGCATTGATGGGAATTGATGATGAACAAGAAAAACAAACTTTGACAATCAATGAGATTGACCTCGGTCCCGTTTCAACAACCTAGTCTATACTGGAGATGGCAGTCAGAAAGGGGACCAGGGTGGCAGCCGAAAGGCTGATTTTGGCAGTCAGAAAGGGGACCACTTGAGTCCGATTGTGTTTGCCTCAGTCTCCGCTGATTTTCCTGGATTTAGCTGCCGTTTTTTGACCGCAGGCTGTTCTGCAAACGGTAGCTGTCGCCGTCAATCGAAAGTACTTCGATCCGATGCGTCAGCCGGTCCAGCAACGCTCCTGTCAATCGCTCGTCACCCGCGAAAGTTTGCGGCCACTGAGCGAATGGTAAGTTTGTCGTCACAATCACACTCACTTGTTCATAGCAGAGACTAAAAAATCCGAACAAGTGTTCCGCACCCATCCGATCCATCGGCAAGTATCCAAGCTCGTCGATCACGATCACATCCAGTCGCTTCAAGCTCGATTCCAATCGAGTCACTGAGCGAGATTCGCGAGCATCGTGATACGTGTTAACGATCTCCGCAGCCGTGAAGAAGCGGCCGTGATGACCTGACCGACAAGCACTCGCCAAGAGGCTGATCGCGAGATGCGTTTTCCCCACACCGGGCGGACCCACCATGACGATGTTGGTATTCGTATGAATGAACTCACTCCGCGCCAGTTCCAGCAACCGCCCGCTTCGATTCGCTGATGCGAGGCAATGATCTGGTCTTTGCAAAGCACTTCGATGCGGTCATAAAACTCGCGCACGACGACCGGCAAGCAAGCGTACTTGGTCGGCACACTGTAGCGAGCTGAGTCGCAAGTGACGGTGCTTTGACGATCCACTTTCTGCATGTGGGAGCGAGCCGCGAGAAACGTCCCTGAAGTGATCGGCAAGAATGTTGATCGTTCTGCTTGAAGTAGGTCACCGTAGCTCTGTTTGGTTTGTTGGCAAATGCGGTTTAGGTCTGCCGTGCAACAACTTGCGAGATGCTCGTTGAGTTGCTCGATGCTGGTCACGCGTGGCACCGGAGTCAGGTAAGTTCGTTCGGCTCGCTTGACGGAGTTTTCAACGTGGCCTTTCTCGTTGCCACGCGCGACGTTGCAGAATCGCGACTCGAATAGATAGTGACTTCGCAGCTCGCGGAACTTGCTGGTCAACTCGCGCTGGCCACGCTTGCCGACTTTGGTCACAGCG
>JBGSIA010000186.1:0-52185 GCA_041751935.1 Pirellulaceae bacterium | reverse complement strand
TGCGAGAAGGGACCCACCGAGTTCACGCTGCAGTGATCACAACCACCTCACAACGATCGTCAGCGCTAACGCCGACGGTCAGCGCCAACCACTCTAGCAACATCCAACCAAACTCTTAAGCCGAGCGGTTTAGTTCAACATGTAGATCACCGTCAGCAACACATTCAAACCCACGTACAGTGCCGCAAATACAAGCGCCGTGTGTTGCATCCGCGGCATGCTGCCTTCCTTGGTGGGACCGGGCATTTCCGCTCGCATCATGGCCTTGCCCGCGGAGCCCTGACCGAGGATCGCCACAAACAACACGACGATACCTAACCCGCCAAGAAAATGCGTCCACGAGCGCCAGAATAAAATGCAGTGCGGGACAAGTCCAGGCGAATCCAAATCCGTGAGCACCGTGGCGCCGGTCGTGCTGAACCCTGACTGGGACTCGAACATCGCTTCAACGAACGTGATCGGTCGATTTGCTTCGATACTGGTACCGCTCAAGTAGAACGGCAATGCGCCCAGCACGGTGGCTAGCACCCAACTTAGGCCGACGATCGCCATTGCTTCTTTCTGGTACAGCGTCGTTGCGCGATGTCCGCGACCGAACAGCCGCAAAATAAATCCCAACAGGATGCAAATCGCCATGCTCGTAACCAGTCCGATGACGCCTTGCTGTTCGTACTCCGAAGCCGCTGGCAAGTGCGTTCGCCGGGCGAGTGCCGGAAATGCGAACGGCAGACTGAAGCACATCGATCCGCCGATGAGTAAACAGATGGTCCCGAGGACACGAAGAAGCAGCGGATAATTCAAAGCTCGAACTCGCCCATGAATTTGGCGGTACTGGTTAACGACAAAGCCAGTCAGCTTAACTGTACCGCGGTTTGCAATCCAGCGGAGTGCATCGCGGACTGGATGAAGCGGTCCGGAACTTGCTTTAGAGAGCAACCGGCGCAAGCTTCTCCTGCTTCCCCAGCGGGTGATTTTTGTGCTTCGCAGGCCTGCGGTGGAGGCGCCGCGGGCCTGCTTTTTTTACCACACGCCACGGCGTGTATTCTTTTGCCTCACGCAAAAACGTACAATCGTTGGAATACAATACCTGAGTTAGCGAAACAGCGGAGGTGGTTGCGTTTCGCCTAAATACTTTGGGAAAATTTTTACCGTGTGTGGCCGATACACCTTACGAACGCCTCCCAGTCAATGGTTGCAGCACTTTTTGCCGGACTGGGATGAAGAGTTGCCCTCGTCGCTGCAACAGCCTCGCTACAACATTGCACCAACGCAAAATGTCGCTTGTGTTCTGCAAACGAAGGTTGGCCTACCTCGCGAATTGCAGATGTTGCGTTGGGGACTCGTTCCATCGTGGGCAAAGGAGCTGTCGATCGGCAGCCGGATGATCAATGCACGTAGCGAAACGGTTGCTGAGAAGCCTTCGTTTCGTAAAGCATTCGCCGCACGTCGTTGTCTGGTGATCGCCGATGGTTACTACGAGTGGAAAACCACGTCCGATGGAAAGCAGGCTTATTTGATTGAGAACCGCGAGCAGTCCGTTTTCGCCTTTGCGGGACTTTGGGAAGCGAATGCCAATGCAAGCCCAGATGGAAACGTGATTCGAACCTGCACCATTTTGACGACCAGCGGAAACGATTTCACTCGCGAGATTCATGATCGGATGCCAGTGATTATCGCTGATCACGACCAAACGCGGTGGTTGGACCCTGGTTACCATGACACCGAGAAGCTGCAGTCGTTGTTAGTAGCGATGCCGAATGACTCGCTACAAATGACCCCGGTGGCCAAGCATGTGGGAAATGTTCGAAACCACGACAAGCAGTGTGCCGAACCGATCGGCGAAAGCCTGACGTGGGCGTGAACGGCTAGGTTTCATCGTTAGCTGTGATCGGCGTCAGGATTTCCAGCAACTCAATCGCTGGTTCACCGTCACAATAAATCAGTGCAGTGCGTCCGTAGGCGGTGGTACCGATCGTTTGATGCAACATCGTTGCCAAGCATTGGCCACAACGCACTTTCCAGAGTTGACACAATTGCACTTCACGCAGCACATCATGCTCGATTAGCACTCGCCCCAGAGGCGTTTGTTCGCTCTCGATTTCTTTCCAAACCTGTGGCTCCAAATCGTCGGTCTTGATTCGGACGATTCCGTACTGCACGATCCGTCGTGAGGTACTGGTCACCAACGTGATCTCGCGGCTGTACCACACACCGTTTCGCGCCGTACGATGAACCACCACATCAACACTTTGCCCATAATGGGCCTCGACAGTCACCGTCATATGTTTGTGGTGATTGAGCAGCGAGTTGTACGGTTCAGGTGCGTTGTCGATGGCTTCGAATGTACCTAGCGCAGGTGTACCTGAAACGTCATGGTAAAATGTCTGCAACAAGTGCTGCAGATCCACTTCGGGAGGTCGAGCCGAGTGCGGTTTCGTCATGAGCGGCGCCCCTTCGATTACTAATTCGCCTTGCCAGCGGCGTTGGATTGACTGGCCGTGATCGGCAGCCCCAACGAGACGACTGGCGTCGACGATTCACTCGGACGCTCAAGCACCGTATCCACAAGAAAATAAAACAACCGTCGCAGTGACTCTGACGACACGTCATCGGCGACCTGTTCAGCGCGTGCTTGATGCTTTTCCACAAGCGACAGTGCCGTATCAAAAACGTTCGCCTGAACGTACAGCTGCTTGACTTGGCGTAGTCGTTGTTCCGCTGGCAAGGGACAGTCGGGATCGACCAGCGACAATAGTTTCTCGCGCTCGGTCACATCGAGAGTTTGCAGGGCCAATGCCCACAGTACTGTCGGTCGACCACCTAACACGTCGCCGCCAGCGAGTAGCTTGTTCGAATCGTCATCTTCCCAGTCCTTCAAATCGTTGAGGATTTGGAACGCCACTCCAAGATTACGGCTAAACGTGCGGATCGCTTCTTCGAACTCGGTTGCTGGACCAGCCAATCGCACGCCGCAATACAAAGCGGCCTCGAACGCCGGCGAAGTCTTCAAGGCGTAAATCTTCAAGGCGTCCAACGGCGATAGGCTGCGATCTTTCGCATCGCGCCACAGCAATTCACTGCCTTGCCCCTCAGCCAATCGCAGGTGGGCAGCGGCAAGTGCGTCCAGTACATCCAACCGCGCTTGCGGATCAACAGAATCTTCTTCGTCCCGACGGCTGACCAATCGATAACCTAAACCGATCAAGTAGTCGCCAACGTTGATCGCAGTCGGTAAACCGAACTGGCGATGCATTGCTTCTTGGCCGTATCGATACGCGTCGTCGTCTTCGATGTCATCGTGAATCAAACTTGCTTTGTGGAAAGTTTCGATGCTCATCGCTGCGCGGCGAACCGTTTTGGGAATGGCCTCAATCGCAGCGGCCGCCTCGGTGTCGGTACACCCACCACCGCGCACCGCGTCGTATGCGGCCAACGTGATGAACGGTCGTGAATGCTTACCACCGCGAGTCAGAAAGTCATAGGCGATGTGTTCGGTTGCGGCGATCGTATCGCACGGCAGAGATCGTGGATCGAGCGTTCCGGTGCCGAGTGCAGCTTGGCTGCGCATCCGGGGCGAAAGCACGTCCAACGATTCGCTAGTAAACAAGTCGCCGGCAGCACGCATCAAATGCACGTATGACTTCGTACGTTGAGCCGCAGGGATGTAGGGAGTACGAATCATCTGCTCGACCCACGACTCATCGACTCGTGTGTTGCGGCAATCACTCGACAACAGCGGCACGGCCATGCAGGGAATGCCAGCAAGCAAGACCTTATCGATAGCTTTCTCCAACACGTTCAAACATGCCACGCCGATGACAGCGTCCACGTAGCCACCGACGATGATCTTCAACACCACCGGGGAACCTTCGGCGACTAGCACACGGTAGCCCATATCTTCGGCAAGGCCGCGGAAGTCGGCGATGCTGCACGCGCCGCACTGTTTGCAATTCATCCCGAACTGGTCGTACTCGGCCGGACAACCTTCGGCGTGCTTCAAGCAGTGCGGTAACAGGAACAGTCGTCGCTCGGGCGGAACCGCGGTAAGGGCCTCGCGCCAAAACTCGCTGCTCAACACCACCATGATCCAACCAACGTAGCCTTCGGGCAGATCCGCTTCGGCGAGCAATCCGCGGGCGACTCGCTCCATCTCGTCCTTGGTCATCGGGACGTCGCGGCTGAGCTTGGCAGCGACTTCGGCACAACGTGCTCTCAAACTCTCACGCAGCTCCAGTGACTCAGGCACCTCTTTGAGATGACTGGTTTTTCGGCGCTGGCGGCGAGTGGGCTCCAGTGGAGCGGACTGGCGAGTTGGTACTGCAGTGCTGCTGATGGCGGTGGACAAACCGTTTACCTCGGGGGATCACTTGTGAAGTTGTTTGTATCGATCATCGACACCGCTAAGGAACTTGCCAAGGGCGGCAACTGTGAACACCGACGCATAGAGCTGTTCGTGATACCACAGCTTGGCGAAGTAAAACCCAATCGGCCACGGTTGGCGGTGTCGGCCGTCCGCAACGCCGCGAAGCAAAAATTCGACTCCAGCGATTATAGCCGACCGCGTTACGTCGCTCAGGCCCGTTGCGCCGATTCGTGAAAACAAATCCGGCACGCCTTGCCACAGCTTCCACAAATGCGCCAACGCCTCAACCGCTACAGCCGTCTCCTCCATCGTCGAAGTCAGCGGCGGTTGATCGGCAACGTCAATTTCCTCACGCTCGTACCACTGGCGGACCGAAACACCGCCCCCCCAGCCACCGTCGGCATTTTGCCGATTCAGCAACGCTTGGCAGGCACGCCCGTACGCCCGAATCAAAGGCACCCTGTCTCGGGCAGAAGCGTCCACCGACAACAGCACGCGAGCCGTTCCGTAGACAGGATTCACGTCATCAGGTTCATCTTGGTTGCCGAACCACAATGGCGTCCATTCGCCACTGGGCAGTTGTTTCCGCAGCAAGAATTTTTCGCCGCGAGCAACGGCCTGGGCACAGGCTTTGACTAACGCGGACGGTGGGGACGTATCGCTGGCCACTGCGCGCAGGGCACGAATGGCATGCGCGGTTAAATCGGTGCTGCTGCGATCAAACGGTAGTTTCCCCCAGCCGCGACAGAACGTTGGCCAGCCGCCATCACGATTTTGCAGCGACAGCAGCCACTGGGCCGCTAACTGGACGGCGGCAATCAAATCTGGGTGCTGTACCCCAGAACGTCGCATTTGCAACAGAGCCAAAATCGCTGCCGGTGTGTCGTCTCCGTCGGGGACAGCACCGCTGAGGTCCGTCCAACCCCAACCGCCTGGCGAGGCTCCCGTGAACGGATGACGCCGTGTGTGTTGACATCCCAGATACCACTTCACCAGCGCTTCATCACACCATAAGGCATCGTCTTGATCGTCGCATCGCAGTGCCAGTATCGCCAACGATGTGACCCACGCTGCCAAGTTGGTATCGATCGGCCAACTGCCATCGGCGGATACCGAATTTTTCAGGAACTGCATTCCTCGCTGTGCAACCGGATGCGATTGACGCTTCGTAGCAGCGAGGCTCATCACCACGAAAGCAGTTAGCGGTGTTGCTTCTAAGTAGCCGCCGCTTTCAGGTTGCATCTGTTCCAGAACATGCAGGGTGCGTGGAATCGCAGCGGCCCGGATGGTGCGTACCGGCCAAACCGCCTTTCGTCCGTGAAAATGCCGGGTTTGCCCGATCGCGACAAGCGCGGGGATCGCGTAGCTGACTACCGGCATCCGCATCGCTCGGTACATCGATTGAGGCACCACGGCAGCCTCGAACGGTAATTGAGGGACGTCGTTCCAATCGACTAAACCGGCAATGGCTAAGTTGGTCATGATCGGCACGACAAACGTCTTGTCCGTCCCGTATCGGCGCCGCAAACCATCAAGGCCTCCAGCACCACGGATGTATTCACGCAGCCGATCGAGTTGAGCGGAATCGAGGCCTATTTGAAAGGCCATTGTCGCCAACGTGGACGCAGCCAAGACCAGGAAGCTGGTGGCAATATTCGAATAGCTGCGGTCCGTATCGCCGAAGCCGCCGTCTTCGTTCTGTTCACGACGCAGGTAAGCGATACCTGATTCAACAAATTCAGAAGCATCAACCGACTGCCGGTCGTTTCCGGCAGCGACCGGTGATACACTCATCGCCGAAATAGCGCTGATTGCCGTCGCGGTACTGAGCGCAGACGCCGATAGTTGCCCTGTCCAATGTCCGGCGGCGCCGCGTTGTGCGAGCAACTCGCGACGTAGTTGCGTCAGCGTCGCTCGCGTCCGTTCCGCTCGTGTCCGTTCGTTAAGATCCTTAGTCGCGGTCATTACTGGCGAAACCGCAGTGCTTCACGAATCAGCGTCCAATCACAACCTTGGACCAGCAGGTTGTAGCCGATGCCGACGGCCCACTGTTCGCGGGCGGGATTTTCAGCGAAGTAAATGCCAGCGCCCAAACCACGCTTTTTCGCTTCGTGGGCCACCTTCGTGACTGCCTCCTTAAACAGCGGTGAGTCATAATCCATGAAACAGCCGAGAGTTGCTGTCAGGTCGTAGGGGCCGATGAGGACTCCGTCGACTCCATCCACGTCCAGCAAAGACTCGCATCGCTGGACGGCGATGTCACTTTCGATTTGGATAATCAATCCGGCACCGGCGCTAACACTGCGGCTGATTGCCAATTGCGAACTATTAAGCGGTTGGTCGTTCATTGCATGTTCGGCGCGTTCACCCTGGATAGGTCGCAACTTGCTGGCTGCAACCAATTCGCGTACTTGCTCGACGCTCTCGACATAGGGAACGATCACCGCCGTGGCTCCATCGTCGAGAGCCGCGCGGACGAGTGCTCCCGAAGGCGAGAGGACGCGAACGAGCGGCGCGATACCGACGCCCCGGTACGCGGCGCACATCCACGCGTTCTGCTCACGAGTGAACCAATGGTGCTCGCCATCCATGAAGACGAAATCCAGCCCCGCACCGCTCAAATTTCGTGGCCAATGGGGCGCAGTGCTGGTCATTTGCATCCCCCGCAACAATTTTCCAGCGCGAAACGCCTGGATAAATTGGGAACTTTCCAATGGATCTACTCCGGACAGGGGGTGCTGGCACGTGGGGCAAAACACGCATAAAAGTCGACCACAAGCTAAGTTCTCTCGTCGTTAGCTGCCATGCCCCACGGCGGTAGGGAATTTACTGAGTACAATTCATTCGGTTTAGCGTTCTAAACCACGAGCGTAGCTTTTGGTTTAGAACAAGCCGTTACGGTTTGTTGGACACAAAGGCAAGGTGATTGCGAGTGAGTCAGAAACCGCCGT
Organism: Pirellulaceae bacterium; assembly: GCA_041751935.1. Taxonomy (GTDB): domain Bacteria; phylum Planctomycetota; class Planctomycetia; order Pirellulales; family Pirellulaceae; genus JBBSJZ01. The sequence continues at coordinate 44,871 of JBGSIA010000186.1, read as the reverse complement.
TAGTCTGGTGATTTGACGCCACCTGTAAACCGCGTTAAGATGTTTTTCAACCACTAGGGTTGAATTAGAAAAGTTAATGGCTCCGTCCGCGTTGGACGTGAACCAAAATGAGAAACTTGCTTAGTCCTACCTCACCCCCAGCGTCCGGCATGGACGTCCCGCCAAATTTGTCACTGCCAAAAGCCGTCTTTGGGCCGCGACTTTCCTGAAGTCTAGTTCACGAAAATTTTTTCGGACGAAACCGCTTTACCAAAAATCATACTCGATCCAATTACCGCTTGTGACAATCGAATGCTTCAGTAGTTTTGGCTCCGTTGGAGCCGACTGAAGCGACTAAGATGCTCACTGAAGTGGTTCTCGGATGGAAACTTTCACGGGAGATTGCAGCTATGCGTTGTGTCGGAAGTCCTTTCAACCGCCGTGGTTTTCTTGCGGCTGGTGCTTGTGGTGGCCTCGGATTATCGCTCCCCGAGTTCTTGATGCGTCGGGCGATGGCCGAGCAAAAGAGCTACGAGTTCATCGAAGCGAAAGCCAAGAGCATCATTCACGTCTTTTTACCCGGTGGCATGGCTCAGCAAGAGTCTTTCGACCCGAAGCCGTACAGCCCTCTGGAATACCGCGGCGAACTGCGACCGATCAAGACAAACACTGGCGAAGAGTTCTGCGAAACGGTTCCCGAGTTAGCAAAGCGAGCTGACAAGTTCACGATCATTCGTTCGATGACGCACGGCGAAGCGGCTCACGAACGTGGAACTCACAACATGTTCACCGGCTACAAGCCGAGCCCAGCGCTGCAGTACCCAAGTTTTGGTTGTGTGGTCAGCCACGAATACGGCCCTCGCAATAATCTTCCTCCTTACGTTTGTATTCCGAACGTTCCCAACGAGTTTGCGGGAACCGGTTATCTGCCCAGCAGCTACGGTCCGTTTGCTTTGGGTTCCGACCCGACGCAAGACAATTTCAAAGTTCGCGATTTGGATTTGGCGGGTGGCGTCGATGCGGAACGGTTCATGCGACGCAAGTCAGCGTTGGAAATCGTTAATCGCAAGTTTGTCTCGGCGACAGGTTCGGACAAAGTGAATGCGATGAACACGTTCTACGAGCGTGCCTATGATTTGCTGGATACCCCAGCGGCTCGGGAAGCGTTCGATATTTCGAAAGAGGACAAGGCTCTGCGAGATCGTTACGGTCGCAATCAAGCTGGCCAGCGGTTGTTGATGGCTCGTCGCTTGGTGGAGGCCGGTTCACGATTGGTCACGTTGACTTATGGTGGCTGGGACATGCACGCGGGCATCACGAATGCCTTCCGCAACACCATGCCTGCGCTAGATGTCGCGTTGTCAGCGCTATTGGATGACTTGTCCGAGCGTGGTTTACTAGGGGAAACATTGGTCATGGTCAGCAGCGAATTCGGCCGGACACCCAAGGTGAACCCGGATGCCGGACGCGATCACTGGCCGAAAGTGTTCAGCATCATGTTGGCTGGTGGCGGCATTAAGGGTGGCCAAATTTACGGCGCGTCGGACGCCACTGCTGCGGAACCTGACGACAAACCGGTTTCACCCGCTGACCTGGCAACCACCATGTATCACCTGTTGGGCATCGTGGCTGATAAAGAATTGATGGCCCCTGGTGATCGCCCGATCGAGATCGTCGATGGTGGCAATGTGATCAATGAATTGATCGCTTAGATTGGTTGCCTTTGTCCAAAGGACGTGAGCACCGATTTGAAATGCCCGCATTTCAGTGCGTTCCCAGGCTGAGTCTGGGAACGCTTCCGTTACCTCTCAATCCTCCTACCGCTACTGTGAATCCAATGCCTGCATCAATCCGAGCCGCCTCATTGCTGGGGCTCTGTTTTTTCAGTGTCGTAACGGCGACTGCCGCGATTCCTGTTGTCGAACGGCTACAGCCGCTCGGTGTTGAGCGCGGTCAGGAAGTTACGGTGACGTTTGTGGGCCAGCGTCTCAAGGACGCGCATCAAGTTTTGGTTCGCCTTCCTGGGATTGAGGTGCTTTCGGTCACCCCGATCGATAACAACAAAGTCGAAGTCAAATTAAAAACTGACCCCAAGTTGGCACCGGGCCTGTATCCGCTGCAATTGGTGACAAAGGATGGAATTGCCAATCTGCGGCTTCTTGCTGTTGGTGCGATGCCGGTAATCACCGAGAAAGAACCGAACAACGATTTCGATGCCGCCGAAAAAATCGAAATGAATCGCACGGTGGAAGGTGTCATCACCAGTGAAGACGTGGATCACTTCCAGGTCACGCTCAAGGCTGGTGAGAAGTTGAATGTTGAAATCGAAGGCATTCGCTTAGCCTTTTCACTGAACAACCAGAACATTCTTGATCCCTACATCGCGATCCTCAATTCTGGTCGTTTTGAGGTCGCTTCCAGTGACGATTCGCCACTGCTGCAACAGGACGGAGTTTGTACATTCACAGCTCCCGAGGACGGTGAGTACACGGTGCTGGTTCGCGACAGTGCGTTCGCTGGAAACCCAATTTGCGGTTACCGTCTGCACATCGGCAATTTCCCTCGTCCGATCGCCGTCATTCCTGGTGGCGGAACTCCTGGAGCTGAATTCAAGGCACAATTGGTCAATGTTGACGGTACCATCAGCGAAGCGTCAGTCCAGCTTCCTGGTGAACCGCACGAACAATGGCCGTTGTCAACGGAAACGGCAACTGGAGTCAGCCCCTCGCCGAACTTCATCCGCGTTAACGAACTGCCTGTGGTGACGGAGGCTGAGCCGAATGACGATTACCGCAAGGCACCCACGGCGGCTGTGCCTGCTGCGTTTTGCGGTCTGCTGCAAGCCGAAGGCGATTACGATTGCTTTGGCTTCGAAGCCAAGAAAGGAACCAAGTATCGCGTTCAAGTATTCGCTCGCGAAGTGTTGCGTTCGCCAGTGGATGCGGTCCTGAGTGTGTTCGGTCCAGACAGCAAAACGATTCAATCGGCTGATGATGCACGTGGAAATATGGACCCGTTCTTAGAGTTTACGGCTGCTGCCGATGGTCAGCACGTCGTTCGCATTTACGATCACCTTCGCGGTGGTGGTCCCACGCATCACTATCGCATCGAAGTAACGACGACCTCACCAAGTGTCACGATGTCGTTGAAAGAAATTCGTCGCGACGAGGCTTTCGTAACTCTTGTCCCCAAGGGCGGCACCGGCGCTCAAGTTATTTTGGCAACTCGCGGTGATTTTGGCGGAGCTTTCAATATTGCTGCGGAGGGTTTGCCGCCAGGAGTCACCGCAACGACGTTCCCCATGCCCGACGGACGTGCGGAGATCCCCGTGTTGTATACCGCAACACCCGAGGCGGCGCATGCGGCGTCGCTGATGACGTTAACTGCAAGTGGCGAGAATCCACTGGCGTTTTCCAGTGGTTTTGACCAAAGTCATAAGCTCGTCTTGGGTCAAAATCGACGTCACATGTTTGCCTACAAGAGCGATCGAGCACCCATTGCGGTGACCGATGCAGCTCCGTTTAAAATTGAACTGATTCAACCCAAAACTCCGATCATTCGCGACGGAAGCAAGGACTTGGTGGTGCGAATCGTTCGTAACGAGGGGTTTGATGACGCGGTGTCATTGCGGGCGCTTTACAATCCACCGGGAGTTGGTGTGAACAATAGCCGCAAAATAAACAAGGGCGAGACCGAAGTTTCGATTCCGATTACTGCCAACGGTGGTGCCGCAGTTGGAAAATGGCCCATCGTGTTGCTCGCTAGTTACAACTCTGGAAATGGAACATCCGAAATCGCTACGCCAGCCATCATGCTGGACATCCAGGCTCAGTTATTCAAGTACACGTTTCCACTTTCGGCAGGTGAACTGGGCAGCGAAGCAACGGTAACGCTGCCTATGGAAGTGTTGCGAGAATACACGGGTGAATCCACGGTAGAATTGGTTGGACTTCCTAAAGGTGTTACCAGCAACGCGGCAGTACAGAAGATTACACCGGAGTCGACGGCGGTGTCGTTCCCGATCCAGATCGCCGCGGATGCTAAAGACGGTAGCCACAAAACCATCGCCTGCATTTCTCGAGTCGTCGTCGACGGTGAAACGATCGTGCAGACCGTTGGCACCGGTGAATTAAGAGTCGACAAACCGTTGCCTCCCAAAGTTGATGCCCCACCAGCAAAACCGGCTGAAACCAAACCTGCGGAACCTGCTAAGCCTGCTGCACCCAAGCCGCTCAGCCGCCTAGAACAACTTCGACAAATGAAAGTGAGCCAATAGCTATGACACATCCCTCCTTGCTACGCATGCTCTGTCTGTCGTTTCTGTTCACGATGGCGACAGTGATCAGTGCAGCGACTCCGGAATCAGCGATTCGGCCAACGAATCCGCCAGCGAAACCGAATTTGTCGGTCTTTCCTCCAGAAGTTAAGTTGAACTCTGGTCGAGATTTCCAGACGTTCGTAGCTGTGATGTTGCGTGACGATGGAATCACTGAAGATGCGACCGATCGCATCGATTGGTCCATCGCCGATGAATCGAAAGTTCGCCGAGACGGTTGGTCTTTGTTCCCCGTTGCTGACGGAAAAACGGAACTGATCGGTAAGTATGCCGGAACGGAAGTTCGCGTTCCAATTGAGGTCACCGGTGCTGCGAATCGTCCAGCGATAAGCTTCGAGAAAGACGTCATGCCCGTATTGACTCGATCCGGTTGCAATACCGGTTCGTGTCACGGCGCCGCCCGCGGAAAAGACGGTTTTCGCATGAGTCTGTTCGGTTTTGATCCGGTAGGCGATTATCAACGCGTTACGCGAGAAATCGGAGTTCGGCGAATCAATCTGGCCGTTCCCGCAGAAAGTTTGTTCTTGAAGAAGTCGATCGGGGCGGTCCCGCATACTGGCGGTAAGTTGTTCGATGTCGATTCAGATTACTACGCGACGATCTTGGAATGGCTCAATGATGGTGCCAAGATTGATGATCAAAAAGCCAAGCCGCCAGCGGTTGAGGATTTGAAACTTTATCCACAGCAAGCGGTGATCGAAGGAACAAGTACGACCCAGCGATTTGTCGCGGTAGCAACGTACAGCGACGGCACGACTCGAGATGTGACGCGATTGGCGGCTTTTGCGACCAATAATTCGTCGTCGGCTGACATCGATAATCTCGGAGTCGTCACAGCCGGAAATCGTGGTGAAGCATTCGTCACCGCGCGTTTCGTGACTCACACCGTCGGAAGCCAAGTACTCGCCCTGCCTAAGGATTTGCAGTACACGCCTCAGGAAGTTACGGGGAACTATATCGATGAGTTGGTTGGCAAGAAACTGCGTCAATTGCGAATCGTCCCCAGTGGCCAATGTAACGACGAAGAGTTCTTACGACGTGTGACGATTGATATTACTGGACAACTTCCCAGCGACGATCAATACAACTTGTTTCTTAACGATGTTGCTCCTGACAAACGATCTGCGTTGATCGACCGTCTGCTGGAACAGAAAGAGTTCAGCGAAATATGGGCGATGAAGTTTGCTCAACTGTTGATGATCAAGAGCAGCAATCAAGTTAGCTACAAGTCAGCGTTTCTTTACGCAACTTGGTTAACGGACAAGTTCGCTCGCAATGTGCCGGTCAACGAGATGGTCAAGGATTTGTTGACCAGCAGTGGTGGAACGTTCGGTACGCCTGGAACGAACTTTTATGAAATCGAACGAGACACGTTGAAGACCTCAGAAAACGTGGCTCAGGTTTTCATGGGTATTCGTACGCAGTGCGCCCAATGCCACAATCACCCGTTTGATCGTTGGACAATGGATGATTACTATGGATTTGCCGCGTTCTTTAGCCAAGTCGGACGCAAACAAGCGGAAGACTATCGCGAGCAGATTATTTACAACCGTTTCAGCGGCGAAGTGAAGCATCCGGTCAGTGGCCAGAACGTGGCACCGAAATTTCTCGGCGGCGAAGCTCCCAAGACAAGCGGTTTGGACCGTCGCGAAGTGCTAGCCGATTGGCTAACCAGTGGCGAAAACCCGTATTTCGCACCGTCCATCGCTAACCGCGTATGGGCTCACTTCATGGGTGTTGGACTTGTCAATCAAGTGGACGATATTCGGATTAGTAATCCCGCAAGCAATCCCGAATTGTTCGAGACTCTCGGTAAGAAGCTCGTTGAGTACAATTTTGATTTTCGCCGCCTAGTCCGTGACATTTGCAACAGCGAAGCGTACCAGAGAAGCAGTGCGACCAACGATAGTAACGCGCACGATGAACGCAACTATTCGCATGCTTTGATCCGTCGCATCCCGTCGGAAAGCTTGCTCGATTGCGTTTCGATGGTTACGGAATCGCCGGATAAATTCCGTGGTTTGCCGATTGGCGCGCGAGCCGTCCAAATCGCTGACGGTAGCACGTCAAACTACTTCTTGGACACGTTCGGTCGCTCTCCACGTGCAACGGTTTGTGAGTGCGAAGCGTCCACGGACCCATCGCTATCTCAAGCTTTGCACCTACTCAATGGTGACGCTGTTCATAGCAAGATCCAACGAGGAAAAACGCTCACGCGCTGGTTGAATGAAGAGAAGTTGTCGGCTGAACAAGTGATCGAGCGAATTTATCGACGTGCATTGAGTCGCCGACCAACGGACGATGAACGTAAAGAGTTGCTCGCATCGTTGCCAGCCGAAGGAAGTCCAGCGGGGGTGCTGGAGGATATTTATTGGGCGGTTCTTAACAGCCGCGAGTTTGTTTTCAACCACTAACGTTCGTTTTCGTTCACGCCAATTCATTTACGCTGAGCGCCCGCCTGGGCTCAGCGTAGTTAAAGTTTCGGCGAGCTAGAGACACGACCATCACTCGGCGTCTGGCCGATTTGACACCCCATCTTGATAACATTTGCCATGCGATACGTTCACTTTGCGTTGCTGTTGACGATCACTGTTGCCGCAATTGCTGACGAACCGACCAAGATCACTTTTGAAGATCATATCAAGCCGATATTTCGCCAGCATTGCGCAAGCTGTCACCACCAAGGCGAAAAGAAGGGCGGATTGGCGCTCGATTCATTCGGCGCGACGATCGAAGGCGGCGGCAGCAGTGAAGTGGTTTACGAGGGCGACGTCGATGGTAGCCGACTGTGGCAATTGATCACTCACCAAGATACCCCGGAGATGCCTCCGAAGCAGGAGAAGCTGCCTGAGGCACAATTGACTTTGATCCGCACCTGGATCGAACAAGGCATGCCCGAAAACTCAGGCTCTAAAGTCAAGGAAAAGAAGAAGAATACGTTGGCAATGGTGGCGTCCACCGGTGGCAAGCCGGACGGCCCCGTAGCAATGCCCGAAACACTGCCGCAAAAGGTACCCGTGGTGACGGAGCGAGCTGCGGCAATCACTGCTATTGCGACCAGTCCCTGGGCACCGATTGTTGCCATCGCAGGACAACTACAGATAGCTGTTTATCACACCGAGACCAGTGAACTGTTGGGCGTAATTCCGTTTCCCGATGGAATTGCTCAATCGCTTCGATTCAGTCGTGACGGAGCATTCTTGATCGTCGGCGGTGGGGAACATTCATCGAAGGGTTTGGTTGCGGTCTATGACATCAAGACTGGAGAGCGTGTTGCCACTGTGGGCGATGAACTCGATACGATCTTTGGTGCCGACTCGAACGATGCGATGACTCGGATCGCGTTGGGCGGGCCGAAGAAGATGTTGCGGATTTACGATGCTGGCGACGGATCAACGCTGTTCGAATTAAAAAAACACACGGACTGGATTTATTCAATCGCCTATAGCCCCGATGGCGTTCTAATCGCTTCAGGTGATCGCTCTGCTGGTTTGTGTGTTTGGGAAGCGGAAACCGGCAGACTGTATCTGGACCTAGCGCAACACAAAGCTGCAGTCAATGCTGTTGCCTGGCGCGATGACTCCAACGTCCTGGCGAGTGCCAGTGACGATGGCACGGTAAAAATGTGGGACGTCAACAACGGCAAGGTTATCAAAAGCATTGATGCCCACGGCGGCGGAGTCATGGACGTGAATTTTGACCACGCTGGGCGTTTGGTTACAGCTGGCAAAGATCGCAAAGTCAAACTTTGGGATCCTTCGGGTAACTTGCTAAAGGAGTTTGAGCCGATGAGTGAAGTCGTGCTCGAAGCAGCCATCTCCCACGATGGATCACGGATTATCGCGGGCGACTGGAATGGCAACGTGCTGATGACAGTCGTCGACGACCCAACAAAGAAAACGGTTCTGCTTGCGAATCCGGAACCGATTCCTGTTCGCATCGAAAAGTCCAAGCAAACGTTGGCTTCGATCCAGACGGAGCTAACGCCACTGCAAGCCCAGCTCAATGCTGCGGCCTCAGCAATGACCGAAGCTCAAAAACAAGTCGAAGCAATGAACGCCAAGATTGCTGCTCTCCAAGCTGAGGCCGCAAAGGCAACTGAGGCCGCGAATGCTGCTACCGCGACCATCGGCACGATTGATGGTGAATTGCCGAAGCTGATTGCGGTTGGTCGCGACGCGCACGATGCAATCATTGCCACCCGATTAGCAGGCAACGATCAGAACAAAATTGCGGATACGGAACAACAACTTGGTCAGCAGTTGCTGGACTTGGCGGCAAAGCGTCGGCAGCGTCTGGAGTTGGAAAAGCAAGTTGTTGCACAACAGCAGATTGTGAAAGCGAAGACAGACGAGGCAAACTCGCTAGCGACGAACATGTTGCCTCCGCTTCAGAAAACGCTGGCGGCAGCGCAACAGACTCACGGGACCGCCAAGGCGAGCCATGATGCAGTTGCCAGTCGGTTGACTGCAGTGCAATCGAAAATTGACAGGATGGCGGCGGAGCTTCAGTAAGTGCTGCCGTACGGCCGCGTGCTGATCAGGCCCTCTTCGGGGCTGCTGGCGGTGCCGTAGAGTCGCCGTGGAATTCGACCAGCTAAGAACGCCTCGCGGCCAGCGATTGCTGCGTGCTGCATCGCGCGGCTCATTCGAATCGGGTCGCGCGCATGAGCGATCGCGGTGTTGAGTAACACACCGTCGGCGCCTAACTCAAACGCTTCACTAACGTCACTCGCCGTGCCAACACCAGCGTCGATGATCACCGGATAATCGGGATCGTCACCCTTGAGATACTCTAGGATGATCCGCAAATTGTTTGGATTGAGAAGTCCTTGGCCGCTACCGATGGGGCTGCCAGCGGGCATCACGCTCGCAGCGCCGACGTTTTTTAGTCGCACGGCGGTCACTGGACAATCACTCGTGTAACACAACACCGAGAACCCCGCCTCGACGAGCTGCTCGCACGCTTTCACTGTCTCGGTTGGATCTGGCAACAGCGTTTTACTGTCTCCGAGTACTTCGAGTTTGACCCAGTCCGCACCCGAGTTCCCGAGTGATCGCAGAATCTCTCGGCCCAGTTTTGCGGCGCGAACGGCATCGACTGCCGTGTAACAACCCGCTGTGTTGGGCAGCAATGTGTAACGCTGTAGATCGAGGAAATCAAGAATATTCTCACCGCTGCGATCGTAAAGTCGTTCCCGACGAACCGCAACGGTCACACAATCGCTGCCGGACGCGTCAAGCGAGTCACGCATCTGGTCCATCGTATCGTAACGTCCCGTTCCGACGATCAATCGACTCTTAAGCGAGTGCGCGCCAACGGTCAGCAAGGTGTCACATGTCATGAATGGATGGGCAGGCTCTGAGTCTTTGTTTTGAATAACGCATCAGAGCGTTTTCAGAAATTCGATCAAGTCCGCTAACTCATTTTCCGTCAACTCAGCGGTTCCGTTGATCTTTTCGGGACTATGGCGACCTGTAAGCGTTTGCTCCAAACTTCGGCCAGCACCATTATGCAATAGCCGCACTCGCCGATAGACGCCCACGAGTGAGGGCGTGTTGTAACCACGGTAATGGTCCGTCGTTCCCCACAATCCAATGTCGTGTATCTCGCCATCGGTATAAAGTGGTCCGTGGTGGCAATCCGCACAGGCGGCTTTTTCACTCTGAAAAATCTGTCGTCCACGTTCAGCGGCCTCGCTCCGTTTTCCATCGGCAAGAACAAACGGATTAGGCGGCAGTTCTAAAGTATCCAGGAAAGCGATCAATGCCGCCTTGTCTTCATCGCTTGGCGGTTCCCCTTGCATCGTTGAAACAACTGACTTTTCCATCGCTGCGGTCAGGTCCGTCTGCCACCCATGCCAAGTCCAGGGAGCCGTCCTCGTTAAGTTGTAAAGCGGCAATACCGACTTGAGTGTCCCCTTGGTGCCATCGTTCATCGTGTCCATCGGGCGAGCGTTCACTCCGCCATCCTGATGACACGTATGGCAACTATACCACTGGTCCAAACTGACTTGACCATCGTAGAAAATCTCCATGCCCAAACGCGCCAGAGTCTTCTGTTGGGCGCCCCCAAGATCGATCTCGGCAACGATCGCCTTGGAGTTCACGTCGACGAATTGAACCGAGTTTTTCAGGTAGTTTGCGACATATACGGTGCGATTGTCATCGTCAAATCGCAATCCCAGCGGACGACCACCCACTTCGATGCGATCAAAGCGGTCACGATCGTGTTCCAGTTCACGCTCAATCAAATCACCGGGACCCCCAGCTCCGATAAACGGCAAGTCTGGCAAACGATAAACCAACAACTCGTGGGTTCCGGAGGCTGATGCAACCATTCGGTTTCCATCCTCACTGATCACCAAATCATGCGGATCTGAAACCGCCTTTCGCGGTACATCCAAGGAAATTGCCTCGCGATAGGCGGGTCCATCAAGACGAACACGTCCGATACGACTTGCCAGGACCCAACCACGCTGGATGTTGTCGATGCTAATCGGATTGGTGCGATACACCATCCAAGTGAAGTACGCATACTTGCCATCCGCCGAAGTTCGCATCTGACCCAGATTCGTCCCATTGGCCAGCGGCTCATCGTACAATTCCTCGCCACTTTCGACGTCAAGAACCTGGATACTGCCATCGCCACCGTTACCGATTGCCAGTCGCTTGCCGTCTTTGGATAACGTCAGGTACTTAGGCCAACTTCCTACACCAAAGTGCCGTGTGACCGCGAGTTCCTTTAAATCAATCTCTACCACTTCAGCCGTAGCCATAAGGCTGACGTACGCTTTGCTGCCATCGGGTGCGATCGCGATGCCGTGGGGTTCGTATCCAACTTTGACAGTAGCCACCGGTTTGAGTCGGCCCGAATCGATCGCAAATTCTTCCACGGTCCCCGACCATCCAGCCGTAACCAAGAAACGTTCTGACTGTGGCAAGAACTCGATATCCGCGGGATGCTCGCCACAAACGACTTCACTCACGACCTGACGTTTCTGGACATCAACCAGCGATATCGAATTCGACGACTGATTAGCGGTAACGATCCAGCGCCCGTCATCGGACAGAGCCAAGTCCACCGGTGACCGATCGATGTGCTGGGGCACGGCTTCCGACGACTGTTGTGGCGCGATTATCGAACTGTCCGCACCAAAAAGCGGTGAAACAAAGTTCAGCGGTGAAACACAGACGCAGAAAAGTGCCCCGGTAAGCGCCAAGGATACTGGAAAATAGCTGATATTGGTCATTTGGGTCATTTCCGTTTCACGATAGATTCGCGTCAATTCACTAAAAAACAGGTGACCGAACACACAAACCGGGATCGATTATCGTATAATCAGCGACGTTAAGCCACGCTGCGTGGCGGGTATTCCAGTCACATTGTAGAGAGGATTCCTGTGAAGAATCTATTCGTGCTAGGTGTTGCGGTTGTTTCGTTCGCTTTTTGTGGCGTCGCTGTTGCCGACGATGCCGTCAAAGCGGAAATCAAGAGCGGTCCCCAATGCGGCGATTCATTGGGCGCATTCTATGTCACCAAGGTAGCGGGAGCTGAATCCGACGGCGTCGCCGAAGGCAAGAACTTGTGCTATCGATGCAAGAACGGTGCTAAGCCACAAGTGATCGTTTTCACACGATCGACCGACCCCAAGGTTACTGAGTTGGTACAGAAGCTTGACAAAGCAATCGAAGAAAATGCATCCTCGAAGCTGTGCGTATTCGTGAACGTGCTCGCCGGCGACAAGGAAAGTGCCACGGAAGAAGCGAAGAAGTTCGCTGCTACTAGCAAGGCCAAGAACGTTCCATTCGTTGTCCCCAATGAATTCGAGAATGGCCCAGACAACTACGGTGTGAACGCCAAAGCGGACGTCACCGTCATGCTCGCCAGCGACTTGGGTGTCAAGGCTACGCATGCTGTCAAAGACGCCAAAGACTTGAACGTCGACAGCGTTTTGAAGGACCTGAGCAAGATCCTGGAATAAACGACTTCAATCACGAAGCCGTTTCAACGCTCCCAAATCGAACAGCCAAGCCCCGCGATTCATTCGCGGGGCTTTTTTTGGTAGGTAAGGTATGCCATCATTTCCACGAGTTCCTTAGAAAACACCCATGCCTGAGACTTATACATCCTTCGCAGAGGACAGGACTGCGGACGAGACAAACCTCGCCAAGCGATCGCGGAAATTTCCACGGATAATGATGGTCGCCCGACGCATGCACCTGTATGCGGGTTTGTTCTTATTGCCTTGGGTGTTTCTCTATGGAGTGACCGGAGCGATGTACAATCACGAGGGATTGTTTCCGGACGTGGAGTCAGAACCAGTCCCCGTTTCGATCGTGGCTGGGTCATCAATGTCCCAGTTCCCCACAGCCAATGAATTGGCTGTGCAAGTCGCCCAGGCAATCGATGCGGCTGCAGCCGACGTGACGGTGGAGGTGGCCGAAAACGCGGGAGCAAAATTTACGAACAATGTGATGTTCATGGCTAACACCGACGGTCGACGAAGCGTACTGCACATCAATCCCCACAGTCAACAGTCCCATCTTGTTCGACTTCCAGAGCAAAATCATCAGCCGACTAATCTTCTTCCACATATCCATAATTTAAAGCTAGATCCCGATCCGCAAGCTCTTGCATTGCAGTCGGCACAGCAAATTTTGAGCGAGCTCGGAAATGCATCGGTGAGTGATTTGCGAGCGCATGGGTTTACCAAATTGAATTTCCTAGCATCAGTGAATGGAGAAATAGCGCGGGTAACCTATGTGTTGAAGGACGGGCACGTTGACGTGACAAAATTCGATGGCAACCCGGGGATGTCGCCGCGCGCATTCATGATGCGTCTGCACACAACCCACGGCCAATCTCCCACTTGGACTGGGCGGATGATTTGGTCACTCTTCGTGGATACCATGGCGATCGCAATGGTCAGTTGGGGATTCACCGGGCTGTTGATGTGGTGGCAGATCAAACGAGTCCGAGTCGTTGGCGGCATCGTCATGACGGCCAGCATCGCGGTGGCTATTACGATGTTTTTTGTAATGAAAAATTTCTACGCGACGAATATGCTGTAGATTTGTGCGGCCGATACCAGGCTTGATGTTCCCTCGCCGCGGTAGATCGCTGGATTGTGTTATCATCAGCTTTGAGAATCGTCGCAGCGACGAACTGCTTGAAGCCAACTGCCCCTTTCTAACAAGTGATGAAGCTACTATGGATCGTATATTGACTGTCGTGATCGCGATCGCCGCGCTATTGGCAAGCCCAAACGTGCTGTTCGCCCAGGACGCCGTAAAGCCAGTCGCACCGCTACGTGTGTTGCTTGTTGCCGGCGGTTGTTGCCACGACTATGAAACGCAAACCAAATTGTTGCGAGAAGGAATCGAAAAGCGGATTCATGCCGAGGTGACGGTGATCCATAATCCGAGTAAGGGAACGGACACGACGTTTGATATTTACGAATCCGACGATTGGGCCGATAGATACGATGTCGTGTTGCACGATGAATGCTCGGCATCGGTTACCGACCAACCCTATGTGAATCGCATTTTAAATGCGCACAAGAACGGCGTCCCTGCGGTGAATCTGCATTGTGCAATGCACAGTTATCGTTGGGGCAATTTCCGAGATCCCGTGGAGCCGGACGCCGACAACGCAGGATGGTACGAGATGCTAGGAGTCCAATCGACAGGTCACGGTCCCCAGGCTCCGATCGACATCATGTTCGCCAGCACTGAGCATCCGGTTACTCGCGGCTTGAGCGACTGGAAAACCATCAACGAGGAGCTCTACAACAATATTCGCGTGTTCGGTAGCGCCGAAGTACTCGCCAGCGGCAAACAACTGGCGCCGCCAAACAAGAATGCATTAAAAAAAGACCCCAACGCTCAAGCGACTGAATCAACCGCCGTTGTCGTTTGGACAAACTTGTATGGGCCGAAACAAACGAAGATTTTTTGCACCACCTTGGGCCACAATAACGAAACAGTTGGTGATGATCGCTACCTCAATTTGATCGTCAACGGTGTGCTGTGGGCGACAGGCAACTTGACGCCCGAGGGCAAACCCAAAGCAGCCTACGCGAAGCAGTAACTGAGCGAGCGACGTTGTGCTCATCATCGGCAAAAGGCAAACTTCACTTGTTGGCCGATGTTGAATTGAAACTCAGGCCGATTTCCGAATCAGAGCCCCTTCGGAAAGTTCGTAACGACTATCCGCTAGGGCGGCGGCTTCATCGGAGTTATGCGTTACGTGAAGTGTCGTGACGCCGGTCTTCTCTTTCACATCACGAAGCAACGCGTGCATTTCGTCGCGCGTTCGTTCGTCCAAGGCACTGAGTGGTTCATCCAACAACAGGACCACGGGGCGAAACGCTAACGCTCGTCCTAAGGCGACGCGTTGGCGTTCGCCGCCGCTCAAGTAAGTGATGCCTCGTTTGAGTAAATCCGTCAGCCCGAGGACGCTGGCGAGTTCATCGACTCGACTGTTGATCTCATGTTTGGTCCACCTTCTGAGTCGCAGCGCGAAAGCCAAATGTTCGGCTACCAACATCGTCGGAAACAACGCCAAGTCCTGTGGCACGTACCCGATCGCACGATCGCCTGGCGGCCAGTCCGTGACGTCAATGCCCTGGATGAGTATTTGGCCCGAGACCGATTTTCTTAATCCACAGATTGATTCCAGCAGCGTCGTTTTGCCCATTCCCGTCCGGCCCATCAGCACTGCGTATTCACTTGCAGCGACGGTCAGCGAAAGCCGTTGCAGTTGACAGTCGCCCGCATGGATCGTCAGCTCGCGCAATTCGATCATGTCGACACTCCCGTGCGCAACGCCCGCAGAAGCATCAGAACAACGATTGCCATAATGACCATTAACAAAGACACCGCAACAGCCGCATCCAATTGACCGATGCTCAATTCAAGAAACACGGTTGTCGACAACACCTCCGTTTTCATTCGCGTTGCGCCGGCAAACACTAGGATGGGGCCGAATTCGCCGAGCGCTCGCGCCCAGGCGATGGTTCCTGCCGCGATGACACCGCGCCAGGCTTGCGGTAACGCAACATGCAGGAAAGCTTGCCCGCGAGTGCAGCCCAAGGTGCGAGCGACGTCCTCGGCTCGTGGGTCGATTTGGTCAAACGTCACGCGCATCGTGCGGACTGCGAAGGCACAGGCAACGGAAAATTGGGCCAGCACCACTGCGGGCCAACGATACGTCACTGGGAACCCGACATCATCTCGCAACCATGGTTCCAGCTTCCACTCGTTCGCACCGATTGGCAAGTGAAACAAAATCAACAGACTCAATCCCAGTACCAGCGGCGGCAACACGATCGGGATATCGACCAAAGTGTCAACGAATGCACGTCCAGGAAACTGATACCGCGACAATAAGTATCCCAGCGGTGTAGCTACCCACACGCTCATCATTGCCGCTGCCGAGCAACTCCAGATCGTCAGCATGAATGCCGCCCGAATCTCCGGTTTGCTCAACGCTTCAACAAAATCCCGGGGCGAAGTAAACAGGACGTCGGCGGCCAGTAGCAGCACGATCAAGACAAGGAAGCACGCGGACAACCCTCCCATGATGAGGAAGAAGGGGATGTCCGAGCGGCGTCGGCGCCCGAGCGTCAGTTCATTTCGCGGCATACTGTCCAACACTACGGCTTATTGATTGCCCACTTCCATCCAGCAGCGACAATTTGTTGCCATGTTTCGTCGAGCATGGTTTCGTTGTGGTGACCGAGCGACGTACCAAAGACACGAACGCCGTCGAGTTCATTGACCCAGACGACCGGTTCGGCCTTGTTTGTTTCGTTGCTCTGTGCCGTGGCGAGCACCGTCGATCCTGGCCAAACTTGTTCGATGATGTACAGTTCGCCGTTGGGCGTCTTCCATGTTTTGTTGTCACCAAGAGTCTTGATGCCGGACATAATCGGGTGCGATTTTCCGGCTTCGGCGAGCACAACATCCAGGCTGCGTTTGGACTTTTCGTGACGTCGGCTGGTTACGCCTAGCAATTCACGCCAGGCATCTGCGTTCGGCGCAACGCGATAGGAGTGCAACGAGCAGTGGATCATGATCGCTGGAATACCGCTTTTGCGGTGAGCGTCGACGATGCCTTGAACAAATTCGGCGTCCTCGACTGCGCCAAAGCACTCGTTGTGGACGACAATGTCAAATTCTTTGATCCAATCAGCGGACTTGTAAACGTCTGCTTTGACATCGCGCCCGTCACCATATTGAAGAATCGTCCAAGCAATTGGACCGACTCGCTTGGACAACCCCTCGCTGATGATTTGTTTTTGGTTTTGGTAATCGTGACAGCAGCCGCCGGTCACCATCAACGCGCGAACTGGCTTTTGGTCGTCACCGGGCTTCTCGCTCGTTTCATCATCCGCGATCGCCACGCCAGCGAACAACAAGAAGCTGAAACTTACCGTTAACAAGCGTAAAATAGAATCATTCATGAGTAGATTGCTCGGGGTAGGATTTGACAGGGTAGGATAGATTGGTGGCATGGAAGCTGCATTGATTAAACCACAGTTACTGATCGGCTGCCATCTTGACGCGAAAAGCGTGTGTTAAACGCTGCCCAACCGGATGAAATCAACGGCCGGAGTGTCGCGTGTTGACTGGCCACTGCCGCAAATCTCTCGCATAGGTGAAATCTAATGTTTATTCGACTGCTAGCGGCATTCATTGTGATTCCGCTAGTCGAATTGTACATCCTTTTGCAGCTTGCTGATGCCACCAGCCCGCTGATGACATTCGGAATAGTCGTTGCGACGGGGATAGTGGGAACGATGCTGGCTCGCCGCGAAGGCATTCTGGCATGGTCGCGGTTCCGCAACGCACTGGCTGAATCAAGAATGCCAAGTCGCGAAATTCAAGATGGATTGATGATCGTATTTGCGGCGGCGATGCTGTTAACGCCTGGGTTGCTGACCGACGCTCTGGGATGCCTGTTGCTGATCCCTGCCGGTCGAGCGTTCGTACGCAACCATGTGCTGAAGCGTTATCTCTCGCAAGTTCACTTCCAGGTCACCAAGCCAGCAGCGAAACCTGCCAGCTTTTCACGTGGCTACACGGTCGATGCCGAGCATTTCGAACCGCGAAGGTAAACACAAAAGCTGCGACATGTAGAAAAGCATCGGGAACAGCGATCTGGTCGATCGCTGTTCCACCTGTGCTGAAAAAACTCGGTGCTGATAAAAATCAGTTCGCTGCTGCGAGAGCTTCGATTTCCCAACCTTCTCGCGCTTCTCGTTGAACGAACTTATTGATTTCTGGACGGTTGGCGCTGGTCAGCGTCTTTGCGTCCCACTCGATACGCTGTCCTTCGCCGGCGCGAAGTGCCAAGTTGCCGACGAGGATCGTTTCGGTCAGACGTCCAGCGTAACCGAAGTTACTCATGGTGCCTGGCTCGTACTGACCCTTGACGGTCGACACAAATTCCCACTTCTGTCGCTCGTCGGTGTCGCCTTCAAAAGGAATCCGCGGTAAGGATTGCTCGGGCAACTTAAAGTCCTTGAAGTTCGCTTCCGGCAACAACTTGTATTGAGCACCGTAGTCGTTCTCGGAAAACACGATACCGTTGCTGCCAATGATGGCGGCGCCACTGGTCTTATTGCCGCCAGCACGTTGTTTAGCAACCTTTTCCTGGAACCCTTTCGGCAATTGGCTGATCACGTCATCACCGGGCAGGTTACCGCCGTCATACCAATGGAACCGACAAGCGACTAACCCGTCACGCTTGGGGAACTCGAACAGCAACTGAGAATTCGAAGGATAGGTTTCGCCTTCGACAATGCCCGAGTTCTTAACGGCGGTTACGGCGATTGGATCCCACAAGTTCAAAGCCATCACTGGCATGTTCGTAGTATGGCAAGCCATATCGCCAAGTGCACCGGTGCCAAAGTCCAGCCAACCGCGCCAAGCAAAAGCATGGTAGGCCCCCTTCTTGAACGGCCGCATCGGAGCAGGCCCGATCCAAGCGTCCCAGTTGAGGTCTTCGGGCACCGGATCCTCGTCGGCAGGTCGACCTTGTCCTTGGGGCCAAATTGGACGATTGGTCCACACATGAACGTCCGTCACGTCGCCAATCGCACCGCTGCGGATCACTTCGACCGCTTCTCGCAATCCGTTCTCGCTGGTTCCCTGATTTCCCATTTGAGTGATCACACCCATTTCCGCAGCCGTCTCGCGCATCATTCGTGCTTCGCGAATCGACCAAGTCAGCGGCTTCTGGCAGTAGACGTGCTTCTTCATTCGCATCGCACGAATTGCCGCGACAGCATGCGTATGATCCGGCGTGCTGACGGTAACGATGTCGACCTTATCGCCCAGCTTGTCGAGCATTTCGCGGAAATCGCTGAATTGCTCGGCGTCCTCGTACTCGCGGCCCTTCTTCTTTAGGGCCCCACCATCGACGTCACACAAACCCACGATCGCAACGCCTTGATCACCGATGTGGCTGGTGTCACCGCCGCCTTTTCCACCGACGCCGATACATGCCGCGGCCGGAGATTGTAGCGCCGACGTCTGTGCGTGACTGCGCAACGAAGTGCTAGAGAAAAATCCGACGCCAGCGGTCAGGGCCGCGCCTGTACCAAGAAATTTCCGTCGTGAAACGGCCGGCATATTGGGTTGGGAACGTTTGGGCATAGGTGAGCCTTCGGAGGGTGGTTCGTAAGTTGGGGAAGTTGGGAACTAAATACAATAACAGCGATCAAATCCACAAACAATCCGCGATTGTGGCGGATTCGGCCCCAGTCTTTCGTTGCCAGAACGCGGCCAAGCGTTTAAGTTTCAAGAAACACGTTGTTCCAAAAGCGTTTCCTTTACTCACAGTCTGCACTCCGGTTGTCCGCATGTCGCAATATCGTTCACTAAGTGGTTGTCTGGTCGTTTTCCTTGTCGGGATGCTGATGTGTCCAGGCTGCAGTCGTTCCGTCCCGCAGCCGACCGAGGCGATGACCAGCACTTCGCCAGCCGTGGCGCCGAGCACGCCCGCCCCCGTCGCAGTCCCCGCCGACGATGCCGCTGCGGTAGCGAAACTGGAGGCCGCTGGTTTCCAGATCAAGAAGAACAGCGACGGGAACGCAGTCGATATTGCAATTGCTAGCGACACTCCGATCGCCGATTCGCTGCAGTATTTCTCTGGCATCCCGCAAGTCCAGATCGCGACGTTTGGCGGACCGGGTATCGATGACAGGGGGATGCAGAATCTCGCTCAATTACAAAAACTCAAGCGATTGGATCTAACCGGCACGGCGATCACCGACGCCACGCTCGAGCATGTTGCGAAGTTGGAGCAATTGGACGCGCTGATGCTGCGGCTTACGTCGGTCAGCCGTGAGGGTCTCGAGAAATTGACCGTGTTGCCCAAGTTGCGAATGGTCGACTTGAGAAACACAAACGTCGGTGATGACGACGTCAAGCCGCTGGCGAAAATCAAAACGCTGATCGATGTCCAATTGGAAAACTCCAAGATCACTGACGATGGTGTGATCGCGCTGGCGGGACTGCCGCTGAAATCATTCAATGCAAATAAATGTACGTCGCTGACCAATGCCTCCCTGGAAGTTTTGGGCAACATGCCGACGTTGGAGTCGATCCAGTTGGACGAGACGAACATTGATGACGAAGGCATGAAATCGCTCGAGAATCTCAAGCGACTGAAGCGTTTACGGATTCGCGGCTGTGATGTTACTGGTGAAGGGTTCGCCCATATCGCCAACATCAAAGAACTCGCTCGTTTTGAGCTGCGCGAATCGTCAATTGATAACGACGGCTTAGCGATAATCTCTCAATTGCCGAAAGTAACATACTTGGATATCGCAGAATGTCGGTTAGCAAAGCCAGACGGTATCAAACTGCTCGGCAAGCTGACTGGTTTAACGTATCTAGGATTATGGGGCACCAAGACCGACGACGATGCGATGTCGGAACTGGGGACGCTCACCAACTTGGAAACGTTGGATTTGAAGTCGACAAAGATTAGCGACGCGTCGCTGGCGACGTTGATGAAGCTGACCAAGTTACAGTCCTTGTCGGTGGCCGGAAACCGCTTGAGCGAGGAGAGTATCCGCTCTCTGGCGACGTTACCAAATTTGAAAGTACTGAACGTCGCCAATATCGGTCTTAGCAGCGATGTGATCGAGGAGATCGAAGCGCAACACAAGCTACTTAAAGTTGAACAGACAGACAATTAAACACGGCAAAACAACGTATGTCTCGATCCAGCAAGTCGCGGCCGAATAAGCAACGCACGCAAAAGCCGCGGCTAACGGCGAGATCGACTTCTAGGAATCCGCGTGCGATCCAGAATCGTCAACCGCGACTGATTGCATTCTCTGCGTTCTATCTCGGTGTCGCTTTGCTTGCTGTGATCCAAACCAGGAATACCGAGTTCGCGTTTTATTTGGTTTCACTGGCAGTGATCATCGCTGCCGTGTTGTGGCTCGATCGACGCATTCAGTTCTCGCCAGCGGTCATGTGGTGCCTTTCAATCTGGGCCGCGTTGCATTTGGCTGGCGGGTTGATGCCACTGCCTCCTGGATGGCCATATGACGGCGATCACGCGGTATGGTACAGCGGCTGGATCATTCCTGGCATTCTCAAGTACGACCATCTGGTACACGCCTTTGGGTTCGGAACCGCAGCGGTCGCGGCGTTACAGGGGATGCGGCCCTCTTCGGTGCGCTATACTCGGCCGTCGCTCGGGCAAGCGATCTCGGCATCCCTTGTGGGTTGTGGCTTGGGCAGTGTCAACGAAATCTTGGAGTTCATCGCCACACGAATTTCTCCCGAGACGAACGTGGGCGGTTACGAAAACACGGCGTTCGACTTGGTATCGAACCTTGTTGGTACCGTGTTGGCGATGGCGGTCGTTAAGTTCGTGCGCTAGATACTTCGCCAGCGCACTAGGTCCCGGTTATCTTCAGGTTGTAACCGACGATAGCGACTTCAACTAAACTTCGGCCAGTGGCTCGGAGGCGTCGCCGAAATTGTCGATTGCGACGTTCATCCGCTTCATCATGCTTAGATACAGTCGGCACATCTGACGATCGGACTGGCCGGAGTAATCGAGATTTTGGCCGCCGCGAATTCCTGCGTTTCCACCACCGAGCATTACCACCGGCAACTTCGTCGCATCGTGGTGTCCGTTGAGCATGCTGGAACACAGCATCAGCATGGTGTTATCCAGCAACGTTCCCTCGCCTTCTTGAACCGAATCCATGCGCCGAGCGATGTACGCCATTTGCTCCAGAAAAAACTGGTTCACTTTCAACCAGTCATCGGTATCACTGTGGGACAGCAAGTGGTGAATCATGTAATCAACGCCCAGGTGCGGGAACCGCAATGTGCCGTGGTCGTTGTTCAGCTTCAACGTGCAAACGCGAGTCGTGTCTGTTTGGAACGCGAGCACGAGGATATCAGCCATCAGCTTCATGTGCTCGACGATGTCCTGAGGGTAGCCATCAGCTGGCCGCGAGATATTTGGCGCCGTTACGGTTGGTCGCCATCCCTGCAGTTCACCTCGCTTCCCCGCCCGATCGATTCGCTGTTCAACTTCTCGGACGCTGTTGAGATACTCGTCCAGTTTCTGTTGATCGAGTTGACTGATGCTGCGACGAAAATCCTTAGCATCGGCAAGCACTGCATCGAGTACACTGCGGTCGCCTTGATGAATACTGTCTTTAAAGAGTTGGTCAAACGCCAACGCTGGATAGACTTCAAGCGGCGTAGGTGACGTTGGGCTGCTCCAGGAAATATGCGAGCTATACAACATCGAGTAATTCTTGTGGACCGATGGGTTGGCCTTTTCACAGCCCAACACAAGACTCGGCAGTTTCGTCTGCTGTCCTACATGGCGTGCGACGACTTGATCGACACTGGTTCCAGATTGGATCGTTCCGCCAGCAGCAAGCGGTGCTCCCGACAGTAAGTTTCCGGTCTGCGAACTATGAATGTTTCCTTTGAGCGCCTCGGCGTTGTACAGACCGCTGATGAACACCAACCGTTCGCGAAACTCGTTCAACGGCTGCAGTACCTTGCCGAGTTCCATGTCCGAGCCGCTGCCTTTGGCCCACCACTCCTTGCTGTGAAATCCGCAACCTGAAAACAGGATCGCCATCCTCGTCGGTGGCTTACCATTAGTTGATGCGCTCTCGTCGTCCTCTGCAAACGCTGGCAGTGATTCCAACCATGGCAACAACATCGAAACGCCGACACCTCGAAGAACGGTACGGCGGGAAAGAGCTCGCATCATCGGACTTTGTTGAAATTGCATACTTATGGTTCATCAATGTTGCCGCGGATGTTGCGAAACTGTTCGCTCAACACGATCGATTCTACAGCGATGTGAAACCGATAGTCGCCGTCTCGCAGTCGAATTTCCATTTTATCAAGCAGTGGCTCGTCGGAGAGCTGGACTTCGCGTCCAAGTGCGAATCCAAGCAATTTGTGGCAAAATTGACGAACGACTTCACCGAGTCGCTCGTTCATCAAGTAATTTCGCAGCCCGTCAATTCCGTCGATGAGTTCTCCGCCGGGGATTTGTGCCTGCGTATCGGCCTTCGTTAGCCGCTGTCTTCCGATAGCGTCATATTGCTCGAGTGCGAAGCCAAAGGGATCAATCTTTAGATGGCATCGGGCGCACTGGGGAGCAGAGCTGTGTTGTTCGATTAACTGACGAGCGCTGAGCCCTTGAGGCAGCGATTCGGGAAGCTGTGGAACGTTAGCCGGCGGTCGTGGCAATCGCTGGCCTAAGAGTGTTTCGTAAACCCAATTCCCCCTCAAAATCGGGCTGGTTCGAGAAGCACCGGATTGACTTGCCAAAAACGTTGCCATCCCGAGCACTCCGCCACGCCCGTGACGTTGGACGTCGTCAATTCGCCGCCAATGAGGGCCAACCACATCCGGTATGCCGTAATGCATCGCCAGCGATGCATTCACGAACGTGTGATCGGCATTAACTAATCCCAGAATGGAACCATTACCTCGAAACATATCTTCAAAGAATAGCACTGTCTCTTCATACATATCGTGCTGTAGTGGCGAGAACTCGGGATACAATCTCTCGTTTTTGTCGTGGGTTTGGTCAAAGTCTCTCAGGTGCAACCATTGGCAAGCGAACTGAATCGCCAAACGACGAATTTTTGCGTCGCCCAACATCCGTTGAGTTTGACGCAGCAACATATCGTCCGTTTGCAACTGGCCAGCCTCAGCGATCGAAAGCAATTCGGCGTCTGGCGCTGACGACCACAAGAAGTAGCTCAGTCGACTTGCCAATTCGTAACTTGTCACGGGACCGGCGACTTTTCCTGCTACAGGTTGCTCGTGCCGGTACAAAAACGCAGGTGAAGCAAGAACGCGAGTAATCGTTAAGCGGATGGATTCATCGTGAGCAATTCCCGCTTGACGAAGCTGTGCGTATAAGTCTCGTAGTGACGCTGTCTCTGTGGGCAACAACGTTCGTCGCCATGCTCGGTTCGCGAACTCTACGACGGCATCCAGCTGCATCGGTTCAGTGGATACGAGCCGCTGTCGAAATGATTCTCCTCGCTCGTTGATCGGCCCTCTCATCGGCGCGAACGCATTGACCAAGTCGGGACGGTCTTGGGTCGCGAACTCATAAATCTGCTCAAAGGCAACGACCAACGCTAAGGGCTCTTGTGCGACATACAGCAGCTCGTCCCACAGTCGATCGAGCTGAGCAGTTTGTTCTTCGTCAAGCATCAGTCGCTGCAAGTGCGCGTCCTCGCGGAAAAACAGCGTCAGCGTTACCACTTCATCGACAGGCACTATATTGATATAGCAGAGAGCGGTCGGAAAGAGGTCACGAAACTCTGTGATTAACGCGCCGATATCGAGATCGGAACCCACGTCCTTAAGCAGTGCACTCGGTTCTGTCGGAGAAACTGGCTCCATCCAGACCTTAGGTTTGCCGTCATCGGTCAGTTGCCCGACGGAATTGAATTTCCACAGCTGCTTCTGCAAGGCCTCGATCTCACTTGCCAGCGGTTCGACGTCTTGCGGATTCGAAGCTTGCCATTTCAGTCTCAGTTGGTCGACAGCCGATAGCTGTTCGGCGTCCGCTTGTTTGGACAATGCTTGCCACAAATATCGCAAGTACTTGGTGCTGAGTGAACGCTCGTCGGCGACAGATTCAATCGTCTTCCGCCCCGTGGTCAGTGCGTCACGCTCGTCAAGAGTTGCCGCCAGATACTTGCGGATCGGTATGACGCCGGCCATGTTCGTACTGAATTTGATTCCCTGCAGATCGACGTCCGATCCACCACCGTCTTGGGCAAACCGCCGATAAAACGCTTGAATGCTTGCCAACAGCTCGTCAGTCTGGTCCCGGCGCGTGGTTGCTGGCGAGAAGCGGATTCCATCAGGCAGCAGTACTACATGCGAGGCGACTTCTTTGGCCGCACCGAGATACTTGCTCACAAGTGCTGGCGACATCGATTGTGCCGAACCGGTGTTGATAAAACCTTCGCCAGCAGCTCCGTCCACTGGAAACTCACGTGTCGGCTTGAGTGAATTGACGCTCGTTAGATCACAGACGGTGTAATTGTACTCTTCGTTATTGAGTCGACGAAGTACGATCGGTCCGGGATCACCAGCGTTCGTTCTCGCTTCATCAGCCAGAAACGAACGCACCCATGACTCCAGAGCAAGACGCTCATCATCGCTTGGTTGCAATGAATCTTGCGGCGGCATCTGCTGGCTGTCAAGCATGCGTCGAACTTTCAGCCAGACTTCACTTTGGTGATGAACATCCGACAGCGTTATAAACACACCAAGATCGATATCCGCCTCAGTCACGTCTGACGAATGACATTCAACACAGTAACGTTGCACAAGCGGCCGAACGGTGGTTGCAAAGTCATCTACCGCCATCGCAGCATTGCTACTGAAGCTGATAGCCAACGTGAACCTTAAGCTATTCAACGTAACAGCTCGTAACGCGTACAACGCTGGTGATCGTCCCTTTCTAAATAGGACACTTATGGATCGTTCGTTGCGTTCGCCATCGTCGATTTGACTTTTGCTCTTGGGGCACAGCGACATCATTACTTTTTTCTTACCTATGGCGCTCGATCGACGACTTCGCCACCGGCGCGAGTGAGTAAGGCGTTGAACAAACTCAGATCAATCGAATGAGTAATGAATTTTACTGCGCCGTCACCCATCACCACATGAAATCCGCCCTGATGATTTCGCCCCATGTGTACCAGAGGATCTTCGGGATCAATTTCCACGTCCTCCGGTTTGGACCAAGGAACCGATGCATCACCACTGGTTTCCACAATCATAACCGTGTTGCTGGTTCCGTCGGTTATGTCTCGAAAACCGAGATTCTCGCCTGACTTAAAGGCGTATTCATCACCGACGACCGCGTGATAGACTGTGTGTCCCGGAGGTGTCGGGGCACTTGGGTGCGCATAGACGGCGGGCAATTTCTCGGATAAGGGCAGGTTGTGCTCGCTGTCCCATGGCTCATCCATGTGAAACTGTTCATATAAAGCTTGCTGTTCAATAAACGGCAAAATTGCGACTCGCCAACTCAACAATGGCTCACCCGCTTCGTTCACGATCGCCGGTGGAGGCAGCCGATTGTAAGCGGCGTGGTAATTGTGGAGAGCCAAACCGATCTGTTTCATATTGTTGCTGCCGCTCATTCGTCGCGCGGCCTCACGAGCGGCTTGTACTGCTGGTAACAGTAGACCGACCAGCACGCCGGTGGTTGCGATCCCCGCAGACGACTCAACATTGATGATCACGCGACGGCCATCGCGAGTCGGAGTTAAAGTTTTGACAACCATATCGCCCATTCGACTGGCATACTTATCCATCGCCTGTTGCAGTTCTGGCGACTCGCCTGATTGGGCCATACCGCGTTGCATCTGCTGCATGCTCATCTGGCGCATGAACTGAATCGAATCGTTGAGTATCGCCTCCACTCTCGAAGCTGCTTCTTCGTCCACGCACAACAGAGTCAGTTGCAGTTTGGCTCCTGTGCCTTCGAGATTCACTTGTAACAACATCGCGTCAATGAGTTCTGGCAAATCACCGAGTGGTTGCACCGGCGGTGGCAATTGTTGTGCTTGTTGTTTTGCGATGCCGCTTATCATCGGGCGCACAGATTGAATCATCGCCAGAATCGTCAACCCTGGCCGATTCGGAACCTTGGAAACGAGTGATGGCAAGGGGCCAGTTCCCTGGTCGGCCGCGACAATCGATTCCAAATAATTTGACGAGGCAACAATGAGGGTTCGTTCGTTCAGTTGATGCAGCACGGTTCCTGGAGGTCCCTCGACTTGATAAACCGTGAAGTCACCGATTTTTACTGGCTCAGGATTCGCATTCATAAACTGCAACAGGGTTTGCAGATCAACATCACCATCCAGTTCGATCGTCGCACCAAACATCGGTCCACTCGGCCCTGGCAACCCGACGACGACCTTCACCATCGAAATCTCCATCGGATTGATTCCTGCCTGCTCCCTACCCTGGACGCTAATCACTTCCATCGGAAACATTTCGAACATCGGATTCTTCAACAATTCCGCTGGGGTCAATGTTCCGATCGCGATCGCGTCATCCGGAACGAACTTAGTCGACATGCGGCTTGGCGCAGCTTCCTGACCGTATACGGATTCGGCAAAAGAAAACAACGACACCAAACTAAGCATCGCAGTCGCTGAGATAATCGAAGCCCGGGCGGCGGTAACCATGATGTACTCTCACGGGTAAGTTGTGGTCGGGAAACAAGTGTCCCGCAAATAGAAGTGGCACTGACGAGACGGTTCGACCAAGTATAGCGAATTGCAAGCGTGGCGAGTGATAGACAGATCGCGTATCGTATAACCGAGCCAGTCTCCACATTCACTTGAGCCACCGTGTCACCGATTGCCAGCACATCGTCGTTAAAAGCCCTCATTCGTCGCGATGGTCTTGTCGCGATGTCGGCGATCGATCCGCTATCGCACCAGCCAATCGAAGTGCGAATTTTGCCGGAGAAATGGCTTCAGCCGCCACTCGCCGAACGGTTTTCACGACGACTGCATCTCGTGAAGCTCATTCAATCATCAAGCGTCCGCCGACTACTGCGGTACGACCTGGAGCACCGACCAGCTAGCGTGACTGTTGACGGCCTGATGGTCCGCTACCTGAACGAGCCGAGCACTCTCGTTCGAGAAATTGATTCTTGGCACTCGGCTGGGAGATTGGTCGAGGCGGTCGCTGCGTGTCATCGACTGGGACTTGCCATCGGCGAGGCTGGATTCAGCGAAATTGCTGTCGACAGAAATAATGAGTTATGGATCGATCCACTACTGTCGCTGGACGATGACACCGCGATGGACTTACAGCGTTTGTGGCAAGCGCTAAGCGATTGTCTCTGCAAGCCAACGGACCTAAAGGAGCCATCGGTAGCTAACCTACTGCAACTGGG
This sequence comes from Pirellulaceae bacterium, assembly GCA_041751935.1. GTDB lineage: Bacteria > Planctomycetota > Planctomycetia > Pirellulales > Pirellulaceae > JBBSJZ01. The sequence goes on along the minus strand of JBGSIA010000186.1, from coordinate 17,084 downwards.
CCGCGACTGTGATTTCGCTGATGAGCCGCCCAGTATCCAACAATGGTGTGATTGTTTCGGAATCACGCCTTCTCACTTGCAAGCCAACATCGTCGCGCAAAACGGTACGTTGGACCAAGACCCTGACTCAAATCAGACCGGAGACTTAGCTATCGAAGACACGCCGACTGGCGACATTGCGATTGAGTCGATACATGCATCAATAAAGGCGAATACGGCTAACCGATTTGCCTCGTCCTTGCCCTGTGCACCAGGTGAGACGCTGGGACGATTTAGATTGGATCGGATGCTGGGTCGCGGCGGAATGGGCGTCGTTTTTTCAGCGACTGATGTGGCCACCAAAGAACGTGTGGCAGTGAAAGTGCTTCGCAACGATTCGTCCGATATCGGTCAAGCCGTCCGTCGCTTTCGCAAGGAGGCACGATTGCTCGGAGATATCCAGAACGACTATGTAACACGCTTAATCGAGGTTGGGTACGACCGCTCGCTGCATTTTATGGTCATGGAGCTTGTCGAAGGCACCAATCTCGCTCGCTGGCTGCGAGACAACCGCGTACCCGACCCCGAATCGGCGCTGCGATTGATCGCCGACATCGCCCGTGGACTGGTCGATGCACATGCCAGTGGGATCGTACATCGCGATGTCAAACCAGAGAACGTGCTGTTGCACCGGAGCGATTCGGGCGAGAAAGGGCCCCCACTATCAATCGCGGATTATCAAGTCAAGCTGACGGACTTTGGGATAGCTCGCTATGTCCATCAGTCAAGCTCCATGGAACTGACCAAAGCCGGTGCGATGCTGGGAACTCCAATATATATGGCACCGGAGCAGTGCAAGGGATCAGCCACGGTCACGCCAGCAGTCGATGTGTACGCGTTGGGGATCACTTTGTTCCAGTTGCTTACCGGTTCGCCACCGTTTACTGATACTGACCCGATGAAGTTGGTAACGATGCATGTGTTTGATCCTCCACCGCCAGTACAACGGCTGAACCCGCTGGTCAGTGATGAGATAGCCCAGATTGTTACGCGAGCATTGGCCAAAGATCCCGACCAACGTTACGGCGATGCTTCGCAAATGTTGAAAGAGATCACTCGTGTATTGCAAGGCGAGCCAAGTGAAATGCATTTGCACCCGAGGCTTCCGGATGCCTCCGAGAAAGCCGTGGTCCAGCGACAGTACCACTGGGACCTCAACAGTTCGCCGGCGGAACTGTGGTCGTTTGTTGCCAACACGGAACGACTCAATAAGGCGATCGGATTATCGCCAGTCACATGGGAATCCGTTCATGATCCCGTACATGGATTGCGTCGTTTCGGCTCATTCAAGATCGCAGGAATTCGCGTACATTGGGAAGAGCATCCGTTTGAATGGATCGAGGGTTCACGATTCGGTGTCTTGCGAGAATTCAAGTCAGGACCGTTCCGCGTGTTCATGAGTGTGGTCCAACTCGCGGCCTTGCCTAGCGGTGGAACGCGACTGACTCACACACTAAAGATTGAACCCGTCGGCACGCTGGGGCGCCTACTGATCAAAGTCGAGATCGACCGCAAGAGCCAACGGAACTTGGCAACCGTCTATCAGCGCATTGATGAATCGCTTCAAGCCCGTAAGAAATCATTGCAGCTTGCGCTTCCTGCTGCCGTGCGCGATCCGTTCGAGAGTAAAGTTTCGTTGACGTCAACCCAACGCCAGCGAATTCGATCTCGATGTGCCAAGTTGGTTCCACGCGGCGTCGATCCCGAAGTTGCCTTGCGCATGGAGGAGTACCTGCTTCATGCCGCGCCACAATCGCTTTCCCAAATCCGGCCAATCCTGCTTGCCGAAGAACTTTCGCTTGACTCTGACGCCGTCATCGATGCCTGTCTTGTTGCCGCCACCGAAGGTTTGCTGACACTGCAGTGGGATCTCCTTTGTCCCATGTGTCGTGTCGCTGCGGTAAACGTCGCCGCGTTGTCGGAAATCAGTTCACACACCAACTGCCAAGCATGCAATGTTGAATTTCAAACGGATGTGTCGGATGCCATTGAGATGGTGTTTTGTGCACACACTGAAGTTCGCGACGTCGATACGCAAATTTACTGCATCGGTGGTCCCAGTCATTCACCACATGTTGTTGCTCAGGTGCGATTGGCTGCTAGAGAGCGATTGGAGTTGGAGGTGCAGTTGAATCCCGGCGATTATGTGCTGCGTGGTCCGCGTCTGGCTCGTCGTCAACCGCTTCGTGTTCGTCGCGAGCATGCGCCCAGCGAAGCTGAGTTTGAGTTGTCCGAGTTGGGTGTATCGACGCACACACCGGTGCTGCGTTCGGGTCACCAATCACTCACGTTGGTCAACGATTCGGACGTTGCTCATGTGGCGCGTCTGGAACGCCAGATCGCTCGCGAGAACGTGATCACAGCGACTGCGGCCTTGGCGTTGCCGAGATTTCGCAAGCTGTTTCCCAACCAGACCTTCGATCGCGAAACTCCGATTATGTCGGACGATATGACGTTGTTATCCAGCGGCCTCGTCGACCTGCAATTGTTGTACTCACGCTTGGGTGACGCCGATGCTTATCGCTTGATTCGCCAGTCGCTCGACACACAAGCTCAAATCATCACGGCCCGAGGAGGCACCGTTACCAAGAGCGTTGGCGAAGGAATGCTCGCAGCGTTTCGCCAATGTGAAAATGCCGTAGCTGCCGCAGTCGAGATGGTCGATACAGTTCTTGATGACGATACCGCTGGTCTGCTGTCAATCTGCATTGGCTTGCACCGGGGGCAAGTCTTGATTACGACACAGAACGACAAGCTTGACTATTTCGGCTCGGCTGCGCGTTTGGCCCAGGTTTTACCGACTTTGGGTAAGGGGATCGTGATGACCGATGCCGTGTTTTCAGACCCAGAATTGCAAGTCCGATTTCGCGATCTATTCGCATCGGGAAAGATCGAACGAAATGAGATTCCAGGGTATGGAACTCATTTGTTGATGAAAATCTTTTGATAGAACAAGATGTCAAGCCAGCGATTGAACTTGAAGCCGACCTCGCGCAATGTTCCCGCGTAACTGAAGTCGAACTTCTCGTGCAGGGCGATACTCGTTTGATTCGCAGCGTCGATCACGCCAACCATCACATGGACACCGTGTTTCTCCGCGCAATTTATGATCTCCTGCATCAGGAGTTTGCCTAAACCTCGCCCACGATGATTTTTGTGAATGTAAATCGAATGCTCGACAGTGAAGCGGTAGCCTGCGAAATTTCGAAAGGTCCCATAGGTCGCAAAGCCAAGCATGGACTGTGATGCATCTTGCAGTCCGATGACGGGAAAACCATGTCGCGATTTAAGCTCAAACCACGCACGCATGCTCTCGCTGGTGCGGGGTTCACAATCGTACAGTGACGTACTCGTGGCGATCGCATCGTTGAAAATTTCAAGAATTGTGTCGGCATGTTTTTCCGCCGTACACTGGACAAGTTGTGGGGCCTGCATCGCTTCGCTCAAATCGTTTCACCGACACCGATTTTGCTGGCTGATTGGACGTACAACGATTGTGCTTCTGGCAACAATTTTGTCAGCTCCGCTGCGCGATGTTCGTCTGAGGGATGCGTTGACATGAATTCGGGCGGCTTACCCGAAGTAGCCGCCGCTGCACCAAATCGCTTCCAAAACCGTGGTGCTTCCTCGGGTTCATATCCAGCTCGACTCATCAGCAGCAGTCCAATATGATCTGCTTCCAGTTCATGTTTGCGGCTGTATGGCAACAACACACCATACTCTGAAGCAATCCCAAACGCTTTGAGTGCCGTTTCACGCTTCACTTCTTCTTGGTTTCGCATCACGTAGCCGACAGCCGTCTTAACGCCATCGACCGCAGCGTTTTGACTCATTCGTTCACCACCGTGTCGTGCGATCGCATGCCCAATCTCGTGGCTCATCACAACCGCCAGTCCCGCTTCGCTTTCGCACACCGGCAAAATGCCTTCATACACGGCGACCTTGCCACCAGGCAGGCAAAATGCATTCTGTTCATCACTGGCAAGTGTCTTAAATTCCCACTGATAATCATCACGATCGGCGACCGCAGCAATTCGCTCGCCAACTTTGGTAACCAACGCGCGATACCGCTCGTTTGAACTTTCGGTCGTCTCCTTTGTGACTTCGCCAAACGATTGTTGACCCAGTGACACCTCTTCGCTCTCTGGCATGATCAACAGTTGCCGACGCCCGGTGATCGGCGCCGTGCGACAGCCACACATTCCGAAACAGGCGGTCGCACTCAAACCGCCGAAAAGTCGCAGTGTTTGGCGGCGAGTAATCAATGCTTGCTGCGCGATATTCGACATTTGGCAATAACTAACATAAACTCGAAACGGAATTGAACGTGCCCAAAGCGTAATGTTCACGCACTGGCGAGCACCAGATCAATCCGACGCATGCGTGAAACTCAACCGTCAGTCACGCGAGATTTCGAGCCACGCGAAGTTCATCGATGCAGTAGAATGTCGCTTTACCGCTTTTGCTATCCGCACACTCGAGGTATTGCACGTTGAACGCACCAAAACTCTCGCGCAACGAACTGCAATCGCGATTGGAGCAGCTCGATCGTCTGGCGAAAACGATGGATGAATCGTTTCGTGTGCCGGGAACCAACATCCGGTTTGGACTGGACAGCTTGATTGGACTGTTTCCCGGAATCGGTGATGTGGCGGGATTGTTGCCCCACTGCTACCTGTTTTTGCAGGCCTACCAGGTCGGTGTTCGCAAGCGAGTTCACGTCAAGATGATAGCCAACGCGCTGCTCGATTCCGCATTTGGAACTCTCCCGCTCGTCGGCGATGTATTTGACGTTTTCTGGAAAAGCAATCGTCGCAATGTGGAGCTAATTCGCGCTGAGATCACACGCCAGCAAACTCTCGACGGCAGCATTGTTGAAGGAAGCGTCGTCGAGAGAAATGTCTTTGGCGCGCGGGACGCGGAACGAGAATCAAATCGTCAGTAGGTTGCGATACATATTGATTGCGGCTGGTCCGACGAGCACCACAAAGATGCCTGGGAAGATGAACAGAACCAGTGGGAAAATCATCTTTACCGCAGTCTTAGCGGCTTTTTCTTCAGCCATTTGACGTCGTTTGCAACGCATCGAATCGCTCTGGACTCGCAAGGCTGTCGCCACACTTGAACCGAACTTGTCGGCTTGGATCAAGATCGACGCAAGCTGTTTCAAGTCGTCAACTCCGCTGCGATAACCAAGTGCTTGCAGCACTTCGGCTCGCGGACGCCCCAGTTGCAATTGTTGATTAGCGATCCCGAACTCTTCGCCGATCGTGGGATGACTCTTTTTCATTTCATCAGCAACTTTTCGCAGAGCTTGGTCCATCCCTAAACCGGCCTCGACACACACAACCATCAAGTCCAACGCATCCGGAAGCCCCAGGAAGATTTTCATTTTGCGTTTCTTAGCCATATGGCTAAGTAGCAACTTTGGGATCGCAAAACCGGCAACGACACCAATACCAACCTTCATCACGAGGGCTTGTGTCAGTCCGTCGAAAATCAGCCCATACACACCACCGACGAACAATCCAAAACCTGTGAAGATCAGTTGCAGTCCCTTGAAAACGATCGGGGCACCTTCACGACGAAAGCCAGCGTTCATCAATTGTTCGCGCAGCTCGCTCATTTCTTTCTCGGTACCCTTCACCGCCTTTTCCATCGGCGACGTGGCTCGTTCGAGAATCGCAGTTACGGCTTGCTTTTTTTTGTCCTTCTTTGACTTACCGTCTTCAACTTCTACGGTTCGGCTGCGACGCGGATCTTTCAACAGATCCAAACGTGACTCGGCACGCGGTTGATCGTCACCCGAAACTCGGCCTAGCGCAACCCATGTTACAGCGGACACTGCGAGAAATATCGCTATGGTCACCATGAGCACGGGACCAAGAACGGTGATCGCGAACAGCAAAGCAGTAAACATCGACAGTAAACCCTAAAAGTCTTGGCTGAGTAGTATGTCTGTCGAAAAGGGGTCAGCCCCCTTTTCGGGTACCTAGTGTGACTAAACCTTGATCGTGATGATTTTCTTGATCACAAGTGCACCGATAAGCTGAGTGACCAACGCGGCACAAAGCATGTAGCGTCCGATCTCGTCGGTGAAAAGCATCATCACGTATTCGTAATTCATTTTGAGCATCACCAAGAACAGAACTGGCGGCAACGCCAACAGCACCGCACCGCTCATTCGGCCTTCACCCGTCAACGCCTGGATCTGCCCCAAAATCTGTAACCGTTCCCGAACGATGTAGCTGATCTTGTCCAGAATTTCTGCCAAGTCACCACCGGTTTGACGCTGCAAAATTACAGCAGTGGCAAAAAATCGCAGGTCCATGTTCGGAACGCGTTTGGCCATATCTTCGATTGCTTCATCAAGCGGAATACCAAAGTTCTGTTCTTCAAAGGCACGTTGGAATTCGGGGCCCAGGGGAGCTTCGGTTTCGCTTCCCACCAGCCCGAAACCGGCGGCGAGAGAGTGACCGGCGCGCAGCGATCGTCCGAGCAATTCCAGTGCCTCGGGCATTTGGCGACCGAACTTGGCCAATCGCCGACTGCGTTTCATCAACAACCAACCGACTGGAAGCGACACGGAGCAAAGCCCCAGAACAATCCCCAGTATTTTGGGGACAGGAAGGAAAAACGGTATCGCCGAAAATGCGACGAACAAACCTGCGACAATCGCCAGGAATTGCGAGGGAGTCATCTTCGACCCGGCTTGATCCAGATAATCCTGTAGCGCCGGCAATCGCTTGATCAGAAACTGCATCGGACTGGTGTTGCTGTCAAAGCCGCCGGCCATCAACAACGACGGCTGCTCTGTCTTACCCTCTGCTGCTCCGCCCCGGCGTCGCGATGCCATCGCATCCAAACGGTCGTCCATCGCCGAGGACTCTTCACTGGGCATGAAGACCGAAACAGCGAATGCAAGTGTCGACGCGACGGCGATGCCAACAGCCGCAATGATGATGAAACCGGACATGACAAAAACTACAAGTTAAAGGTTATCAAACAAACAAGAACGGTTGACGCTCAGCCTTTAGGCGTTCAGTTCTGGGAAAGAATCGGCTAAAGCCTAGACACCAACATGGAAAAGGGTCAGGCCTCTTTTCGTACTGCGTTAAGCTTGCATCATGATGCGTTCACGGAAGGCGCTGGCGGGTAATCGCACGCCAGCGGATTCCAGCCGATCCATAAAGCTTGGTCGCACGCCGGTGCACTCAAAGTGGCCGTGTGCTTTGCCGTCTTCGCCAATTCCTTTCTGCACGAAACGATAGATGTCTTGCAAAATGATCGTGTCTTGTTCCATACCGACAACTTCGGTGATCGCCGTGACTCGACGAGGACCGCCCTGCAATCGGTTGGCTTGGATCAACACGTCTACGGCACCGGAGATTTGTTGGCGAATCGCTTTTACAGGCAATTCAAATCCAGACATCATCACCAAAGTTTCCAGTCGTGCGATCGCATCACGCGGTGTATTGGCGTGAACCGTCGTCAGCGAACCATCGTGACCGGTATTCATCGCTTGCAACATATCCAGCGTCTCGCCACCACGGCATTCTCCGATAATGATTCGCTCCGGACGCATCCGCAGTGCGTTCTTGACGAGGTCCGTGGCGGTGATCGCGCCGTTGCCTTCGATGTTGGGCGGACGTGTTTCCAAGCGTACGATGTGGTCTTGTTGCAATTGCAATTCGGCGGCATCTTCGATCGTTACAATTCGGTCTTCGTGGCCGATGAACGACGAAAGGGTATTCAGTAGCGTCGTTTTGCCGGAGCCGGTACCGCCGGCGATGATCATGTTCAACCGTGCCTTGATGCAACCTTCGAGCAACATCACCATTTCCGGCGTGAAGGCGCGATAGTTGAGCAAGTCTTCCAGCTTGAGTGGATTGCTGCCGAAGCGACGAATACTGACTGCGGCACCGTCCAGTGCCAGCGGCGGAATGATCGCGTTTACTCGTGAGCCGTCTTCCAGACGAGCATCAACCATCGGGCTGGTTTCATCCACACGACGACCGACTTTGCTGACGATCCGGTCGATGATCTGCATCAAGTGCTTGTTGTCACGAAACTCGACGTCGGTCTTTTGCATCCGGCCGCCTTTTTCGACATAAATGTTCTTAGGGCCGTTGATCAAAATATCGCTGACCTTGGGATCTTTGAGAATCAACTCCAAAGGCCCCAGTCCGAATGTTTCGTCGAGCACTTCCTCAACGATCTGTTCGCGTTCTTGTCGGTTAAGCAGCGTGTCTTCGGCATCACAAAGGTGCTCGACAACGAGACGAATTTCTCGCTTGAGCGTGTCGCCTTTCAGCTCACCGACTCGTGACAGGTCAAGCTTGTCGACCAATTTCCCGTGGATTCGTCGTTTGATGATTTCGAACTGCTCTTGGCGACTGTTTTCTGGACGATTTTGTGTGGGTGTGCGCATGACGAAGTTTTCCTAGTCGCATTTACGGTGAACGTGGATCGTACCGATGAAAACGGTTGTACGCCCTGTTCGGTGTGATGCGCAAATCAACGCATCCAAAACGATCCAGGAAAACATAAGACACAAAAGCAACACAGGCGCACCGAATCGAAATTCTTTTCGTAATCGGTTCAAGTTAACGCAGCGTGATGATTGCTCGACAGTGCTTTCAGCGTTGCATCGATGTTTGAGCAACCGCAGCGGCGGCGAGCCAAGCGAGTGACATCAACGTCACACTTGGGTTGGCTTGGGTGATGACAGGCAAGATGGACCCGTCGGCAACCCACAATCGATCGCAACCCTTCACGAAGAAACGGGCGTCGACGACGCTATCGAAATCGGAGCCCATCGCAAGCGTGCCAACCGGATGGTAAAGCGTCTGGCTGTAACGGGCGACGGACTTCGCGATCGCCTCGTCGGTCATTCGCCGTTCGCCAGGCACCAATTCTGCGGCTATGAACTGGTTCAACGGACTCTTCGTCAATGTCCGGCGTATCCAATGCACGGCATCAATCAGAGTGCACAAATCACGCGAGTCACTGAGATACCCAGTTTCGATCTCAGGTGCAATCCGTGGATCAATCGTGGCACAGCGAACATAGCCGCGACTGAATGGTTGCGTCGCATTGACTGCAATCGTTAGCGCTGGCGGCCCGTCCTCATAAGGAAACTTCAAATAGTGAGTGGGTGTAACATGCAGTTGCAACTGGCCGTCACGGAACAGTCCCCCACACTCGGCGATGTTGCAAGCCAGCGGGCCGCAACCACTGACCAGCCAACGGCATAATTCCGCTGTCGATACTGTATCAACAAACGACGTCGTTTCGCGAGTTTGAAAGATGATGGGCATCACCAAATGATCTTGCAAGTTCTTGCCCACGGCTTCACAGTTGCGAATCGCCGTGATCCCCAAGGCGGCGAGCGTGGATTCTGGGCCGATACCACTGCGGCAAAGAATCGTTGGCGAAGCGATCGCTCCTGCTGACAAAACGACACCGTGCCCAGCAAACACATTCTCTTCACCGTGATCGTTAAGACACCGAACGCCGATAGCTGTGTTGTCTCGCCATAGAACTCGATCCACGATTCTGCGCACAACCGTGATGCTGCCAGCGGGTGCGAGCTGTAATAACTGCTTGGCCGTCCAGCGTTTGCCATCGCGATTGAAGCGTGGATAAATGATCGGGTGGTTATCGTCATCGAGAAAAGCTGCAACGAATGCTTGAGCCGATTCGCTGACCCAACGCGGTTTCTCTGGCTGGATTAATCTTTCGAGTTCTGCGGTCGCGCGAACGATCATGGCTGGAGCAATCACACCGCCGCTGGCTTGCTCAATTTGATCGCGATCATGTGGAGTGCTTTCGTGCCAAATCATCGCGTTGATCCGGCTGCTACCGCCCAGACCTCGTCCACGCGGCCAAACAGTGCTGCGGCCAGCAAGCGCTGCGCAGGGATTCGTTGCCAGTTGGTAGTCCTCGGTCGAACCCAACAGCCGTAACCAGCGAGCTGGGCGCTGTCGATCTTCCGTCGGTGCGGCGTTCCCAGGCGGCTCGACGAGTGTCACGCGGAGCCCAAAATCGCGGGCCAATCGCAACGCTACGACACATCCCGTCGTTCCCGCACCAACAACAATTACGTCCGTCGCACTCATCTCGTGTAAAGCCATTGGTCCAAATGACGTTTGTCGATTACGATCACAGCTCTCGGCATTACTCGCGTCACTGTTTCCAGTCCCCATTTCCACGTTTTTGTTATGACTTCCCCAGCCTCTGGCAGTTCAGCGCCAGCCCATTCAGTCGCTTCCACCAATCGTTTTTCGCACATCGCGACCGCTCCGCCAGACCCGATCCTCGGACTGGGCGAAGCGTTCAATGCTGATCCGAACCCGGAAAAAATGAATCTTAGCGTTGGCGTGTACCAGGACAGTAGCGGCAAAACACCGATTCTTCCGAGCGTCAAGGCCGCCGAAGCGAAGTTGCTCGCCGACGAAAAGAGCAAGGGCTACTTATCCATCGATGGTTTGCCCGACTATCGAGCCGCGGTCGCCCAAATGGTGTTCGGAAACTCTCTGGACCACAAGCGGCTTGGTGTCGTACAGACGCCTGGCGGAACCGGTGCGGTTCGATTGGCAGCCGATTTTCTCGCGGATCAACTTTCGCCGATTCGAGTTTGGATGTCTGTACCCACGTGGGCGAATCATCAATCGATATTCAACGCCGCGGGATTAACGACCGAGAACTACCGCTACTTGACGGTGGATAAAACGCGTCTCGATTTTTCGGCGATGTGCGACGACCTTCGTACCAAGACAACGCCAGGCGATGCCGTGTTGCTTCATGCTTGTTGTCATAATCCGACGGGAGTCGATCCAACGGCGGATGATTGGAAGGTGCTTGCGGAACTGTTTGCCGAGCGACGGTTGATGCCGGTGATCGATTTCGCATATCAAGGATTTGGCGATGGCATTGAAGCCGACGCCATCGGCGTTCGAACCATGTTGTCCCGAGTCAGCGAAGCGATTATCTGTACGTCCTTCTCAAAGAATTTTGGTCTGTACAGTGAACGAGTTGGTTCGCTGGTGTTGGTTGCTGCGGGAGCAGAATCGGCCGCTGCGTCACACAGTCAACTCAAGCGATTGGTCCGCAGCAACTACAGCAATCCGCCGCGTCATGGTGGAGCCATTGTGGCGACGATCTTGGCTGACCCCGCGCTCACCACTCAATGGCGTGGCGAAGTCGACGAGATGCGTCGTCGTATTACCAAATTGCGATCGGACTTTGTCGAAGGCATGGTGCGAACTGGCGTCGATCGAGATTTTTCGTTCCTGCTGGACCAGAAAGGGATGTTTTCCTTCAGCGGGTTGACGGCGATGCATGCCGACGAGCTACGATACAAACATGGGATCTACATCGTCGGCAGTGGCCGTATCAACGTCGCAGGAATGTCCGAAGCCCGCATGAATCACTTGTGCCAAGCCGTGGCATCCGTCTTGCGTGGCGACTGAAAGGCAGTCGATTTAGCACACGTAGTCAGTGAAAAAATGCGTTTATACAGTCCAGCAACACAATAGCTATTGTCGCCTTCAAGCCGATGGTCAACGGCCAGGACGATGGCCTGCTCTCGACTGCCAATCTGGCCCGCAACGGCGAGCCCAGTTCCGATACCAACTCCGACTTTGTAGCCGTAAAGTGGATGATCGATCTCGTTTTCGAACGCTCCAAACGCAGACTGAATATCAAGTGCCGCGGCACACGCCTGTTGAACGTCATCCTTTTGAGTGATCGGCCAACCCCAAAAACTAATCGCACAATCACCAAGGAAGTCCGCGATCGCTCCCTTTTTGGTTTAGGATTCAAGTCGACACGACTCCGAGAGCTTCACTGACACGGTCCAGAATCGCTGACAGACTTTTCGAAGATGCCTCGACCCGATGTGAGAAACCGCGAAGATCTCAAAATAGCACCGCAGGTTGGCGTTTGATTCTGGGAACAGGGAGGTTCCCATGTTTCATTTACTTGCTCAGGAGCAGTTTTTGCAGCAAGCCGTGTTGAAGTCTTAACCATCGTATCCCGTCATTTCTCTCGGAAGCCAAGGCCCTCTAATGTACAAGTGCCCGCAGTTTAAGCCGCATCTTCAAGTCGAAGTCCGTAACGGTGACGGAGTGCTCTTGTTGTCCGAAATGCATCAATCCGTGTTGCGGGTCAGCTCTACGAGACAGTCGCTCCATTATTGGATGGACGTCCAATGGAACAAATCTTCCAAGAGCTAGGCGGACGAATCCAATTGTCACCTCTGTTTTATACGCTCAATCAACTGGAGAAGCAGGGCGTTTTTTGCGAACGAGGCACAGAGCGTCCCACCGAAGAAATAGCATTATTCTCGCTGCAAGACGTCGACGCTGTGTAAGCGACTGAACGACTCTCGAATACAACCATGTCCCTCACTACCCTGGGAATCGACGCCGCAACGCTGAGGCAACTCTTGAGCGAACTCGGTGTACGCGTGGTTGACGAAGGTGACTTGAACGTTGTCGTGACGGATCACAACTTGCTACCGGAGCTGGTTGAGATTAACCGACAGGCGATCTCCTCCGAGCAGCCTTGGTTGTTGATAAAACCAGTTGGCGGCATGGTCTGGGTCGGACCACTTTTCCAGCGAGGTGAAACTGCGTGTTGGGCGTGCTTGGCAAACCACATTCGATCAAATTTTCCGGTCCTGGGGTTTATCGACAACTCGCAAGCTGACGGCGAGTTCCGTATCGCTGACCGCGCCCGGAATGCAGCGACGATGTCGATCGCTTGGGGATTGGCGGCGAATAGTGTTGCTAATCTAATCGCCAGTAATAACAGCGCCGCGATGTTCAAAGGATACATCCAGACGTTCAATTTGTTGACCTGGAAATCTGAGACTCCTGTATTGATGAAGTAACCAAGTTGCCCAGTCTGTGGAACCACTGCACGGCAGCATCACAAAGCTAGCCCGTTAACGCTGCTCAGTTGCAAAAAGACTTACACCTCCGACGGCGGACATCGCACTTTGTCGCCTCATGAAACACTCGACAAGTATTCGTATCATATAAGTCCGATTTGTGGTGCGGTCAGCAGGCTAGAAAACTGCACAACAACAAATGATGGGGTCATGCAAGTCTATGCATCTGGCAACAATGCCGCTCGCGGTCCGCAAAGCATTCTGGGCTTGAAAACAGACCTTCGCCACAACAGTGTGGGAAAGGGCATCAGTGAAGTGCAAGCAAAAGCCAGCGCACTGTGTGAGGCACTCGAACAATACTCCGGCATTTTTTCGTGGCGACTAGCTAAGACGAAATGCCAGTCTCTGTGAACTTGGGGAAGACGCAATCCATCCGAACCGCTGTATGTTGTTTAGTGATCAACAGTATCAGCAGCGGGACAGACGAAGCGCAAACGCTTCCGTCTATGATTACATTCCGGCTCCCCTGGATGAACAGAAACGTATTGATTGGACTCCGGTTTGGTCTCTAAGCCAACAAAAAACGACGTATCTCCCGACATCCTTTTTGTTACTTCAACTACCCAGATCAAGCTGATTCGCATTACTGCGTTGGGCGTTCCAACGGAAACGCGGTAGGAAATAGCATTGAGGAAGCTGTTTTCCAAGGTTTCCTGGAATTGGCAGAGCGCGACAGCGTGTCGATATGGTGGTACAACCGCTTGCACCTGAGAGGTATCGATCTCGATTCGCTAAATGAACCCAACCTGGACAAACTACGTGCCTACCTGGACAGCCAGAACCGTGAAATATGCGTACTGGACGTGACAAACGATTTAAACTGTTGCAGTATCCCGCCGAACCATTTCACCAAGCGAACAGAATATGTTTGGATTCGGTGCTCACTTGGAACCACGCAACGCCGTTCTTCGCGCCATTACAGAGATGAACCAGATGCTGGTTCCATTGACAAAGTATCCTGATGACCAATTGCCTGGGTTTCTCTCGGATCCCGATACGTTGCAATGGTTACGCACGGCAACCGTTGTGGAGCAGTACTACTTGAGGCCAGTAAACGAGCCGCTCATCGATATCGCTGAGTACCAACCGGTGTGGACAGATGACATTCGAGAGGATGTCCATCTATGTCAAAAAAATGTTGAACGCCTCGGTATGGAAATGCTGGTTCTTGACCCGACCCGCGAAGAGATCGGTATGCCGGTTGTGAAAGCAATTGTCCCAGGGTTGAGGCACTTTTGGAGTCGCTATGCACCGGGCCGACTCTACGATGTGCCGGTCAAGCTGGGATACTTTCACGAGCCACTGCGAGAGGTCGAGCTAAACCCAATCGCGATGTTCCTCTGATTCACCTTTGGTAAACGGTTTCATTGTTTTTAAGGAATTGCACCCGTGCATGGCTCGTTGCTGCTCTCGTATCCAGAAGACATCGAGATTACATCGTGGGAGGACGGTGACGTTGTTCTACAGTCATCTAATCGTCGTTTGAATTTGGGGAGACCACTGTTTCCAAGCATGAACTTGCTTGGACTGTTGCGTTCTCCGGGGGTTCGCATGAGTCTGCTAAAGGACTCATGTCAGGGGTTCCATCGCACGCAATCACTCGCCTACATGCACCACTATCTTAACCGTTTGACCAAACATGGATTTTTACACGTAGTGGCTAGCGATGGAAGCCCTTCGTTGGCAACGCTCGTTCCCAAGGCGTGGATGCTCAGTCAAATTGCCGTCGATGGATCGATGAATGGTGAGTTTCGGTTGTCACGATTCGCGTGTCTTCGCCGCGTAGAAAACGAAATAGTTGTCGACACGCCATTGTCTAATGCACGAGTGTATTTGCCTGAGCCAAGGATAGTCGGATTGCTGATGGAACTTGCGGTGCCGACGACGTGCAAGGCGATCAGCGATCGATACACGGATTTCACGCGAGAATCAATTGAACAGATGATGCAGATGTTGCGAGCCGCTCGAATCATCCAGGTTGTTGCTGACGACGGATCACTCGAGGAAGAACTCAATCCCGCGATTGAGTCGTGGGAATATCACGATCTTTACTTCCATGCACACAGTCGCCAAGGACGGCACAATGGACCTGTCGGCGCACTGTACAAGATGTCGAAAACTCACAAACCGTTGCCTGCCGTTAAACCATGCGATGATCAGAATGCACTTGTACTCTATCGACCAGATATCGAGAAGCAGTCGGTGACTTCCCTCTATCGATTCTTTCGGCATTTGCTACGGCTTCCCGTCGAGTTCTTTACACAACGATACGCTGGTGAAGTTAGTTCGCGAATTGAGATCAACGATCGCGTGGCCGGATTGTTGTCCGGCGATTTGGCTGCGAACATGTTGAATATCGTAATGATAGTTTGCTATGTCGCGCTGATGCTTTGGTATGACCTGCTGTTGACGATTGTTGCAATAGCAATCGTGGGTTCAACTTGCTCGCCTTGAAATATGTCTCGCGGCAACGAAAGGCTATGAACGCCCGATCGCTTCACGAGGCTGGCAAGGCAATGGCGACTTCCATGTCGGGACTGCAATCGATCGAGAGTCTGAAAGCAACTGGCGGTGAGTCAGAGTTCTTTAGCCGTTGGTCGGGACAGACAGCAAAACTTGTATCAACAAGTAACATGTTTCAAGTTTACTCACTGAGTCTAAGGTTGGTTCCGTCGACGTTAACGATATTGGCCACTGTAATCATTCTCGGATGGGGAGCGCTGCAAGTCATGGATAGTGTAATGTCTATCGGGACGCTGGTCGCTTTTCAGAGTCTGATGGCCAGCTTCATGGGACCCTTGAACCAACTGGTGGTGCTGGGTAGCTCGCTCCAAGAAATCGAAGGAGGCGTATACCGACTCAACGATGTCCTGAACGATCCTGAAGACTCTTTCCTGCAACTCAGCGAAGCAGCCGATCAAAGGGCCGATGCTTACGAAAAGCTGCCGGGAAGTCTCAATCACCAAGACGTTACGTATGGGTACAATCGACTTGGAGGGCCCTTGATTGATCGATTCCAGTTACCGATGGTGCAGATGATGGCGTAACATTCATCGCCAGTCTATTCAAAGTGAATAGTGCTATATCCAGGTCGAGTTTCCGCATCGTCGCTTCCCTAGCCGCGAAACTCGATGGTTGGATTGACTTCAATGCCGATGGAGACTGGAACGAGGCTGGCGAACAAATCTTCACCAGCGTTGATGTTTCAGCCGGCGTGAATATCCTTAACTTCACGGTTCCCACCTCCTCGGCGGTCGGCAGTACCTTCGCTCGCTTCCGGCTCAGGGCCGCTGGATCACTCGCACCCACCGGTGCCTCAGCCAGCGGGGAAGTCGAGGACTATCTACATACGATCGTCGACGGTGACAGAAGCGCTGGCGTGACAGTCACGATCGCCGACGGGACGATTCGGATAACACGGATAGTGGAGACAACGTGGTATGCAGTGGCGCGACGGAGTTGTTCCGAGCTCTCGCCGCAAGTGTCGAACGAATGCAACTGAGCGGCACGTCCACCGATGATACGATCACCATCGACTTCGCCAGTGGGTATACTGTCAAAGTTGGTGGGCTTCAAATCGAAGGAGGCGGAGGTCGAAACACACTCGTGCTCGAAGGAGCGGGCGAGTTAGATCTGACGGATTCCGATAACGTCATCGCCAATCGGAGAGTTCGCAGGGACGCTGCTTAGAAACACGCGACGAATGACGCCCCTGTCCATAGTATTTAACAGTTTTGGTTGCATCGAGCAGAACAAAAACTGGCAATGCGACCGCGGCGATGATCAACCAGTCTTTTCCAGCCAGTGGGACTGTATGAAAAGCGGATTGTAAAGCTGGCACATACACCGCCGCAATTTGAAGCAAGATTGTTGATGTGATCGCGATTAATACCCAGGTGTTCGACCAAAAGCCAATAGTCAACAGAGGTTCGCGTAGCGAGCGGAAGTTTAACGAATAACAAACTATCCCGCGTGGAGCGTAGCGGAACCGCGGGATAGTTTGGACGTTGAACTGAGACGCTTGGCTGGGCACCTTGAACGGCTATGCGTTTTCTGTCGGTCCGCTATCCCTTGAAGCTCAGTCTAA